>NZ_JAQQEG010000039.1:0-94936 GCF_046027395.1 Paraburkholderia dipogonis | reverse complement strand
GCACCTTGTCTGAACGTTCAGACGATCTTCGACACGACGCGAATTTCCGCGTGTTCCACCCAATCCGACACCGCCTTCTTATACGCTTCGATGTGCGCCGATCTGGCATGCACCGCCAGCGCTTCCTGACTTTCCCAACGCTCGACAAACACGAACCGGCGCGGCTCCTGCACGTCGCAATGCAAATCGTACTGAAGCGCTCCCTGCTCCTTGCGCGTCGGCCCGACCAGCCCTTCGAGCGCCTGGCGCAATTGCTCTTCGTAGCCCGGCTTCGCCACCGAGATTGCGACCACCGCGATTTCCGACATGCCTGACCTCCCTTTCACGAAAAGCAGCAGCATACCCGGCGCCCGTCAAACCTGCAGGCGGCCTGCGCGCAAAACAGCAGCGTGCCTGTTGAAGTTTCGTCCGCGCTGACCGCATCGCGCATTCGAGCCTCCAGGCGTCCGAGTACCGTCCTTGCCTGGAGTTTGGCGGGTGTCCACTTGCCGCCCTGTTACGCTCGGTTTCATACAGGCGCTTGATAGCGCCGGGCGCAAGCGGTTTGGCGCGCGCCAAGCGGGCGCCAAACTCTGCCGGACGGCCGATTGGCGTGGAAATCGGCATCACCGTGGATATGACCCCGCGTCTGTGATAACCCGCACATTCATGCGAATTGCAAACTGTTAGACTGGTTTTGACTAATCCGCCGGAGTCCAGCATGGCTGGCATCGCTCTCCGCGTTCCCGGGCTTTATCCGACCTGCCCAGCGCACGTGTGGGCCGTGCATCCGTTGCGCGCCGAATCGCCTGGCGCGTCCCGTCACCCGCTTGCCGCGATGTCGCCATGTCCGCTCTCCTGCCTGCCTTTATGCCATCCGTCAGCGAATTGACCCTGAGCGGCCTGCTCCCGCATCTGGTCCGGGACGAGTCCGGCTGGACCGCGACTTGGCGCGCGCTAACTTTGCACAGCGTGTTCCAGCCGGTGCTGTCGGTGACGCACCAGCGCGTGGTCGGCTATGAGGGGTTGCTGCGCGCGTTCGATCCAGTCGGTTTGCCGGTCTCGCCTGACGTGCTGTTTTCCGGCACCCGCTCGGCCGCCGATGCCCGCGAGCTCGACCGCATCGCGCGCTGCCTGCATGTGGCGAATTTCATGGAGCAAGGCATCAGCACCGGGTGGCTCTTTCTGAATACGCGCCCGCAGGTGTTCGAAACCGGCTGGCCACAACGCGCGTTCATTGACGAACTGTCGGCGCACTTCGGTCTGCCGCAGGAGCGCATCGTGATCGAAGTGCTCGAGCAGCCCGCCGACGACGAATCCGCTGTCGCCAGCATGCTCGCCGCGTCGCAGCCGCGTGACTTCCTGATCGCGATCGACGACTTCGGCACCGGCTTCTCGAACTTCGATCGCGTGTGGCGCTTCCGCCCCGACATCGTGAAACTCGACCGCTCGCTGGTTGCGCGCGCCGGCAAGCGCGAAGGCGACGACTCGATGATCGGCCATCTGGTCTCGATGCTGCATCAATCCGGCACGCTGGTGCTTGCCGAAGGCGTCGAAACCGACGAAGAGCTGATGATCCTGATGGAAGCCGACGTCGATTTCGTCCAGGGTTTCTGGCTCGGTCAACCGAAAAGTTCCGTGCAGGCGGCCTGCGCGAAGGTGCCTGCGCTGATCGAATCGATGTGGGGCAAGTTCGCCGACTACGAACGCGAGCATGCCGGCCACCAGCGGCTCGGTTTCGAAGGTTTTGCTGAAGCGGTGCTGGCCGCCGCCGAGACCTACAAGACGACCGGCGATCTGCGCCAGGCAGCGCAAAAGGTCTGGCATCTGCGCGAAGCACGCCGTGTGTTCATCACCGACGGACTGGGCGAACAGACCCAGCCCTCGGTCACAGCCGCCTCGCTGCCGCCGCCTCCGCTACGGCTCGCGCCGCTCTATACCGACACGCGCAGCAACTGGTCGCGGCGCGCTTATTTCAAGCACGCGCTCGCCGCGCCGGGGCGCGTCGCGATGATGGGCCCGCATTATTCGCTAGCCGACGGTCAGGACTGCTACACCGCGGCTCTCGCCTTCGAGCATGACGGCACGCATGTGCTGTGCGTCGACTTCGTGCCGGCCGCAACGGCCACGGATGCGCGCCCAACCGGGCGCGGCAGCAAGCGCTAATCGTCCACCCGGCCGCGGCCGGATTTGATCTCGCTGCGTTTGGCCTTGCCGTCGAGGCGCCGCCGATTCGACGCGCGCGTCGGCCGGGTTGCGACGCGCGGCTTGCGCGTTACGCTGACGCTTTCGATCAGTTCATCGAGCCGCGCCAGCGCCGCCGCCCGGTTCATCTCCTGAGTCCGATGCTCCTGCGCCTTGATGATCACGACGCCGTCGCGTGTAAGCCGATGATCGGACAGTGCGAGCAGGCGCATTTTCAACACTTCGGGCAACGACGAAGCCTGCACGTCGAAGCGCAGGTGAATGGCACTCGAGACTTTGTTGACGTTCTGCCCGCCCGCTCCTTGCGCGCGCACTGCGGTCAGTTCGATTTCGTTCGGCGGGATTGGATAGCGGGATGTCATGACGCGAGCTTGAATCGGGAAACGTGAGTGTACACAGCGCGCGCCCGATCACCGACTACGGACTATCGAGCGCGTCTGCCGATGCGAAAAAGTATTTGCGTCCGCGCGGCCAGTTCATCGATACTGCGTTTTTCGCTTACAGCGTAAATTCACATGAAACTTCGTCCAGGTTTTGTGCTGGAACTGGCCGTCAACTTTCTGTTACCGTGGCTCGCGTACCGGCTTGCGCTGCCGCACCTGGGCGAGACCGGCGCGTTGATCGCTTCTGCCGTGCCGCCGATCGTCTGGAGTCTGATCGAGCTCGTGCGTTTTCGACGCGTCGACGCGCTAAGCGTGCTGGTGGTGGCCGGCATCGTGCTCTCGGTCGCGGCGATGGCGCTCGGTGGCAGTCCGCGCATGCTGCTGTTGCGCGAGTCGCTGGTGTCCGGCGCGGTCGGCGTGGTGTTTCTGCTCTCGTTGCCGATGCACCGTCCGCTGATTTTCTATCTCGCGCGCGCCACCGTCGCTCGCGAAATGGAAGGCGGCGCGGCGCGCTTCGAGGCGCTTTGGCAGGAGCGGCCCGCCCTCGTTTCCGCCATGCGGTTGATGACGCTGGTGTGGGGCGTCGGACTGACCGGCGAAACGGCGCTGCGTGCGTGGATGGCGCTGACCTGGCCGATCGAGCGCTTCCTCGTGGTCTCGCCGTTTATCGGCTACGGCATTTATGGCGGCCTCACGCTGTGGACGTTCTGGTATCGAAAGACCATGCGTGGCCGGGTCGAGGCGCGCGTGCAGTCGGGTGGCGCTGCTAGTTGAGCGGGTTCGGCGCGAAATGCGCTTGGACTGTTCCATCTTTCTGCCGTTCTGCCGTTCTGCCGTTCTGCCGTTCTGCCGTTCTGCCGTTCTGCCGTTCTGCCGTTCTGCAGCTTAATTTGCGTGATTGGGCCGCGAAGCAGCCCCGCTAGCCGCACCTGCTATTTAGCGCCGCGCCACACCTCCGCTATCCGCGCGGCTAACCCGGAGTCGCGCTGTGTCGGTGTCGCAATGGCCTGCGTCAGCACCGCGCGCCCGCCGATCACTTCCACCCGTTCACGCGCGCGGGTGATCGCCGTGTAGACCAGTTCACGCGACAACACCCGGCTGAATACCGACGGCAGCATCAGCACCGCGTGCTCGAACTCCGAGCCCTGCGATTTGTGAACCGTGAGCGCGAACGCGGTGTCATGCGGCGGAAGCGCCGCCGGCGATACCGCTCGCAAACCGCCGTCGCCGGTCCGGAAATACACGCGTAACGCGCCGCTCGCGCCCGGCAGCGCAATGCCGATATCGCCGTTGAAGAGACCCAGCGCGTAGTCGTTGCGCGTCACCATCACCGGACGCCCGGCAAACCACTGCGCGCCCACTGCCAGCGTCACACCCGCCGCGCGCCGCACCTGCGCCGCCATCGCCGCATTCACCTGATCGACGCCGCGTGGCCCGGAGCGCGTCGCGCACAAAATGCGGAAACGGTTCAACGTGTCGAACAGCGGCAATGGGTCAGGTGTTTCGGCTGCTAGCGCTGCTGCAAGCGCGTCGGCGTAGGGCGCGAAACCTGCGGCGAGCCGTGCGACGGTACGCTCGGCAAGCGTCACGTGCGCATCCTCGTGAAGCGCCGCTGCGCAAGTTTCCGTGGGATCGGTGCGCAGGACATCCAGCGCGGCGTTCGCCGAGCCGTTGCGAATCGCGAGCGACAGCCGGCCGATCGGCGACTCCAGGCCGAACCGGTAGTTGCGCTCGAGCCAGACGACGCAATCAGCGAGCGGGCTTTGCGTGGGCGAAGCGGACGTCGGCGGTAATGCTGCGCTTTCGAAAAGGTCGCCTACGGGTGGTTCATCGAAACCATCCGGCGAACCTGCATAGGCAAGCAGGTCCTCGTCCGGCACGTCAGGCTGCGCGAACAAATCGCCAGGCGCCGTACCGAAGCCCCGCGATGCGTCCGGCAATGCTTGCGTAAGCCGCGTTTCGTCGATGCCAAGCGCCTCGGCGACCCGCCGCAAACCACCTTGCGTAAAAGCCGGACGCGCGCTGAGTTCGGCGAACACCGCGCCGGCCTCGACGGCGGCGAGTTGGTCCTTGTCGCCAAGCATCACGAGACGCGTCTGCGGGGCGATGGCGTCGAGCAGATGCGCGGCCATGGCGACGTCGATCATCGACGCCTCGTCGATCACGACGACGTCGTAAGGCAGCGGATTATCCCGATGATGCCGGAAGCGTCCTCCCGGCCCGGAGCCGAGCAAACGATGCAGGGTGTACGACGTCTGCGGCAAACGCGCGGCGAGTTCAGGCGGTAAATCGCCGGCGCGCGCGAGCAAGGCCTCCTGCATGCGCTGCGCGGCTTTGCCGGTAGGCGCCGCGAGTGCGATGCGCAAATCCGCGCGCGCATCGATGAGGCAGGCAAGCACGCCGACCACGGTGGTGGTCTTGCCGGTGCCAGGTCCCCCGCTGACGATGGTGAGTTGCCCCGACAGCGCCATGACCGCCGCGACACGTTGCCAGTCGACTTCGTCGTCCTTCGGTGGTCCGAAGTAGCGCAGGAGACGCTCGTGCAGTGTTTGGGCGTTCGCATTCATGCCGCCGTCCGCGCTGGCGAAACGGCCAGCGCCATTGCTCACGCTGGCGTTGGAGTTCGTGCCGATGTTCGAGCTAGCGTTCGCAGCCACTCCCGCGCGCGCGTCGGCGTTAGCGTCGATTCCAGCAAGAGATCCCGCGTCAGCACCGCTCCCGACAGCATCACGCCCACGAGCCTGAGCATCGACCAATCGCTCGACATCCGCCCCCGCCCGCGCATGCGCCACCAGCGCGCGCGCAAGCCGCCGTTCGTAGTCGTAATAGCGAGCCAGATACAAGCGCCCTTGCCCGTCGACCACCAGCGGCCGCAACGCCGCCGCGCTTTGCGAACCATCGCTTGCCATGCCGCTAGCGAACAATGCCGCGCGCACCTCGGCGCTCGACGCCTCGAAGCGTCGCGCCAGCACCACAAGCGGCACGCACACATGCCCTTCAGCCGTCGCACGGCTCGCGGCGAACGCGCCGCGCGCCGCCCACTTGACTGCCTCTGCCGACGCGCCGCCGCGCCGCGCCAGCGCACCGATGCGGCGCGCGAAACCCTCAGCGAGCGCGATACTGAAATCCGCAGGCGCGGGCAAATTCACGCCGATGTCGTCGAGCTCAGGCGGCGCCGACGCGCTCTGTTCGAACCTGCTCATGCGACACCCCCGATCATGGCCGCATCGAGCAGCGCGACCAGCTCGAATGCGGGACGCCGCATATGCACGCCCGCCGGTCCGTCGGCGTCGCGCCAATGCGGACGCACGCCGCGCACGAACAGATACAGGTAGCCGCCGATGTGCGTGTCGTACGAATAATCGCGCACCCGCGTTTTCAGATAACGATGCAGCGCGACCGTATAAAGCAGCGCCTGCAGGTGATACGCGTGGCTCGCCATGGCCGCTTCGAGCGGCACGGCAGCGTAATCGGCGGCGGTGTCGCCCAGATGGTTCGACTTCCAGTCGACGATCCAGAAACGTCCGTCGTGCTCGACGATCATGTCGATAAATCCTTTGACGAACCCGCGCAACACGCCGGGCTCCAGTGCGACGTCGGGATAGCCGTGTTCGATCAGCAGTTCGCGCAAGGCAGGGAAATCCAGCGACGGCGCGGCGAACAGAAACTCGAGTTCATTGAGGCGCCGATGCGGGTTCAGTTTGGCGAGCGTCATGCCGGGCTGCAGTTCCGCGGTGACCACGTCCCTGAGCAGGTTGTGCATCATCGCTGGCAGACGTGTGGCGAGTTCAGGCACAGCCGGCGCCGGACGCTCGCGCAACGCCCCGCGGATGGCGTCGGTCCACGTATGCGGCTCTGTGAAATCAGCGAGTTCGAACATGCGATGCAGACAATCGCCCGCAGCGGCGCCGCGCGGAAACGCGAGGATGTCGTCTTCCGCGTAGGCCGGCGCCTGCGGCGCGGGCGTGGGCGTGACGACGAGCGCATCGGCAATCTCGTCGTGATCGGGGCGCACCTCTTCCGCCGGCGCGTGCATCTCTTCGGCTTTACTGCCGGCAGCGATCAGGCCGCTGAAACTCGCCATGCGCCACTGATCGCGCAACGGCCTGCGATTGGCCCGCGCCTGCATTCGCGCGCTGCGGTCCTGAAGGCTTTCGAGCGGCACGCGGCGCGCCGGCCTGGGCAGCGCCTGCAGCGTGATCGGGCCACCCGCCAACGCCTGCCAGCGCGCCGATAGCGTGGCTTCGTCGGGCGGCTCGGAGAGCCAGTCGCCGAAATCATGACCGCCGCCGGCCACGAGCCAGTTCAACACGCTGCGGCGCGACTCCTTGCTGGAGCGCGACGACAGATACGTGCCGGCGACCAGGTAGCAGCGGTACACCGCACGCGTCAACGCCACATAGACGAGCCGCGCCCGTTCCGCCGCCTGTTCACGCACCGCGTAACGCGACGCATGCTCGGCCTCTTCGTCATCGCAGCCGTAGTGCAACACCGCATCGCCGGTTTCGTCGTGATACTCGCGCGCATCCGGCAAACCGGACGACGGCGGCTCGCGCAATCCACCGTCGTTCAGGAACGGGCAGAACACCACGGCATATTCGAGCCCCTTCGATTTGTGGACCGTGACGATCTGCACGAGATTGCGATCCGACTCGAGCCGCAACTGCGCGTCTTCGCCACCGCCCTGGGTGCGTTGCGCGGCGAGCCAGCGCAAGGTCGGCGCGATACCGGGCTGCGTCGCGGCGCGCGCCTGCACGAGTTCGGCCAGGTGGTTCACGTTCGTGAGACGCCGCTCGCCGTCCATTCCGGCAACCAGCCGTTGCGCGACGCGCAGCTCACGCATCAGCGTGCGCCACATCACCGCGAAGCCGCGCTCATGCCACAGCGTGCGATAGCGCGAAAAACGTTCGACCCAGCCCATCGCGTCAGCGGCGTGCGCGGGATCGTCTGCGACCGACGGCACGTCGGCGACCTGCTCGAGTCGCCACAACGCCGCGGCGTCGAGGCCCAGCCAGTCGGTGGCCAGCGCGGCGCGCAGACGGCGCAGATCGCCGGGCGTATCGACGGCGGCCAGCACGCGTTCGATCTGCTCGGCGTCGAGCGTCGCGAACACCGACGCCTGTGCCAGCTCCACACTGCCGACACCCCACGCGGCCAGCACGCGTTTGATCAGACTGCCCTGCTTATGCGTTTGCACCAGCACCGCGATGTTGCCCGGCGCGAGCGGCGCGTCGCCGATCGTCACCACGCCTTCGCGCGCGCCGCGCAGGAGCCGCACGATCTCGGCGGCACACGCTTCGCTCGCTTCGCGCTGAGCCTCGCGCTTGGTCAACGCGGCGTCGCCTTGCGGCAAGGTCCAGATGCGGAAGTCACCAGCGCTCGCGTCCGGATCGGAAAATGGCAGCCTGCGCCGCTCGCCCGCACGCACCGGCTGATAGTCGAGGCCATCCAGCACGAACGCTTGCGGATTGGCTTCGAAGAGCCGGTTGCACGCCTCGACGATGGGCGCGGTCGAGCGCTGATTGACGGCCAGCGTGTAGCACGCGGACGCCGCTTCACGCGCCGCCAGATAGGTATGCAAATCGGCCGCGCGAAAACTGTAGATCGCCTGCTTCGGATCGCCGACTAGAAACAGCGGACCGGCAGGCGCAAAGATGCGGCTGAAGATCGCGAACTGCAGCGGATCGGTGTCCTGAAACTCGTCGATCAGCGCGGCGGGATAACGCGTGCGCAACGCATCGGCAAGCCACGGATGCGCGGCGAGCGCGCGGTACAAGTTGGACAGCAGATCGTCGAACGACACGACGCGGCGCGTGCGTTTGCGCGCCACCAGTTCGGCGGGCGCGTAGTCGAGCCAGGTCTGCACGAGCGAGAGCCAGCGCGCGCGTTGCGCGGCTTCGGCCGCGACCACGGCTGCGGCCAGCGCTTCGGCGTGTTCGAAGAACGCATGTTCGGGCGGCTCGAACTTCACCTTGGTGGCCTTCTTCAACGCCGAAGCCGTCAGCTTCAACGCGGCCTTCGGCGGCGGTGCATGGCAGTCGCCCTGCGCAAAGTACTCGGTCCATGCAGCAATGGCCGCGCTCACATGATCGGGCTTATGCGAGGTCTTGCTCAGACGGTCTTGCGCCTGAGCCAGCAAACTGACGATCGCGTCGCGCTCCGCATGCCAGACGTCACAGGCGGCGTCGAAACCGGCTTGCGGATCGGCGCCAGTGCCGCTTGCGTCGACCTTGCCCCAGCGCAACTGCGCCAACGGTTTCTTCAGACGCCGCGCGAGTTGTTCATCGAGTGAAGCGGGACCGGCGCGCTTGGCTACCAGCCAGGCGGCGAACGCAGGATGCGCATGCGCCACCGGTTCCACCTGCTCACGCCAGAAGTCAGCGGCCATTTCGAAGCGCAAGGCCGCGTCGTCGGCTTCCATTTCGAAGGCGAACGGCATGGCGGCGGCGAACGGCGCCTCCTGCAATGCGCGCTGACAGAACGCGTGGATGGTGTGGATCGCCGCCTGGTCGAAGGTGCGCAGCGCGCGCCGCACGACCTTCAAGGCGTCCTCACGCTCGATGCCCCGCTCCGGCGCCAGCGTCGTTTCAAAGAGACGGCGGATGAACGGATCGCCGCCGTCGTCATCCATTTCGATGGCACGGTGCAGTTCCGCGAGACGCCCGCGTATGCGTTCGTGCAATTCCGCGGTCGCCGCCTTCGTGAACGTGACGACGAGAATCTGGTCCGCGTTGAGGTTCTTTTCGAGCAAGAGCCGCACATACAGCGCGCAGATATTCCAGGTCTTGCCTGTGCCCGCCGACGCCTCGATCTGATTCACGCCGTCGAGCGAACAGGCGAATACATCGAGTTCCTCGGCGACCAGCGCGTAATTCTTCATGGCGCCGCTCATGACGCGCTCCGCAAATGTTGCATGAGTGGTTTGAACACGATCGCGGCGAGGCTGCCGAACGGCTCGTCGAGCGTAAGCGGCGTGCCGCGCAATGCGATGCGCAAGGCGGGATCGTCGGACTCGCCACGCACGCGGTCGTTGATCCAGACACCTTGCGCGGCGGAATCGCTTTCGCTGACTTTGGTCCACGCGCTCTTCGGGAAAAAGCGCAATGGCAGCATGCGGCCTGCTTTGAACAACGCGGCGAGCGGCGCCAGTTCGTTAAGCGGCGCGGCGACGGGCGCGAGTTCGAAACTCTCGCCGCTACCGTGCCATACAGTGCGGCGCGGACCGTTCGGCTGCGCGGCGCAATAGACCAGATGCGCGAGCCACGCCGACAGATAGTCGCGTGCGGTAGGTTTGGCGTAGCGGAAAATCACTTGTCCTGTTTCGGTGAGCAGGTTCAGACTGCCGTGCAGTTGCAGCGGCGTTTTGGCGGCTTGCCGAAGCAGCGCGTCATGCGGGCCGAACAGCGCACCGGCAAGCTCCTCGCTCTCGGGCCAGCGCGGCGCGATGTCGAGCATGAACGGCAAACGCTCGACACCGGAAGCCACCTCGCGGCGAACGCTGTCGGCGAGCTGACGCAACGCACCGAGCTCACGGGCGCGCCACACCGCGCCGGTCGCGCCGCCCGGCAATTCCGGGCTCGCTGCCGCCACGCGGCGCACGCGTTCGAACACGACATCGTCGTCTGTATCGACGTCGAGCAGCACGGGCAAAAGACGGTCCGCCAGTGCATCGCGCCCCGCGTAATCCAGGTCGAACGGCTCGGTATCGAGCAATTCGCCTTGTGCATCCGACAACACGATGCCCAGACGGTCGCGCAACAGCGCCCGCGCCGGATGACGCCAGAACCGCACGAATTCGTCGAAGGCAATCGGCGCCGGGTCTTCCGGCGGCAAGGGTCGATCGAAGAAGGGAGCCGCAGCGGGATGCGTGGGCGCGGCCAGCAATGTGGCCAGCTCGGCGCGATCCGCGTCGTAGCTGAACAGTTCGGATTGCGGCGAGAAATAGTCCGATGCAAACGCCTGCAACGGATGATCGACGATAAACGCATGCCGCGCGCTCTCGACTTCGGCGGGACTCGCGCCCTCGCCCGCCGACACCTGCGCGAGATGGTCGAGCAGTTCATCGACCAGCGCGGCCGGCGGCAACGGCGCGTTGTCGCGAATGCTGCGGCCCGTATAAGCGATGAAGAGACGATCGCGCGCCGCGAGCAGCAGATCGAGGAACAGATTGCGTTCGTCGTCGCGCCGCTGGCGGTCGCCGGCTTTGCCGAACGCGGCCATCAGATCGAACTCGTCGGCGCGCGCGAGACTCGGCAAGACGCCGTCGTCCATGCCGAGCAGACAGACGACGCGATACGGCAAACCGCGCAAACTGGTTAGCGACGAAAACGTCACGCTGCCCCAAGGCACGCCGCCACGCGCGGGGTCGTCGAGCGCTTCGGTGAGCGCGCCGCGCACCACCGCGGCGGGCATCGCGACCTCTTGCGCGCCGGCTTGCATCGCATCGCCCATCTTGTCGATCGCGTCGCGCACGGCCGCGAGCGAATCGGCGAACTCGACGCCGCCGTCGAAACACTGCGCGAGCGTTTCGAGCAGCAGTTGCGTCCACTCGCGAGGCGTGCGCTCGATCGCGCAATTCGCCGCGAAGCTGTCAATGTCATCGACGAAACGAGAGAGGCGTCCGAGCAATTCCGCATCGGAACCGTCGGCGCCTTCGACTGGCAACCAGGCGTCGACCGGTTCGCCGCCGTCCGGCATCGCGTAGCCGAGATAGAGACGCGTGAGCGCATCCGCGAACGTGTGACGTGCGATCGGTACGTGTTCGCCCGTGGGCTCGACCGGCGCGAGCCCACGGCGCGCGCCGGCTGCGGCCAGCCATTCCTGCGCGGCTTCGAGCGAGCTGGCGTCGATGCCATAACGCACGGCAATCGCGTCGACGCGCAGCCATTCGATCAGATCCGGTGCGCCCACGCTGCGCTCGGGCAGGCCCAGCCAATCGAGCAGCAAACGCGCAACCGGATTGGCCTGCGATGGCGGCAAGCCGGTGATCCGATACGGAATGCGGCGCGTGTCGCCAGGCGGCGTGGTGCCGAACACGGCGTCGATCAAGGGACCGGCCGCCGCGAGATCCGACACGGCGACCAGCACGTCGGACGGCTGCAGATCGTCGAACTCATCGAACCAGCCGAGCAGGCGATCGTGCAGCACTTCGAGCTGCCGCGACAGACTGTGGCAGATGTGGACTTCGATGCCGCGCTCGACCGGCAGTTCGTCGGCCTCGGTCTCGTCGTGCAGATTGAGAATGCCGTTCTGCACGGCGGCAAGCCAACTCGGTTCCGGATTCTCCGTGAAATCGCCGGTCTCGCCTGAAGCGGCGCTCTCGGTCAACTCGTGCAGCATGTGCAACTGCGCCTGAGTCTGGCGGCCCCACTCGGCGAGTAGCGGATGGCCAACTTCCTGATAGTCGAGCTGGCCGGCGGCGTCGAGCGCTTCGACGCGCCCCGCGCTGACGACGTCGAACCAGAACTCGCGGCACGGGTTCATCACGTACAGCCGCACGTCGACCCAGCGCGAGAGCGCGCGCAGCAACGCCACGTGCAACGGCGGCATGGTCGGCAGCGCGAACACGCTGACCGCTTCGGGCCACTGTGCGTTCGAGATCGCCTCGAGATCGAGCGTGCCGATTTCGTCGAGAAAACGGTAAGCAGGCGGCAACGCGGCCGCAGGTGTTTGCGCGTCACCCGACAGTTCCATGAGCACCGCGCGCCACAACGCCGCTTGCCAGCGCTCGTCCTCGCGCGCCGCTTCGCTCGCGCCGATAAGGCGCGGACCGGTGTCGTCAGCCGCACCGCTCGCGAAGATCGAACCGCCCTTCTGCCATTGCAACAGCCATTCCGGGCGATAGGTCAGATAGTGGTCGAGCACGGTCGCCACGCGCCGCGCGAGTTCATAGCGCATCGAAGCGTCCGCCGCATCGAGATACGTGCGCAGACGCGGCGACGCATTCCAGGGCAGCGCTTCGTCCACATTGTCCACCTGGCCCAGCAGCCGGTAGCAACGCCACACGAGCCGGTCCGGCGCGAACGGCGAATGCTTCGGCACCGTGATCACGCCGCCGATCTGCGCCCACAGCCATTGCGCGAGATAACCAAAGTTGACATTCGCGCAGATGCCCTGGCGCGCGGCGATATCGAGTTCGAGCCGGCGCCGCACCGCCGCGCTCGGGACGATCACGGGCTGCGCGGTCCAGGGATCGGACGGCGCTTGTGCCAGGTCGTCGAGCAGCGCGCCGACAAGGGTTTCGTAGCGATTCGAGTAGAAGAGCTGGAGCATGGATCCTGGGGCTTGCGGGCGGCACGGGCGGAACGCCCAGGCCGCGACAGACATTGAAGCGACAGCATAACAAACGCATCCTCAAGGCAGAACCTGGCCGAACGGACGAGGTCAGATCAGCCATAAAATCAGTTAGACTCGACGGCAGTTTGGGTCTGCCCCTTCAACCGCGGTTTTATCAGTGAATGGAATCCAGGCAGTCGATGCGCTATTCGGTTGAAATAAAAAAATTCCTCTACAGCCAGTACTTTTATGGCGGCCTGCGCATCGCAGTCGGCGTGTCGTTACCGGCGGTCCTGTGCCTGATCGTGTTTCACGATCGCGAGCTCGGCTTCACGATCGCGACCGGCGCGCTCGGCGCCTGTGTCGTGGACATGCCGGGCCCGCTCAAGTACAAGCACAACGAAATGCTGGCGTGCACGGTGATCGGCTTCCTGTCCGCGCTCGCCACCGGGCTCGCCACGGTGAACGCGGTGGCGCTGTGGTGCACGGTCGTGCCGCTCACCTTCCTGCTGTCCTTGATCGTCGTGTACGGCAACCGCTGGCCGCAGATCAGCTTTGCCACGCTGTTCATGATGATCATGACGCTGGAAGAGCGCTTCACGCCCATGCAGGCGCTCGTCAATGCGTCGTGGATTCTGGTGGGCGGCCTCTGGTACACCTACTGGTCGACCTTCGTGAGCCGCTGGATGATGCATCGCATCGAACAGCAGGCGCTGGCCGAGAGCGTGTTCGCGTGCGCCGACTATCTGCTGGCGCGCGCCGAGTTCTACGACCTCGATAACGATCTCGACGAGTGCTATCGCAACCTGGTCGACAAGCAGATCACCGCGGTGGATCGGCAGGATGCCGCGCGCGACATCGTGCTGCGCAATCTGCCCAAGTTCAAGAGCGGCAAGCTCGAACCGCGCCGCGCCATGCTGTTCAATCTGTTCATCAACACGGTCGATCTGCACGAACTGTTCGTCGGCGCGCATACGGATTACCCGCTGGTGCGCAGCACGTTCGGCGGCTCCGATCTACTGGTGTTCTACCGCGATCTGATTCGCAAGGCGGCCGCCGATCTCGAGGAGATCGGGCTCGCGGTGCTGCAAAACCATGCACCGCGTGGGCGCGTGAACGTCAAGGCGGAATTGCGCGCCATCGAGTTCGAAATCGACCTGATGCGCAAGCAGGATCTGCCGGCAAAAAATCATGAGGCTTATTCGGCGATCTCGTCGACTTTCCGGCGCGTCTGGAGCGCCACGCGTCTGATCGACAAGATGCGCAAGAGTCTCTCTAGCGAGCCCAGCACGAGCGAGACCGAATTGCGCCTCGACCAGGCGCTCACGCGTTTCGTGTCGAGCCGGCGCGTGCCGTTCGGGCAGATCTTCTCAAATCTGACGATGGCCTCGCCGAGTTTCCGTCATGCGTTGCGCGTGACGATCGCGGTCGCGGTGGGCTTCTGGCTCGGGCGCCTGCTGCCGCTCACCAATGCCTACTGGATCGTAATGACCACGGTCATCATTCTGAAGCCCGGCTACTCGCTTACCAAACAGCGCAACGGGCAGCGGATCGTCGGTACGCTGATCGGCTGCGCGGCGAGCATCGCGCTGATGATCTTCGTCAAGGAGCCGCACATCCTGCTGGTGGTGATGTTCGCGTCGATGGTCATGAGCTACAGCCTGCTGCTGTTCAATTACACGGCGAGCGTGGTATTCACCTCGTCGTATGTGCTGCTGATGTTCCATCTGCTCGCGCCGGGCAGCATGCGCATCATCGGCGAACGCGCGATCGATACCGTGGTGGGCTGCGCGATCGCGATCGCCGCGAGCCACCTGTTCCCGTACTGGGAATATCGTTTGATGGGCAAGCTCGTCAACAACATGATCAACGCGACGCGCCAGTATCTGGAAGCAAGCTGGTGGTGGAGCGGCAAGCCGGCCGCCGCGGTGGTGGCTACCGTGACCGAAGCCGGCGCGCGTGCGCCGGCGGCGGCGATGGCTGATCCGGCGATCGACTTTGCCAAGCCGGTGTTGGCGACGGTCAATGGAGGTGCAAGTGGTGGTGCAAGCAGCGTTGCGGCCGGCAGCGCAAACGCCGCGACCACCGTGACTACCGACGCAACCACGAAACCCATTGCCGACGCCGGCGCCAGTGCGGGCACGACCACGGTCAGCAACCCGACCGCGAAGCCGGCCTCCGGCGCCTCCGCTGCCGCCGCAGCCGCGGCGACTGCGCTCGATCGCGATTATCGCTACCGGCTCGCCCGCAAGAACGTTCACGTCGCGTTCGCCAATCTGGGCCAGGCATTTCAGCGCATGATGCTCGAACCGAAGTCGGCGCAGAAGTTCGTGCCGGAATTGAACGGCCTGCTGGTGCGCAGCCACGTGCTCGCGTCGCAGATCACCGCGGCCGCGCCGCTGCTGCGCACTTCGGCGCAACAGCAGGTCGACGGCGTCTCGCTACAGCCGCTGCAACGCGCGCTGAGCGTCGTGCGCGACAATCTCACCGAAGCTGAAACCGGCACCGCGCCGGCCGCCGATCAGAGCGAGCAGATCAAACTACTGGGCCGCGAACTCGATGCGATGGTGGTCGAAACGGAGAAGTCGCCAGACTATTCGGCGGATGCCGTGCATGACATGAAGTTGCTTGCGCATCAATGCAAGCAGATGTTGTCGGCGGCAGCGCAGATTCGCAAGGATGCGAGCGTGATTCGCCTGCCGGACGAGTGAAACGGCGTGGGCCGACATTGCGCCATGCGCGGGTCGGTGTGCCTTTAGTTTTCTGGATGTATTGGCCTGCAGCATTGCGGCGAGCGTCTCGCCGGCACGTTGAACGCGATGCTCGAACTGATGTGCGCGCTGTCTTACTGAGCCACGCCGCTAGCCGGCTTCGCGGCAGTGGCCGCTGCCGCCGCATCGGATGAAATCGACGGCGCCGGTGCATTCTGGCTGTCGAAATCGTGCTTTTCCTTGATGGCGTTATAGAAGAGCGTGGCGATCACCAGCAGCACCGCGACCACGATGAAGACAGCAATGCCAAAGGTCGGGTTCTTCTTGCGCGGCGGTTTGTTCATGAGGCGGGCTCGGTTCGCGAGGCAGTCGCGGATGGTGTCTGGGAAGGCGGCATTCTACGCCCACTGAGCTTGCACACGGCTTGCAGTGGGCGCGCTCAGTGGCATGGACGCGCGAGCTGGCCGGAAAGCTGAAACCGCTAACCAGGCCCGCCGTACGATTCGCTGTCTGAAGAACAGCAAACGACGCACCCGCCGCCTTTCCACCTACCTCACCACGGCGGGCCTGACCGGCAGCGCTGTCGAATACTTGATCTGCTCCATCGCAAAACTCGAACTCACGTCGTACAGCGGCACGGCGGCGATCAACAGCTTGTAGACGCGGTCGTAGTCGTCGATATCGGACACCACCACGCGCAGCAGGTAATCGGTTTCGCCGCTCATCCGGTAAACCTCCACCACTTCCGGAATCTCCTGCACCGCACGCGTAAAGGTCCGCGCCCACTCCTCCGTGTGCTGGTTGGTGCGTACCGCGACGAACACGGTCGTGCCCACGCCGAGTTTGCGCGCGTCGCAAAGCGCGACCTGCGCGCGGATCACGCCGGCCTCTTTCAGACGCTGCAGCCGCTTCCAGCAAGGCGTTTGCGACAGGTTCACCCGTTGCGCCAGTTCGGCGATCGGCATGGTCGCGTCCTCTTGCAGCAACTCCAGCAGCTTCCGGTCGATGATATCCATTCCCATCATGACACCCTTATAGGAAATTATTCTACTTTTCAGATTCCACGGGGAATTATATGGAAACTCTTTCTCCGGGCAAACCGGTATAAATATCGCTATCCGAAAATAACCGACAAGCAGCCCTGCCGCTGCGCAACGACCATGAGCCAAGACCTCCGTCCAGCTTCCCTCGAACGTCTTATAGTCCAACACGCGCAGCCCGCCAGAACGGCCCAGGCGGGCTTGCACGAACAGGCGGACATGCTGTTGCACGCCGGCCGCAACACGCCGCTGACGCGCCTGTGCGATGCCCTGGACGCGATATTCGAAGCCTGCGCCCATTTCCCCGAACCGTCGAATTCGACCTTCTTCGCCCGCAGCATGCGCATCGCGCTTGCCGACGCGGCGGCGAACCCCGACTTGCTGACGGCCGCGCAGCGCGAGGGCTCGGCCGAGACGTACCGCCGCCATCTGCTGGCTGCCGATCCGCACGGCCGTTATGCGATCGCCGCGCTGGTGTGGCTGCCGCAACAGGCGAGCCCCGTGCACGCGCATCACACGTGGTGCGGTTACGCGGTGGTGAATGGCACGCTGAGCGAAACGGTATTCGAATGGAACGGTGCGCGGCATTGTGCGAGCGCCACGCGCACGCAAGCGCGCAAGGCGGGCGCGGTGTCGTTCGTGCGAGGCGGCCGCGGTGGCATTCATCAGTTGGGTAATCGCAGCGAGGCGCCGGCCGTTTCGCTGCATATTTACGGCGTCGCGGGCGCGCAGATCGCGACGCACGTCAACGACATCGTGCGCGCGGCGGATGTGCCTGCGCTGGCCTGAAACGCTGCGGCGCGGCTGCCCCCGCGTCTGGCGAACTTTGTGATACGCAAAAAAAGGCGCGCCGGGCGCACCCGCTGAAACTCACGTATAGCCCGAGGCGCAACGCCTCGTCGCAAGCCCGGCTTCGAGATGTGGCGTATGACCTGGACGCCCTCGCACGGAAACGACGCGGGCACGCGAGAGCAACTTCCCGCATCCGGCAGCCATCAAGTCTTCCCGCCCACCTCGCCTGCCGTCGGAATCTGCGGCGGAATCGGCGCGGTTTGCCCGGTTGGCGGCGGCGCCGGCCGCGGTTCGTGCGACACATCGCGCGCCACGGCGAGCGGCGCATGCACGGTCCGCGCCGCCGACGCCGCCCCGGTCTGCGCATGCTCATGCGGGTGCGGAGCGAATCCCGACACTTCGTCGTCCTGCAAAGGCTGCCCGTCGCTATCCTTCGACGACGTGTACACACGCATCTGCGGCACCGGAATCTCGATGCCCGCTTCGTCCATCTTGCGCTTCAGACGCAGATTGAAGGCGCGCGCCACGCTCCACTGCTGCAACGGCCGCGTCTTGATCTGCCCTTTCACGACCATCCAGTTCGGGTCGAAACGGTCCAGCCCCCACACCTCGATCGGTCCAAGCATCTCGCGACGGTAACGGAAGTCGGCCATCAGATCGGCGCCGACTTCGCGGATCAGTTGCGTGATCTGATCGACATCGGTGGAGAACGACATGCGCACTTCAAACACCGCGTAGGCAAAGTCGCGCGACAGGTTCTTGACGATCTTGATCTGCGAAAACGGAATCGCGTGAATGGCGCCCTGGCCGTCGCGCAGCCGCACGGTACGGATCGACAGATGCTCGACCGTGCCCGCATGGCCGCCGTCCACGTCGATCCAGTCGCCCACCGAAATCGTATCCTCGATGATGATGAACAGCCCCGTGATCAGGTCGGTCACGAGCGACTGCGCGCCGAAGCCGATCGCGAGGCCGATCACGCCGGCGCCCGCCAGCAGCGGCGTGACATTGATGCCGAGATTCGCCGCCGTGACGATGCCGGCAATCGTCATGATCGAGACCAGCAGCACGTTGCGCACCAACGGCAGCATCGTGCGGGCGCGCATGCTCGGCGCGCGCGCCTTGTTGCGCGGCCCGGCCGGATTGAGCGCCTCGGTGATCGCCGTGTCGACCAGAATCCACAGCAGCCAGGCGATGAACACGGTGGCAACGATCGCCGTCACCGCGTGCGCGATACCGCGCGCCGCGACGTTTTCCTCGATCACCGCGGCGAGCGACACGCCCCACAAACGCGCCGCGAGTTCGAAGAAAAACAGCCAGATAAAAAGCGTCACCAGCGTGCCGAAAAAGCGCAGCAAGCGCGTGAGATACGGCGAGCGGCGACGCGCGCGCGCGCTGCGCGGACGCGTCAGGCGCAACACGATGGCCGACAGGAAGAACGCCAGCACCAGCAGGGCCGCGGTCACTACCGAAATCTGCAACACGTTTTCGCTCGAGCCCGAACCGCCGAGCGTGGCGACCACCGAAGCGGTGGCCAGCACCAGCACGGGCACGTGCCACAGCGCGGCGAGCACGTCGAACGCGTCGGTCGCGGCCTTGTGATTGGTGCGCTGCTCGTAAGGCCGGTTGCGGATCAGATGCGCGACCGGCCGGCGAAACGCGAGCGCGAAATAGCCGGTGAGGACGGCGGCCGTCATATTGGCCGCGGTCGAAATCAGCGCGGCGAGGTTTGAGCCGAGTTGATGCGCGACGTCGTAATTGACGGCGGCGTCGCCGAGCGCGCCGCACACGCCGACCACGAACAGCACGCGCCGCGCATGATCGATCAGCAAGCGCACCGCGATCCGCCGATGCCCCGAGCCGAACAGCGAAAACATGATCAGGCAGATCGCCGAAAACACCGCACCCGCGACGATCGCATAGGCGACCACCATGCCGAGCGTGCGGCCGAGCGCGTCGGGCATGGCGCGCACGAACAAAAGCGCGGCCAGAAAGGCGATGATCCAGGGCCCGACGCGGCGCAGCGCGAAGATCAGCAGTTCGCGCGTGGTGGGATTCGGCTGGAGCCCCATGACGATGCCGAAGCGCCGGTACAGGCGGTGCTGCACATAGATCAGCGCGCCGGCGCACGCACCCCAGCCGGCCAGCATCGCGAACATGGAGAACAGAATGCGGCCGAAGCTCTCATGCCCCTGCCCCGAAATGATCGTGTAGAGCTCGTTGCCGGCCGCGTTGAAGCGGCCGCCCCAATAGCGGACCGGCGTGCGGCCCTGATGCACGTCGGATTCGAACGACGCGATGCCCGACGCGATCGCGCCGAGCAAGCCGGGGCTCGGTTGCGCGGGCGCGGGCGGCGCGACGTTTTGCGAGACGTCGCGCAATTTTTTGAGCTGGGCGACGAGCGCGGTGCGCTGGCGGTCGTTGTCGAGCGTGGAGATCACGCTGTCGAGCGAGCGCGCCAGTTCCGCCTGACTTGCCGGCGACGGCGCGGACGCCGCCTCCGCCGCCGAAGCGCCCGATGCCGAAGACGCGGGCGTCGCCGTCACCGTCGCGCTGTTGATCAGGCTCTGCAAGGCCGGGATGACCGGCGTGCCAGTGGCCGCGCCGGCTGCACGCGCGTTCGCAGGCAATAAGCCGACACACAGGATCAGCGCGATAAAGACCGCGGCCGCCCATGCGCCGAACCGCGCGGCGAGTTGCGCGCGCGCGGTTCGGCGGGCGTCACGTGCGGCACGGTCGGAAGGAAAATGAAACACGGCGTGGGTCGCGGGCTGCCCGCCGTTGGACGGCGCAGCCTCGGACTCACGCCGCAACGGGCATGACTGCATGGCAATCCGTAAGAAAACGGGAGACGCCAGTGTATCCGCACTTTTATCGGGAGCGACCGAACTTGCGTAACCGAATGTTAGGACGCTTGCGCGGGCTCAAGCGTTGTGAGGACCGCGCGTGGGTCCTGACGTCGCGCGTGCAGCTCGCGCCCGCGGTGCGTTCAGCTTCTTCACGCTCAATAAGCGACCGTCGCGATCTGACGGATGAAATGGCCCTGCTCCAGTTCATCGACGAAGGCAATGGCGTAATCTTCCGCGGAAATGCGGCTATTGCCCTCGGCGTCGGCCAGCAGCGTGTTCGCGCCCGTGCGGAATGTGCCGGTGCGCTCGCCCGGCGCGATGATCGCGGCCGGCGCGAAACAAGTCCAGTCGAGGTCGGTCACGCCGCGGTAGTAGTCGAATACCTTCCGATGCGCGAGCGCGATCGGCTTGTAGGCGTCCGGAAAGCCTTCCGTATCGACCAGTTGCTGGCCCGGCGCCACTTCGAGCGAACCCGCGCCGCCCACCACGACGAGGCGTTTCAGGCCCGCCGCGCGCACGCCTTCGACCAGCGCATGAGTCGCTTTGTCGAGCGCCGCGAGATCGTCTTGCGGCGGCGCATAGGCGCTCGCCACCACGTCGTGGCCGCGCACCGCGGCGCCGACGCTCGCGGCGTCGAGCAGATCGGCTTGCGCCGCTTTCAGGTTCGCCACATCGGTCGGCACGCGCGCCGGATTGCGCGCCAGCGCCGTCACCTGATGCCCGCGACGGGCGGCTTCGGCGGCGATCCGCGAACCGATCATGCCGGTGGCGCCGAACAACGCGATCTTCAACTGTTTGCTCATTTTTACTGCTCCTGTCATTAGCAAATATGTAACCATATCGATTACATATAACGCGGAAAAAAGAGGGGCTTGAGCCCCCGTTCGTTAAGAGACGCGTGTGGCGATTAACCGCCACGCGCCCTTCCATACAGCTTTTTTGCTACGTCACCCGTGCGAGCGCTTCTTGCGTTCGCGCAGCTTCTCGGCACGCACTACATCAGCCGTGGCGTCCGCCAGCGTACGCGCGCCGAGCGAGGCCTCCATGGCCTGCTGCGCTTCGTCGATGATGCCGCGCAGCACACCCTGGATATTGCGCCCGACCATGCACGCCGGATTCGGCTCCTCGCGATGCAACGCGAATAACTGCGCGTCGTCTACCGCACGATACACCTCGAGCAGCGTGATCTGCTCAGGCGCCCGGGCCAGCAGCGCGCCGCCGCCCGCGCCGAGCTGCGAGGTAGTGAGCCCCGCCTCTGCCAGCATGCTCAGAAGCCGCCGGATCAGCGCGGGATTCGTATTCACGCTGCCCGCGATCATGTCCGACGATAACGGCACGCCCTCTTGCAACGACAGCAGCGCGAGCACATGCACCGCGAATGCAAACCGGCTACTCGTGTTCACAGCAAACCCGCCCGGCGACGACAATGTGTAACCATAGTAATTACATTTAATCCGACTGTCAAACGACGAGGCAATCCAGCCGCCATGTCACTTGTCCATCTGCTTCTGTGCGTCGCCCGAATCGCCCGATGACGACGAAGCCGCAGCATTCGTCGACGACGCCGAGCTTTGCGCCGACCATTCCTGGAGCTTGCGCCCCGCCGACTCGAGGCTTTGCCCAGTCAGCGACGCGGCCTTGCCGAGTTGCGCATTGGTCGCGCTCGCCGCGCCCTGCAGATTCGCTTGCGCGGTCGAAGCGAGCGCGTTGGGGTCGATATTGATCGTGGGCGCCGAGGCCGATTCGAGGTTCTGCTGCGCGGCGGACTTGGTCGCGTCGACCTGCTGGCCGACGTAGCTGGCCGCCTGATCGAGCTTCTGACCGGCGACCTGGGCTGCGTCGTTGAGCTTCCCGGCAACCTGCCCGGCTGACGCGTCGTTCTT
Organism: Paraburkholderia dipogonis; assembly: GCF_046027395.1. Lineage (GTDB taxonomy): Bacteria > Pseudomonadota > Gammaproteobacteria > Burkholderiales > Burkholderiaceae > Paraburkholderia > Paraburkholderia dipogonis_A. The sequence continues at coordinate 72,819 of NZ_JAQQEG010000039.1, read as the reverse complement.
CTGACAGGCGGCGAGGCCGCCGAACACGACGGCCACGAAGGCGGCACGGCGCAGCAAGGATGAACGTATCGATGAAATCATGATTGAGTGTGAGCCGCGTCAAGCGGCTTCCGCATGCGAAAACGCGCCAATGATACGCCGTTGCGCTGTACGCGCTCCTCAATAAGCACCTGGAAGCCCGCTCGCTCGAAGCTGTGGCGCGCGCTCAGGCTCACGTCGGCGCTGAGTTTCATGGCGCCGGACGCGCGCGCCGCGGCTTCCAGACGCATCAGCAAGCCTGCCGCGAGGCCTTGCCGCGCATGAGCGGGCGCCACATACAGCATCTCGACATGGTCGGCTGGATAAAGCTGTGCGAACGCAGCCGGGCTGCCTTCGCGCAAAGCCACGACCGTCAGGCCGCGGGCGAGCCTCGCGGCAAAAGCCGGCACGTCGTTGGCGGCCGACGCCCATGCGTCGCGCGCCGCCGCGCCATAGTCAGGCGCGGCAAGCTCGCTGATCGCAGCGCGAAACAACGCGGCAAGCGCCGCCGCATCTTCGGCGCGAAACGCGCGCCATTCGATCATGTCCATTGCGTGATCCGTCGCGGTTCTGTCAAACGTAGTGGAGTAGACTGCCTGAGCTTATGTGAGCGTCAAAGAGCATTCGCTGTGTTCCGTTGATCAATTGGAGGCATACGATGGCGGCAAAGAAGATTCTGTTTCTGACCGGCGACTTCGCCGAGGATTACGAAACGATGGTGCCGTTTCAGGCGCTGCAGGCAGTCGGCCATGTGGTCGACGCCGTCTGTCCGAACAAGAAGGCGGGCGACCGGATCAAGACCGCGATTCACGATTTCGAAGGCGATCAGACCTACACGGAAAAGCCCGGCCATCAATTCACGCTCAACGCCACCTTCGACGACGCCGACCCGCGCCAATACGACGCGCTCGCGATCGCCGGCGGCCGCGCGCCGGAGTATCTGCGGCTCAATCACAAGGTGATCGAGGTCGTGCGGCAATTCGCCGAAGCGGGCAAGCCGATCGCGGCCATCTGTCACGCTGCGCAACTGCTGGCCGCCGCCGACGTGATCCGCGGCAAGCGCATTTCGGCCTACCCGGCCTGCGCGCCCGAAGTGAAGCTGGCGGGCGGTGAATACGCCGACATTCCCGTCGACGCCGCGATCACCGACGCCAACTTCGTCACCGCCCCGGCGTGGCCCGCGCATCCCGAGTGGCTGCGCCAATTCCTCGTGCTGCTCGGCACGCGCATCGAACTCTGATCCGTCTGCCTGATCCATTGGCGAACGCCTTGCCCCCGCGGCAACGCGCGCTCGCCGAAGCTCCCCCTATTTGAGACTAGTCCGATAGTTCGTAGCGGAAGGCTTTCCTATAGTCGCCGGCTGACTTGGGAGTGTTTTTCAATGGAACTGACCGACTGGATCGTCATTCTCGCCGTCGTGTTGATGGCAATTGCCTTTTTCTGCGGACGTACGCCGGCCAACTGGTCGCGCGAAAACCGCGCGCGTCGTCTGGCAGGCACGCGCATGCTGTTCCAGGCCGCGTGTTCGGTGTGGGCTGCGCTGTTGCTCGCCGCGCGCGGCCTCTTTGCACTGGACGGACTGCCCGGTCTGCACCCGGCGCCGCTGGAAGCCCTGACGGGCGTTGCGATCCTGATAGCGTGCGGCTGCTACTGGTCGATTCGCGGCAGCAAAATGCTCAAACCACGCCGTCTCTTTACCGCGTAACGACTACGGCGTACTGATGCCGGGCTGCGCATCGGCTGTATGCGCAGCGCCGCCGCCACTTCCACTCTGTCGATCGCGAGCTTCCAGCCCCGGGCGGGCATCGCGAATGGTTTGAACACTCGCCACCGCCAGTGGCGCTTGCGTGCCGGCAACCTGTTGCGCGATCCGCGCTTCGGCTTCAGGCAGCGACAGATAGAACGTCGTGCCCACGCCTTCCTTCGACTCCGCCCAGACACGTCCGCCATGCCGCTCCACCACGCGGCGCACGAGCGCGAGGCCGATGCCCTCGCCCGCCGCCACATTGCCGTGCAAGCGCTGAAACGCATTGAATAGCCGCGGCAAGGCGACCGCCGGAATGCCCAGGCCGTTGTCCCTCACGTAAAAAATCCGCAGCGAGTGCACGCCCGGCGGCGCCGGCGTCGTACCGATCTCGATCCTGCCTTCCCGCGACGGATCCAGATAATTCACCGCATTACCGATCAGGTTCGCGAACACCTGTTCCAGCGCGGTGGGGTCGCCCCACACGGCGGGCAATTCGCCCACGCTGACGTGAGCGCGGCGCGCGCGGATCGAGCCTTGCATCGCATCGATTACGCGCGGCACGATATCGCGCACCTCGACCTTCTGCTGCCGATACTCCACCCGGCCCACGCGCGACAACCGCAACAGCGCGTCGATGATGTGCGAAGCGCGCAGCACCGCCGTCTGCAGATAGTGCAGCGCTTCGCCGATGTCCTCGTCGACCACCCGTTCGATGCGCTGCCGCGTCTCGGCCGCAAGCGACGACTCGCGCACCGCGGCGCGCAGTTCGTCGCACGAGCGAATCAGTTCCTTCGAGAAGCCTTGCAGGTTCACCAGCGGCGCACGCAGATCGTGCGACACGCTGTAGATGAACATTTCGTTTTCCTGGGTCTGCTGACGCAAGGTCTCGTTGATCCGCGCCAGTTCGCCGGTCCGGCGCGCCAGGTCGGCCCGGAAGCGCGCCTGGATGCGCTCGGCTTCGAGCAGGCGCCGGCTGGTCTCGTGCAAGGTCAGATCGAGGCGCGCGATTTCGTCGCGTCCGGGGCCGATCGGCGCCAGCGGTTCATTGCCCGCGAGGCGCCCGGCGTTGTCGGCGAGAACCGCGAGCCGGCCGCGCACGCCGCGCGTGAACAGCCAGACGGCCAGCGCGACGAACAGCAGGGAGCCGAACACAGCCGCGACCACCAGGGTTTGCTGCCGCTCGCGGGCGACGTCGGCGGCATTCGAACGCAGTGTATCGAGACGCCGCTCTTCCGCCTGGAACGCCGCGAGTTGCTGACGAAACCGGTCGAGCACATCCGACGGCGCGAGGTCGCGGAAGCGCGCGAGCACGTCGCGCCGCCTGCCCGAATGCAGCATGTCCTGGATGCGATCCGACCATTGCCGGTAAGCCTGCACCGCCTGGCGCACCTGAACCACGCGTTCGACTTGCGCCGGATTGTCCGCGACCAGTTCAGCCAGTTGATCGATGCGCCGGTCGACGTCCATCCACACCGTCACCGGCGTGGCGAAACGGGCATCGTTGGCGAGCACCGCGCCGCGCAGCGCCACCGACTCGCCCAGCACCGGGTCGAGGATCGCGGTGGTCTGACGCAGCACGTCCTGGCTATGGATGGCCCAGCGCTCCGCCTCTGTCGCATCCGATTGCGCCTTGACCAGTCCGGACAATAGCGCCAACTCGAAGAGGGCCGGAATCGCGATCAGCAACAGCCCTTTAGTGGTCAGTCTCATGCGTGCGCATTGGAGGTCGGTGGCCCGGCAGATCACGCTCGGGGAAGGGACATTATGTCGGCGATTGTGCAGGAAAACAAAGAGGGCACGCCATCGATTAGGCATGCGCCGCCAATGTGCACAACCGGCGCGCGCAAATCGTCAGTCTTTTGAATTAAACGTAAATCAAATCGAATAATTCGCCCCGCTTTGGGTCGATTGTTCGCGACGGAAAACCAAATGCACATTAATTGTGCATTTTCGTGGGTTTTCCGGTGCAGACGAACTCAACGGCTCGTTGTTCCAAACACACGTCGCATCCCATCCCGGTGCCGGTTTGCACCGCATCGACGCGTTCCGGCACAGGTTTGGCCCACTTCTTGCATTCAATGCCCGCTTTTTTGGCATAAGCAGGACACATCGATGGAAAGTCTGAAAACCGGCACCGATACCCTCTTCCTTCTGCTCGGTGCCGCGATGGTGCTGGCCATGCATGCCGGGTTCGCGTTCCTCGAACTCGGCACGGTACGCAAAAAGAATCAGGTCAATGCGCTGGTCAAGATTCTGGTGGACTTCTCGGTCTCGACGATCGCCTATTTCTTTATCGGCTACACGATTGCGTACGGCGTGCAATTCTTCGGCAGCGCCGAGTCGCTGGCAGCCCACAACGGCTACGCGCTGGTGCGATTCTTCTTCCTGCTGACGTTCGCCGCCGCGATTCCGGCGATCGTGTCCGGCGGTATCGCCGAGCGCTCGAAGTTCAATCCGCAACTCTTCGCGACGTTCGTGCTGGTCGGCTTCATCTATCCGTTCTTCGAAGGGATCGCGTGGAACGACCGGTTCGGCATCCAGGACTGGCTCGCCCACGTGTTCGGCGCGCCGTTCCACGACTTCGCCGGCTCGGTCGTGGTGCATGCGTTCGGCGGCTGGGTGGCGTTGCCGGCCGTGCTGCTGCTGGGCGCGCGCCACGGGCGTTATCACCGCGACGGCGGCATTGCCGCGCATCCGCCGTCGAATATTCCGTTCCTCGCGCTGGGCGCCTGGGTGCTGGCGGTCGGCTGGTTCGGCTTTAATGTGATGAGCGCGCAGACCATCGACAAGATCAGCGGTCTCGTCGCCGTCAATTCGCTGATGGCGATGGTCGGCGGCACGCTGACCGCGTGGCTCGCGGGCCGCAACGACCCCGGCTTCACGTACAACGGGCCGCTTGCCGGACTGGTGGCGGTCTGCGCCGGCTCCGACGTGATGCATCCACTCGGCGCGCTGGTGACGGGCGGCATCGCCGGGGTGCTGTTCGTTTATATGTTCACTTGCGTGCAGAATCGCTGGCGCATCGACGACGTGCTGGGCGTGTGGCCGCTGCACGGATTATGCGGCGCGTGGGGCGGTATTGCGGCAGGCATTTTCGGCCTGCGCGCGCTCGGCGGCCTGGGCGGCGTTTCGTTCGGCGCGCAACTGGTGGGCACGCTCGGCGGAATCGTGGTGGCGACGCTCGGCGGCACGCTCGTGTACGGCGCGATCAGGCTGACGGTCGGCCTTAGGCTCGATCAGGAAGACGAGTACAACGGCGCCGATCTGTCGATTCACAAGATTTCGGCGACGTCGGAGTGAGGTCCTACTGGGAGCGCCGGCTGGCGCTTTCGGTGCGCGAACGTGTCGCGCCGGCGGCGCGCCGCCCAAGTTGGGTCCGAGCCGGAGCGCCCTTGGCACTCTCGTCGCGCGAACGGGTCGCGCCGGCGGCGCACGCGATCCGCCGCGTGAATCTCGCCAGGGCCGAACATGCGGCATTCCATCGGACACGCGTACCAGCACCCCGTCCGTGAAGGCGCCAACCTGTCCCCACATGCTCACGTCGATGTTAGACTTCTGCGCTGGAGATGGCATTCTCCGTTAACCGCCCTCGTGGCTGATGATGCCTGCTTCGTCCGGATGAACGCGGAGGCGGCATCGCACTCTTCGCTCTGCCCGGTTTGTCGACATGCCGGTTTTGCCAGGCTTCCTCCCATGTATTGGTCCATTCTCGCTGTCGGCATCGGCGGCGCGCTCGGTTCGTTATTCCGCTGGTTTCTGGGCATCCGCCTGAACGGCGTCTTCAGCGGCTTGCCGCTTGGCACGTTCGCCGCCAACGTCATTGCCGGCTACGTCATCGGCGTCGCGGTCGCAGGTTTCGCGCGGGCGCCGCAGATCGCGCCCGAATGGCGGCTCTTCGTCATCACCGGCCTGATGGGCGGCCTGTCGACTTTCTCGACTTTTTCAGCGGAAGTGGTACAGCGCCTGCAGGACGGGCGGCTCGGCTGGGCGGTGGGCGAGATCGTGATTCACGTGGCCGCGTCGCTGTTGATGACCATTCTCGGCATCGCGACGGTGTCGCTGCTGGCGCGTTGAAATCGCGGCGAGTTGCGATGCTCGAGGCGCACGCGCCGCCTCGCATCGTGAAGCTCAGGCATGCCCCTGCCGGCGCGACACCACGCGGTTCCTGCCGGCGCGCTTCGCCGTGTACAGTGCGCGATCCGCGCGTTCGAGCGCCATGTTGATGTCGTCAGTCAACTCCACGCCGCACACGCCCGACGAGAACGAGTAGTCGATCGACGCCACGCCGGAGATCGCTACGCGCCGCCCGATCAGACTACAGCGGATGCGCTCGACCGCCGCCGCGGCATCGTCGACGGAGGTGCCTGGAAACACCATCAGAAACTCTTCCCCGCCGATCCGTCCGATCAGGTCCGATTGCCGCATCGCCTTGCGGGCGACCTCGGCGAAGTCGCGCAGCACGGCGTCGCCGGCGGCGTGGCCGTAGGTGTCGTTGATTTTCTTGAAATGATCGAGATCGACCAGCGCGATGGCGAGCGGCACGGCGGCGCGCACGAACGCCGAAATCGCCAGTTCCAGATAGGACAACGAGTGCCGCCGGTTGGCGAGGCCTGTCAGCGCGTCGGTGCGCGCCTCCTGGATGGCGCGGTCACGCGACGCGATCAGCGCCTGCTCGCCGTGACGCAAGGTGGAGATTTCCGTACCGATCACGACGAGCCAGCCCGATTCCAGCAGCGTCTCGGTCATCCAGAACCAGCGCCCGTCGACCAGATCGGTGGCGAAAGCGCGCTGACCGGGCTGGTTGCGCCGCCGCGTCTGGGTCTCGGCGATGAACTCCAGCGCGTCGCCGCGATCGATGCGCGCCCCGCACTGCCTGAGCACGCCGTGCAGAATGACATCGGCGAAGGTCATATCGCGCGCAACCGCGTCGAGCTGAAACGCCGCCCGGAACGTATCGTTGGCGAAGTCCAGACGATCTGCCGGGTCGTACACGCCGACGAGAACATGCGGACCGTCGAGCGCTCCGAACAGCGCCTGCAAACCGGCGGGGTTGCCGGCAAGGTCCGGAATCGGTTTCATGTCTCGTGTTTTGTGCGGGCTTTAACAAAAAATAGCACGAAACATGTCGCACTTGAATCGAAGGTGCGCTTTCTTAATATGATGATTGAGTATGGCGTCGTACGAATAACCGCGCACGTTTCGTGCCGTTGGTTCGCGCGAGTTCACTACGGCGCGTTACCGGCCCTCGGCACAATACGCGGCAACAGATCCGGCGGTACGCCCCGATAGAGCGATGAATTCTCCCGTGCCGTTTCCTGGAGAACGACCATGACGTCAGCCGCGTTCAAGCCAACGCGAGTGCGGAGGTTGTGCTGAATTTGTTCGATCATGTCGTGTTTCATCGAATCAGGACGACCGGTGCTAATCCAGATTTGAATCAACACGAAGTCGCGAGTCCGCGGAGTCGCTGAGTAATTTGGAAAAATGGGATCAACAATGAAATCGTCGTCTTCGTACTCCTGGATCTTCTGAAAGCGATCATTGCTGGGGTAACCCGCGAAAGAAAGCGCGTCCTGAATACAGTCAGCGATAAGCCGTTTTTTCGCTGGAGTACGACCTTTGTACAAAGATATGGTCTGAATGGGCATCGTATTCCTCTACTGCTAGATAAGGCGAAGATCGCGGCCGACGCGCTCGAAAACGCTCAACGCAAAGTCAATATCGTCATCCGTGTGCGCTGCGGATGTCTGGACCCGCAGGCGAGCCGTACCCTCGGGCACGACGGGAAACGCCAAAGCCGGAACGTAGACTCCCTGTTGCTCAAGCAACTGTGAGAACACCTGGGTCCTCTCGGCGTCTCCGATCAGCACCGGAGTAATCGGGCTTTCGCTGTTCACCGTCTCGAATCCGAGCTGCGCTACGCCGCTGCGAAATTTTGCGGCAACGTAGCGCATACGTTCCAGCGATTCCAGATCAGAGCGTGCCAGCGAAACAGCGACCGCCGCCGCGGCCGCCGCTGCCGGACTGATCGAACTGCTGAAAAGCGCCAGGCGCGCTTTCCCTTTCAGCTCCGCGATGCGCTCATTGCTCGCGCAGATATATCCTCCTCCAACAGCGCCAAACGCCTTCGACAGCGTCCCCGTGACATAGTCGATTTTCTCCATGCAGTCATGGAGTTCGGCGCTGCCTCTGCCGGTGTTTCCTACCACGCCCGCCGCGTGGCTCTCATCGAGGGCGAACATGGTGTCGGAACTGCTCGTCGCCTCAAGAAATTCAGGTAGCGGCGCGGTGTATCCCTCCATGCTAAAAACACCATCGGTAATGAACAGCTTGCGTTGCTGCGGCTCACCCGAAGACGATTGCTCCAATCCCTGCAAAAAACTCGCCACGCTACGGTGTTTCACTCTCACGACTCGCGCGCGACTTAATCGACACCCGTCGATGATGCTCGCGTGATTCAACTCGTCACTGAAAATCAAATCGCCCGCAGTTGTCACGGTGTCGAGTAGAGCGAGATTCGCCGCGGTACAGGAACTGAATACCATTGCCGCCTCGGCCTGGTGAAATTCGGCCAAAGCTTCCTCGAGTCGCCGATGTGCGTCCGTGGTTGCAAGCGGCGGGTTCATCCCGGTGCCGGCGCCATATTGCCGTAAGCCCTCATGAAACGCGGCCAGCACAATGGGGTGGTTGGCCAACCCCCGGTAGTTGTTAGAGCCGAGCACGATGATCTTCTTACCATCTATCTGGGCACACCCCGATATGGGACTTTGTATCACTCTCAACGACATGAAAATTTCAACCTCCGGCACTCAACGTTGCGCCTACCTTTTCAGTTAGTCCGCCTGGATTTTCGGCGTCCCCACCCGATCGCGGGCGCCCTCTTTGCGCTGATGTTCTGCTCCGCAAACTGGTGTCGCCAAAACTTCCATTTTTCATTAGAAAATCTGATCCAATTCCCGCGTAATCGCATGCATGCCCCATCACGCTCCTGAAGCAGAAATTTTCGTAATTTCGTGGTGAAATTGTACTCGCGGCAGAAACCATCACGAGTTACCATTTTTGAAGGCTAATGATTAGAAAATCTTATCTATGGAAAAGCGGTTACCGCCATTGAATGGGCTCCGTGCGTTTGAGGCAGCAGCGCGTAATCTGTCACTCAAGCTGGCAGCGGACGAGCTGTGTGTGACGCCTGCAGCGGTCAGCCAACTGGTGAAGGGTCTCGAGAGCTATCTTGGGGTCGCGCTGTTCATCCGGGCCAACCGGGGTATTCGTTTGACCCAGGCGGGTGTCGAATATCTACCGGCGATTCGAAACGCGTTCAAACAGATTGGCGATGCAACTCGACGCATCGCCAAAATTGCGGAGACAGGGACGCTCACCGTCAGCGTCACACCGTCGTTCGCCTCCTACTGGCTAATTCCTCGTCTCCAAAGCTTTCACGACAAACATCGGGACATTGACCTTCGGGTAATGACCGGCAAGGAACCCGTCGACTTTACCCACGATGTGATGGACGTAGCGATTCGCCATGGCACCGCGCAGCACGGGAAGTTCTACCGCGAGCGACTGTGTCCGGTGGATCTCATTCCGGTCGCCAGTCCGACCCTGATCGCGCAGTTTGGAATGCCCAAAACGGCTTCGGATCTGACGCGCTGGCCGCTTCTACATGAGGTCGAGCGCATGAACTGGCATCTTTGGTTTCAGTCGCAATCTGTACAAGGTATGAGCCTGCCAAGCGGAACTGCGTTCGATGACTGCGGCATGATGCTAACCGCGATTGTTGCGGGACAAGGGGCTGGTCTCGTCCCTGCAACAATGGCAGCGCCTGCCCTCGGCGACAACAGGCTGGTCAAGCTTTGGGATTTTGATTGGCCAGAGGACTATGCCTATCATCTGGTCTTGCCCGATGGAGACTATGGACCTCTGGTGGGTGCTTTTCGCGAATGGATAATCGGAGAGCTCGCCAACTCATAGAGGACATCCGAGCATCGCTAGCTGCGTAAAAGCTCCGCGCCACCTCGAACGTCGAAGCGGCATCCTGAAATCTCTTCGAGTGCGAAATCGCGAACAATGAAGATCGCCGTCACCGGCGCGGCGTATCAAACCGACATCGACACCGGTGCATGACGCAGGTCGCTTACTTCCGCAGCAGCGCTTCCTGATGAGCCTTCACGAGCTCTGCCATGCTGTTGAAGCGGAAGTTCACGGCAGGCTGTTCGCCCGGGTTCATCGTCGCGCCGAAACCCGTTTGCGAATGGCGGCGATAGATCCAGCACGATGCAAGCCCAAACGCGTTCGCGGGCTTGTGGTCGTGAAACAGGCTTTCCGCGGTATGGAGAATCGTCTCTTTCCCGATACCGCGGGCACTCAGCTTGTCCAGCATGTACTCGAAATTACGCGGCGACGGCTTATAGGAGCCGACGTCCTCTGCGGTGACAATCGCGTCGAATTCGACCTGGAGCTTCGCGTTGCTGTGCGTGAAGCTCTCATTGTCGACGTTCGACAGGATCACCAGCTTGTAGTACTTCTTCAGGTACTGCAGCGCGCCCGCCGAGTCCTCAAATGCCGGCCAGTTACGTATGGACTTGCCGTAGGCGATGCACTCCTCGTGCGTGAAAGGCACCTGCCATTCCTCGGCCAGTCGCTTGTACACGATAGGAAGCAGTTCCTGGTAACGCCTGGCGGGCGTGTAGGCCTGCTGCGACGACTCGTGACGCGCGTGTGCTTCGAGAACCTGATCTCGCGTCAGCGGCGGGTTGACGCGTTCGAGCAGAGGACGCAACCCCTCGAAGATGCCCGTTTCCCAGTCGATCAGCGTGCCGTAGCAGTCGAAAGTCAGCGTATCGAAGTCGGTCAGTTTCATGGCAAATCCTCCTGTTGGTTGGTGAGCTAGACATAGTCTATTGGGCATGCCCGGCAACCGTTACTTATGTCGCTCGCTTCCCCCGCTCTTCCTTGATCACGCCAGTCGGCTTCCATTCGAAGCCTACAATAAGCTTGCGATCCAATCTGGCTGGACGTAAAGTGGGCGCTCGACAAACCAGCACATGAGGTGACGGATGCTTAAGTTCCTGGCGTTATGTGTCGCATTGGGTGTCTCCGGCACGGCGTTCGCTAAGGCCGATTGCCCGGCTCATCCGAAGAGCGAGTGGATGAAGGAATCGGATGCGCGCGCTCAACTCGAAGCAGAGGGCTATAAGATCAAGAAGTTCAAGGTCGACGGCAACTGCTACGAAATCTACGGCCACAACAAAGACGGCAAAAAGGTCGAGATCTATTACGACACCAAGACGCTTGCAGTCGTGAAGTCTGAGATCGACTAACGCCTGCAGCGCGCGATGCCCGTCAAAACATGGGATATGGGCGTGCGGTTCACGCACTGGGCCGTCGCGGGCATCGTCGTGTGGAATCTGTTCGGGCCTACTGATCAGGCGCATCGGGTACTGGGATATATCGCTGCGGGCCTCGTTGCGTGTCGTATCGTGTGGGGATTTATAGGCACGCGGTACGCGCGATTCTCCGCCTGGTGGCCGACACCGGCGCATCTGAAAATCTACGTACGCTCGCTGGCCGCCGGCAGGCCACTGCATCATCTGTCGCACAATCCGCTCGGCGGCCTGATGGCAATCGCACTCTGGCTGCTGATTCTCGCGCTCGCAGCAAGCGGCTGGCTGATGCGCCTCGACGCCTTCTGGGGCGAAGACTGGCCGCATGACCTTCACACGTGTCTGTCAATCGCACTGCAAGTCTGCGTGTGCGTCCATATCCTCGCGGCCGTCGTCATGAGCATCTGGACACGTGACAATCTGATCGGCGCGATGCTGACCGGCTTCAAACGCGATCCCGCCGACAAGCGCTGACGGCTGCGAGCGCGGCCCGACGCTAACGACCGTCTCCGGGCCCACTACGGACGTCGGACCAAGCCCTACTTAGCCGTCCGGTTCCAGAGACCAAACCCGACGCCGACACAGCGTTTGATCACAAAACGGTTTGCTGCGCTGCACGCTCGGGTTTGCCCGGTTGTCGCGGACGGATGCGAAGCATAGTCTTTGTAATGTTTTGGTAAGAATCTATTTGCCGGTTGCCGGCTAAGCCCGCCGTTCTCGCGATCTGCGCAACATGCACAGGTATCACGACTGCGCCGCACAGTCGGGCGCGGGGGTTGCCCGCCGTCATCTGGGTCACGCCGGCGTATCGAACAATGCTCTGAATGACGACTGAAGTGATTGTTTGGGAGCTCAAATGGCTTCGCACAAACCGCTTTACCGATCACTTTATTTTCAGGTAATCGTCGCGATCATCGCCGGCGTTGTGCTGGGAATTTTCGCCCCGCACACTGGCGAGGCGATGAAGCCGCTCGGCGACGCCTTCATCAAACTGATCAAGATGATCATCGCCCCGATCATCTTCTGCACCGTGGTCGTCGGTATCGCCGGCATGGAAGACATGAAGAAGGTGGGCAAGACCGGGGGATTGGCGTTGCTCTACTTTGAGATCGTCAGCGCTCTCGCGCTGGTGGTCGGATTGGTGATCGTCAACGTGGTGCAGCCCGGCGCCGGAATGAACGTGGACCCGAAAACGCTGGACGCGAAGGCAGTGGCTACGGTCACCAGCGGGCGGAAGATGGAGAGCACGACCGACTTCCTGATGAACATCATCCCCTCGACCGTGGTCGACGCGTTCGCCAAGGGCGAGATACTTCAGGTTCTGTTGTTCGCGCTCATGTTCGGCTTCGCGTTGCACTCGTTCGGCGGTAGAGGCACATTGATTTTCGACTTTGTCGAGAAGATCTCCCACGTGTTCTTCCGCATCGTCGGCTTCATCATGAAAGCAGCGCCGATCGGCGCCTTTGGCGCGATGGCCTTTACCATCGGCAAATATGGCATCGGCAGCATGCTCTCGCTCGGGATGCTGATGCTCACGTTCTATGCGACCTGCCTTTTCTTTATCTTCGTCGTGCTGGGACTGATTGCCCGGTTCCATGGCTTCAGCGTGTGGAAGTTGATCAAGTACCTCAAGGAAGAACTGTTTATCGTTCTTGGAACCTCCTCGTCAGAAGCAGCGCTGCCTCGCGTCATGGTGAAGCTGGAGAATCTTGGCGCGAAGAAATCCGTGGTCGGACTAGTCATTCCAACCGGATACTCTTTCAATCTCGATGGCACGTCGATCTACCTCACACTGGCTGCCATCTTTATCGCGCAGGCGACGAATACCCCGTTGGACCTCACGCATCAGATTACTTTGCTCGCCGTATTGCTGCTGACCTCTAAAGGCGCTGCGGGTGTGACGGGCAGCGGGTTCATCGTGCTGGCGGCAACGCTGTCCGCGGTCGGACATGTACCCGTTGCAGGTCTTGCGCTTATCCTCGGTATCGACCGCTTCATGTCCGAAGCGCGCGCGTTGACGAATTTCATCGGCAATGCTGTGGCCACGCTGGTGGTCGCCAAGTGGACCAACGAACTAGACCAACCCAGAATGCGCCGGGTCCTTGATAGCGAGACTTCGGAAGAGGCGGACGAGCCGGAAAAGGTGTTTGACCGTACGGACGAAAGCATGCCTATCGCGACGGCGGGACCGCGATCGCATAACATCTAGGAAGCCCTGCAACTTGCCGCATCGAGCTCGACCGACGTTCGAATGTCCGCGCTGCCGCGCATGCGATCGACCGTTCATCGCCGACGATTTTCCCACCTTGCCCGGCGCGGCAGTCGAAGACCCTGGCGCTGCCCAACTCGCGAAGCAACGCAAAACCGTCGTCGCAACAGCTAGGGAAACACCATTTCTCCACGTGTTCACCGACAACGTTTCTGCGATTGCGTTGTATGAGCGTCTCGGCTTTGAATTGCGCCGCACGTTCGACCTTACCCGCGTCGGACATGCGGATTCGCTTTCGACTGCGGTTCCTGGCCATGCCCTTGGGTTGACAACCACGCGGCCTCGATTGGCCGTGATCGAGGCCACCGGGCCTTTCGACGTCGAGTGCTATTTCTTTTGCAGCCCCGCTGCTTTGCGCACATGCGTTGCCGTGTCCGCAAACAGATCGATCACTACCCCGCGCAGCCAGCGATTGCCTTCGTCCTGGTGGACTCGTGTATGCCAGAGCAGATGGATCGGCGCGGCGGGCAGCGTCATGGGCAATGCGCACAGGTTGAGCGAAAAAGGGGTTGCCAGTTGCAGGGCAAGTCGCTCCGGCACCGTGGCGATCAGATCGGTGCGTTGCAGGATGTAGCCCACGCTCATGAAATGCGGCACCGTCAGTCGCACCTGACGCCGTACGCCGCGCCGTTTCAGCCACTCCTCAACCTGCCCGTGGCCGGTACCGGCCGACACGACCACGAGATGCTCGGCCTCGCGCCATGCAGCGAGCGTGAGCGGCACGTCCTCGAGCGGATGGCCGCGCCTGAACAGGCAGACATAGCGCTGATCAAACAGGCGGCGCTGATAGAAACCACCCTTGAGTTGCGGCAGCAAGCCGATGGCCAGATCGACCCGGCCGTCGGCCATCTCGTTGCTCAGATTGACGCTTGTATCGCGGACGGTATTGAGCGCGACGCCCGGCGCGACGCGCGACAGTCGTTCGAGCAGCGCGGGCAGAAAAACGACTTCACCGATATCGGTCATGCCAATCGTCACGGTGCGCATCGCGCGCAGCGGATCGAAACCAGTCACCGGATTCAGTGCGGCGTGCAGGGTGGCGAGCGCCTGCGAGACCGGTTCCGCCAGACGCAGCGCGAATGGCGTGGGCACCACTCCGCCCGGCCCGCGCACGAACAAGGGATCGCCAAGCCGGCGACGCAGCTTGGCGAGCGCGTTGCTGACGCCGGGCTGGCTCATGTTCATCTGCTCGGCGACGGTCGCCACGCGCCGCTCCTGCATCAGTCGCTGGAAGAGCAGCAGCAGATTGAGGTCGATTTCGCTCAGTTCCATGACTCACGCATAGCCGGGTCTCATTCAATCCAGTGATGAAGCAGATTCATTCCATCTTATTGAGGAATGAAGGTCTAGTGCTGAAAATACTGACACGGCACCCGCATTCGACATGGCACCGGCAAATGCCATGGCCGCCCAAACCCATCAATCAGGATATCGGAGACACAGTCATGAAGCAGATGGATCTAAAGATTGCGATCGTCGGCGCCGGCGTCGGCGGCCTTACACTTGCGCTCGCGCTGCGCGAGCACGGAATCGATGCGCAACTCTACGAGCAGACCGAAGAGCTGCGCGAAGTGGGCGCGGCCGTCGCGCTCTCGGCCAACGCGACGCGCTTCTACGAGCGCATGGGACTGCGTCCGGACTTCGAAAAGGTGTGCGCGGAGGTGCCGGGCCTCATCTATCGCGACGGACGCAGCGGCGCGGTCATCGGCCATCATCGCGGCACGCCCAGCTATCGCGAGCAGTTCGGCGGCTCGTACTGGGGCATTCATCGTGCTGATCTGCAGGCGGTGCTGTCCCGAGCCGTCGGCCTTGAACGCATCAAGCTCAGCCATCGGCTGGTCGATCTCGTGCAGCACCCGGATCGCGTGCGTCTGGCGTTCGATAACGGTCAGCGCATCGACGCCGACCTCGTGATCGGCGCCGACGGGGCCCGCTCGATCACGCGGCGTTGGATGCTTGGCTATGACGACGCCCTGTATTCGGGTTGCTCGGGCTTTCGCGGCGTGGTGCCGGCTGAACGCATGGACCTGCTGCCCGATCCCGAGACCATCCAGTTCTGGGTCGGGCCCGGCGGCCATCTGCTGCACTATCCCATCGGCGACAAGGGAGACCAGAATTTCCTCCTGGTCGAGCGTCATCCCTCGCCGTGGCCGATACGCGACTGGGTGATGCCCGCCAGCGAGGGCGAGCAACTACGCCTGTTCAAGGACTGGCATCCGGCCGTCGTGGAGATGATTACGGCTGTGCCGATCAGTCAGCGCTGGGGCCTGTTCCACCGCCCCCCGCTCGGCCGCTGGAGCAAGGGCCGCGTGACGCTGATCGGCGACGCCGCGCATGCGCTTGTACCGCATCACGGCCAGGGCGCCAACCAGTCGATCGAAGATGCCGTGGTGCTGGCCGCGCAACTGGCCGCGGCCGGTCCGGGCAATTGGCGCGAGGCGCAGGAAGCCTACGAGCGCCTGCGCCGGGGCCGCACGCGCAAGGTGCAGTACGCGTCGATAGCCACTGCGGACGTGCTGCATCTGCCCGACGGACCGGCCGCGCAGGCCCGCAATGCCCGCCTCGGCGCGCGCGACAGCGTGCTGAATCACCTGGACTGGATTCACGATTTCGATGCGCTTACGGACGAGCCGAGTGAACGGCAGGGTGGCACCTGGCTTTGAGCAAGCTCTGGTTGAGCGATTCCTGCGCGTATCAAAGTCGCTACGCGGCATGATCCAGGCTGTCATGCCGTGTGGCGATGTGTGGCCAGCAGCTTGTGCAACGAGTTGTTGCACAAGACCCTGAATCGAGGTTGAAACCGCCGTTCGATACCTGGCGCGTGCGGACGTTCACAAGCCAATCGCTAAAAGAAACCACTCCCAGCAACAGCACAGCAGCATGCCAGTGCACGCACTTCTGAAACCGCTAGCCTGCTAAAGGCTTCCAGTCGCAGTGACCACCGCATGAACCCATTGCCCATCCCTCTACACCAGTGAGCTTGCAGGGTAAGGCTCAATCAATTCCGCGAAACGGTCAGCGAGCGTCTGCCTCGCACGCGCTGGCCAGATCGCGCTGAGTTCGAAGCGCGGCAGCGCGGCGCCGTCGATGATCTCGCACAGCCTGACTCCGCTAAATTGCAGCGCCCGCACCGAACGCGGCAGCAGAGACACACCGCACCCCGCGGCGACGCACGCGAGCACGGTCAGTGACCGGTTCGCGTCCTGCACGATCTCCACCGCGCAATCCGCCTGCCGGAACGCGCTCAGGATGCCCGCGCGAATGTTGGGTAACTGGCCCTGCGGGAACCATACGAGCCCATGCTGCGCGAGCTCGCGTAGCGACACACTCGCGCCGGCCTCCAGCGGAAACGTCGCCGGCAACACTGCGATTAATTGCTCCCGCGCGATCAGCTTCTCCCGCATCTTGCCCGCGACCGCCACCGGCGTATGCAGCAAGCCGATATCGATTTCCCCTTTCTCGAGCGCACTTGCCTGCTCCGCGTTGCTCATCTCGCGCAGCACCAACTCGACATCCGGCACCGATGCGCGCAACGCCGCAATAGCGCGCGGCAGCACCTCGAACAGCGCCGCCGACGCGAAGCCCACCGTCAGACGCCCTGCCCGTTGCGCGCCGATTTCGCGAGCGCGGTGCGAGGCGGCGTCGATTCTCGCGACGCTCATCCGCACGTCCTCGACGATCGACAGCCCGGCGGCGGTAAGGTCCGCACCACGCCGCGTCCGGTTGAACAGCTTGACACCCAGTTCCTTCTCCATGCGCGTGAGCGCCTGACTCAGCGCGGGTTGCGCGATGTTCAGCCGTTCAGCGGCGCGCGTGACGCTGCCAGCATCGGCGACGCAGAGGAAGTATTTCAGGTTGCGGGTGTCCATATTAAAACGATATGAAAAATGATCATTTGCATCATATATCTTTATCCAACCGCTCACTAGAATGCCTCCACATACGATGCAGCAAGCACGAACAACAGGAGACAACGATGAACTGGTACCGCGAGATATCGACACTCGAAAAACGCACCCTCTGGAGCTGCTTTGCCGGATGGGCACTCGACGGCGTGGACACGCAGTTGTTCAGCCTCGTGATCCCGACCTTGCTCGTGACCTGGGGCATCGGCAAAGGCCAGGCGGGCTTGATCGGAGGCGCAACGCTAGTCGCCGGTGCGTTGGGCGGACTGCTTGCGGGCATGCTGTCGGACCGCTACGGGCGCGTGCGCGCGTTGCAGATCACCGTGGTCTGGTTCTCGCTCTTCACCTTTCTCAGCGCCTTCGCGCAGAACTTCGAACAATTGCTTGTTCTCAAGGCTTTGCAAGGCGTGGGCTTTGGCGGCGAATGGACCGCGGGCGCCGTGCTGTTGAGCGAGACCATGCGCGCGGAGCATCGCGGCAAGGCGATGGGCATCGTGCAAAGTGCGTGGGGTTTTGGCTGGGCGGGCGCAGTGCTTCTGTACACGCTGGTTTTCTCGTTCGTGTCGCCGGATTGGGCGTGGCGGTTGCTGTTCGGCATCGGCGTGATTCCTGCCGGCCTCGTGCTCTACCTGCGCCGTAACGTGGTGGAACCACCACGCGCCGCCGCGCCGGTCGCGTCGCCGAGGCAGGCGCTCCCCGCCGCACGGAATATCTTCGACCGGTCGGTGATTCGCACGACGATCGTGGGCGCGCTGATCGGTGTCGGGGCGCACGGCGGCTATCACGCGATCACGACATGGCTGCCGACTTATCTCAAGACCGAGCGGCATTTGTCAGTGCTCGGCACCGGCGGGTATCTTGCCGTCATCATTACGGCGTTCATCTGCGGCTGCTTCGTGAGTGCGTGGCTCCAGGATCGGATCGGCCGCCGGCTCAACGTGATTCTCTTCGCCGTGTGCTGCATCGCGACGGTCAATCTCTACGTCTTCCTGCCGATGGGCGACACCGCCATGCTGTTCCTCAGCTTTCCGCTGGGCCTCTTTGCTGCCGGCATCCCCGCCACGCTCGGCGCACTGTTCAACGAACTTTATCCGCAAGGCATTCGCGGCACCGGCGTGGGCTTTTGCTACAACTTCGGACGGATCGTCTCGGCAGGTTTTCCGGTGCTGGTCGGACACATGGGCAACTCGATGCCGCTCGGCTCGGCACTCGGCATCGATGCCGGCATTGCCTACGGACTCGTGGTCGTGGCCGCGCTCATGTTGCCGGAAACGAAGAACCGCCGGATCGCGACGGTAGCAGCCAATGCCACGAGCCGCGCCTAACGGGGAAGCACATGATCGACGAACAGATTCAAACGATGCAGACACAAGGCACGGCGGTGGCGGACCAGTGGTACCACACCAAAGATCCGCGGATCACCGCAATCGACGCGCATGCCCATGTGTTCGTACGCGGCTTGCCGCTTGCGCAGCAGCGCCGCCACGCGCCGGATTACGACGCAACGGTGGATGCCTACGCCGGTCACTTGCTGTCGAACGGTGTCTCGCACGCCGTGCTCGTGCAACCCAGTTTTCTCGGTACCGACAATTCCTTTTTCCTCGAGGTGGCGAAGCGCTATCCGCGACGTTTTCGTGGGGTGGCGGTCGTGGATTGCGCAGTCACCGATAACGAACTCGCACTGCTCAATAGCACAGGTGTAGTGGGTATCCGCTTGAATCTCGTCGGCTTGCAGCTTCCACAACTGACCGCACCCGACTGGCGGCGGCTGTTCGCGCGTGTCAACGCGCTCGGCTGGCATGTCGAGGTTCACCGTCAAGCCGTGGACTTGCATGCCGTTGTCGGGCCGCTGCTCGAGCTGGGCTGCACGGTGGTCGTGGATCATTTCGGCCGGCCCGATCCGCGCACTGCTGCCGACGATCCAGGCTTCAAGTATCTGCTGTCGCTTGCTGCTACCGGACGCGTCTGGGTGAAGTTGTCGGCAGCTTACCGGAGCGCGGTGGACGATGATGGTGCAGCATTGGGCACCGCTCTCGCGAGCCAGCTTCTCGACGCTTACACGCCCGCGCGACTGGTCTGGGGCAGCGACTGGCCGCATACGCAGCATCAGCAACTCGTCGATTACACCGCAACCTGTCGGGCACTCGATCAGTGGGTTCCGGACGCGGTGCAGCGCGCGTCTATTTTGGCGAGCTCGGCGCGCACGCTTTATCGATTCGAATAAGCGCTCGACCGCGCGGCGGCAAATCCGCCGGAGCGGCGCGTCACAACGGCAGAGATTTCAGCCTGCAGCAAACACGAACGCAAAAAGCGCCGGTTCTACCCTGTGACGTTTGCTCACAAAGTCAATATTTTTCGTGCATTGTCCTCCCACCGGTCACGGCGCTTAATCTCCCTTGAGAGCAACCCGCAACGTGTAGATCTGGGGAAAACCATGGACCTTGAGGCGCTCAAACCCGCGATTTCCGATCGGTTGATGAAGCGAATCGCCTGGCGGCTCGCGCCGCTGATGATCCTGATGTACGTCGCGAACCAGCTTGACCGCGCAAACATCGGCTACGCCGCGCTGACCATGAACGCTGAACTGCATATGACAGCGGCGCAATACGGTTTCGCGGCAAGCCTGTTTTTCCTTGGCTATATTCTCTTCGAAGTACCGAGCAACCTGTGCATGCATCGGTTTGGCGCCCGGCTGTGGATGACACGCATCCTACTGAGCTGGGGTCTGCTCTCCTCGCTGACGAGCTTCGTTCCCGACTCCCGCTGGCTCTATATCGCCCGCTTCTTTCTTGGCGCATTCGAGGCGGGCCTGTTTCCGGGTATGGTGTACTACCTCACGCTATGGATGCCCGCACGCAATCGCGTGTGGATGATGTCCCTGTTCGTGACCGCCATCCCGCTGACCGGCGTGCTCGGCGCGCCCGTGTCCACGTGGTTGATGGCACACGCGAACGTGTTCGGCGTGACCGGCTGGCGCGCGATGATTCTGCTGGAGGGGTTGCCCGCGATCATTCTTGGCGTGGTGGCCTATTTCTGGCTGACGGACGACCCTTCCCGCTCGCGGTGGCTTTCCGCTGCTGAAAAGGGCGAAATCGCGGCGGCGCTGGCTGCCGAACGGGCTCAGGCAGCGGCCGCCACCTCACCGTCCGGCGTCTTGGGAGCGCTGCGAAATCCGAAAGTCTGGGCGCTCGGTGTCGTCTACTTCGGCACCAATGCCGGCATCATCGGCTTGCTCTATTTTCTGCCGCAAGTCATCAAGACGTTTGAAAGCACTTTTGGGGTGAAGTACAGCCTCATGGATATCGGGCTGATTACGGCGATTCCATTTGGCGTTGCTGTCATTACGATGCTGATCTGGGGCCGTCTGGTCAGCCGCCACAACGTCGGCGCCTGGCATGTGGCCGGCCCGCTGCTGGTGTGCGCGGCCGCGCTCTCGGTGGCGCTACTGCTGAAGTCGCCCTACCAGTCGATCATTGCGCTTTCGATTGGCGCGTCGGCCTGCTTTTGCAGCATCACGACTTTCTGGCAGTTGCCCAGCCGCCTACTCACGGATCGTGCCGCAGCGGCCGGCATCGCGCTGATTACCAGTATCGGGGTATCGTCAGGATTTTTGCTGCCGTATTTTATCGGGTGGGTAAAGGATACGACCGGCACGTTCGTGCTCGCGTTCGTCGGCATTGCAGCGACGATGGTGCTCGCTTCCATCGTGGTCATGCTGCTCGAGACGCGCTGGCGCGAGGTCGGCCTGCGCCGGCTTGCGAGCGAATAGACGTCGCCAGCGCCTCGCCGCACGAAGGACTATCATCGGCGTATCCATTGCCCATTCCTTTTCGCCAGCAAGGATTCTCGATGCGCCGCGGTGTTCCCAGTCTCAGCGCCCTGCAAGCTTTTGAAGCAGCGGCGCGCCATGAAAGTTTTTCAAAGGCCGCGGCCGAGCTGTCGCAGACGCATGGCGCGGTCTGCAAGAAGGTCAACGAACTCGAAGCGCATCTGGGCATCCCGCTCTTCGAGCGAGTCCGTCAGCGGCTGGTATTGTCCGCGGCGGGCGCGGAGTACGCACGGCGGATCCGCGTCCATCTCGACCAGATTCGGCGCGATACGCTCGAGCTGGTAAGCAAGCAGAGCGAAGTGAAGCTCCAGCTAGCCGTCGGTGTCACATTTGCATCTCAATGGCTGATTCCACGACTGCATGATTTCTACGAGTCCAATCCGGATCTGCAACTCCACATCATGGGCCGCGATCAGCCTACTTTCTTCGACGATTCGAGCTTCGATGCCGCGATCTATTTTGCGCAGAGCTTGTGGCCTGCGATGCCGGGACAGCCGCTCGTCAGCGACGATGAAATTCTCGCTGTCTGTGCGCCCTCGTTGATCGGTACGCGCGGAGCGTTGAGTGGCGAAGGGATCAGCGCGCTGCCCTGGATCCACACTCGCGATCTACCACGCGCGTGGCTTGCATGGTCCGAAACGGCGTGCGCGCAGGTCATCGAACCTAGCACGTCGAACCAGCACTACGATATGTTCATCATGGCCATTAATGCCGCGATTTCCGGACTGGGTGTGGCCTTGCTTCCGCACATCCTGATCGAACGGGAGTTGCGCAGCGGTGCACTCGTCCAGATCCACCCTCATTCGATCCCGAATCCGGAGACCGTCTACTACTCGTTTCCCGAGCAGAAACGCGAGTGGGAACCGCTCAAACGCTTTGATCAATGGCTAGGCGCCGCGGTTCGCGACTATCGTGACGGCTGCCGCGACCGCGCAGCAGCTATCGAAGCGACGCTTGCGCCACATTAGCAACATCCGCTTCAGGCGAGTTCGCGCAGATCAGGGTTGTCGCGCAGGAGTTGCTGATAGAGGCCCTGGAATCCAAGCCATGCGACATAGTCGGATCCCAGTTGCGCGCGCGTGGCCTGCGCCTCCTCGTCGGATAGCGGCTCGATCGGGCCGGCCGCCTCGGCGAGTAACTGCACCTGGCAGCAACGCTCCATCGCGATAAAGCGATACGCCGCGGCGTCGACGGATGAACCGACGGTCAGCAGGCCATGATTGAGCAGAACAGCGGCGCGCTTCGTGCCCATCGTCTGCGCGATCCGGCGACCTTCTTCGGTGGCGAGCACCACTACGTCGCCACGAAATAGCACATGATCCTCGTGGAAGAGACACGCTTCCTGATTGAGCGGAGCAAGCAGCCGTGCGCGCGCGGAAAACGCGCGACCGAAAGGCGTGTGTGTATGGGCTGCTGCAACGACATCGGGATTCGCGCCGTGGATGCCGCAGTGAATCGCCGCAGCAGCGGCGTTGACGGGTCCGGTCCCGTGGTAGACATTGGCCTCCTCGTCGATGCAAACGAGATCGTCGGGATGGATCGACGAAAAATGCTGTGCGTACGGGTTGACCCAAAATCGATCGTGAAACTCCGGGTCGCGAACCGTGATGTGTCCGGCTATACCTTCGGCGAGCCCGAATCGCGCGAAGATGCGAAATGCCGCAGCGAGTTTGAGCTTGCGATGTTGCCGCTCATCGTCGAGGCTCGCGAATACCGGCGGCTCCGGCAAGCGTCCGCCAATTGGCTTGGGAATCTGCAACTCGCGGACTTCCGCGTGGCCCATGACATGCTCCTTCGTGCTGAATGAAGCATTCATTCTCGGCCGCGCGGACCGCACGGTCCATCGACGATTTGTCACAAGTTTGCTTCTTGCGCTCACAACGCGCGCCCCGCTTCTCCAGGCCTGCCGAGGCCGGCCGCACTCACGCTTGCGGCGCCCACGCTTCTTCGAACATCCCCGATGCCTCCCCGCGACCGATCGCGCGGCCGACCGTGTCCACTGCTTTCGTGCGAGACGGTTAACTCCAACGTGAATGAAGCAATCAGTCGACGTTAACCCGCATGGCATTTTGGCAACCAATACTTTCACGAGCATGCGAAATCAGGTGTCGACGCTTGCATGCTGGCGGCCAATCGCCGCGTCGTCGAAAGCAACGCAATGATGCGTTGATGACCCGCCGGGAACACCAGCGTGCGATGCCGATCTGGGTGACGCCGGCGATGAGGAGTGACTGATGAAAAACCCGCGCATTGCCATGCTTGGCTTCGCGATCGAGTCGAACCGGTTTGCACCGGTGTCCACGCGCGCCGATTTCGTATCGCGCGCCTACTTGCAAGCTACCGCGCTGCTGGACGACGCACGCAAGGAAGCGCCGGTGATGACGCCGGAAATTCCCGCATTCGTTCGAACGATGGATGCGACCTCTGAGTGGACACCTGTCCCGATCCTCTTTGCCAACGCAGAGTCGGGCGGCCCGGTCGAACACGCATTCTTCGCCGACACGCTGGGCGAATTCGAACAGCGATTGCGTGCGGCACTGCCGCTCGACGCTGTCTATATCTGTGAGCATGGCGCCGCTATCACGACAGAAGAAGACGACCCCGACGGCGCGGTTTTCACGCTCGTACGCAATATCGTCGGACCCACGGTACCGATCGTCGCCACCGTCGACCTGCACGCGAACGTGTCCGACCGGATGGTGAACGCCGTCGACGCGTTGGTCTCATACCGTCGCAATCCTCACACCGATATGGCCGAGCGCGGCGCCGAGGCCGCCCGCATCCTGAGCGAATTATTGAACGGCATGCGCACGGCTGTCGCGCACGTGCGCATGCCCGTCTGCGCCCCTCCCACCCAGCTGCTGACGGCCCCGGGAACCGGACCGTATGCGGAGATGATCCGGCGCGCGGAAGCGCTGGACGACCCGCGAATCGTGAACGTCTCGATTGTCGGCGGCTTTGCGTTTGCAGACACGCCGAAGAACGGCTTGACGGTAATCGTGACCACACGCGGGGATGCGCCGCTCGCGCATCGAGTGGCCAACGATCTTGTGTCGTATGCGTGGCAAGAGCGTGCGGCATTCACGCCGACGTTGACGCCACTCGACGACGCGGTCCGCCTCGCCAAAGCGACGAGCGACGATCCTTCGTTAGCGCCGCTGCTACTCGCCGACGTGGCTGACAACCCGGGCGGTGGCGGCCGCGGCAACACGCCGTTCGTGCTCAAGGCGCTACTTCAGCACGAGGTGCAGGATGCGATTCTCGGCGTCATCACGGATCCGGACCTGGTGGCGGACGCCTACATGGCGGGCACCGCGCAACCGTTCGTCGCGCGCTTCAATCGTGCTGAAACCACGGTGTATTCGGAGCCGCTCAACGCGCCGGCCCGCGTGTTCAAACTGCACGACGGCAAAGGTGTCGGCCGACGCGGACAACTGGCGGGCTGCAGCTTCGACCTTGGACCGTGCGCCGCGCTGCAGATCGGCGGCGTGACGGTCATCGTCATCAGCAAGCGACATCAGTGTCATGAGCCGATGTTCTTCGAGATGTTCGGCATCGACATTGCGCGTGCGCGCGTCGTCGTATTGAAGTCGCGCGGCCATTTCAGGGCGGCATTCGACGAGTTCTTTTCCGATGCGCAAATCGTCAGCGTCGATGCGCCAGGTCTGACTTCCCCGATCCTCGCGCGATTCGATTTCAAGAAGCTGCCGCGCCCCGTCATACCGCTGGACGACATTTCCACGTGGAGTCCGACGGTCCGTACGGTTCTGCCAAGGCGCGACCCGCGATGAGCGGACTACCCCGCGAAGACGTCCTGTCTTCACAGCACGCGCAAGACACGCACCATTGCAACAGAGGATTTTCCCAATGAACGATACGCCAGATGTGACGCGAATCAGATCACAAACCACCCGGAAGGTCATCTGGCGCCTGGCGCCGCTGCTGATCTTGCTCTACATGGTCAACCAGATGGACCGGGCGAACGTCGGCTACGCGGCGCTGACGATGAATCACGAACTCGGCATGTCGGTCTCCCAGTTCGGGTTGGCCGCCGGCCTCTTCTACGCCGGGTACATTCTCGTCGCCGTGCCGAGCAATCTGCTGCTGGCGCGCTTTGGCGCACGGCTGTGGATGACGCGGATTCTCGTCACCTGGGGATTGATCGCTTCGCTGACTGCATTCGTCAACAGCGCTCACACGCTGTACGCGCTGCGCTTTCTCCTCGGCATTGCAGAGTCAGGATTCTTTCCGGGGATGATCCTGTATGTCACGTTCTGGCTGCCGCGGCAGGAGCGGGTGTGGCTGATGTCGCTGCTCTTTCTCGCCATCCCGCTGTCGAACATGCTGGGCGCACCGATTTCAACTTTCGTGATGGAACATACGCATCTGTTCGGCTGGTCCGGCTGGCGCTCGATGTTCTTCATAGAAGGATTGCCGGCGATCGCGCTAGGTGTCGTCACGTTCATGGTCATGAAAGACCGCCCCGACGACGCCCGGTGGTTGACCGCCGACGAGCGCGCCGAACTGAGCCACGCGCTCGCCGTGGAGCGGCAGGAAGCCCAGCGGGTGTCGCCGAAAAGCGCGTGGCTTGCGTTGCTCGACCGGCGAGTCCTCGCATTCGGACTGATCTACTTCGGGATCAATATCGGCGTCGTCGCGCTGTCATTCTTCTTGCCGCAGATGGTCGCGGAGTTCTCCCACCTGTTCGCTGTCAAATATTCGGTCTTCCAGGTTGGACTGATTACCGCTGTTCCCTTCGCGGTGTCGGCGGTGACTATTCTGTTGTGGGGACAATATGCACGACGTACCGCACTCAGCGCCTGGCACGTTGCGATTCCGACGGCGATCGGCGGCTTGTCGTTCGCCGCTGCGCTGTTCCTTTCGTCGCCGTACGAGGTCATGGCTGCGTTTACGCTCGGCGCGGTCGGCGTCTACACCCCGCATGCCTCGTTCTGGCAGTTGCCTCCGCGCTATCTGAGCAATGCCGCGGCCGCATCGGGCATCGGCCTCATCAATACGATCGGCACGCTGGCCGGCTTCCTCGGCCCCTACGCTACCGGCTGGCTGCATGACGTCACCGGCTCCTATCGCGTGCCGATGCTCGGTGTTGCCGGACTCATGTGCCTGTCCGCGATGATGGTGCTGTTTGTAGAGCGCGCAAGCCGTGCGGCATTGCCGCCAGCGAGCGCGCCGCAAGGCAGTGCCTCCTGAGGCCGGACACACTGCATTTGCCATTCTCAAGAATCAAGGTGTACCACGATGCGTAATGATGCCAAGCTGATCCTGATCGACAAACACCAGGTCGAAGCCTTGCTGAAGCCTGACGATGTAGTCGAAGCAGTACGGGAAGCATTCGCTCTTCACAGCCGGGGCGAGGGCCGTGTGTTCCCTGTTGTCAGGGAGCCACTCGTGACAGGGGGCGTATTCGGAATCAAATCGGGCGACGTGCAGTCGCAAGGCTTGCTCGGATTCAAGGCTGCGGGGTTTTGGCCGGCAAACCGCGGGCTGGGCGGCGAACCGCACCAGGCCACCATTCTCCTGATCGATCCGAAAACCGGCCGGCCGGTGTGCGTCATCGACGGTAATGCAATCACGACCATGCGCACGGGCGCTGCCGGTGGCTTGGGTTTGACGCTCCTCGCGCGTGCGGACAGCGCTCATCTGTGCGTATTTGGCACGGGTGTACAAGCGCAAGTGCAGGTCAGATTCGCATTGCGTGTGCTCGAACAGCTTTCCTGCGTTCGCTATGTCACCGTAGACGATGAGCGCGACGTTTCATTTGAAGCGCAGTTCGCCGGACGTTGCGAAGTCCTGCATGCGACCGACCGCAACGCTGCGGTGGCTGACAGCGATGTGGTAGTCACGGCCACGCCGGGCAAGGGGCCACTCTTCGACGCGCAAGCAGTGCAGCCCGGCACTCACCTCAACTGCGTCGGCGCGGACACCAAAGGCAAACGCGAACTTCCAGAAGAGTTGCTGCCGCGCGTCCGCCTGGTTGTCGACGACCGGACCCAGGCGCGCGAAATCGGCGAGACACAATGGGCGCCTGACACGCCATGCATCGAGATCGGCGATCTGATCACCGGCCAGGTCCGGATAGATCGGCATCCTGACGACATCACCCTGTTCGACATGACCGGTATCGCCCTGCAGGATCTGACGGTCGCGCGAATGCTTTACGAGCGTGCCTGCGAAACGGGTACGGCGACCTCGTTGTCGTGGCCCTGGTAGTGGCATCGGTTCACCGGTCGTCAGGCCCGCTCCGTTCAGACCGGCGCGGGTACTCGACCACATCCGTCAGGCGACGCTCGCGCGAGCCGTCAATCCACCAGCACCAGAGCCCTGTGCACGTTTGCCGCTGCTAGATTGTTCGCTGTCACGCGGCAACCAGGGTTGTTGCAACGTCGACGCATGCAGAAGGTCCAGAAAGCGCTGAGCGCGCAGCGAGCGTCCATGCCGCGAACTGATTAGCGCGACAATATCCGCGTCCGGCTGCGTCCACGCTTCGAGCAGCGGGACGAGCCGCCCCGCGTGCAGATGCTCGGCCACGTCCCATTCGGAGCGCGAAATGATCCCAAGCCCGGCAAGCGCCCAATCACGCACGGTGCCGCCATCATTGCTCGTCAGCATCGGCTCGACTCTGACGTTCGCCGGTGCGCCCTGATCTCTCGGCGTGAAGCGCCACATCGTCACGTCTTCATCGTTTTCGCGCAGCGCGATACAGTCATGCGTGAGCAGTTCCTCCGGATGCTTTGGTTCACCGCGACGCGCCAGATAGCTCGGCGCCGCGCACAGGATGCGGCGATTAGGTGCGAGGCGCCGGCTGACGAGCGACGAATCGCGCAACTCGCCGATATGCACCATCAGGTCCCACATGTCATCCGAAATGCGCGCGGGGCGATCGGACAGCATCAGACTTGCGCTCACTTCGGGATAGAGGGCACGAAATTGCGCAATGACGGGCGCGACGTAACGCTGCCCGAAACCGAGCGGTGCGATCACGCGCAGATGGCCGGCCACCGTGCCGCGCCGCGATGCCAGCGTGTCTGACAAATTGCCAATGTCATCGCAGATCCGGCGCGCGTGTACCGCAAGCAGTTCGCCCTCGTCGGTGAGCACCATGCGCCGGCCCGATCGATCGATCAAGCGCATGCCCAACCGGTTCTCCAGAAGACGCAGCCGCTGCGTGACGGCGGGCGGCGTCACATCGAGCTTGCGCGCGGCATCCGCCAGCGACAAAGCGCTCGCAAGCGTAATGAAAAAATGTAGGTCCTCGGTGGAAATCATTGACTTGGGTGTGAGAGCAGCGATCCGACGATGGTATTCTGTGGCGTTAATGATCGCCATTATTTTTTTACGCCTGACGTGAGCGATTCCTGCCCATCCGTCCTCGTGTTCGCGCGCCAGCAGATGTGCGCGATCTACTCTTCGTTGATTTCTCCACCTCAAACCCTCTCCGCAGTCGAATCGGCCCCGACAAGTGCACGGCGGTCCAGCATATATTGGCCCGGTGGCACCCCGAACGCTCTCTTGAACATGATGATGAACGCGGTGGTGGACTCGTATCCAAGGGCAAGCGCTACCTGTTGAACACTGGCCCCACCAGATAAATCGCGCAACGCGACAATCAGTTGAAGTTGTTGACGCCAGCGACCGAAGCTTTGCCCGGTCTCCTTCATGACAAGCCGGTCAAAGGTGCGCTCACTCATTGCGACCATGCTGGCCCATTCGGCTCGAGACCGTCTGTCCGCGGGATTGTCGATAAGGGCGTTACACACGTTTCGTAACTTCGGATGGGTCGATATCGGCAGAGACAGCTGCTCGACAGGCGCTCGCGATAGCTGATGAAGTAATACCTGACAAAATTGGGCATGGTGCATCTGATCCGCAAACGTATCTCCATGGTCGGCGAGGTGAATCACCATCTCCCGAATGAGCGGGTTTCGTTGTGTTTGGAGATAACGATGAGTTCTACCCCTGTCCGGTCAGCCGGCGTCGCCATGCAACGCGAAGCGATGAGCCGAAGTGACATTAAAACCCTCGCCTTGGCTTCTTTAGGAGGCGCGCTCGAGTACTACGATTTCATCGTTGCGGCTGTCTTTACAAAACTCCTCGCGATTCCCGAACCGATTCCCGAACCGCTTCTGTGGGGTGCTTACGGGGCGTTGGGAGGAACGGGCATCCTGACCTGTGCGGTATTGGCCGAGCACTTTCCTGCGCGTCTGCTCGGTCGCGTGAACACGACGTTCACGCTGGTCATCTTTGTCGGCGTCTTCGCGACGCAAATCGGGATTGGTGCAGCGCTCGGTCATTGGACCGCGGTGCAGGGACACTACCCAGCCATCGCGCATCAGGCAGTCTGGGCCGGCCTCGTCATCATTCAGACGGCCGGCGCGTTTTGGTACTTCGCACCGAATCGACGGAAAAGCGTCGGAGCGTACGCGGTGGAGTCGCAGTAGATAGAAGGCTTCACTCGGCGGTCGCAGTGTCGACGTCGAAAGATCGGCCACCGTGAGCCGCAGACCCGTAGCAGTTTTAAGGAATGGCGCCCGTCATTGTTCGCGGAATGCACCTTGCGCGCAACGAAGTCATTCCAAACAAACGGGGCGCATGGCTACCATGCCAGAAGGAAGAGCACCGCGACAAGCGGACGGTCCGAGGAGAACGTAGAAAGTCCAGACAATCGGCTGATGTTTCGACGCCAGCCGCAACAGAAGCAAGAGTAAAGCACCCAGGCACGCTGTGCGCCGAGCGCAAACCACCTTTCGATACTCTATACGCCAGACACCCCAAGTGCCCATCAATCGTACGAGTCACATAGGGCGGCAGGCGCCATCCAGTATCCTTACACCGCAATACACACACCGCCCGAAATCAAGCAATCTTCAACTCCCGCCCGAAGCCGGATTGGTAGCAGACGCCGGCATGGCGGCGCCGGACTTCTTATGCATCTTCTTGTGTGACGTAGTACCAGAGGGTGCCATGCTATTTGCCCCTGATGCGCCCGACACTGTATCGGTCGAACCGCCCGCGCTCGGCTTGCTCATACCCGTGCCACCTTGCCCCGCGGCGGCTCCTCCACCACCCGCGCCTTGTGCGTAGACACTCCCTGATATACCGATAAATACCGCTGAAATCAGAATTCCTTTTGTCGCGACTCGCATGGCTGTCTCCTTAAACGCAAAGCGGTCGTTAGCACTGCAGTGTGCGAACCCGCTTACAGGTCCCCGCAATTCCCATGCCGCAGCCCCACCAAGCGCCCTTCTATGTCGATTGAACCAGCCTTCCGGCACCACGCGGGTACGAGGACGGCGGACTACGAGGGGCGCTCGAGGCGCTTCTTGGAGGCGATGGCTACCGGGTCCGCACAGCGGCCGACGGCGTGGATGCAATGCAGGCGGTAGCACAAGAACGCCCGGATGTCGTCGTGTCGGACGTCATGATGCCAGGAATGGACGGCGCCAAGCTGGTTCGCTCTCTAAAGGCAGCGCCGGCGCTTGCAGATAGCAAGACGTCGTTTATCACCTTTTTACTTGCTGCTGGATTTCAAGGCCGCCTAGAATCTCAGGAATACCAAACAGAGGACAGATGCCGTGGACAATCGATGTCGTCGATTTCCGAACAGTTTCGCTGCCTGAGCGACAGGACGTCCGCGCCCGCATTTTCCCGGCCGCCATTTTGCCAGCAGGCAGACCTTGCGCGCCGTGGTGACTCTCTCTGCGCACCTCAATTAGCGCCATAGGGCCGCAGCGATTGCGTGCGTCCGCATGGCACTGCGTTGTGACGCGTCGACTCGCGGCTGCGTTCGTTAGCACCTTTTCGAATCACCGCGTGGGCAGACGCGCGCCCCCTCACCAAGACACGAGAAGCCTATGCATGCAGACAACGCCGCACTTGCAGCGGAATACCAGCAGTACCTTGGCGAGGCCGAAAGATGGCTCCGTCACGCTAAGGAAGAGACACACGCCGGGGTCGACACCCGGAGCGCCCGGGGAGTCGCGACAGGATACACCGGCGATCCGTATGGCCCACTGTCAGTGTTCAACGAATGGGCCGACCGGCAGTTCGCGAAGCAACTCGCGCCGGGATACTTTGATGCCGCGAATCTGAGCGACCGTGCCGCGTTCGACGTATGGCAGGCCGAAATGGTGCGAGATATCCGCGCCCATTGGTCAAAGAAACGCATGTCCGAAACGCGCGGCAAGACCCATCAAATCGAATTCCCGCCCCTGCCGTTTCTGCAAGCTTCGCGGCTGGCCAACAGTTTCATCAAGGCGTTGCGCGTCAAATGCAATAAGCGGCCGCACGTACTCGAGGCGATTCTTGCCAACGGACACGTGGTGCTGAACGCGCCGACGTTGGCCGTGCTCCACGACCTGCACAAGAAACTTTCAGAGTACAACTTGCTGCAAAGCGAGGACGAAGTCCAGCAAAGCTATCGCTCGATTCAACGGCGCGCGCGAGACTTCTGTGCCGAATATGGCGGCTCTCCGCTACTGTTCGATGTCTTCGCGCGTAACAAGCGGCCGGACCTTGAAGGCAAGGACCTGGATTCCCGTTCTTCTCTGGTTGGCCGGTCGCGAGGTCAGGCCCATCTCCTAACCTGCTGAAGAATGGCTTTTGTTTCGGCGAGGGTCATATTCTGTGTCTTGTCGTTCGTGATTCCGTTTAGCCGCTTGTGGAACACTCGCCACTTCACACCGATGAAATTCGTGATGCCGTGCTACGAGTGCTGGGCCTTGGGTGATTGGGGTACCAGGCCGTACACACTCGGACAGACAAAAAGCAGCCGCAGTCGGAGAGCACGCGGTGAAGCAGCCAAATAGAGGTGTAAAGAGTAGCCGGGCTACACACGAGCCTGTTACCTACTTGATGTCTGCCGCCCACACCGCTATCTGCACCGGGGCGTCGCCTCGCGACGGCGTAATTTCGCCGGAGTTATCAAGGATGATGGTGTAGTCCGAAGCGGGATACTCGCCCCAGTCCGACTCGAATTCGCCATAAGCGCCCTTCTTTGCTCCAGGCCACAGGAAAAGGTCCGCTTCGGAGAAATCCTTTTTTGATGGCTTTCCGTAAACGCTGTCATCGCCAAACATCTCGTACAGAGATTTCTGCGCCTCGTGGAACGCAACACCGTTAAGGAGGTTGTCGTAACCGACGTCGGTCACCTTGAAGGGGACGATGACCAGGTCGATGGGTACCTGCTGGTCGATTCTAAGGGAAATCTTGACGTTCACGTCCTTGCTGATGTGCAACGGGATGACCACGCGTTGCTTCTCCGGAACGTAATGCGATTGCTGGAGAAGGAGATGAACGGCAGGCTCGGCCGCAGCAGGGGCCGGGGCCACCGCCTGTGCTTGCGCCTTCACTTGCGGCGCTGACGCACTCGCTTGCTGACTAACCAACGGTTTGTCGTCCTCGGCCGCAATCTGAGTGACACGCTCGTATACGGTCGGGGCTTCCTTGGGGTCACTATTGGCCAACGTGAGCGAGGTCTTGCTCAGCGAGGTAATGGCTTCGTCATCGTGATTGGCTTTGACCTCGACTTCAGGCGCGGCGAGCGTATCAATCAGCAACCGTCCTTGGGCTACCTTCCAGGTTCCTCGCAAAACCAAGCTGGTCCCATCGCTGACGAGTGTCATTTTGAAGTCAGAGGACGGCGTTAAATCCATGTAGTAGCTGTCTCCGTCCTTTTTCAAATGCCAAAGCCCGATTATGCGCTCGCGCAGCACAGTGTCGCTACCAGTCGCGCCGCTCAACGGCTCGTCGGATTTCGAGCAGGCCACGAGCGAGAGCGCGGTCATGACAGTGACAGCTATTAACCTTGTCTTCACGGCCGGCCCCGCGTGTCGGAAAAAAAGCACCTCGTCCACGCCATGAATCTGACGTGTTCCCGAGGAAAGTCTTTCAGCAGGCTATCAGCCCTCACGCTCGCGATGGTGACGTTTTTCCAGACGCACTGTTACCTACCGCACAGACCGCAGCAAAACCGGCGCCAGTTTGGACCGGCTATCGCGCTCACTCGTCACACCCGGACCAGGTTCTGGACGGTCTGAAGTTCTGGCAACAGGCCACCGCGGACTTAAGCTGATTGCAGGGCGGAGAGGATCCCGGTCTTTGCTCTTTCACGTCCCAGGAGCCCAGTCGCTGACGCGGATGTCGCGCACGCAAGGGGGTACTTCTCCAGACCGCTAGAACGTCACTTGCGCACCAAAGTATTGGTCAACGAGTAGCGCTGTGCCGTTGGGGTCAACAACGAGCCTACGGCCCTTGCCAGCGGCGCGCCAGACGGTGGCCGGACCGTCCGTTATCCGCAACTGCGTTTAATGCGCCTCGATAAATTGCACGATCTCACCGCTATCGCGCTTGAGGTAAAGGTCGTCGCCCTTCATGCGCACCTCGTTGCAGGCGTAGGGGATCTTGCTGCCCTTGCTGCAGACCTTGCCGTCCTCTGCTTTCCAGTCGCCGTGGTCGGCAAATCCCTTGCTCGACTTGAAATCGTAGTCGCTTCCGTTGCCGTATTGGACATGCCACATGCTGCCGTCTGCAAGTTTGATGTCGAATGCCTTTCCGGCGAGGCGTTGCTGGATGTCAGCCGCGCTGGGTGTCGTGGCGCCGTCGGGGAATGCCGTTCCCTGCGCAAAAGCCGTGACAGCGGGGATAAGAAGCAGAGTGACGAGCAGCTTGTTCATTTCAAGCCTCGAGAAGAGCGGTGTTACAGATTACGCTCGTTGACGGCGCAACCGAACCGACGGGAGTGCGATGATTTGACGTCGCGGCGTGGCAGACGGGAGTTTGCTTAGAACAGGCGCTCTCTTGTGACATTCTGAATATACGCGGCCGTGCGAGGCGGTTATGTGGCCTGGCGCACGGAGTGCAATCGGGTTCGAGTATCCTTGGCGGTCGATACCCAACCCTTTGCTGCCGGTCAAGCCGCACGAGTTCCAAGGACGGGTACACGGCAACAACAGTACCATCGAACACCCTGATAGCAGGGTTCACTTGTGGTGAATTTAATTTTCTAGTTTTCCGAATATCTCGTTTATCGAAATCGACGAATGATGTTCGAACAGAGATAAGCGAATTCATTATTCCGCGCGCCTAAACTCTCAACACCCATCTTTCCGATTCACAAGGGCAAAAACGCGGGTTGCCATTATGACCCTCAAGTTGACGACTCCAGAGCTGCCATGTGGCTTCTGTTGCGTGCAGTGCGGTGGCTATGTCATTGACGTGATGTTGACCGGTGCGCAAACGAATTGATGGGGTGGACCTTGGCTCGGTCCTCGACAAGCTCGAGCATTTGGCATGTGTCCCAATCGGTAGTGCTCTTCTCGCCGCTCGCCTTTGACTGCGCCTACACCCTTAAGCGTGCGGTCCTGGTGCAGAGGCTCAGCGGCCGACTTGCCGGCAATGTCAGAGCATGGCGCGCAGGGTTGCATCCAAAGTTACATTCGTCGGTTGTCGGCAAATTTTGAGCAACATGCGGCCATGTCGATGCTGGTAGAAAGCATAGGCTTCAAAGTAAGGAATATCTGCGACGGGGCGTTGCAAGGTAGGCCATTTAAGGTAAGCGCATCATTAGTCAAGCCATCAGGAATGAACAACGAATCGATGTCTTTCTCGGTTAACCCCCAAACGGGTTGCCGGTCTCTTTCACTTCGGTGTTAAGGTTGTATTCCGCACGCACGGCCTTGAGGATGCCCTCGATGTCGCGCTCAAAGCCGACCGCGTTGCCGAAGTGGGTCATGTTCCAGTTGCAGCCTGTCTTGTCAGCCTCTTGCAACTGCGGCCGCGGCACACGAATCTCACGCCATCGGTCTTCGGCGCCGCCGTCTTGACCGCACCCTTTGCCTTGCTCGCAGTACCTGCGTTCGCCGCAACAGTCGCTTCAGCGCCGCCTGCAATCAGGAATTTGGTGCGGTCCTTCAGCCACGCCGCGCAGTCGTGCCGTTCGAAATCGAGGCTCGGGCAACTAGCGATGCTTTCGCCTAAACGAAAGAATTGCCCCGCATGATTCTTCTAATGGAGATTCCATCATGAGAGCGGATGAGTGGGTTTGGGAAGGCATAATGCATCACTCAATGTCACCCGTTATTACTACCGCGCGCTTTGTTCAGCCCCTTACGCCGCGGATAGTAGATGGACTGAATCCGTTCTTCCAGCAGCTTTCGAAATCCATCGGCTTCGGTCCCGATGGATGCACCTTCACGAGTCTCTGCGGCAGGTGGTGGACCGCCGTGTGGAAGTGAATATCCGGACGAGAATCGTAAGGCAGAGTACTGGCGAAATCAAAGTGTGAGAAGTAGCAGAACAGACTCATCCATTTGCCCATTTTCTCGTCTTCCATCAGGTCCCCCAAGGGGTCCATCTCGTCAATGTCGAACGGAAATTGCATCGTGAAGCTGCCTTCGTACGTCTCGACGCGGAGGCTGCACTCGCCCATCGCGAAGATGGCAGCGGCAATCGTTGCGGGATGCGTCGTCGCGAGAAGTCGCGCTTCGTCGTCGAACAGTTCGCCTACCCATTCGCCGCGCGAATTCGCGTAAAACGTCAGTATTTGCGTTTCGTCCACCCCTTACGTTAACGGAGCAAGGACTTTTATCACAACGACGACTCTACGAGCATTTGGTCACGCGGGTAAGCATCCACAGATTGATATTGGAGAAGCCGCAGAGTCGTTTGCCATTTTAGTAACCTCACTCGAAAAGCGACAGGTGCGCGAACTTCTAATCCGCGCGCTGGGGTAGGCCCATGCAAGGGCGTGACAGCTATCGAACATTATCGTTGTGAGCAATGCGGTGCTGTCATGGCGCGCCAACTTTATGGGTGCTTGTCTGAGAAGGTTTGGACAGTACTCGCGTGACCAGGAATTTGTTTTCCGGGCGCACAGTCACTCGACCGCCGCTAGAAGCCCTTACCAGCGCGTCCCACTGTATGAAGCGCAGCAGTGCTCCGCTACGCAAACGGTCCGCTGATGACAATGTCATAATGCCATGCGCCCTCGTCGAGTCCGGACAGTCGCATGTCGGTCGCCAAATTGGGCACAAAGACCCGTGGGCTGCCTTGGATGCCCACCTTCACGAGATAGCCACTACCGAAGTTTCGAACAATTTCAACACGCTCAATGAGGTTCGACAATTCGAACCCGCTGTTCACGAGATCAATCTTCTTTTCCACCTGTATGCTTTGAGTCGCATAGCGCGGTGCCAGTAGTATCCAAGGTGGCCCTCGACGCGCTTGCCGAGGGTGATAACTCATGTTCGCCTGGAGGTAGAAGAGGAACTGCGGCTCGTCCAGTTCATGCCCGAACGTCGCTGTCATTGCTGCCAGCCGCATCCCCACCTGCTGAGGATTGTCAAAATAGTTGTCTAGCCATGTTTCCATATACGCACCTCCGCCATGAGCTTGCATCACTGTTTTGGTTGGCGGCCGGGACGGCAAGCGGTACATTCGCCGTTGCCCACCGGCAGCTGCGGAGGCCCAGTTATCTATCGATGTAGGTAAACGGGCGCCGTCGATTGGCCATGAAAATTCATGCAGGCTAGCTGCCCTGATAGATATCGCAGGACAGGCCCACCACGCACGGGGCACCGTTTCTGGCTCTGCCGCTGCCGCTGCTTCCGCCGGGCTGGGGTCCGTATCCCAGGTCAGGGCCGCGGTCCATAGTCGTGGCCGGCTGGGCAGTCGTCATGGGCGGCTGGGAAGCTGACGGGCCGGCGGTACCCGAAGGTTGCATGTCCTGCGAATGGGCGGCTCCCGCAGCGAGCAGCGATACCGCACTGATTACAGCGAAAAGTTGCACTTTCATCTCGTCACCTCTTTCTCGTCGGCACCAGGCACGGCGGCCCGGTTAATTTCCGTGATAAATATCGCAGAACGCCCCGCAATACAGGGCGCACCGTATAGTGTTCGCCCGCCCGTTTGCGTTCTGGACATCCGCATGCCACTTACCGAGGTGTCACGCACCTGTTCCTCTGTCGGCGCCGCACCCTGCTGTTCTGCCGACTGACTCATTTGCGCACACGGAGTTTGCTGCGCGTCCTGTGCATACGCGGCACCGGCTGCCGTCAATAGGCGAAGCGCGCACTTGCCGTTACCATCACTTGTACTTTCATCTTGACGCCTCGCTTGGCGAGCAAATTTCCAGACGACCACCTCGGGGTACTTGCGGCTTTCACTTCCGCCCACCGAATAGCGGGACTCCTTTCCACCATTGGTGAAAGGCAAGAGCGCTGCGGAAACGGTCGTGTTCCGGGAATGCGGAGCAATGTTGTCGGTGAATCGACGCGAGACTGCCGCGACCGAGTTCGACCGTGTGGATGAGGGTGCTGCGTCGCTAAATATGTATGTAGCTGATTAGCGCTGGCAGATAGGTGCTGAAGGGTCGCACGGAAGTCTGCACGTGATGACCTCGTGGGTCCGCAACGGCAATAAGATTGCGTCACTCAATCAGTTATAGACCAACGCCAGCAGGAAAATCAGACAAATGCGCAGTAGTTTTGGCATTTTGCAATTCGCGAACTTTCAGGACTGGGGTGGAGGCGCTGCCCGCCGCTGGCCAACCTGGCACGTTCCGCACCGCAACAGGTTATTTATGACAGCAAGCGCAGCGTCTGACGTTGTTCCAGACGACATGGTGCATCCTGCCTGCCAGTTGAGTCACCTCTCGCTATCCGCGCAGTTCGCTGCAGCTCAATCGGAGATTTAAGTACAACGGCATGCTGGCCACGGTATTGGTCGCAAACGCTTTTACGTCCTGCCCACCGACGCCAGCGCGCGTTCGCGCGTGGAATGCCGTTGTGTTTGGGTGCACGGTGCTCAAAGTATGGCCGGCCCCTGTCATCAAGTATCGCGTACATTGCTTCCAAGTCCGACGAGTTGGGAATAAGCCATGCGTCGATATGCTCCTCTTTCATGGGCACAATGCATCGGTCCATAGCCCGCCGCTGCAACCTCCTTAGACGGCTCGTCCGTTATCGCCGCAAACGACAGCAAGACCGGTTCGCCAGGCGCCGACCAGCGTGACCACAGGCATTCGCTCTATCAGATGTGGGTGAGAGCATTCACAAGGCGAGCCTGTCGTGCATAGTCCTTACGCACGGCCGTTGCGCGACAATAGCGCCCACCCGAGTGGACTACTGGCCGTTTTCGCTTGAGCCGCCCGGTCCACTGTTGACGTCGCTGTTCGCGCCGCTACGCGTGCCCCTGTTCAGACCATTGGTCTTGCCGCTATTGGAACGCTCCGTCGCAGGATTACTGCGCGTCGCGCGGTCGACATCACCCGTGACCTCGGGAGAACCGTAGCCCGTCTCGTTCGGGGTCTTCATCGAACCGGCGCCGACGTTGGGTGTCGGGAGCCCGCCAGCGCTGCTGCCGGCTTGTGCGTATGTAATTGCCGAGAGTGCCATCACGAGAGCTGAAGCGAAAAACGTCTTGGTTATATGTTTCATGGTTCACCTCCATGCGAGCGTCTGCCGCTCACATGAATAGGTACCGCAAGGGATGTGCCTTGCGTCGCTGAATCTTCGCCGTTGCCAAGGCAAACAGGCCACGAAATCGGCAACGGACGCTCACGCAACGCGTGATATCCGGAAAATGCCGCCATCACGGCGGTCCGTCGCAATGCCTGACACTCCGCCGCGTTCTTCATTGCAGCGGGCCGCTCGTGGGCTCTCGGCTCTCGTGGCTTTCTGGTATGGATTGGCGCGTGCTTCGAGGGAATTATCCCGCCGTTTCGGCGGGCTAATTTCCATGCGCCATACGTGAAAAATCGCGATAGAGGTTTTCGGCCTTACCGCCCGGAAAGTTCAGGGCAGCCTGTTCATTGGCAGGATTCTTGAGGTTTGCCGAGGCGAGGCGTGGCTTCCATTCGCTACTCCAGAGCCCCGCCTGATTCCGCGCGCGTGAGGTACGCGGTCAGCGCGATAAAAATAGACGCAGACCTCTCTTTTGGCCTGGAGAGCGGGCGGAAAAAGCCTTGCTCATGACGGCATCAGTCTAACCATCGGTGGCGCACATGCGGATATCGTCACGTTCCGGCTACAAGCATCACTCACCCCGCGCGGACTGCGTCGAACTGTCCCCGGACGAACAAGGGCAGCCGCCGGTTTACGGCCTCGGCCGAGTGTGCAACTATCGTTGCCGGGCGCATACCGCATTCCTTTGCGAGGTTCAGGATGGCCTGGAAACTCTGGAAAACCGAAAAGCGGCAAGATGAGGCGCGCAGCTGGCCTAGCGATGCGAATCAGTCCATAAAGCAGCTTCTGGGCATGTACCTAGGCAGCCATGCAGCACCGTTCGCAGGGTGGGCCGCGCCTGGCATCATATTCGCGCCAGACGTCGAACCGGTCCTGCGAAACGGAGTTCGAGGATATCAGCTCGCTCTCTGGTTCTGGCTCTTTGCCGAGAAGCACGGCACCATCGCGGCACGAATGGTACGTGAGTCCTTCTGCCTGCTCGCTGAGGCGGCGCAACAGGCGTCCGGCGACAGCATTGATGCGCTCCTCGACTTCGAAAACCGCCTTGCGCATTCTATCGAGGAGATTTCCTCCGAGGCGCGGTCGTTCCGGCTGGAGGGCCTGTCGGTAGAGGTACCGATGGAATTCTTTCTGGCCACAGGCTTCCTCCGACTCGCACCCGACTCGCCTTATGCTGGAAATGCGAGCGCCAGCCTGCAAGGCAATGACTACAAGCTCGCCGACTGCTTTAGCCATGCAACTGAGGAGGCGCTAGCGGTGTTCCGACCGATGATAGACACGGTCGACTTTGATGCTAAATCGCTATCCAACTGGAAATGGAGCGCCCATCCCGGCGCTGCCGAGCGACACCTGCAACGCCGCCACAGCAATCCATTGTTTCCCCTGCACCGCCAGATGGTGACGGCTCATGAGGTCTATGAGGCACGTCTTGCCGACGGCCAGGCCCTTCACGAAATCAGCACCGAGCTTAGTGAGCTTAGCAACTCGTTCTCGCAGACGACCGAACTACCGCTGAACTGGCAATCGTTCCTCGAAGGATATCGGGACTACGTCGACCGCCTCGATGAACGCCGCCTCGCGGCGGGTGGGCAGAACGCGCCACTCGGTGACGCAATTGAACGACTGCGCACTGACATCCTCACGACCTGGCGCACTTCCCTTCACAGGAACCGGCACAGCCTTGCCACACTGGACCATGAAGAGGCGCAAAGAGCCGAGCGACGCGCGCTTCTGTACGGATGCGACTGGACCGCACAGCTTCTAAGTAACGGCTCTCTGATACCGCCAGAAGAGGTCGTTCCTGCCCTGCTGAGTGAGTCCCCATCCGAGCTCGAAAGGGTGGTGACCGCCCTTCAGGCCGAACCACGATTGCATGAGACGCTTGCGCAGTGTCGTGCAACCGCGCACCGACTTGTCAACGAGCCCCGCTCGGGCGGTCAAAATATTCCCGACATCGGCGACAAGCTTCGTATTCTTGACGGTACGCCCGGGCAGGTGCCGGCGTGAACTCGCAGCTCGAAGTCTGAGTTCCATGTTGCAAAGGGGCCGATTCGACACCCTTGCTTTTTTGTGGGAAGGTAACGGTCCAACTGGACAACTAAAAAAACTGAGCAGTAAATGCCTTGAAGTTTGCCGGCGCCAGAGGGCTGGTGCTCTGCGCGCCCGGCAACATGCTTGTCCGCACTCGCTACGTCAAGTACAGAGGGCCGCTGTCCGTGGTTTGCTATGCACTGTCCGCGTCACAATCCTGGGCCATCTTTGTCGTCGGCCCCGGCCACACAAGTCTGGTTCCGCCCTCGCCGCTTCGCCGCATATAGCGCTCTATCCGCGGTTGCAACCAGGCTAAGGCTGTCTCCGCCACTGTCCACTTGTTGCGCCGCCACTCCGCAACTGACCGTGACAATACCGGCGGGGGACGCGACATGTGGAATCTGGAGACTTTCAACGGCCTGCCGGATGCGCTCGGAAACTACGCGCGCTCCGTCCGGGTCGGTTTCCTTCAGAATCAATGCAAACTCGTCCCCACCGTAGCGCGCGACTATGTCTCCAGGACGTTTCGCCGAGGATGCAATAGCTTGCGCTATCGCGCGCATACATTCATCGCCAGCCTGATGACCGTATCGGTCGTTATAGCTCTTGTATCCGTCGATATCGACCATGACAATCCCGACGAAATTGCGGCCTTCTTTCCAGAACTCCGGCTGCGATTGAAGTGCCAGTTCGTTCAACC
Source organism: Paraburkholderia dipogonis (assembly GCF_046027395.1). Lineage (GTDB taxonomy): Bacteria > Pseudomonadota > Gammaproteobacteria > Burkholderiales > Burkholderiaceae > Paraburkholderia > Paraburkholderia dipogonis_A. The sequence continues at coordinate 31,454 of NZ_JAQQEG010000039.1, read as the reverse complement.
CGAGTTGGCGGTCGGGTGAGGATTCGGGCCGGCGGAAGGCTTCACGACGCGCTCACCAAAACGCTCGTGCGCTTTGCGAATCAGCGTGCTGCCAACCAGCGACCGGGATAACGCAAACGGGGCGAATCATGCAGACATCGCCCTGAAAACACCAACCGGCAAGTCGAGAATGCAGAAATAGCAACGCCATGTTCGACGGAAAACGTCGAACGCCCGAGAGGAACCAGGCAGGACCTAGTGCCGCGTACGGTCTGGCAAGGACTGCAGCAAAGCGGTGACGTCCATCTCTTCATGCAGTTCCGGCCAGTACAACTGCTGGCGGTCCAAAGAGATGGCAAAACACCCTCGCTCCGCTGTTGTGGCTGCCTGCAGGGCAGGAAACCAGCCCAACGGAAATTCAACGGCCTGGCCGTCGGACAGGTCGAGAAACAGGCGTCCGCTGTCGAAATGCACGCTTACCGCCCCGCTGTCCATGGCCGTCTCCTGAATGAGAAGCAACTTAAAGATAGGTCGCCGCGAGACGCCAAACAAGAAAGAATGCCGGAAAGCGGCGCCGCGACTAAAGTGATTCAGCTCTTCATTTTTCAAGACCATGTCGCGGCCCAGACCCATTGCGCTAACTTCCGCACAAATTGGTATCCATGTCCAGGTCGAAGGGGCGAGGAGCCTCGCCAACGCTCCTTGCGGCCGTTGCTGAAAGTGCGAAGGCAGTTGCCGCGCGGCAATAGCCCCCCTTCATCGCTGTCCCAACCAGGTCCTAGCAATCATGCCGGTGGTCTTAAAACAGGGTCGAATGACGACCCTGTTGATTCGTGTGTCTTCGCCCACATGTGTTGGCCTTGCTTAACTGCAGCGGGCAAGCCGATAGACATGACCAAACCTGAATTTGACGAGCCCGAAAGTGCGCGACCCGACTTGCTATGTTTCCTGGTGGCGATTGCAGCTGCATCCTACGCGCTGACCAACGAATGGCGAGTGGACCATATTGTTGAGTGCTGCCGTCGATGGCTCAGGAAAAATGGGCTGAAGATGGACTGGCTGGACAGGGTCCGCATCGGTCAACTCGCTCTGAAGATTGCCAGCAAGGACTTGCTGGAGGCAGGCGTCGCGGTCCGGCTGTCCAGCGTAAACGCTCTCTTCACCAGCGAGACGGAACTCAACGGGTCAAGCACAATGGTCCAGAGGATGATGGCGCTTTGCCACGACGCACTCTGAATACGTTCGAGTTCAAGCGCTCGTAGCAACTGCTTTCACGCAACGGCCGCCATCAACCAATGAGCCTGCGGTATGCACTTAGGTGCCTTAAGAGCCCCTGTTTGTCGCCGCGTATCTCGCTTAGCCGGGCGAGATTGAAGTGAGCGTCAGCATGCGCCGAGTCGAGTTCGATGCATCGCTCGTACGCTTCTACCGCCACATCGTAGCGTTTGAGTTCTTCGAGGACGACGGCGCGATTGAAGTGCAGATGTGCGTCGTCCGGAAAATGCTTCAGTGCTTGGTCAAACACGGACAGCGCCTCTTCACAACGCGTTTCGGCCTCGCATAGCAACACACCCAGGTTCGTATATGCATGGTAGTGCGGCTTGGGTGCTAGCTCGAGCGCCTTCCGGTAAGCCTGCTCCGCCCCGACAACGTCGGTGTGAGTGAACTGTTCTCCGGGTGCAAACCACTCCTCGGCTTGGTGCTCCCGGCTTTTCAGATTTCGTGGCGCTGTGTCAAGGAACGCAACATCGCCCTGAATGGGCGCGACTTCGAAATCGAGCAGATGCTGGCCTGAGGCCGCGTCCCATTGCGCCCGTCCAGTCTTGACAGCCACAGTGTCACCGACCGCCGTGATGCGGATGCCGGAAAGCGGCAGTTCTTCTGGCAGGTCGGCCTTCAGCTTGGCGAGGGCGCGCAGAATCTTGCGCGAAGCGATGTTCGCGGATTGCAGCTGGAATGCTGTGCGCAAATACAGCACGCGATACTCCCGTCGATGGTAGCGCGAAATTTGCAAGGACTGACGGTCATCCGAAGACGAATCACTCGTGGGGCGCCAACGGCTGCCGCCGACGCGCGCGGTTGAGATTGGCATCCAGCGTGCCGCTAGGGGCACTGGGCTTTGCGCATGATTGATGCCAGCTTGGTGAGGAAGCACGCGGTGGCGTTGTTCTTGTCGCCAGGGCCGACTCCGAAGGCACTCGTTATGTGCGCTACCGCACATAACGTCGGAAGCTCCCTAGCACTCACCCCAGCCTTGCCCTACGTTACGAACGGTAAGGCGCGCCGCCTCGGGGGCTCGAAGTCGTACTTGCCCACAGGTGCAGTGGCAGCTACAAAAAGACCTCTCAGAACGGGTAGCCCTCGCGGCCTCTCGCGCTCTTCGAGTCCAACTGCCGTAGGGGTACGCAACGTACTTCCAGGTTTGCGTGTGCAACGCATTCGAGCCAGCCATCCTTGTATTCCGGTATAGCGTCGCTGGTGTCGCGAGCCGACGGCAGGCATCCGAGCTACCGCCCAAGGAGCAACCATGAGACACGTCTTCGTCACTCGGATTTTCCATACGCTACCGTCCGTCACGGCCTTAGTACTCTCTGGCTGTGGAGGAAGCACGGCGACGCTTCCGACGTCGACCGGGCCCATAGCCACACCAGTGGCGACAATGCCGGTATCGCGCGTGGAGGTTATCCCTTTTCAAACACTCACGTTGACTGACCAGGCGTTCCTCAGTGGCCGAGAAGACGGAACGCTTGTTACGGTGGCGGGAGAATTGCGCCTGCCGCGTGCCGGCACTGACCGGCTCCCGCTCGTTATCATCCTCCACCCCGCAGGAGGCATAGGGTCAAACATCGTCGACTGGGAGCAGGACCTACTGGGACTGGGCATCGCCACTTTTGTCGTGGACAGCTTTTCCGGTCGCGGCATTGTCAACTTGCTCAATAACCGCGGAGAGCTGGGCTTGCTCGCACAGTCCGAGGACGCATACCGCGCGCTCGCACTACTGCAAAAGCACCCTAGAATCGACCCGACGAGAGTCGTGCTTATGGGATTCTCCCGCGGAGGCAAAGCCGCGCTTTACGCTAGTTTGAAGCGATGGCAGCGCATGCATGGTCCGGCTACGAATGCAGAATTCGCGGGGTATATAGCCTTCTACCCTGGTTGTGACGTCACCTTCCGGGACGAGACCGATATCACCACCAAGCCGGTCCGCATCTTCTACGGAAGTGCCGACGATTTATTGCCGGTCGCTGCATGCCGCGCCTACGTCGAAAGATTGAAGGCAAGCGGCAAGAACGTACAACTCACTGAGTACCCAGGGGCACAACACCTGTTCGACTCCCGTTCGTTCAGGCAACCGACGAAGCTTCAGCAGGCGCCAACGACAAGGAACTGTCAGCTGGTGGAAGCGGAGAACGGACAAATCGTGAATGCCAAAACGAAGCAACCGTTCGCCCTGAGTGACCCCTGCGTCGAATATGGCCCGACCGTTGCCTTTGACGACGAAGCCACAAAGGCGGCGAGGCAAGCCGTCAACGACTTTGTGATGAGCATCCTCAAACCTGAACGGCCCCCTTCGTGAGCAAAGTGCTCCGAAGTCTCACCGAGGCCGCAAAATCTAGAAGTCAATATTGTGAGCGCGAGCATGTTTATGAGGCATGCCGAACGCCGAGTTCCATATTTTCAACCGTTGCGGACACTGGGCGCAGTGGGAACACGCCGACAAGTTCAATCGCATGGTGCTTGACTTCCTTGCGCACTGACGGAACGGTCGCGCGTGGACTAAGGCACTGGGGTCTAGTTGGGCGTCCACCGAGCAGTCGGTGGGCCTCGTAGCAGCAGTCCGCCCGGCGCTGTCTGGTGTCTTTTAACTTAAGCGAAAGGCGCATAGCTTCACTCGACACAGACATGCACTCAGGGGTCGACACCACGTTCGAATATCTAAGGTTCAAGGCTTATGCTGTCCAAGCAGTCGCGATAGGTTGCCAGTCGCCTGCTTGAGCAGTTCACCGAAAAAAGCAACACGCTGCTCGTTGACGCGGACGCTGGGACCAAAAATACAAAGCGAACCCGCAACCTGATTCGCGCCATTGAAGAATGGCGCTGCCACAGCGACTGCACCCTCAATCAGTTCGTGTTGACTCGTGCCGAACCCCTTGGTGCGGATGTGCTCGAAATCACTCATTAGCGTCGACACATCCTGGTCGGGGTCAACAAGATAGCGCCGCAGTTCGTCGGGCGTGAGGCGCATCTGCGAAAGAATCGTGCGCCCACTCGCCCCGCGCACGAGCTTCTCGCGATAGCCGACGCCGCGTCGGAAGCTGAGTGGCTGATTGCTCTCTAACTCGGCGACGCAAATTCGATACGTGTCGTCGGGAACGAACAGAGCGACGGTCTCCGACGTGGCTTCCCAAAGATTTCGAAGCACCGGTTGAGCGAGCTCCGCGATTCGGTTGTCACTCAGCCAAACGTGAGCTAACTGTGCAACCGACCTACCCAGCTGGAACCGCTGCGGTTCACCCGACGAGGAAAGAAACCCTGCCTGCTCCAACGTATTAAGTAGCCGATACAGAGTTGGACGGCTGAGATTCACTCGAGTGAGTAGTTCAGCAACCGTCAGCGATTTGTCCCCAGCTTTGAACGCCAAAAGTATCTCCAACGCCCGCTCGACCGCGCGAACGCTCTCGTGCGCCTTCTTTTCTTCCATTTTTCCTTATCCCTTTGGGCGATGCCGTCTGCGCCATTGTAGAGAAATCCCCTATCTCCCCATGCTTGAAGTTTACGCCGCCTGTCCGTAGAATGAAATTACAGTCTCATCAGACGGACACATTCACGAACGATTTGGAGTTAAGCATGGACAAGAACATGTCGGAAACACTGGTGCGCACCGGACCGGGCACCGCAATGGGCAACCTGATGCGGCGCTATTGGGTGCCGATTCTGCTGGCGAGCGAAGTCGCCGAGCCAGACTGCCCGCCCGTGCGGGTACAAATCCTCGGCGAAAAGCTGCTCGCGTTTCGCGACTCAGACGGCAATGCGGCACTGATTGACGAGTTCTGTTCGCATCGTGGGGTGTCGCTGTATTTCGGCCGCAACGAGGAAAACGGCATCCGGTGCTCGTATCACGGTCTCAAGTTCGACCGAAACGGGAACTGCGTGGAAGTGCCGTCGGCGCCGCAGGCGTGCAAACACATGAGCATCACGGCTTACCCGTGTATCGAGCGCGCCGGCATTGTCTGGGCCTACATGGGGCCCAAGGACAAGCAGCCGGCACCACCAGACCTCGAATGGTGCAATCTGCCGGCGGACCACGTTTTTGTGTCCAAGCGCCTGCAGGAGTCGAACTATCTTCAGGCGATGGAAGGCGGCATCGACACGAGCCACGTGTCGTACGTGCATCGTTATGAAGTCGATGAAGACCCGATGCATCAGGGCACCAAGGCGCTCGAGTACATCAAGGCCGACGGCAACGTTATTTTCGAAATCGAGAAGCAGCCGTTCGGGCTCACGCTCTTTGGACGACGCAATGGAGAGCCGAACTCATTCTACTGGCGCATCACCCAGTGGCTCTTCCCGTGGTACACGCTGATTCCTCCGTTTGGCGACCACTCGTTGGCAGGCCACGTCTGGGTGCCGATTGACGACCACAACTGCTGGTCATGGAGCATCAATTTCCGACCGGACCGTCCGTTGTCCGAGGAAGAAATGAACGACCTGAATGCGGGCAAAGGCATTCACTGCGAATACGAACCGGGAACGTTTCGTCCGAAGGCCAACAAAGACAACGACTACCTCATTGACCGTCAGGCACAGAAGGACAAGCGCGCGTACTCGGGCGTCTTTGGCTTCGCGATGCAAGACGCATCGTTGCAAGAAAGCATGGGGACTATCCAGGACCACAGCAAAGAGAAATTGCTTCCGACGGACCGCGCCATCGTAATGGCTCGACGCATGCTGTACGAGGCCGCCACCGCACTGACGGACGAGTCCCAACCTCCCGCTATCGATGCCGACCAGCAGCGGGTGCGTGCTGCGGGCGCATTGCTTCCGCGCGACCAGAAGCCGCAAGAGTGGGCTGTTATTCACCTCGCGGACGGGAAAGGCCAGCCGATTTACTCCATCTGAGCGAGCACAACGTCCGTCATTCATGTCTATCAAAGGAGGCCGGCGTCACGCCGGCATCAGATGCAAGGTTTAAGACTTAGAGACAAGGTCGCGCTGATTACAGGCGGCGGAGGTGGCATCGGGGCCGCGACTGCACGCATATTCTGCGACGAAGGCGCAGCAGTTGTCCTCGTGGACGCGAATGCACAAGCGCTCGCCAAGGTTTGCGACGACCTGCTCAGCCGCAACTCCGAAGCAAGGGTTCAAACGTATGTCGCTGACGTGGCGAGCGCTGACCAGGCGACTGCAGCAGTCGAACTCGCCACGCGTACGTTCGGCCGACTTGACGTGCTCGTCAACAATGCCGCGATGCGTAACTACAGCACGCTCGCCGATGCGACGCCGGAAGAATGGCAAAGCATGGTGTCGGTGAATCTGGTGGGAACATCGAATTACTGCAAGGCCGCGCTGCCGCGTCTGCGAGCTGCGGGCGCTGGGAGCATCGTCAACGTGTCGTCCTGCTACGCGGTGACGGGTCGCAAAGGCATGGGTCTGTATGACGCGACCAAGGCCGGCATGCTCGCAATGACGCGTACTCTCGCATTTGAGGAAGCGGACCAGGGCGTCCGCGTGAACGCCATTTGCCCGGGCTCGACGCTCACCGACTTCCACGTCAATCGTGCAAACGCAGCCGGAAAGAGCGTGGAGGTGCTCAGGACACAAAGGCAGGACACGTCGTTGATAGGTCGATGGGCATCTCCGGAGGAAGTCGCATGGCCAATTCTCTGGCTTGCGAGCGACGAGGCGTCGTTTATCACCGGCACCACGCTGATGGTCGACGGCGGTCTATCGATTATGTGACGGTAAGAGCGATGAACGATTCCACAATGACCCTTCGCGTTGCGCGACGAAATGTCGAGGCTGATGCCATCGTCAGTTTCGAACTCGTGAGCCTCGACGGTCGCGATTTGCCCGCGTTCGATGCCGGTTCACACATTGATGTCCACTTGCCTACGGGACATGTGCGGCAATACTCGCTTTGCAGCGCGCCTCACGAGCGGACTCGTTACCAGATTGCCGTGTTGCGTGAGCCTCAGTCTCGGGGTGGTTCCGCACGCATGCACGAAGCAGTCCATGAAGGAGCGGAACTGCGAGTTAGCATGCCTCGGAATCACTTTGCGCTCGCGCCCGGTCCAGCTACGCATCTCCTGCTAGCCGGGGGCATCGGACTCACGCCGCTACTTTGCATGGCCCAGCACCTTGACCGGGCAGGCGGAGACTTCGAACTGCATTACTGTGCGCGCTCACGTTCACGAGCAGCATTCGTAGAGCGACTTGCGAACGAACCCTGGTCCGATCGGGTGCAGTACCACTTTGACGACGAAAACGAGCAACAGCGACTCAACCTGGATTGCCTGCTTAAAGAGCCAGGCTCCAATACGCACCTTTACGTCTGCGGCCCGCAAGGCTTCATGAACGCGGTGCTGGATGCGGCGCGCGCAGAGCGCTGGCCGGAAAATCGGCTGCATTACGAGTTCTTTTCGGCCCCCGCCATCGACACGTCGTCCGATGAGAGGTTTGAAGTGTCCCTCGCACGCACAGGGAAAACGGTGGCGATTCCCGCAGACCGCACAGTGACGCAGGCCCTTGCGGATGCTGGAGTTGATGTTCCAGTTTCGTGCGAGCAGGGCATCTGTGGAACCTGCCTCACTCGCGTACTCGACGGGGAGCCAGACCATCGGGACCTGTTCCTGTCTCCGGAGGAGCAGGCACGCAACGACCGGTTCCTGCCGTGTTGCTCACGCTCGAAATCCGGGAGGCTCGTGCTGGACCTTTAACGCTGCAATCCCCGCAATACACGCCCTGCATTCTTTGAATGCCGGATGTCGAACGAAAGAAAAAGAGGGCGGCAAACGCACGCCCTTCCTGGAGGAGTCGTGGAAAAGAATCTGACGTCATCGAATGACGCCCCGGGTGCGGCCTGGGCCGCGTCAATTGCCGGTGAATCGGAGGCAAGCCCTTACCGTTGGGTTGCTTTATTCATCGTGTGGGCAGCATTCCTTCTCAGCTACGTCGACCGCGTCGCTTGGAGCACGGTTGCAGCGCCCGTTGGTTCATCGCTTGGTATCCAGGTTTCACTACTCGGCGCCTTCGTGACCGCGTTCTACGCAGGGTATGTCGTCGCAAACATCATCGGTGGCATGCTGACAGACGTCCTCGGCGGAAGGGTCATGATGACACTTGCGTTGCTGCCGTTGGGCGTCTTCACATTCTGCTTTGGTGAGACGACGTCGTTGACAGTAGGTATCCTGATTCAACTGGCAATGGGTTTTGCCGCCGGCGCAGATTATTCCGCTGGCATGAAAGTGATTCCAGCGTGGTTCACGCGAGACCGTGGCCGAGCGATGGGCATCTACACTACGGCGACGTCGCTGGCTGTGGTGCTCGCGAACGCAATTGTGCCGTCAATCTCGGCCCAGTACGGTTGGTCCAGCGCCTTCCGCATACTGGGCATTGCCACATTTTCCTGGGGCATCGTCTCCCTTCTATTTCTCAAGAATCGCCCAGGAGGCGAGCAAGCCCCGACACGGAACAGTGCAAAAGAGATGCTCAGCCTCTTGCGCAATCGCAACCTGATTTTTCTATCGATTGCTGGTTGCGGAGGGCTTTGGGCGACCGTCGGATTTGGGGCGTGGGGAAATGCTCTGATGACACGGCAATACGGAATATCCCCAGTCGTGGCTGGCTCAATTATCGCGTCCTTCGGCATCGGCGCTGTCATCGCGAAGCCAACGCTCGGATGGATTTCTGACCTGCCCGGAATTTCAAGGCGGCTGATGTCCATCCTGGTCCTCGTCGCGTTCGCCATCACGCTGGTGATCTTCGGGATGTGCTCGACGGTCACACAGTTTTATATCGTCGCGCCGGTTCTGGGCGCATTCTCATACGGCTACCTGCCGGTGCTGATGGCACAGGTGAGCGACGCATCCGGAAAACGTCTGGCGGGAGCGAGCGCCGGTTGGACAAACGCCATTTGGCAGCTGGGTAGTGCTGTGTCTCCATTGGCCGTCGGGCATGTATACGGCGGGACACACTCCATCGTGCTCGCGGTCCTCACGCTCGCTATCGGGCCGGTCGTCGGAATGATAGCGATGTTGTTCGTGGGCAAGCGCATCGCCCAGGTCTAAACCGCTACACAAGGTGTGACGCGAGTCGAGCAATTCGGTCACACGCAAATCTATAAATTAGTACACCTACAAATATGAACATGGAGATAAGCTTGAAATCGAACCATACTACCGAACTGGCAAAGACTGTGCTCGCCGCTACGATATGTTCTTCGGTGAGTATCGCGGTGCATGCTCAGTCCTCGGTGACGCTATACGGTATCGTTGACTCGGGTGTTGAGTACGTAACTCATGCTGCCAAGCAAGGTTCCGGCAACGTATTTCGCGTAAACACCGGAAATCGTATCAATTCTCGTTGGGGTCTCACCGGAAAGGAGGACCTCGGAGCAGGCCTGCGTTCGATTTTCACGCTCGAATCTGGCTTTGCGACGAATAACGGGACATTGCAACAAGGGGGCCGGTTGTTTGGCCGCCAGGCGTTTGTCGGACTGGCGAGCGACAAGTTTGGCGCCGTCATGGCTGGCCGGCAAATGACGCCGATGTATCGTTTCTTCTTGACGCTCGACCCGCTCAACTATTCCAGCTATGGACTTTCGGCGCAGGATTCGCAGTTTGTTGGACGCGCAGATAATGCGCTCGAGTATCTGGGGCATGCTGGCCCGTTCGAGCTCAACGCGCTTTACAGTTTTGGCTACGATTCGACGATTACCAACGGTGCCCAGGTCCCAGGAGAGTTTCGTGTTGGCAAGCAATTTGATGTCGGTGGCCGGTATCGGCAAGGCCCGTTTAATCTGAGTTTGGTTTATGAGCAGCGCCAAGGCACGACTGTCGCCTCGTCCGGAAATAGCGAACGACGCTATCTCGCGGGCGGTTCGTGGACCATCGGTGACGCGACCATGTACGCTGGTTACGAACTTCTTTTGAACGACATTGTCGCTACGCTTGCGGCCTCCCCGCCTCAGACCATGGCATTTGGAGGCCTCCGCTATAAGATAACGCCCACGTTTCAAGTATCGGCGGCCTCTTACTATCATGCGTTCCGGACAACTTCTGCGCACGCGGTGAGTTCAGGGGTCAACGCAGATTACCTGTTATCGAAGCGCACCATGCTTTACACAGATATAACGTACGTCATCAACAGCGCAAAATCTGCCTTGAGTGCAACAGGGTCGACCACCCCAGTCGCAACTGGTGCGAACCAACTTGCGGTTGTTGTCGGAATTGTGCATTCGTTCTAGGTCGGTCTTGGTCGCCGGGACACTGCGGATTGCAAAAGATTGAATGCGTTGGCGGCACGCGTCCGCCACTTCTGGAAGCGTCGGTCTTGCTGGCAGCTGGTCATCGCCATCATTGAGCGCCGCCGCGATGCTTCTTGCAGCCAAATCCCATACCGACGCAGACCACCGACGGTAGCCGCGCAAGCACGCCATATCGCACGTGAACTCGTTTGCTGCAAGCCGGCAAGCTGCGACAACGCCGTTCCCCAGCAACAATTCACGGCGCCAGCGAGGGCGAACCTCGCTTGCCGCTAGTGGGCTAAGTTTAGAGAAAATGTAACGTCGCACCCACTACGTCAGCCCCGCTCCAAAATTCACTGCACGTCACGTTGGAAAAAGCGGACGCCAATGCCTGTAGAGAACTCGGAATGACGCTAGCCGTTCCAAGAGCATTGAATGCCGCTCGTCGTCAGGAACGAATTCCTGCGATACCGACGGGGCACGGACGACGACCGAAAAATCGCCGTCAGCCGCTAACCAGCCGAGACGCGCGGCTCCGAGCGCAGCGATGCATTGTGAATCGGGCGGCCGCCTTATCCGTACTCCAAACGCGTCAGCAATCAACTGCGTCCAGAACGTACTGCGTGCACCACCACCGATAAGACTCAGCGAGGTTTCGCGGGTACCATCCGCACGCAGAGCATCAAGACCGTCTGATAAAGCAAACGTGACGCCCTCAAGAACCGAATAGGCAAGCGTGGCGCGGTCGGTCGAATCAACAAGTCCAAAAAACACGCCTTGGGCGTACGGGTCATTGTGGGGTGTTCGTTCACCGGAAAGATATGGCAAGAACAATGGAGCTTTGGCGCGGCGGTTCGCACTGACACTCTCGACCTCACCTAGCAAACATGCTTCGTCGGCAGAAGTAAGGCTGCATAGCCAACGAACGCAGCTAGCCGCAGACAGCACGACGCTCGTTCGGTGCCACCGGCTCGGAATTGCGTGGCAGAGCGCGTGTATGCCTAAGTGCGGGCTCGGCCGAAACTGCTCGGTGACAACGGACAGCACTCCCGAGGTACCGAGAGACAGAAATCCATCCCCGGATTCCGCTGCGCCCACGCCGAGCGAGCTCGTCGCGGTGTCGCCCCCGCCAGCCGCAACGATTACATTTGCGGGCAGGCCAAGCTCGTCAGCGACACTGCGACGAACGACGCCGGCCGCTCGGCTCCCTTCTTCAATCGGTGGCACCTGCATTCGCGTCATGTCACAGGCTTGCAAAAGCTCGTCGGACCACCCGCAACGCCCGACATCGAGCCAAAGGGTCCCTGACGCATCGGATGGGTCCGTGACCTTTGAGCCGGTCAAGCACAGACGCAGATAGTCTTTCGGCAGCAGGACGCACGCCAGTTTCCGGAAGTGCTGCGGCTCGTGTTGTGCAACCCATAACAACTTTGGTGCCGTGAGCCCTGGCATTGCGCAATTGCCTGCGATTTCATGCAGCCTTGGTGCGCGCGTCGTGAGTTCAGTGCATTCGCTGACGCTGCGCATATCGTTCCACAATATCGCTGGGCGCAGCGGCCGGTCATTGGCATCAAGGAGAACGGCACCGTGCATTTGACCAGAGAGACCAATGGCCGATAGCTGCCCCAAAAGACTTGTCCGCAGTCATGGCCTGCACGAGATTTCGAGCCACTGCCTTAGCTGTCTGCGTGCTTCCGGCGAGCCCAGCTGTTTTTGAGTCTGTGCGCAAAAAGTAGCTCTCATATTCGATGGGAACACCCCATGCCTCGTCATCAAGCGCCAGCCATTTGATGAGCCGATTCTTTGACGCGTGCCGGATTACTGTCATAGCTTTCGCGGACCCGTTACGAATTTCACCAAGGCGAGGTGGTGTATTCAGCGTCGTGCCGACCACTCTGCGCCGCAGCTCGACTGGTACCAGAGCGATGGTCCTTTCGGCGCCGAGGGTCCGCAACCAGGACGTGGTCACAATGATTCGGACCTGCGGCCATGGCTCGAGCACGTCTATGAGATAGGGCGCGAACTCAAACGATGGTCGCCCCGTGTCCAGCGTGACTGCACCGTTGTCAACCACCAGGCCGTGGCCGACATTCAGCACGCCGCCGTAGTTGAGAAAGAGCATGGGGGTATCGGAGACCAACCTGTCGTGCTGCTCGCCTGCCATCATCGCCTCCCATGTCGGCGAGTGCGGCGTATCTCCCGGGACACCAGACACATTGAGAGAGGAAGGCACGTCCGCGGCGGCGAGCACAAACGAAAGAGCACCCCGTTGCTTTGCCGCGTCCACAGGGTTACTCCGCGGCCTCAGCACTGCTCTCGAAAATGCTCGGCACAAGAGTTGAAAGACATCTCGTTTCGACACGCTGGCTTCACCTCGCCGCGTCAGAGGTTTCCGGCGCCGGGCGAGATGTCGCCGTAACAGGCGTGCCATCTCTTTGGCAACCCCCTTCAGCGCGTACCCAAGAACGCGCGATGTTTCGGAGCTGGTTGCTCCGCGACGCCTCTGCCGCTTTGGCTTCATGCCGGGCGCTCCGGAATCAAAGAGTCAATGAACGAGAGAGAATCCCGTTGCTCGAACATCAACTTGAGGCGGCTAGCAAACAACCGCTGCACGTCCTTGTCCCCAAGTCCTACCCCATGCTGGCAATGCACCCAATGCCCCTCAGCGCCTTCGAAGCCGTCGCGCATGTCGTCAAGTGCAAGCCGATTCTTGATTCCATGCTGTTTTACATGCCGACGGACCTGTTGACCGCGAGGTATCCCGCGCCACGTTTGTACGCGGTCTCCTTCGGAATTGAAGGTCGAGTCGTTTAGTCGTGCCCGAAGTGTTGAAAGTGGCAGGCTGTCGCGCGCCGCTTCGAAGCCGAGTACTTCCACCCAGCTTGTTGACAAAACGATTTGCAGTGCGGGATATGGAGCGAGCAGGGTCTCGAGTATGCCGGCGAACGCAAGAAGCTTTCCGTCGGGACGCTGGGCACAATTCGGTCACCAGCTTTGTACGCGTCGCAAGCGTGGAGGCAATTGTCGTAATCCAGGTAAAGCAAAGGTACGGTGGCCAGTATCCTCGCGGCTGAAGGCGCATGCTCCTGCAGCGCACCTGAAGCACAAAAGCCGATTGCTGCCATCATGTTTGCCCTCATTTAAATGGCGTGGACCATCGGCACATCCTCGACCGCGCGAGCGCCCTAAAACGGCGCCTTCCTTCCCCGCTCCACCGTCAGTTGCCGCCCCCTTGGACGCTCAGCCGCGCCGCCGGATTGGGCGTGCATACCGTAACCAATATCGAAAATCGGGCGGCAAATGTCCGCCTGGATACAGTCAACCGGCTTGCCATTGCCCTGAACGTCGACCCCTGTCTGCTGCTGTCAACTGACCCAGCGGAAGCGCCTGGCGACTACGTCGAACGACCGCTTGGCGACTCGGTAACGCAAAATCTGAAGCGACTTCGGCTTCGGCTGAGCCTCACCCAAGAACAGGCCGCAACTTCGGCAGGTCTCGGTCGCGTCTATGCCTACAAAATTGAAAGCAAGACGGTCGCAGCAACGCTCGATGCCTTGGACGCATTGGCGCGGGTGGTAGGCGTTGAAACTTGGCAGTTGCTGGTTTGATACCGGCAGGAACACCCGCCGCAGGGCGAATTAAGTAACTTCTGAATTAGGGAATGTCCGCTTGGACTGACAGCCTGCACATCGACTCGATGGTGATGGCAAAAGACCCAGAATTGCTGTGGCGCAGCGACAAAAATCCGAAACCTGCAGACTTTGTTGCACGCAGGGGCGTTTTAAGAATGCCGCAGATTTTGTTGTGCGCCGATAAGCCGAAAAAAAAGGCGTCACGTTGCCGTGACGCCTTAAAAAGTTCTAGCCATTCCGAGGGCCGTGCTAGAACCTGAGAGACGGTATTCGAAAGTTTGGCCTGCGATGCGCCGCCTGTATGCTGCGCGACATGGACTGTTACGGTGGACTATGAGAAGACACTCGACACAGACATTGTGCGGGCCACGGCAGGTTCGAAAACTTCAAAAATGCAGAACCTGAAACCGTCTTTCGAAATGAGATTCCATTTTTTATGGTTATGCTGACTAAGTCAAGCAAAATCTAAAGAGGCTTCATTCGTTGCGGCAAAATATTCCGATACAATGAATGTTCTGATGAAAAATGACTCTGATGCCCCATTTTGGGGCCGCCGCTGGCGCTTTGAGAGACGGTTGCCAGCAAGGCTGTGAAGAAAAAATTTGAAATAAAGTTCCAGAAAAACACATGAACCGACCCACGCCCTCCCGACCCGCCGCAGACCCGGCCAAAGACAAAGACGGCTCCGGCGACGAAGTGACCGCCCTCGCACGCGGCCTGACGGTACTGCGCTCCGTCGCAGCCGCCGACGCGCCGCTCAGCAACCGCGAACTGACCGAACTCACCGGCATTCCCAAGCCCACCGTGTCGCGCATCACCGCCACGCTGGTCAGCGCGGGCTTCCTGTTCCGCCTGCCCGACAGCGAGCGTTTCGTGCTGACCTCGTCGGTGCTGGAGTTGAGCAATGGTTTTCTGCGCAACTTCGACATCCGTGCTCGCGCGCGGCCGTTCCTGATCGAACTCGCCGAACGCACGGCGCTGTCCGTGCATCTGGCCGTGCGCGACCGCCTCGACATGGTGGTCATCGACGCGATCCGGCCGCGTTCGGCCGTGCTGGTGTCGCGCCTCGAGATCGGCTCGCGCATGAATCTGAGCCGTACCGCTATCGGCCGCGCCTATCTGGCCGCGCTCGAAGCGCCGGAACGGGAAAAATTGCTGATCGGCTTGCAGGCGGCTGAAGGTGACGACTGGGGCCACGTCAGCAGCCGGCTCGAAAGCGCATTACAGGAAACCATCGAGCGCGGCTTCGCGATTGCCACGGGCGAATGGTACGACGGACTGAACGCGATCGCACTGGGTTTCACAGGACCGTCGGGCGAACGCTATGCGGTCAATTGCGGCGGCTCCGCCGACCAGTGCCCGCGCGACTGGCTGATCTCGCGCGCCGCGCCGGCCTTGCTCGAGTGCGTCGCCAGAATCGTGCTGGAGATCGGCGGCACGCCGGGGCGCCGGCTGGATACCTGAAACAGCCGCGGGTTCGCCGGCCGGCGGCCAAGGTAATTGGAAGCCATCCTGTAACCTTCGTAATCAAAAGAAAAATACGCGGGTGGACTGTTACAGAGCCCGCGACGTAGGATCATGCCTTCCTGTCGCGGGACGCGCGCCCGGCTTGCCGTTTTCCCCTTCGATAACGTTCCGGCCACCTGTTTTCGATGCCGCATTGCGTTAACATCTCTGTCCCGCGCCTCGGGTAGCATCGCGCTGAACGAGCGCGGCGCACCCGTTGTCGAAACCGCCTGTCATGCCATTCGCGTGCCGGTCCGCCGAACTGTCGAAACGGCACGAACGCGCGAGCGGCTCACATCCAAGCCAGTCACCTGACCGAACCGATGGACGAACAACAAAAGCATTCGGAAACCACACGCCCTGTTCCTCCGGCTTCCCAACCGTCCTCCAGCGGCGGCCCCGCCGGCACACCGAACCCGCCGCCAGGCATGGTGAAGCGGCACCGCGGCCGCAATATCGCGTTGATCATCGCGGCGCTGGTCATCCTCGGAGTCGTGCTGTGGCGCTGGCATCCGTGGGGCGGTCCCGGCGGCAGCGCCAGCGGCGCAGCCGGCGCGAGCGATGCGAGCGGCGCCCGGGCCGGGCGCGCTGGCCGCGGCGGTGCGGCGGGCAATATGCCTCAGCCCGTGCATGTAGCGGCCGCGACGCAAGGCGAAATGCCGGTAGTGCTAACCGCGCTAGGCACCGTCACGCCGCTTGCCAACGTCACCGTGCTGCCGCAGTTGAGCGGCGTGTTGCAGGACGTGTATTTCAAGGAAGGCCAGATGGTCAAGAAGGGCGACGTGCTGGCCCAGATCGACCCACGCCCCTATCAGATCTCGCTGGATAACGCGCAAGGCACGCTCGCGCGCGACGAGGCCCTGCTGCAAACCGCCCGCCTCGACCTGAAGCGCTATCAGACGCTGCTCTCGCAGGACTCCATAGCCAGCCAGCAGGTGGATACGCAGGCCTCGCTGGTGCGGCAATACGAAGGCACGGTGAAGTCCGACAAGGCCAATATCGACACCTTCAGGCTCGACCTCGTGTATGCACGCATCACCGCGCCGGTGTCGGGACGCGTCGGTCTGCGCCAGGTCGATCCGGGCAACTACGTGACGCCGAGTTTGACCAACGGCCTCGTCGTGATTACCCAGCTGCAGCCGATCAGCGTGATCTTCACCACCTCCGAAGACAATCTGCAGCAGATCATCCAGCAGACCCAGTCGGGCGCGAAGCTCTCGGTCACGGCGTATGACCGCAGCAACACCACGTCGCTCGAAGGCGGCATGCTCGAAACGCTGGACAACCAGATCGACACCACCACCGGCACGGTCAAGCTGCGCGCGATCTTCCAGAACAGCAAGAACCTGCTGTTCCCGAATCAGTTCGTGAATACGCGTCTACTGGTCGATACGATCAAGGACGCCGTGATCGTGCCGACACCGGCCGTGCTCAACGGCTCGATGGGCCCGTTCGTATACGTCGTGAAGACGGACAACACCGTGACCGTGCGGCCGGTCAAGGTCGGCCCCGTGGATGGCGAGCGCACCAGCATCCAATCCGGCCTGGCGGTCGGCGAGCGCGTCGTGATCGACGGGTCGGACCGGCTCAAGGAAGGCGCGAAAATCACGATTCCGGCCGATAAGCCGCGCGGCGCCTCGGGTGCTCGTGGCGCGGCCGCTGCGTCGGGCGCATCCGGCGCCCACGCGCATCATGGCAAACACGCGGCGCAAGCCTCGCAATAAAGGCACGGCACTTACCGCATGAATCCATCTCGCGCCTTTATTCTGCGTCCCGTCGGCACCGCGCTGCTGATGGCCGCGATCATGCTGGTCGGTCTCGTCGCGCTGCGCTTTTTGCCGCTCTCCGCGCTGCCCGAGGTCGACTATCCGACGATCCAGGTGCAGACCTTCTATCCGGGCGCGAGCCCGGACGTGATGACGTCGTCGGTCACCGCGCCGCTCGAGCGCCAGTTCGGGCAGATGCCGTCGCTCAATCAGATGTCGTCGCAAAGCTCGGCCGGCTCGTCGATCATCACGCTGCAGTTCAGTCTCGACCTGCCGCTCGATATCGCCGAGCAGGAAGTCCAGGCCGCCATCAACGCGGCCGGCAACCTGCTGCCGTCCGACCTGCCCGCGCCGCCGATCTACGCGAAGGTCAATCCGGCGGACGCGCCGATCATCACGCTCGCCATCACCTCGAAGACGCTGCCGCTCACCCAGGTGCAGGATCTGGCCGACACACGTCTCGCGCAGAAAATCTCGCAGGTGGCGGGCGTGGGTCTCGTCAGTCTGTCGGGCGGCCAGCGCCCCGCCGTGCGGATTCAGGCGAATCCGCGCGCACTCGCCGCGTACGGTCTGAATCTGGACGACTTGCGCACCACCATCTCGAACCTGAACGTCAACACGCCGAAGGGTAACTTCGACGGGCCGACGCGCAACTACACGATCAACGCGAACGACCAGTTGACCGATGCCGACGCCTACAAGAGCGCGGTAGTCGCGTACAAGAACGGCCGCGCGGTAATGCTGACCGACGTCGCCACCATCGTGCAGGGTGCGGAGAACACCAAGCTCGGCGCGTGGGTCGACGGCACGCCCGCGATCATTCTGAACGTGCAGCGCCAACCGGGCGCGAACGTGATTCAGGTGGTGGACAGCATCAAGAAACTGCTGCCGCAATTGCAGCAGGCGCTGCCCGCCGCGCTCGACGTGGAGGTCGTCACCGACCGCACCACTACGATCCGCGCGTCCGTGCGCGATGTGCAGTTCGAACTGGCCATGTCGGTCGTGCTGGTCGTGCTGGTCATGTACCTGTTCCTCGCCAACGTCTACGCGACCATCATTCCGAGCCTCTCGGTGCCGCTCTCGCTGATCGGCACGCTCGCCGTGATGTACCTGTGCGGCTTCTCGCTCGACAACTTGTCGTTGATGGCGCTGACCATCGCGACCGGCTTCGTGGTCGACGACGCGATCGTGATGATCGAGAACATCGCGCGATATGTGGAAGAAGGCGAAGCGCCGCTCGAAGCCGCGTTGAAGGGTTCGAAACAGATCGGCTTCACGATCATTTCGCTGACGGTCTCGCTGATCGCCGTGCTGATTCCGCTGCTCTTCATGGGCGACGTGGTCGGCCGCCTGTTCCACGAATTCGCCATTACGCTTGCCGTGACGATCGTGATCTCGGCGGTCGTGTCGCTCACGCTCGTGCCGATGATGTGCGCCAAACTGCTGCGCCACACGCCGCCGCACGAGAGCCATCGTTTCGAAGCCAAGGCGCACCGCGCGATCGACTGGGTGATCGCCCGCTATGCGGTCGCGCTCACCTGGGTGCTGAATCGCCAACGTTCCACGCTGGTTGTCGCGGTGCTTACGCTGGTGCTGACCGGCGTGTTGTATGTGTTCATTCCCAAGGGCTTCTTCCCGGTGCAGGACACCGGCGTGATCCAGGCGATCACGCAGGCGCCGCAGTCGGTGTCGTATGCGTCGATGGCCGAGCGCCAGCAGGAACTCGCCGCGCAGATCCTGAAGAATCCGGATGTGGAGAGCCTGACCTCGTTCATCGGCGTGGACGGCAGCAATATCACGCTCAACAGCGGCCGCATGCTGATCAACCTGAAGCCGCGCGACGACCGCAGCAACACCGCGAGCGAAGTGATCCGCCAATTGCAGCGGGACGTGGCGCACATTCCCGGCGCATCGCTATACATGCAACCGGTGCAGGATCTGACGATCGACTCGACCGTGAGCCCGACGCAGTATCAGTTCATGCTGACCGATCCGAACATCAGCGAATTCACCACGTGGGTGCCGAAGCTGATCGACCGCTTGAAGCAGTCGCCCGAACTCGCGGATGTCGCCACCGATCTGCAGGACAACGGCCAGTCGGTGTACATCGAAATCGACCGCGCCACCGCGTCGCGTTACGGCATCACGCCGGCCACCGTGGACAGCGCGCTGTACGACGCGTTCGGCCAACGCATCATCTCGACCATCTTCACGCAGTCGAACCAGTACCGCGTGATTCTGGAAGCGCAGCCGGAGATGCAGCATTACACCGAGTCGCTGAAGTCGATCTATCTGCCCTCTTCCACGTCCACCGGCGGACAGGTGCCGCTGTCGTCGATCGCGCGTTTCATCGAGAAGCCCGCGCCGCTGCTGGTCACGCACCTGAGCCAGTTCCCGGCCACCACCGTGTCGTTCAACCTCGCGCCGGGCTCGTCGCTCGGCGCGGCAGTCAAGGCGATCGACCAGGCGGAGAAGGACATCGGCTTGCCCGCGTCGTTCCAGACGCGCTACCAGGGCGCGGCGCTGGCGTTCCAGGCGTCGCTGTCGAACGAGCTGTTCCTGATTCTCGCGGCGATCGTCACGATGTATATCGTGCTGGGCGTGCTGTACGAGAGCTTCATCCATCCGATCACGATTCTCTCGACGCTGCCCTCGGCCGGTGTCGGCGCGTTGCTGGCGCTGCTGATCACCGGGCACGACCTGGACATCATCGGCATCATCGGTATCGTGCTGCTGATTGGTATCGTGAAGAAGAACGCGATCATGATGATCGACTTCGCGCTCTATGCCGAGCGCGAGGAAGGCAAGCCGCCGCGCGAAGCGATTTACCAGGCGTGTCTGTTGCGCTTCCGGCCGATTCTGATGACCACGCTCGCCGCCCTGCTCGGCGCGCTGCCGCTGATGCTCGGCACCGGCGCCGGCTCCGAATTGCGCCGTCCGCTCGGTATCGCGATTGCGGGCGGGTTGATCGTCAGCCAGTTGCTGACGCTGTTCACCACGCCGGTGATCTACCTCGCGTTCGACTCGCTCGGCCGCCGCGCGCGTGAGCGCTTCAATCGGGGCAAGCCGACCCCGCCCGTCACCGATGCAGGGAACTGAGCGATGAATCTGTCGCGTCCGTTTATCTCCCGCCCGGTCGCCACCACGCTGCTGGCGATCGGCATCGCGCTGGCCGGTATTTTCGCGTTCACGAAGCTGCCGGTGGCGCCGCTGCCGCAGGTCGATTTTCCGACCATTTCGGTGCAGGCCACGCTGCCGGGCGCGAGTCCGGATACCGTGGCGACCAGCGTCGCCAGTCCGCTCGAACGGCATCTCGGCTCGATCGCCGATGTCACCGAAATGACCTCGTCGAGCTCGGTCGGCTCGACGCGTATCACCATGCAGTTCGGCCTGAACCGCGACATCGACGGCGCCGCGCGCGACGTGCAGGCCGCCATCAACGCGGCGCGCGCCGATCTGCCGGCGAGCCTGCGCAGCAATCCGACGTACCACAAGGTCAATCCGGCTGATGCGCCGATCCTGATTCTGGCGCTAACGTCGAAAACGCTCACGGCCGGCCAGTTGTACGACTCCGCGGCCACCGTGCTGCAACAGTCGCTGTCGCAGGTGGACGGCGTCGGCGAAGTGGATGTGAGCGGCTCGGCCAACCCGGCCGTGCGTGTCGAACTGGAGCCGAATGCGCTCTCGCATTACGGCATCGGTCTCGAAGACGTGCGCGCGGCGCTCGCCGCAGCCAACGCGAACAGCCCGAAAGGCTCGATCGAATTCGGCCCGAACCGCGTGCAGATCTATACCAACGACCAGGCCAGCAAGGCCTCGCAATACAAGGATCTGGTCATTGCCTATCGCAACGGCGCGGCGGTGAAGCTCTCCGACGTGGCCGAGGTGGTCGATTCGGTCGAAGATCTGCGCAACCTCGGCCTCTTCAACGGCAAGCGTTCGGTGCTGGTGATTCTGTACCGCCAGCCGGGCGCGAACATCATCGACACCATCGACCGTGTCACGGCGATGCTGCCGCAACTGCACGCGTCGCTGCCCGCGGACGTCGACATCGCGCCGGCCGCCGACCGCTCCACCACGATCCGCGCCTCGCTGAAAGACACCGAGCGCACGCTGGTGGTCGCGGTGGCGCTGGTGGTGATGGTGGTGTTCCTGTTCCTGCGCAACTGGCGCGCCACGCTGATTCCGAGCGTGGCCGTGCCGATCTCCATCATCGGCACGTTCGGCGCCATGTACATGCTGGGTTTCTCGATCGACAACCTCTCGCTGATGGCCTTGACCATCGCGACCGGCTTCGTGGTCGACGACGCGATCGTGGTGCTGGAGAACATCTCGAGACATATCGAGAACGGCGTGCCGCGCATGAAGGCGGCCTTCCTCGGCGCGCGCGAAGTCGGTTTTACCGTGCTGTCGATCAGTATTTCGCTGGTCGCCGTGTTCCTGCCGATTCTGCTGATGGGCGGCATTGTCGGGCGCCTGTTCCGCGAGTTCGCGCTGACGCTCTCGCTCGCAATCGGCGTGTCGCTGATCGTCTCCCTCACGCTCACGCCGATGATGTGCTCGCGCCTGCTGCGCGAGCCGCACGAGCAGAAGGAAGAAGGACGTTTCGGCCGCTGGCTGGAACGCGGCTTCGCGTCGATGCAGCGCGGCTATGAGCGCACGCTCGGCTGGGCGCTGCTGCATCCGCGCCTGATCGTGACGATCCTGCTGCTGACCATTGGTCTGAACGTGTGGCTGTACATCATCGTGCCGAAGGGCTTCTTTCCACAGCAGGACACGGGGCGGCTGATCGGCGGCATTCAGGCCGATCAGGCCACCTCGTTCCAGTCCATGAAAGGCAAGTTCGCGCAGATGATGGAGATCGTCGGCAAGAATCCGGCGGTGGAAAGCGTGGCCGGATTTACCGGCGGGCGGCAGACCAATTCCGGCTTCATGTTCGTGACGCTGAAATCGAAGTCCGAGCGCAAGGCCTCCGCCGATCAGGTGATCCAGCAACTGCGCGCGCCGCTCGGCGACGTGGCCGGCGCGCGGACCTTCCTGCAGGCGGTGCAGGACATTCGCGTCGGCGGACGGCAATCGAACGCACAATATCAGTTCACGCTGCTGGCCGATTCGACGCCCGACCTGTACCTGTGGGGACCCAAACTCACCGAAGCGCTGCAGGCGCGCCCCGAACTCGCGGACGTGAATTCCGACCAGCAGCAAGGCGGCCTCGAAGCGATGGTGACGATCGACCGCGCCACCGCCGCGCGCCTCGGCATCAAACCGGCGCAGATCGACAACACCTTGTACGACGCGTTCGGCCAGCGCCAGGTATCGACCATCTATAACCCGCTCAACCAGTATCACGTTGTGATGGAAGTCGCGCCGAAGTACTGGCAGAGCCCGGACATGCTGAAACAGATCTACGTCAGCACCTCGGGCGGCAGCGCGAGCGGCGCGCAGACCACCAATGCGCCGGCGGGCACGGTGACGAATGCGGCCTCCGCTGCGACGACCTCGTCGATCAGCGCGACGACGGGCGGCACAGCAGGCACGACCGCCTCGAGCGCGGCGAGCATTGCCGCCGACTCCGCGCGCAACCAGGCGATCAATTCGATCGCGGCGAGTGGCAAGTCGAGCGCTTCGTCGGGCGCGGCGGTGTCGACCGCGAAGGAAACCATGGTGCCGCTGTCGGCGATCGCGAGCTTCGGACCGGGCAGCACGCCGCTCTCCGTGAATCACCAGAGCCAGTTCGTGGCCTCGACGATTTCGTTCAATTTGCCGCCGGGCGTTTCGCTGTCGACGGCGACTCAGGCGATTTACGATACGATGGCGCAGATCGGCATGCCGGGGACTATCCACGGCAGTTTCCAGGGGACGGCGCAGGCGTTCCAGCAGTCGATGTCCGATCAGCCGATTTTGATTCTGGCCGCTCTGGCCGCTGTGTATATCGTGTTGGGGATGCTGTACGAGAGCTATATCCATCCGCTGACGATTCTGTCGACGCTGCCTTCGGCGGGCGTGGGGGCGTTGCTGGCACTGCTGTTGTTCAAGACGGAGTTCAGCATCATCGCGTTGATCGGTGTGATTCTGCTGATCGGTATCGTGAAGAAGAACGCGATCATGATGGTGGACTTTGCTATTGAAGCGTCGCGGCATGGCTTGTCGTCGCGGGATGCGATTCATCAGGCTTGTTTGCTGCGGTTCCGGCCGATCATGATGACGACTTTTGCTGCGTTGCTGGGGGCTTTGCCGTTGGCGTTCGGGCGGGGTGAAGGGGCTGAGCTTCGGGCGCCGCTTGGGATTGCGATTGTTGGTGGGTTGATCGTCAGTCAGATGCTCACGCTTTATACGACGCCGGTTGTGTATCTTTATATGGATCGGATCCGGGTGAGGTGGGAGTCAAGGAAGGCTCGCAGAACAGGGGTTGCGCCTTCCTGAGGTTATTGGGGTTTCGCGGCGCGTGTTGTCGCAACGTGGCTGACAGCGCCGCGAACCCCGTTTGCAGGAATTCATCGCGTTCGCCGGTATTGCTGACGCTCGCGCGCACGAACTGAGGCACGACGCTCTGCCCTACCGCGAACAGGTCAGCGGCACTGACAAGACAGTTCTGCTGCCCCAAAACCGCCTGCACATCCGACGCGCGCCCCGGCGCCGGAACCTCTATCCAGAAGTGCAGACTCTGCGGGTGCGTCATGTAGTTCAGTCCGGCAAGATAGCTCTCCACGAGATGCTTTCGTCGTTCGAGTTCAGCCGCCTGCTGACGCACGAGCGTCTGCGCCACACCTTGTTCTATCCAGCGGCTCGCAAGCTCCATCGATAGAGGCGTCGCCATCCAGCAGGTGGACCTCACCACTGCACTAAAGCGGCTGATCAACGGCAAAGGCGCATGGACATAGCCGACGCGCAGGCCCGCCGCGACGACCTTGCTCAAACTGCCGATCACGATGCCGCGCTCGGGCGCAAACAGACTGATTGGCGGCGGGCGGTTTGCCATCAATACGCCATGCGCTTCGTCTTCGATAATCAGGACATTGTGGACCCGGCATATCCTCGCAATGGCCTCGCGGCGTTCGGCCGAAAGCACGGCGCTGGTCGGATTCTGGATGCTCGGCGTGCAGTACAGGGCAGAAACACGATGAGTGCGGCAAACCTCCAGTAGCGCTTGAGGCATAAGTCCCTCTTCGTCCATTTCGATGCCGGTCAGCTTGATGCCGAGCAAGCGCGCCGCGCTGATCAACCCCGGATAGGTGAGGCGTTCGGTGACCAGAATATCCCCCGCGCGAAGCAGAGCCATCAGCGCGCAGAGCAGCCCGTGCTGGCCGCCGTTGACGCACACGATCTGATCCGGCTCGGCCTTGAAGTCGCCGTGCGACAACCATCGCGCCCCGGCCTGACGATGCCGCACCGAACCGAGGTCCGGCGTGTAAAGCGTGAGCTCGCGCAAGATCTCGGCATCCCCGGCCAGTTCCTCCAGGCTCCGCGCGAGCATGGCGGCTTCCTGTCCGGGAATGTGCGTGCTGCGGCTCATATCGATGCACGCGTGCGGCTTGTCGATAAAATTCTTAAAACCGCGGTCGCGTGAACGCTCCAGGCCGCGTTTGCGCACGAAGGTCCCATCTCCCACCCTCGCGACGACCAGTCCAATGCGCTCCAATTCAGCGTACGAGCGACTGACCGTGCCGGCAGTCACACCAAGCTTGTCGGCCAGCAGCCGATGCGGTGGAAGCTTGGCGCCGCCCGCGATCGAACCGTCGTGAATCCGTGCGGCCAAGGTCTCTGCGAGGCGCTTGTATTTGGCTGCCCGCCCGCCCTCGAGCGCCGGCTTCAGAATTGAAACCATGTCAATAATTGGTTTGACTGTCATTAGGCATCCTAATACGCTTATTGAAGCGACCAATACCCATTCTACTGATTCATCGAGATTTAAATTAAGATAAGGGATCAATTGACACCATGGCGATAACGGCCACTATCGATAGTCCGCAAAAGGCACACGGAGGTTGGCGCACTGGGTTCGTGACGTCCCTCCTCTTTCTGATCGTTTGTCTGAGCTGGGGCACCACTTGGCTGGGCATCAAGATAGCCGTTGAAAGCGCGCCGCCACTGACTTCCGCCGGCCTTCGCTTTCTGATCGCCTTCCCGCTGTTCCTGGCCTTTGCGTTGATCCGCAAGGAGTCGCTTTTCTTCCCCCGCGAAAAGATCGGCTTTTTTATTTTCGTCACGTTGGGCTACTTCAGCGTTCCGTATTATTTGCTCAACTACGGGGAGATGCATGTCGCGTCGGGATTGACGGCCCTATTGTTTAGCAGCATGCCAGTCTTTATCCTGATATTTTCTGCATTATTTCTCCGGGAAAAGATTTATCTCTCGCAATTCATCGGCATCGCCGTCGGTTTCGGCAGTCTGTTCATGATCGTGAAAACTCAAGGCATGCACATGGATCACGCCGAACTCTTTGGGGTTCTGGCGATTCTCGCCGCAGCAATCATGCATGCCTTGTGTTACGTGATCACCAAGCGTCAGGGCGCGCTCATCAGCGTGATCACCTTCAACACGCTGCCGATCGGTATCGCCGGGTTAATGCTGTTCATTGCGGGAACGTTGCTCGAACACCCCAGACTCTCCGAGATCACACTTCGCTCATGGAGCGCGCTCACCTACTTGGGATTGGCGGCTTCAGTCGGTGGATTCATCGTCTATTTCTTTTTGCTCAAGCGACTTAGCCCGGTCATTCTTTCGTTCGTATTCATCGTCTTCCCCGTGTTTGCCGTCGTGATCGGCTCCTGGTACGAGGGGCTGCCGATTTCCAGGGACCTCTGTTTCTATTCAGCTGTGTTGCTCCTCGGCTTCGCCATTACAAAGTTGCCCGTTGAAAAACTCATGGCGAAAAACAGCCAGACGTCGTTGTGAGGCCGAGATGGATACGCTCAATCACGAAAATCTGCAGCGAATTTACCACCACGCCGGCAGCACGTATCCCGAGGAGTGTTGCGGCTTTGTTTTCGCCGACGGCACCGTGCACCGCGGCGTCAATATCCAGAGCGAGTTGAATCGTCGCCAGCCTGATATCCATACACGCACCGCCGCCAACGGCTACACCTTCTCCGTCGCGGATACGCTTGCAATGAACCAAAGCTTTCGAAGCAGCAACCCCGTCACGATCATCTACCACTCGCATCCGGATGTCGGCGCCTACTTCAGCCGTGAAGACGAGAACAAGGCGCTGTTCATGGGCAAGCCGGCATACCCGGTTGCCTACCTGGTCGTGGATGTCTACAAGGCTCAGGCCAGGTCGGCAAAGCTGTTCCAGTGGAACGGCAAGTGTTTTGCCTGCATTCAGGAGTTTCAAGTCAACGAACAAGACTCAACGACACACGTCAGGAGCTGACCAATGAAAGTAGTGATCGTCCCGGAAATTCTCGCGAGAGCCGCACACCTGCCATCCCAGCGTGTGGAAGCCGACGGCAAGACGTTGCGCGAAGTAATCGAACGCGTTTGCGTGCGTCATCCGCGGCTTCGCGCCCACCTGTTTTATGAAAACGGCGCCTTCAAGGAACACTTTCTCCTGAGCTGTTCGGGTGAACTCGCCGACCTCGAACACGTGCCCGCGGCCCACAGTGAAGTCGAAATCATGCTGGCTACTTCTGGCGGTCTCGATACCGACCACCTTTCCAACGACGAGATCCGTCGCTACGCGCGTCATATCACGCTGCCGGGCGTCGGACGTGCGGGTCAATTGCGGCTCAAGAAGGCGAAAGTGCTGATTATCGGCACAGGCGGATTGGGCTCACCCGTCTGCCTCTATCTGGCCGCAGCCGGAGTAGGCACCCTCGGGCTGATCGACTTCGACGTGGTGGAGAGCAGCAATTTGCAGCGCCAGATCGTGCATGGAAACAGCACGCTCGGCATGCTCAAGGTGGAGTCAGCGAAACAGCGGCTGCATGATCTGAATGCAAACATTGCGATCAACACCTATGCTGCCGCGCTCGACGCGGACAACGCGCGGCATCTGATCGGAGAGTACGACGTGGTAGTCGACGGCACGGACAACTTCGCGTCGCGCTACCTGGTGAATGACACGTGCGCGCAGTTGGGCAAACCGCTCGTTTACGGCGCGGTGTACTGCTTCGAAGGGCAAATGAGTGTTTTCAATCATCGCGGAGGGCCCTGCTATCGTTGCCTTTTTCCGAAGAGCCCACCTCCGGAACTGGCGCCAAACTGCAGCGCCGGCGGCGTCATTGGCGTGCTACCCGGCATCGTCGGTCTCATTCAGGCAACGGAGGCAATCAAGCTGATTCTCGATATCGGCGAATCACTATCTGGGAGGCTGATGCGTTTCGACGCGCTGACCCTAAGATTTAACGAGGTTCGATTCCCGCGCCGATCGGACTGCCCGTCGTGCTCCCCACATCGCGAAGGCAAACTCTCCGAACCCGAGCAGTTACTGTGCGCAAGCGCAAACGCAAACGCGGGTCGACATCGACTGGCGTCTGAATTTTTCATCGAACCGCGCGCACTCAAAGCAATCATGGCGCGTGCAGACAGTGAACATATATTGCTCGATGTGCGCGACGCGAATGAACTTGAAGTCTGTCGACTGCCCGGCATACTGCACATCCCTCTGGATGAGCTGAACGAGCGCACCGCTCTGCTGGATTCGCGCCGTACACATTATCTGATCTGCTATGGCGGTCTGCGGGCCGAGCGCGCCGCAACCATCCTTCAGGAGGCCGGCTTCGCTGACGTGAAAGTGCTGGAAGGCGGAATGAAGCGCTGGGTACAGGATGTCGATCCCGACATGCCCATCTACTAGTCTAAAATCGAGCGCCGATGCGATGATTTGCCAGTCGATACTCGAAGTCATAGGCAACACGCCTATCGTTCGTCTGAGGGCGCTCTCTGGCGAACTTGGGCTGGATGTCTATGCGAAGCTCGAATCCTTTAATCCGGGCGGCAGTCACAAGGCGCGGATCGCTCTGGGTATGATCCTCGACGCTGAGCGCAAAGGCATTCTTGTACGAGGCAAGCAACAAACGATCGTGGAACCCAGCGGCGGCAACACCGGTATTGGACTCGCAATCGCCGGCAATATTCTCGGCTACGAAGTAGTACTGGTGATACCCGATAACTACAGTCCAGAAAAGCGACAACTGCTGCGACTGTATGGTGCCAGGGTGGTGCTCTCAGACAGCCGCTTGGGAAACAATTCTCACGGTCAACGTGCAATGGAATTGCAGCTTGAGAATCCCCACTATGTGATGCTCAATCAGCAGCGCAACCAAGCCAATCCAGAAACGCATCGACAGTCCACGGCTCAGGAAATCATTCGCGACTTCGGCGACCGTCAAGTGGACTGCTTTGTGGCAGGCATCGGCACCGGAGGACATATCACCGGCATTGGCGAGATGCTCAAGCGGCATTGGCCCGATATTCGCGTGTTCGGCGTCGAGCCGGAGCAATGCGATCTGCTGGCAGACCAGCATGCTCCGCATGGAATCCAGGGATTGTCGATCGGCGTTGTTCCGGCAGTCTTGAACTTGTCCGTACTTGACGGGATGGTGAAGGTTTCAAAACCCGACTGTCAGGAGATGGTTCGCCAAACCATGCGGAGCGACTCGATCAGCCTCGGAATTTCTTCGGCGGCCAACCTCGTAGCAGTCTCCAAACTGAAAACAACGCTGCCCAGAGGCGCTATCGTGCTCACCATGATTTACGACGGCGTCGAGTCTTACCTATCTTATTTCGAGTAACGGCAACGATGCCCCGTTGCCGTCGTTTCCTATCGCGCTCCAGACAACCCGCTTCGATGCGACCAGGCAGGGTTGTGTGCGCGCGATCGGACAAAGTTCATGGATGAAAGATGTCTGTAGCAAATGTGGCGTCGTTGAATGAACAGGATAGACGCTCTTTTCCTGCCCCCATGCTCTTGCGACGTATCTCCATCCGCCCAATCAACCTCGTGTTGTCAAGATGAGTGCCGCCACAAGGGATCTCGTTACCCTCGCATTCCCAATATCGGGCGTCTGGATGGATCGCGTGTGGATAGACGCGCACATCGCTGGCTCGCAGGACGAATGCATTGGCAATGTCTTCTATCTCGCGGATTTCTTCGGTGGTGATACGCTCGTCTACGGCGAAATCGAGACGTGCTGCGTCGGTCCGAATATGACATCCGAGTATCCAGGCAGCCGCGTCAGGCCTTATTTGCTGCACTCCGATCAGGAGCAGGTGGCAAGCCGTGTGGCTTAGGGAAAGTTGCGCGCGGCGCAAGCGGTTGATTCTCACCTCGACCGGGTCGCCTACCCGCACGTTAGCAAGATGCCCTATGTCATCAGGATGAACGATATGTTCAACCACCCCGCCTACCTGGATGTCAGGAAAATCCGCGATTGTCAGATGATCGCCATACATCTTCTTTGCATGGATGAAGCGAATGTGGACGCCATTCTGTAAAACGATGACTCCGTGGTCGGCGTCCTGCCCTCCGCCCTCCGGATAGGCAACAGTGGCATCGAGCTCCACATAGCCCGCACCGATCTTGACTACCGTTGCGACGCAACGGTCCAGATTAAAATCTTCGTAGTAGCGCTTGCTGGTCGTTCGATTCAATGAAAACATGGCAGTCAGAATAGATCTAGCAGAGTGGTGGCGGGGCGTTGGGACTTTCTCTTCCGTGTCAGTTGAAGTGCGGACTTGAGCGTGACGATCGAATCAGACGGAATGTTCTCTGTAATCACGCAATGCGGCGAGATGAATACATCATCGCCAATCACAATGTCGCCGAAGATTCGCGTGAATGCACCGACTTCGGCGCGGTTGCCCAATGTCGGATGTCGTTTGCCGGACGGATTGGCGGATATGCCCGTGGCACCGAGCACGACGCCACCGAGGATGTAGCAGTCGTCGCCGATGCGGGACGTCTCACCGATCACCGTGCCCCACCCGTGGTCCAGAACGAAGCGCTGGCCGATATGACAGCGCGGATGAATCTCCGCGCCCGAGAGCAGCTTGCCTCGCGCCGATACCAGAGTAGCGACACTTTCGATTTCCCTGTCGAGGTCACCACCGAGCGATGCCATGTCGAGAATTGCGTGAGCAAGGCGGTAGTGAAGGACCGCTTTGTAGGACGAGTATCCGAAGGCGATATCTTCGACCGAACCGCGGGATGCGGGGTCTTTGGTGGCGAAGGCGTTCAGATCGTTTTCGGCCGCTCTGGCTGCCGCAAGCCACAAAGCATGCGTTGCAATTTTATTGACCAGAGCGGGGGAGCAGCATTCCATCAATGCTGCGGTGAGGAGGTTTTGAACGATCTTTTTTGGCATTTATACGTCCACGTTCGCGAGAACTATGGTTATGCCAATGGGTGACGTATGCGGCTATGGGATAAGTCCGAAACCGAACGAACAATGGCATGGCTGCCCGCGTGCCATGGAGACGTCGCTTAGCGTGAAGTTATACATGCCGCCGCTCATTGAACTCTGTGTGCCGTTCGAAGCTTAACCCGTCGCAATGATTTGACAGTAGAACCGGAACCGCCCGTACCTGAAGCTCTTCCAGTGCGCTCAAAACAGATGGCGCGCGCAGGCGGCCCCCGTCGACCGCCCCCTCGATTCCCGCTTGCCGTGGGCCTCTCCTTGCCCCGCCCGGGCCTCCTTTTAACACTCCGGTTCCCGCGGTCGATGACCTCGCGCCGCCCGCACGGGCGGCAATCGCCTCAAAAGAGATTTCCCAATTTTGCATTCCTTCGTTAATCATTTTTGTGATTATGCGGAATACTTATCCATTTAATTTCATTGACGAATCTTTACAGCAATCCTATATACGCGTGACAGCGCCGATCTGATAATAAAAAAATTAAACGGGGAACCGCATATGAAGGCATGCGAAGGTCTGCTGTATCAGATCAGTCAATGGAGGGGCCATGTATAGCCCCACCCAGTCACGCAGCCTGAGCGTTTCGTGCGATGCCTTCCCGGTCGAGCGCGGCAAGCAGACCCTGTTTCCCGTGCGGCTA
The DNA here is from genome assembly GCF_046027395.1 of Paraburkholderia dipogonis. Taxonomy (GTDB): domain Bacteria; phylum Pseudomonadota; class Gammaproteobacteria; order Burkholderiales; family Burkholderiaceae; genus Paraburkholderia; species Paraburkholderia dipogonis_A. Next base: position 107 of record NZ_JAQQEG010000039.1, on the reverse strand, counting down.
CGTGGTACGGAGGCACTCGGCAAGCTGTACAGGTACACGCTGGACATGGCGACAATCTACTCGCCAACCATTTCCCGGTTCGGCACCCACGTTCAGATCGTTCCCGA
>NZ_JAQQEG010000038.1:0-95034 GCF_046027395.1 Paraburkholderia dipogonis | reverse complement strand
ACCGCTTCGGCGCGCGCAGCGCCGCCGGAAGAATGACGGCCTTGTCACCAGGGCGGACTGTGCGAGAAGACAGATTCCAGATGCACCACTACCGTGGCTGCGCGAGGGACCTGCTTATAAGCTAGCGGTTTGAGCCGCTTTCTCTTGCCTACTTCTCTTTGCGGCGGCAAAGAGAAGTAGGTGCCGCCCCGCACAGGGGCAACACTAATAGACCACCAAGAACACAAGGAAAGGCCAACACCCTAAAGAGCACAGCCAAAAAAACCGCAGCACAGGCAAAACCCCAAAGAAAAAACACTACCCAATATCTTGCCCAGCAGTCTCCCGCATAAACGGCAACGGCAACAAAGAAACCACCCCACACCCAATCAGATACCAGGCCGGCGCGAGATTACTGCCAGAAACCTGAATCAACCACGTAGCAAAAAACTGCGCAAACCCACCAAAGATAGAGACGCCGAGACAATAAACAATCGACATCCCGGTAGCACGAATCTCGCGAGGAAACATCTCCGGCAGCATGACGATATTAGGCACAGCCGTAAACGCAACGAGCACAGCCAACCCGGCAACAACCGCCAACAATACCGGCACCGTAGGCGAAGCATTGATCACCATAAAAGCCGGATAAACAGCCACAATCAACATCACCCGCGAAACCCACAACACGCGCTTACGCCCAACCCGATCCGACAACGCGCCAGCAAACGGCGAACAGATCACCGTCACCACCGCTGCAGTCCACGCAGCCCAGAGCGCCGACGACATCGGCAAATGCAAAATCCTGATCGCGTACGTGGACAGATAAAACAGCACGATATAGTTCGCCGCCGTGCCACCGATCGTCGTCAACACACCCGTCGTGATCACGCGCGAATGCTCGCGAAACAGCTTGCGCACCGGCTGCGAAGCCGCCGCTACACCCTCGCCCGACTGCGGAGCCGCGCCATCTTCAACACCAGGCAGCGTCTCATTCAGATGCCGCCGGATATAGATTCCGATCGGCCCCATCGCCATGCCGATCACAAACGGCACGCGCCATCCCCAACTCTCCAGCGCGGCAGTCGAGAGCGCCGCCGCCAACGCGACACCCAGCAACGACCCGCACACGGTATTCAACCCCTGGCTAACGAACTGCCAACTGCCATAAAAGCCGCGCGTTTTATTGCTCCCGTACTCCAGCAACAGCGACGTCGATGCACCAACCTCACCGCCCAGCGCGAAACCCTGAATCAGCCGCGCGAGAATCACCAGCAACGGCGCGGCTATACCGATCGCCGCATAAGTCGGCGCAAACGCGATGATCGCGGAGCCGAGTGTCATCAGCCAAAGCGTGAGGCTCATCGCGGCTTTACGGCCCGCGCGATCCGCATACCCACCGAGCACGATGCCACCCACCGGACGCATGATGAACCCGACGCCGAACGTGCCGACCGCCAGCATCAGTTGCGCGAGTTGCCCTTCCACCGGGAAATACAACTTGCCGATGATCGTCGCAAAGAAGCTATAGATCGTGAAGTCGAAAAACTCGAGGCCGTTGCCCAGTGTGATCGCGGCAATCGCCTTGGCGTGGCTCGTGCGTTCGACAGGCCGCGCGGCCGGCGTGCTCTGCATGCTCAACGCGTCGGTGCCTGCGGGTTGCGGTGTGGCGGAATAGTCCATCTGTGTCTCCGTGATGTTCTTCCTGCTAATGCGCGGCGGCTTTGCCCGCCTATGCAAACGGTATGGCCTCAGGCCAGAAACGTCTGCGCGAGTCTCACCCAGTAGGCGGCGCCGGTGGCGAGGCAATCGTCGTTGAAGTCGTAGCCCGGGTTGTGGACCATGCAGCCGCCTTCGCCGTCGCCATTCCCGATGATCAGATAGCTGCCGGGGCAACGCTCGAGCAGGAACGCGAAATCTTCGCTGCCGGTGAGCGGCTGCATGTCGGCAATCAGGCCGCCTTCGCCCAGCCAGTCGAGCGCAACTTGCCGCGCCAGCCCGGTCATCACCGTATCGTTGACGAGAACCGGATAGCGACGCTGATAGTCGACGTGCGCCTGCGCGCCGAACACGGCCGCCTGGCCGCACGCCACAGCCGTGATGCGCTCCTGCAGATAATCGCGAACCTCGGGTTTCAATGCGCGCACCGAGAGACGCATCTCGGCGGTCTCGGGAATCACGTTCGGCGCTTCGCCCGCGTGAATCGCGCCGACGGTGATGATCGCCATGTCGAGTGGCGCGATGTTGCGCGACACGATGGACTGCAACGCCAGCACGATTTGCGCGCACACCACCACGGGATCGACCGCCTTATGCGGCACCGCGCCGTGGCCGCCGCGGCCGGTCACCTTGATGATCACCGTATCCGACGAAGCCATGAACGAGCCCGGCAGAAAACCGAACTTGCCTGTCGGGTAACCCGGCATGTTGTGCATGGCGAAGACCGCATCGCACGGAAACTTGTCGAACAGGCCGTCGTCGAGCATTTTTTTCGCGCCGGCCAAGCCCTCTTCGGCGGGCTGGAAAATCAGATTCAACGTACCGTCGAAGCACTTTTCCTGCGCCAGATGTTTGGCGGCTGCAAGCAGCATGGCCGTGTGGCCGTCGTGTCCGCATGCGTGCATCTTGCCGGGCAGCTTGCTCGCGTACGGCAGGCCGGTGGCTTCATGAATCGGCAACGCGTCCATGTCGGCGCGCAGCCCAAGCTTGCGCGTGCCGTCGCCGACTTTCAATTGACCGACAACGCCCGTCTGACCGAGCCCGCGATGCACCGTGTAGCCCCACTCCTGCAAGCGTTCGGCGACGAGGTCGCCAGTGGCGAATTCCTCGTAAGCCAGTTCGGGGTGCGCGTGGATGCGGCGACGCAGCGCGATCATTTCGTCTTCGAGTTCGGCGATGCCCGCCGGAATGGCCATGGTGTTCACGTCGTGTCTCCGTCATTGAAAGCGTGAACCCAGCATAACGACGCCGATTTTCCAGCGGCAGGCGTAAAATCGTTGCGGCAGCAACTCGTGGTTGCCACCCCAACGTCCGCCTTGTCAGATGAAACTGCATCAACTCAGCACCTTAGCGGCCATTGCCGATACTGGAAGTATCCGGGCCGCGGCCCGTTCGCTCGGCCTGTCGCCCGCCGCCGTGACCAAGGCGATGCGCGAACTGGAAGCCGATCTGCAAGCGCCACTGGTCGTGCGCAGCGCGAGCGGCGTCGCGTTTACCGAGTTCGGCCGCGCGCTGGTCGTGCATGCGCGCGTGGTGCTGGGTCAATTGCAACGGGCGCAAGCCGAGATCGAAGCGTTACGCGGCGCGGCGGCCGGGAAGCTGTCGATCGGTGTCACGCCGTGGGTCGCGTTGACGTTTCTGCCGCCCGCCGTGCAGCGCTTCCGGCAGCGCATGCCGGAAGTGCAACTGGAGTTCTTCGAAGGCTTGCTCGCGGTCGTACAGCCGCGCTTGCGCGACGGCAGCCTGGACTTTTCGATCGGACGGCCGCCACCCGCGTCGCCGCAATCGGAGTTTCACAACGTGCCGCTCTTCTCCACGCATTCGGCCGTGGTCGCTCGGCGCGATCATCCCAAGGCCGGCTGCCGCACGCTGCTCGAACTGGAAGACGCGGAGTGGATATTGAACTGGGACCCGGCGAGTCGCGAGTCGATTTCGGACAACGTGTTCCGCAAGCGCGGCATGCAGGTGCCGCACACCATTCTTCTTGCGCATTCGCTGGCGGTGGTGCTGGGTCTGCTCGCACACACGGACATGCTCAGCATTTTTCCGTGGCCGCTCGTGGAAGTGACGCTCGCGAAGGAGCAGTTGTGGGCGCTGCCATTGCGTGAGACTGTGGATGAAACCATCGTCAGCATCACGTCACGCCGCGGCGCGCCGACGAGTCCGGCGGCCGCGTGCTTTCTCGAATGCCTGCGTGAAGTGATCGACGAAGGGGCGCGCTCGCAAGATCCCGAGCAGCGCCGGCTGTTTCATTCGATCGAGTTGCTGCTTTAGTTTCCGGTTATTTCACGGCGCTGTGCGCATTCAAGCGTCGTAACCGACCACGCCCTTGATCTCCAGAAAGTCTTCCAGACCGAACTCGCCGTACTCGCGGCCATTACCCGATTGCTTGAAGCCGCCGAACGGCGCCTCGGGGTTGTAGTCCGCATAGTTCAGATAGATCGTGCCGGTACGCAGGCGCTTCGCCACCGCACGCGCGTGCTCGATCGAGCCGGATTGAATGTAGCCCGCGAGACCGTAGAGGCTGTCGTTGGCCATCGCAATCGCTTCGTCCTCGGAGTCGTAGGCGAGGATCGACAGCACCGGCCCGAAAATTTCCTCGCGCGCGACCGTCATATCAGGCGTGACCTTGCCGAATACCGTCGGCCGCACGAAGTAGCCGTCCTTCAGTCCTTCGGGACGACCCGGGCCGCCAGCCACTAGCGCGGCGCCCTCTTCGATGCCCACGCCGATCAGCCGCTGGATCTTGTCGAACTGCTGTTCGCTGATCACGGGGCCGAGGTCCGTGCCCTTCGCGTCCGCGGGACCGACGCTTAATGCTTCCGCGGCTTCTTTCGCATACGCCAGCGCTTCCGCTTCGCGCGCACGCGGCACGAACATGCGCGTGGGCGCATCGCACGATTGGCCGCTGTTGTCGAAACACGCACGCGCACCGCGCGTCACGGCCTCTTTCAGATCGGCGTCTTCGAGAATCAGATTGGCGGATTTGCCGCCCAGTTCCTGATGCACGCGCTTGACCGTATCCGCTGCGGCCTTCGCGACCTGCACGCCCGCGCGCGTCGAACCAGTGAACGACATCATGTCGATGTCCGGATGCGACGACATCGCTTCGCCCACGGTACGGCCTTCGCCATTCACGAGGTTGAACACGCCGGCCGGCACGCCCGCTTCGTCGAGAATCTCGGCAAAGATGATGGCCGACAGCGGCGCCAGTTCCGAAGGCTTGAGCACCATCGTGCAGCCAGCCGCGAGCGCGGGCGCGACCTTGGTGGTGATCTGCAAGGCCGGCCAGTTCCACGGCGTGATCAACCCGCACACGCCGACCGCTTCCTTGCGGATCAGAATGCCGCTCTTCACGTACTCGAACTCGAAGGTGTCGAGCGTGCGGATCATCGTTTCCAGATGCGCGACGCCGGTCCATGCCTGCGCGTCGTTTGCGTACTGCAGCGGCGCGCCCATCTCGCGGCTGATCGCATGCACCATGTCGTCATAGCGCTTGCGATAGACGTCGAGGATCGCTTGCAGCAGATCGATGCGCTGCGCGATCGTCGTTTCGCTATAAGCGGGAAACGCGCGCTTCGCGGCCGCGACGGCGCGATCGACATCCGCCGCGCTGCCCAGCGAGATCTGCGCGAATGCGGCGGCGGTGGACGGATCGATCACGTCGAGCGTGGCCGCGTTGGTCTCGTCAACGGGATCGACCCACTGACCCTCGATATAAAACTGCTTGGCGTGTTGCATGGGGCTTGTCCTCTACATGAATGTTTCAGGTCAGACGCGGGACTTATCGCACCCGCGGCGGCATCGTCTGCTTTACATCGACGCCGCTCAATCTGAATGTCTTCAAATCGAAATTCATCGCTACGCAGCTTTGGCTCAGACTCCGGCTTCGAATCCATTTTTCGCATCGACTCAACGAGTGCGACCTCGATCCAATCAACCAGGAGAGACACATGAGCAACATCACTTTCACCCGCATCGACGCTAAAGGCCCTGGCGCCAGCGGTCTGAACCCGGCCCTGCACGATCCGGCCGACGTCATTCTCGACGGCGCCAAGGCACCGCACGCTCTCAATGCTTACTCCGACGCCACCAACATGTTGTCCGCGGGCGTGTGGCAATGCGATGCGGGCACGCTGAAGCTGGCCGACCTGCCGATCCACGAAGTGTGCGTGCTGATCGAAGGCGAAGTCGTGATCACCAGCGACGACGGCCGCAGCGAACGCTATGCCGCCGGCGACGCCTTCATCCTGCACAAAGGCTTCTCGGGCACGTGGCATATGCCGGTGGCGACCAAGAAGTACAGCATCGTGTACTGCGGTTAAGTCTTACTGCATTGCTTCATTGCTTCAACGGAAACCGCACTGGTTAAGGTGCGGTTTTTTTATTCCAGCCAATACATAAAAAAACGCGTCCGCCACGACTGCGCGGACGCCATCTACTACATCGGAAAACCCAGCGCCTTGATCGAATTGATCCACAGACGCCGCCAGCCGCCGCGATCGTCGGCGCCGTCGAACGCGTTGAAGGTGATCTTCGCGGCGATCCAGCGCACCGGTTCCGGCGGAATATACGACGGTCCTTTACGCGAAATATCGAGCGACGTGATCACAGTCTCGCGATGCCACAGCATGTCGAGGCCCATCTTCGCGCCGAAGCGGCTGCCCGCCACGCCGAAGCCCGTATAACCCGCGACGAACACGCTCTTGCCGCCGTGATAGCGGCGCGCGAACACCGCCCCGCGCGAGCAGTAATCGATCGGGCCACCCCATGCATGCGTGAAGCGCACGTCATCGAGTTGCGGGAAGGTGCGGTAGAACGCTTCGGCCAGCTTGTAATACGTGCTTTCGTCGCGATCGGCAGCGGGATTCGGATTGCCGCCGAAGTGATAGCTCACCCGTCCGCCGAAGATGATGCGATTGTCTTTCGTGAGCCGGAAATAATTGAGCTGCGTACGCGTGTCGTAAATGCCCTGGCGATTCTTCCAGCCGATGCGCGTCATCTGCTCTTCGCTCAACGGCGCCGTCGCGATGATGTGATCACGCACCTGCATCACGCGGCGTTTGATGTCGGTCACGCCGACGTCCGCGGTACCGGTGCCGAGCAGCACGCGCGGCGTTTCGATGCGGCCCGACTGCGTGTGCACGACCATCTTCGCGCCGCAATCTTCGAGGCGCGTGATCGGCGAATGTTCATGCAGACGCACGCCGAGTTTCAGCGCGGCGGCCTTCAAACCCCACGCGAGCTTGGCCGGATGAATCGTGCCGCTGCGATTGCGCGACCACATCGCGCCTGCGAAGAGCGGCGAATCGAGTTGCTCGCGTGCGCCCTTGCTGTCGAGCAGCACCACGTCGTGCCCGTGTGAGACATGCAACTCGTAATCGCCCTTCAGATGATCGAGGTGGCCCGGATCGACCGCGACGGTCATCTCGCCGTTCCATTCGACATCCGCTTCGATGCCGTAACGCGTCAACGATTCCTTGAAGCCGTCGAGATTCTCCTGACCCAGCCTTTCGAGTACGTCGAGGTCTTGCGGAAAGACGCGCGTCGCATTCGGCAGACCGTGCATCACCGAAGTCGAGATGATGCCGCCCGGACGGCCCGAGGCGCCGTACGCCACCTTGCCCGCCTCGACCAGCACGACGTCGAGCGACGGGTCGGCTTCTTTCGCCTGAATCGCGGCCCACAGTCCGGTAAAGCCGCCGCCCACCACGACCAGATCCGCAGTGGTCGGACCGATCAATTCCCGTTCGACAGCCGGCGCGCGCGGATTGTCCAGCCAGAACGGAAACAGTTTTACCCCTTCAAACGCGCGCTTTACTGACTCGCTCATCCTGTTTGCCTACTCAATTTGATTTCGATTGCTTGTACTGCTCGAAGCCGCGCACATCGGCGTGCGCTTCAACCTGCGTCCTGCGTGTCCAGTTCTGCCTCGCGCTCACGTTCCGCACGTACGGCGTGTTGCAGTTTCGTTCGCTGCTGCGCGGCTGCTTTAAGCTTAGTCGCCGGAACCACGGGATGCACGGTCACATTGTGCTGCGAACCGCCACGCAGCCAACGGCGGCCTTGCGGTCCATACACGCCGTCCGGCTCCGGAAAGCACTGCAACAACGCGATATACAGCGCGGCCGCCAGCGTCAGCGAAACCGGCATGCTGATGTCGAGACCGCCAGCGAGCTGGCCGAGCGGACCGACGAACTGATCCGGCAGATTGACGAAGCACAAGCTGATCGCCGCGCTCGGAATCCACGCACCCATCGCGCGCCAGTTCCAGCCGTGCGTGAACCAGTAGTGACCGCCGCGGCCGCCGCGATTGAACACCTGCAAGTCGTCGGACAGATAGAAACCGCGCCGCGTGACGAAGCCGATGATCATGATCACCATCCACGGGCAACTGCAGACGTTGATCAGCACCGAGAACGTCGACACGCTTTCGACCAGATTGAACGCGAAGCGGCCGAGAAAAATGAAGCCGATAGCGAGGCTGCCGATCAGCAAAGTGGCGCGCACTCGGTTCAGGAACTTCGGAAACATGCTCGACATATCGAGGCCGGTGCCGTACAGCGCGGTCGTGCCCGTCGACATCCCGCCGATGATCGCGATAAGGCACACCGGCAGGAAGAACCAGTTCGGCGAGATCGCCAGCAAACCGCCCACGTAGTTATTCGACGCGATGAAATCCGGCGCCTTGCTGGCGATGATCGTCGCCGTGGCGAGGCCGAAGAAGAACGGTACGAACGTGGCCAGTTGCGCAATCATCACCGCCATGATCGTGCGTTGTTTCGGTGTGTTCTCCGGAATATAGCGGGCCCAATCGCCGAGCGTGCAGGCGAACGAAACGGGATTGCTCATCGCGACCAGCACGGCGCTCACGAAGGCCGGCCAGAAACCCACCGAGCCGAGCGCGACTTTGCCGGCATACGCGCCATCGAATGACTTGGTGAAGGCGAACAGCCCAACCACGAAGAGAATGCTCGCCGCCCACACCGCGATCTTGTTGACCCACAGCATGAAGCGGAAACCATACACGCAGACGGTCAGCACCAGCACCGCGAACAGACCGTACGCGAAGCTCAGCGTCATCCAGTTGACCGGCAAACCGAGCAGATGATTCGCGCCGCCCACGAGCGCATCGCCCGAACTCCACACCGCCAGCGAGAAAAACGCGACCGCGGTGAGCACTGCCAGAAACGAGCCGACGATCCGTCCGTGAATGCCGAAATGCGCGCCCGACGAGACCGGATCGCTAGTGCCGTTGCGCGGACCGAACAGGCTCATCGGCGCGAGAATGCACGAGCCGATCAGCACGCCGAGCACGATCGAATAAACACCCGCCTTGAACGACAAACCGAGCAGCACCGGAAAACTGCCGAGCACCGACGTCGAAAAGGTATTGCAACCGCCGAACAGCAAGCGGAACAGATCGATCGGCCGCGCATAGCGTGAGCGATCCGGAATGCGTTCGAAACCGAATGTTTCGACTTGAGTGATGCTGTTGCTGCTCATTGTCTCCGACTCCTGTAACGGCCAGGTCAATCACAATGGCTCGCCACGGGGATGCGGCGTCCACTTTTCTCAGATGTCTGGACGCCACTGTAAAGACAATCGGCGCGGGCAAAAATATCGTCCGCCCAACCTTTACTTCGATTTCTAGCGATGTAACCCGGAAGCCGCACCCGCCAAGGCTTCGCAGGACCGCTGAAAGGCCGCGTAGGGACTTTACGCAGGGCCGGTTCGGCGCAAACGTCGAAGCGAATAGCGAGAACCGGCACCCGTCAAGCCGCGTCCGCGCCGCCCGCCTGGCGCGTCTGGCGGCGCTTTTTCGCAGCCGCGACGGCCGGCAGCGGCACCGGCACCGCACCCGACATGCCGTGCTCGATCAAAAAATCTCGGAACAGGCCGGCCACGTGCGGCAGACGTTTATCCGACACATGCATCACATACCAGTCGCGCTCGATCGGGTTCGCGGGCATCGGCAACAGCGCGAGCAAACCCGCCTGAAACTCCAGCGAGCAAGCATGCAGCGACAGAAAGGCGATACCCAATCCCGCCTCGACCAACTGCTTGATCGCCTCGTTGCTCGACAACTCGGAGCCAATATGAAGCTTGAGGCCCGCGAGCCGAAACAGATTTTCGACGGTCGAACGCGTGCCCGAGCCGCGTTCGCGCACGAACAGATTCGCGCCTTGCAGATCGTCGAGCGACAAGCGCTTTTTCTTCATCAGCGCGTGCGCAGGCGAAGCAACGAACGCCATCGGATGTTTGGCGAACGCGGTCGCCGCCGTGCGCAATTCGCGCGGCGCGCTGCCCATCACCGCGAGATCGATTTCATGCGTCGCCAGCATGCGAATGATGTCGGCGCGATTGCCGACCTTGAACTGCACCTTCACTTGCGGACGCGATTCGGTGAAACGCACCAGAAATGGCGGGATCAGATATTCGGCTGTGGTGATCGCGCCGATGCGCAGCGTACCGCCCTGCTCGCCGTGCAGCGCCGCCAGATCGTCCGCCGCGCCGTTCCACAGGTCGAGGATTTCCAACGCATAACGGGCGAGGATCTCACCGGCCGCGGTCAACTGCACACCACGGCCCACGCGCTGCAAGAGCGGCGCGCCCGCGGCCTCTTCGAGCAGCCGCACCTGCAGCGACACAGCCGGCTGCGTAAGCCGCAATTCCTCGGCCGCGCGCGACACGCTGCCGAGCTTCGCAATCGTGTGCAAGGCCTTCAACTGACGAAACGTCGCGGCTTTTAACATAAGTGAAAACCTATATGTTCTGTATAAACATTAAATTGTGCTGCGGTTTTTGCCGATTCTATACTGGCCTGACAGATGAGCCGGAGAATGTTTGGAATCGCGCTCCGCGCGGCGCCAGCACCGGCCCGGCACGAATAACGTCAGGAGGATAGAGATCATGGCCGCAATCGATCAGCAGGCAGGCGCAACAACGCAACGGGCGCACCACGCGCAATCCGCGCAACGCACGGACAATACGGCGGCGCATCGGGTCGTGATCGTCGGTGGCGGTGTGGGTGGACTCGGGCTCGCCACGCGTCTGTCCGAATCGCTCGGACGCGCCGGTCTCGCACAGATCGTGCTGGTTGATCGCTGGCCCACACACTTCTGGAAGCCCCTGCTGCACGAAGCCGCTTCAGGCCAACTCGATCCCGCAACCCATCAACTGCAATATGCGGTGCAGGCGCAACGGCACGGTTTCGAATTCGAACAGGGCGAACTCACCGCGCTCGATCGCGCAGAGCGGCATATCACGCTGGGCGCACTGCATGACGCAGAAGGCCGCGAAATTCTGCCGGCACGTCAACTCGCTTTCGATACGCTGGTGCTGGCCATGGGCAGCGTCACGCAGTATTTCGGTGTGCCCGGTGCCGCGGAGCATGCATTGCCGCTCGAATCGGTCGCGCATGCGGAAGCATTCCGCCGCAAGCTGCTCGATGCCTGTCTGCGTGCGAACCATGCGCGTCGGGCGCGGACCGCGCAAGCGAATACGCCGGTGTCGATCAACATCATCGGTGCGGGCGCGACCGGTGTCGAACTTGCCGCCGCGTTGCGCGACACGGTGCGGTTGCTGAACCGCTACACGCCGTTTTCGCTCGACCCGGTACGCGACTTCCGCATCCGTTTGATCGAAAGCAGCGGACGTGTGCTGCCCGCTCTGTCCGAAACGATTTCAGCGCGCGCGGAGCGGATGCTCGGCAGCCTCGGCGTGGAAGTGTTGAGCGCCACGCGTGTTACCGAAGTGCGTGCCGATGCCGTGCAGACCGACGGCGGCGCTCCGCTCGCCAGCGACATCGCGATCTGGACGGCGGGCATCTCGGGACCGCCGGTATTGCGTACGCTGGACGGCATCGCAGTGAATCGCAACGCGCAGATCCAGGTGAATCGCACGTTGCAGTGCACGAACGACGCGAACATCTTCGGCCTTGGCGACTGCGCGGCCTGCCCCGCCGACGACGCCGGCGCATTCCTCGCGCCGCGCGCGCAGGTCGCGCATCAACAGGCGCTGTTTCTCGCGCGTGCGTTGAAGTGCCGGGTGGCAGGCGAAGCGTTGCCCGAGTTCGTGTATCGCGACGCCGGCACGCTGGTCGGCTTCGGGCGTGAAGGCACCATTGGCAGCCTCACCAGCAGCTTGCTGACGCAGCCGGTGTTCGTCGACGGTTGGCTCGCCACCGCAGTCTACAAGCTCATCTATCGACGGCACGTCATGACGCTGACCGGTTTCGCGCGCATGGCGCTCGATACGGCGAGCCACTGGTTGCGCAGACGCGTGCATCCGGTGATCCGTCTGCACTAAAAAAACTTTGCTGCTCACGCGCCGACAGATGCGGTCGGTTCGGCAAGTGAGCGGCTTCCTACCTACTTCAAACTAGCGCATCTGAAACGCGTCCGCGACGGAACGCGCGCCATCCGGTAACGGACACGGTTGCGGATACTGGCTGTCCGGCACATCCATGCAACCCGACGCGCGCGCGACGGCCAGTTCACGCTTCACTTCCTCGCGGGTCTTTCCTTGCGGCGCCTGCCGCGCCTTCTGCACCGCACGTTCTTCCCCGCCCTGCACCTGCTGCGGTTCTTGCTGCGCCTGCTGCTGAGCCTCGTAAGCCACACGCGGCCCCGTGGCTGGGTCATGCAGCGGAACACCGTCGCTCGCCACCGATACACTCATCCACGCAAAGCCCAGCACGAGTCCCGCAAACCACTTCGCATTCCGCACGATCTATTCTCCGTTTCCGTTTGATTGACCCGTCATGCTAGATCGGAGCGGCTCCCTGAACATGAACGCGCCATGACGATCCTGTCATGCGTGCGATGCCCCGCAATAAAACATGCACGCAAGCTATATGACGGAATTGTCATGTTGCGTTCATGTTCGCATCGATCAGGTATCCGTACGATGGGACCGTTCTATCTTCAAATTGAACCGTATGCGGCACTTTCAACGAATGCGAAGCCTGACGATGCGCATCACGCATTTCAGCGCAAGCTTTCCGGCGCGCTGGGAACGGCTTCACATCGACCATCCCGTCTCACTAGGGGCCGCGCTACTCGTCATTGCACTCAGTTCGCTGGCGTTCTGGTGGAATCAACCTGACGGGCTGTTCGACGGCGGAGAGCCAGCCTGCCCTTCCGCATATGGAAAGCCAGGTGGCCAGGACGCGCCGTTGTTCACACGAGGCCTGCTCTCGCTCGAGGTGTTTTCCGCGATGACTCGCGCCATGCCGCGGACCTCCAGTTCGCTGCCTGCAGCCGATCACGGGCTCGATGCACCCAATGCCTCCACGTCATGCGTGCCCAACACACGCATCGGCCGCTGACCCGCGGCACTGAGAGAAAATCATGCGTATCCTGATCGTCGAGGACGAAATCAAAACCGGCACATACCTTCGGAAAGGTTTGACCGAAGCGGGTTTCATCGTCGACTGGGTGGAAGACGGCGTGACCGGCCAGCATCGCGCGTTGACGGAAGACTACGATCTGATCGTGCTCGACGTCATGCTGCCCGGCCAGGACGGCTGGACGGTGCTGAAAAACCTGCGCCGCACCCATTCGACTTCGGTCCTGCTGCTCACCGCGCGCGACGAGGTCGACGACAAGGTGCGCGGCCTCAATATGGGTGGCGACGACTATCTCGTCAAGCCGTTCGACTTTGCCGAACTGCTGGCCCGTGTGCGATCGATTCTGCGACGTGGGCAAACGCGCGACGCCGCTTCCCTGCAAGTATCGAATCTGGTGCTCGACCTGACGCGCCGCAAGGCCACGCGCCACGGCGACATGATCCTGCTCACGGCCAAGGAATTCGCGTTGCTATGGCTGCTGATGCGTCGTCAGGGCGAAATTCTGCCGCGTTCGACGATCGCCTCCCAGGTCTGGGACATGAACTTCGACAGCGACACGAACGTGGTCGACGCCGCGATTCGCCGCCTGCGCGCGAAGGTCGACGACAACTACGAACCGAAGCTGATCCACACCGTGCGCGGCATGGGTTATGTATTGGAAGAGCGCGGCACAGCGCAGTCATGATCCGACGTCTACTCGCGGCGCTGCGCCTGCGCGCGAAGACGCGGTGCTTCAAGCCCCCGGCGCTTCTCGTGCCGCGCACCTTGCGTGCGAGGCTATCCATGCTCTTCGCCCTTTCGACTTCGCTGCTCCTCATCTTCAATGGCGTATTGCTGTATCACGGCCTGAAAACGCGTATCGAAGCGGCGTCGGCGCGCGAGATGACCACCACCCTCGCCGCGCTGCAATTGCGCCTGCACACCATGCCCAGCATCCAGGCTGTCAGCGCGGATCGTGAGACCTGGCACAACCAGCTATACGGACATCAGAACCTCGATATCGCGCTGTTCGACACGCGCAGCGCACCGCTCATTCGCACCAACGGCTACTGGCCGAATGCGGAGACCATGACCGTGCGCGCCGGCCTCGCACCCGTGCGCGTGTCGATCGAGAAACTGCCACTGCGCTTTCTGGTGGCAATGGCGCTGCTCGCCGATCCCTCCGGCACTCAAGTGCGCGTGGTCGTGCAATACGACGCGAGCGGCGAACGCGCGTTACTGCGCGCCTACGCACTCAACGTGCTGGTCGTCATCGTGACAGGGACGCTGGTGAATGCGCTGCTTGCGTGGTCGATCGCCCGTTTCGGACTGCGGCCACTGGCCCGTTTGACGGCGCGCGCCGAGCAGATCTCCAGCAGCCATCTTGCGGAACCATTGCCCGAGCACGACATGCCTGGCGAACTGAAGGAACTGAGCCGCGCCTTCAACCGCATGCTGGCGCGCCTGCATGAGTCGTTCACCCGTCTCACGCAATTTTCGTCCGACCTTGCGCACGACATGCGCACGCCGCTCACCAATCTGCTGGCGGAAGCGCAAGTGGCACTCTCGCAACCGCGCTCCGCCGACGAATACCGCGGCGTGATCGAATCGAGCGTGGACGAATTCCAGCGCCTCGCGCGTCTGATCGACAGCATGCTGTTTCTCGCGCGCGCGGACAGCATCCGCCACCGCCTGACACTGCAGTGTGTTGACGCGCGCAGCGAGGCGCTGCGCATTGCCGGCTACTACGAAATCATGGCCGCCGATGCCGGCGTCGAGATCGCCGTATTGGGCAATGCGCGTTTCGAAGGCGATGTGCTGATGGTGCAGCGGGCGCTCAGCAACCTGATTTCGAACGCGTTGACCCACGCGCCGCGCGGCAGCACCGTCGACGTGCAGTGCGCGGAACGCAGGCGCTACGCGCACGTCTCTGTGTCGGACATCGGCGCCGGCATCGCGCGACCGCATCTGGAGCGCATCTTCGACCGTTTCTACCGGGTCGATCCATCGCGGCACAACTCGGCGAGCGGCACGGGCCTCGGACTTGCCATCGTCAGGTCGATCATGGACGAACATCAGGGCGAATGCAGCGTGGAAAGCGTACCGCACGTGCGCACCACGTTCAGCCTGCGCTTTCCGAAGCATCCGCCGATCAGCTAATCGAAGCACACGCCCGCACGATGACAAAACTATCATGCGGCGATCACCACGGTCTCATCCCCTGCCATGCACAATGTCCTTGCCTGATCGACATTGATCAGGCATCCAGATCAACTTGCAGAGGACTCGATGAAACACTACGCAACCGCCCTGGCCGCCCTGATTCTGAGCACACTCGCCACCACCGCCGTGGCAAACGACAGCAACAGCATTGCCACCTTCACCTTGCTACCGCAAGGCACCCTCGCGGGCCAGCCGCAACAGATGGGGAAATCCCGCGAGCAGGTGCGTCAGGAGTTAATCGAGGCTCAACGGCAAGGTCTCATCCCCAACACCGAGGCCGACTATCCGCCGAGCCAACGGAGCATCGACGCGAATAAAGCCCGCCATGCAGCGGTCCAGCGCTACTGGGCTGAGAACGACTGACGCCCACCCGCCAGCAGACACCCGTGCAATCCCCAACGCGATCGTCGCATCAACGGAAGCTCGTTCATGACATACCCGAAGCGCATGCTCGTCGAAAACCTCGCCTGGTCCGACGAAATCAACAACCGTGATCCTGCGTATTTCCGGCGCCTCGCCAGCAATCAGCAACCGAACGTGCTGTGGATCGGTTGCTCCGACAGCCGCGTGCCGGAAGCGATCACGCGAGCGATGCCCGGCGAGATCTTCGTGCATCGCAATATCGCGAATCTCGTCGCCGACAACGACGACAACCTCTCGAGCGTGCTCGAATACGCGGTCACCGCGCTGCGGGTGGAGCATGTGATCGTCTGCGGGCATCACTGCTGTGGCGGCGTGCAGGCGGCGCTGCGCCCGCCCGCACCCGAGTTGCCGAACGTCAATCGGCGCATTGGAGGAATTCGCCGGCTGTGCGCGCTGCATAGCGCCGAATTGGGCGAACTGCAGAGCTTCGAGGCACGCGCGGACCGGCTCGCCGAACTCAATGTGCTGGCGCAGGTACAGATGCTGCACACCATGCCGTTGATTCAGCGTGCACCGCGCCCGGTGCAGATTCACGGCTGGATTTTCTCGATGCTCGAAGGGCGTCTGAAAACATTGACCGACACGCCCTGGACCGCGACCCGCCACACGGACACCGAGGCCGCAGTGGGCTGATTGCCTCTGCGCCAAACAGTCGGAATCCGTGAGAGGAGACCGACTCGTCCCAATCGCCCGCGCTGCTGCAACCGCGCACGACAAACGCCGCCGATAAGCGCGGCGTTTTTTTCGACTCCCCTGCTTCGAGGCAAGCTTTACGATGATTCCATCCAGCTCTCAACCACCTGAAGTCAACAACAGCCCTGCGGCTCGCGCACATGCGTGGCGCAGCGATCTGCTCGCGGGCATCACCGTTTTCCTCATCGCGCTGCCGCTATGCCTGGGCATCGCGCAGGCTTCCGGCGTCGCGCCATTCGCCGGCATTCTGGCCGGCGTGATCGGCGGCCTCGTGGTCGCGTTGTTGAGCGGCTCGCGGCTGAGCGTGAGCGGACCGGCCGCCGGGCTCGTCGTGATCGTCGTCGATGCGCTGGCCACGCTCGGCAGCTTCGCCGCGTTTCTGAGCGCGCTCGTAATCGCAGGCGCTTTGCAGATCATGCTGGGCTTTCTGCGCGCTGGACGGCTGGCGAGCTATGTGCCGGTGCCGGTGATCAACGGCATGCTCGCCTCGATCGGCATTCTGCTGATCGCGAACCAGTTGCCGCTGGCCGTGGGCATCGGTGGCGACGGCATCTCCGTGGTCATGCCGCTGCTCGCGATCGCGTCGATCGCAATACTCGTTGCGTGGGACACGCCTGCGCTGCGGCGCTGGCGTCTCGTACGCGCGACTCCCGCGCCACTTGCGGTGGTGCTGATCGGCATCGCTGTCTCGGGGTTGGCCGACTCCCTCGCGCCGGGCAACGCGATCGCGTCCGTGCAACGTGTCGCGATGCCCTCGCTCGGATCATGGGATGCGTTTCGCGACGCACTCACGTTCCCCGGCTTCGCGCACTGGCTCGACCCCGCTGTGTGGCGCGTGGCCGTGGTGATCGCGATCGTCGCGAGTCTGGAAACCTTGCTGAGTCTCGAAGCGCTCGAACAGATCGATCCCGCGCATCACAGAGCGCCGCCCGATCGTGAACTGAAGGCGCAAGGCGTCGGCAACATGCTCGCCGGTCTGGTCGGCGCGCTGCCGCTCACCGCCGTGGTCGTGCGCAGCGCGGCCAACGTGCACGCGGGCGCCCGCAGCCGTGTTTCGTGTATCACGCACGGCCTGGTGCTGCTCATCGCCACGCTCACGCTGACCGGCGTGATCAATATGATTCCGCTCGCCAGCCTCGCGGCGATCCTGATCCATACCGGCTATAAACTCGCGAAGCCGCGGCTCTTCGTGGCGATGGGCCGCGCCGGACGCAGCCAGTTCGTGCCGTTCATCGGCACCATCGCCGGGGTGCTGCTGACGGATCTGCTAAGCGGCATTGCAATCGGCTTCGCGCTGAGCGTGGTACTTGTCGTCGAACGCAATCTGCATCGCGCGATGAGCTTTACGCGCGACGGCGATCACTACGTGCTGACCCTGCGCAGAAACGCCACCTTCTTCTGCACGCCGCAACTGAAAAGTTATCTTGGGCAGATTCCGCCGGGCGCGACGCTGATTCTCGACGGAACCCAAGCCGATCATATCGACCACGACGTGCGGCGCGTGCTCGACGGTTTCACGGCGGATGCGCAAACCAGCGGCGTGCGGATCGAATATCGGCACTGGCCGGCAAGCTGACGATGCATTGCGCGCTGTGGGTCAGTCCAGAAACTCTGTTGCCCGCTTGCGCAACACTGCGCCGAAGTCGTCGAGCCAGCCGATCGACAAACGCCAGCTCTGCCAGTAGAGATCGACATCGATATGCTTGCCGGGCGCGATCTCCACCAGTTCGCCGCTGGCCAGATGCGGGGCGATCATGCGCTCCGGGCACATGCCCCAGCCGAGTCCCGTGACGCAAGCGCGCAAAAAACCGGCGACGTGTGGAATCCAGTGCAACGGCGGATCAATGTCCGCGCGCGTGATGCGGCGCATGAAGCGCTTTTGCAACTGGTCCTTGGGATTGAAGTCGACGCACGGTGTGCGCCGCAGGCTCTCGCGTGTAACGCCGTCGGCAAAGTGACGTGCGAGGAAGTCCGGTGAACAGACTGCCAGATAACGCATTCGTCCAAGGCGCGTGGAGCGGCAACCCTGTACCGGCTCGGCTTGCGTGGTGACCGCGCCTTGTACGCTGCCGTCGCGAATCCGCTGCGCGGTGTGGTCCTGATCGTCGATCACCAGATCCAGCAGCATCTCCCGCTCGACGCAGAATTGCGCGACCGCATCGATGAACCAGGTGCCGACGCTGTCGTCGTTGACCGCGACGCGCAGCGCCGGCCACGGTTCGACCAGCGCGCCTGGCAGCGCCGGCAGGCGGCCGGTCAGTTCCGCTTCGAGCAATTGCACGCGTTCGGTGTGGCGGCACAGCAGCGCGCCCGAGGTGGTCGCGACGCAAGGCTGGCCGCGCTTCACCAGCACGCTGCCCACGCGCTCTTCCAGTAGTTTGACCCGTTGCGATACCGCGGACGGCGTCACATTCAGCTCGCTGGCGGCACGGTCAAACGAGCCGTGGCGCACCACAGCGGCCAGCGCATCGAGCAACGCATAGTCGAGCATTAGCGTTCCTTAATCGACATTAAGTAAATTAGCTTCTCTTATGAGTAGCAAACCCGCAGACTAGCCTCGTTCGCTTCTCCCGTCTACTGGATCGATTATGAATTGGCTGTCTTTTTCTCACGGCGCCGCCTTGTGCGCATCCCTGATCGTGACGATCGGTGCGCAAAACGCCTTCGTGCTGCGTCAGGGCATCATGCGCTCGCATGTCGGCAAGATCGTCGCGCTGTGCGCGTTGTCGGACTTCATTCTGATCGGCGCGGGCGTCGGCGGCGCCTCGGTATTGGTCGAGCGCTATCCCGTGTTCGTTCACGCCATGCTGTATGTCGGGCTCGCCTATCTGGCGTGGTTCGGGATCAACGCATTGCGCCGCGCAGTGCGGCCGGGGCATGCGGTGATGGATGGCGAGAACGTCAGCGCGGCGCCCGTGCAGCGCGCCGTGCCGATCATTCTGATGACGCTCGCCTTCACGTGGCTCAATCCGCACGTATATCTCGACACGTTCCTATTGATCGGCACGGCTGGCGCACGCGAACCCGAAGGCGCACGGGTCGCTTTCGCGCTGGGCGCGATGGCGGTCAGCGGGATCTGGTTTATCGGACTGGGCTACGGTGCTCGCGCCCTCGCGCCACTCTTCAAGCGGGCGACGGCATGGCGCGTACTGGATGGCGCAATCGGCAGCATGGTGCTGCTGCTCGCGGTGACGCAGTTGCGGTGAGCGCCGCCAGCGCGGTTGTAATTGGACGAGTCGGCAGCAAGCCGAGACTTTCAGAAAGTACGGGTACCTGCGCCACTGCAAACCCGTACGCGACGCATCCACCTAGATGCACCCGAGAGCGGAAGCCTTCAGCGTGGCCGCGGCACGGGTAGAACATTCGAGCTTGCGAAAAACGCTTTCCACATGCGTGCGCACGGTACTGGGGCTCAATTCGAGAATGCGGGCGACCTCCTTGTTGCTCGCACCCAGGCTGATGTGTTTTAGCACTTCCGCTTCCCGTGGCGACAGCAACCCTGCTTTCGGATTCCGCGCACGCTCGCCGGACGCGGGGACATCGCCGAGTTCGGAGGAGACTGTTGCCTCGACCGCCTCTATATCGAAACGCCCCGCCCGCGCCTGCTCGTTGAGCAGCGCCGCGGCCTGTTCCGGCGAAAATGCCGGCCTCCAGGGGCGCGCTGAGCGCAAGGCGACCCAGGCGGCGGCAACCGCAAGCACACGCGCTTCGCGTCCAATTGCATCGCCGGCGCTGCTGCGGAAATAGCCTGAACCGTCGAGACGCTCGTACGCGAAAGAAGCGATCTCCGACTCGCGAGCCAGGCCCTCGATCTGTTTGCCCGCACGCGCGGTCCAGTAGGGCACGAGGCGTACTTTTTCCCATGCGGCCGGAGAAAGCTTGCCCGCCGTGTTCCAGACGGCGTTGGGGACCGCCATGCGTCCCATGCCATGGAGCAACCCCGCCGTGTACGTGCTGCGCCGCGCGTCGTCGCTCAGGCCTAAATGCGCGCAGCAGGCACCGGCCGTCTCGGCTACTCGCCGCGAATAGCCGGTCATCCACGGCAGCTTCAGGTCGATGACGTCGGCGACGATCTCCGGCGCGCTGACCAATTGCAGCGCCTGGGTGTAGCCCGACTCGTCACGCCGTTGCGCGATCGAATCCCCGAGTTCCTTGAGCCACGAGGCAGCACGAGCCGAGGCGAGCCGCGCCAATTCCGGCGGGTATTGCCGGCCGGCCTTATGCGCGATCAGCACCTGCGCGCGCTCGAGACCGTAGACCCGGCTCAGAATCTCGAGATCGCCGGCCACAGCGACGATGAACACCGCGACGGGTACATCGCGCCCAGGCCGATGGTCAGGGAAACCTCCGCCGTCCCAACTTTCGAAAATGCGTCGAAGCGCCTCCTGAGTCGCATGCGTGAGCCCGAGCATATGGGCCACCTCGCCCGAGACCTCGCAGTGTATCTGGGCGAGCGGCGTGATCGCAGCGCCCACTTGCGCCGGCGACTCGCCGGTCCCGGTCCAGTCCGGCCGCATGGCAAGCATGGCCGCGCGGCCGCCGATGTCGTCACCGAGCCAGTCAGAAAAGCCGGCCGCGTTTGCCGTGCAGCCGGACCACCTCAAAAGGGACGCTTCCTGGACGACATCGCATTGCGTGTCGTCCAGACCGGCCTCGGCGGCGAGTCGCGCCGCCAGCCACGCTGTGCGTGGCGAATGGTCGGTGGGCTGCCCCATGCTGAGGTCGCCAATGAACGCGAGGGCCTTGACTGCGTCCAGCACCCGGATTGCAGAAACGTCATGCATAGCTTTCGACCTTGTTGTCAGTACTCGCGCGTCCAGCCGGACTGTGTCGGCTCGGTCATTCGACCGATACTGGAAATCGGCCGACCGGCGCATCCTTCAATCCGCAAGTTGTTTCTTACCCAACGAAATTGACGAAGAGGATGAACATTATGAATACCTTGCTGAAAAAGTGCCTGGCTGCCACGCTGATGCTGGGAGGCTTGCTGTCGCTGGCCGCCGTTACACCGGCAGGCGCCGCCGCGCCGAACGACGACCTCAAAGGAAAGAACGTCGTGCTGGTGCACGGAGCATTCGCCGACGGCTCGAGCTGGAACAAGGTGATTCCGCTGCTGGAAGCAAAAGGTCTGCACGTGGTGGCGGTGCAAAACTCCCTCAAGTCGCTCGACGACGATGCAGCGGCGACCCAACGCGTCATTGAACAACAGAACGGCCCCGTCATTCTGGTGGGCCACTCGTGGGCCGGTGCGGTGATCTCTCAGGCAGGCAACGACGACAAGGTCAAGGCGCTCGTCTATGTCGCGGCGTTTGCCCCGGATAACGGTCAATCGATCAACGACATCCTCAAAGGCAAGCCCGCGCCTTCATGGGCGACGGAATTGCAAAAGGACTCCGCCGGCTATCTGACACTGTCGACAAACGGGATCACCAAGGACTTCGCGCAGGACCTCCCGCCGGCCCAGGCCCGTATCGTAGCCGCGACGCAAGGCCCCTGGTTTGCCGGTTGCTCTGACGACAAGGTGGCGACCGCGGCGTGGCACAACAAGCCGTCGTGGTACGTGCTGACGGAGAAGGACCGCATGATCCCCGCGCCCTTGCAGGCCGCGATGGCGCAACAGATCGGCGCCACGCTGGTCAAGGTCAACGCGAGCCACGTTGCGATGCTGTCGCAGCCGACTGAAGTCGCGGCAGCGATTATCACGGCGGCTCGCGCGGCGAAGTAAGACTGAGAGACTGACAGGCGATGACAGCCTGCTCGGACGACGATCGCCCGACGTGTTGTCACGCTCGATGCGAGCGCTTTGCCGAGACTACTGTAATTGGATGCGATGAGTCAGACGCCAGCGCGGCTTTTCTGCGCTGGTCACCCGTGGCTATCGATCCAGGCACGCGCCCACTCGAGGCCTGCGCGTTGCGCTTCTTCCTCAGTATCGAAGTGGTCGAGAATGCCCGACGCTTCGATCAGCTTGCCGGCGAGCGTAATGGTCCCGCTGGCGCCGTACCGCTCGGGCCGCAAGATGTCCTCCTGCTGCAAGATGGCGTGACCCCAGACGGTGTAGCCGTGATAAGTCTGCGACTCCATCAGCGCGTCACCTCAGCCGTCATGCCGCGGGAATCCACCCGCAATACATTGCCCTCGGGCGTGATCTGCCTGGGAATCTCGGACCCATCCGGTGAATGGACAGGCACGCTCTCCCGCCGGTCCGTTTTTGCAACGAGCCTGGCAACTGGCGCCGATGTAGGCCGCGCGCGAGCTTTCACGGCATGGGGAACGATATGCCGGCTACCGGCAGGTCGATGGGCAACGATTGCGCGATGCGGCATGCTCGCTCGCGCTTCCGGCGGGTTCCAGACTTCGACGTAGTGCTCGCCGGCCATGGCCGTCGAAACCGCCGCGAACAGCATGGTGCCCAAGCCGAAAAATCGAAACATGTTCTCTCCCTATGCTCCACGCTCGCACCGCCACAATTACGGCAGCGCGACGAAATCCATGCAGGATACTGTACATCCATACAGGTCTTTGCGCAATCCAATGATCGTCGCACTGAACAGCTTGCACTCGGGTCGTGACGCTGAAGAGTAAAGAAGATGAGAACGCAGTCGCCGCGCGGTTCGCGAGCGATGATCAAAGCGCTGAGCAAGCTTTGGCAGGCAGGGAGCCTGACGGGGGGCTTTCGGGCGCAACTGTCAAACTAGAAACACACCACAGTCCGAAAGCACTTTCGGATTAGTTGCGGATACCCGCTGCCAGCCCAGGAGTTCGAAGCAGTCGGCGGCATACGTATTCGGACCTGGACAAAAACCTGTCTCCGCAACCATTCAACAACGAAGCCGGCGGGGCCGCCGGCCACCCCGCCGCTAACCCTTTACTCCACCGTCACCGACTTCGCCAAATTTCTCGGCTTATCGACATCCGTCCCGCGCGCACACGCCGTGTGGTAAGCGAGCAATTGCAACGGCACCACATGCAAAAGCGGCGACAACGGCCCATAGTGCTCCGGCATTCTGATCACGTGAATCCCGGGCTCACTGCCAATCCGCGTGTCAGTATCGGCAAACACATAAAGCTCGCCTCCGCGCGCCTTCACTTCCTGAAGATTCGACTTCAGCTTCTCGAGCAGCGCATCGTTCGGCGCGATCGTCACCACCGGCATCGCATCGGTGACAAGCGCCAGCGGCCCGTGCTTCAGTTCACCCGCCGGATACGCCTCCGCGTGGATATAGGAAATCTCCTTGAGCTTGAGCGCGCCTTCGAGTGCGATCGGATAGTGCGAGCCGCGTCCGAGGAACAACGCGCTTTCCTTGCCCGAGAACTTCTCCGACCACGCGATGATCTGCGGTTCCAGCGCCAGCACGGCGTTCAACGCGGCCGGCAGATGGCGTAACTGGCGCACATAGTCGGCTTCCTGCTCCGGGCTCACCGTGCCGCGGATTTTGCCCAGCGTCGCGGCAAGAACGAACAGTCCGACCAGTTGCGTGGTGAACGCCTTGGTCGACGCCACGCCGATTTCGCGGCCCGCATGCGTGTGAAACGACAGTGACGTCAGCCGCACCATCGCGCTCGTCGCCACATTGCAGACCGACAACGTGTGCTGATGTCCGAGCGACTGCGCATGCTTCAAGGCAGCGAGCGTGTCGGCCGTTTCGCCGGACTGGGAGATCACGACCACGAGTGCCTTCGGATTCGGCACAGAATCGCGGTAGCGGTATTCGCTGGCAATTTCGACCTGAGTGGGAATCTTCGCGATCGATTCGAGCCAGTACCTGGCGGTCAGTCCCGAGTAATAGCTGGTGCCGCACGCGAGAATCAGCAGGCTGTCGATATCCGCAAACACAGCGGCAGCCTCTTCGCCGAACAGCGACGCATCGAGCGACTCGCCCTGCGGCACCGTGTCGGCGATCGCGCGCGGCTGCTCGAAGATTTCCTTCTGCATGAAATGCCGGTACGGGCCGAGTTCGACGCCGCCGCCATACGCGGCCACCGTGCGCACTTCGCGCGCTACGTCGGCGCCGTCGCGGCTCACCACTCGCACGCGTTCGAGCGTCAGCTCGCACACGTCGCCCTCTTCCAGGAAGATGAAGCGTTCGGTCTCGCCGGCCAAAGCCAGCGCATCCGACGCGAGAAAATTCTCGCCTTCGCCGATGCCGACGACGAGCGGCGAGCCCTGCCGCGCGCCCACCACCAGATGCGGATGAGCCTTGTGCTCGACTGCGATCGCGTACGCGCCGTCCAGTTGCTTCACGGCATCGCGAACCGCCTCGAACAGATCGCCCCGATACAGACAATGCACGAGATGCGCGACCACTTCGGTGTCGGTCTGCGACACGAACACATAGCCCTTCGCGCGTAGCATCTCGCGCAACGGTTCGTAGTTTTCGATGATGCCGTTATGCACCAGCGCCAACTCGTCCTTCGAGAAAATCGGATGCGCGTTGTCCGTGACCGGCGCGCCGTGCGTCGCCCAACGGGTGTGCGCGACGCCCGTGCCGCCTTCGAGATGCGTCTCGCGCGCCTGCGCGTCGAGGTCCGCGACGCGCGCCGTGCTGCGCGCACGGCGCGGGCCGCCGGCGGCCAGCACGGCGACGCCGCAGGAGTCGTAGCCGCGATACTCGAGACGCCGCAGTCCTTCGATCAGAACCGGGACGATGTTACGTTGCGCTACTGCGCCGACAATGCCACACATAAAATTTGTTTTCCCACGTGATGTTGTATCGGATGGGGCGAGCCGCCCCGAATCGAGTCAAGCCTCAGGCGTAACCGGCAGGGTTGGTCGATTGCCAGCGCCAATGATCGGCGCACATGCGTTCGATGCCGTACTGCGCGCGCCAGCCGAGCAGCTTGTCCGCCGCGGCCGGGTCGGCGAAGCAGGACGCGACGTCGCCCGGACGGCGCGCCACGATTTCATAAGGCACGGGCTTGCCCGACGCCTTTTCGAACGAGCGCACTACGTCCAGCACGCTATAGCCCTGCCCCGTACCGAGATTCACGACGAAACTCGCATCGCGCTTGGCGAGCGCGTCGAGCGCGGCCAGATGTCCGCGCGCCAGATCCACCACGTGGATGTAGTCACGCACGCCCGTGCCGTCCGGCGTGTCGTAGTCGCCGCCGAATACGCGCAGCTTCTCCAGCTTGCCGACCGCGACTTGCGCGACATACGGCATGAGATTGTTCGGCACGCCGCCCGGGTCTTCGCCGATCAGACCGCTCTCGTGCGCACCGACCGGATTGAAATAACGCAGCGTGGCGATGCGCCACGACGGATCCGAAATTTCCAGATCGCGCAGGATCTGTTCGGCGATCAGCTTCGTCTGGCCATACGGATTCGTGGCGGACAGCGGAAATGATTCGTCGATCGGCGACGTCTTCGGCACGCCGTACACCGTGGCCGACGAACTGAACACGAACTGCTTCACATTGCGCGCGCGCATCACCGAGAGCAGCGTGAGCAGACTGCCGAGATTGTTGTCGTAGTACTCGATCGGCTTCGAGACCGATTCGCCCACCGCTTTGAGCGCCGCGAAGTGAATCGCACCGGTCACCGCGTGCGCATCGAAAATGCGTTGCAGCGCGGCTTCATCGCGCGAATCCGTTTCGTAGAACGCCACGCGCTTGCCCGTGATCTGCTCGACGCGTCTGAGCGATTCGCGGTTGCTGTTGACGAGGTTGTCGACCACGACCACGTCGTAGCCGCCGTTCAGCAATTCGACACAGGTATGCGAGCCGATAAAGCCGGCGCCGCCGGTTACCAGAATCGTGCCTTTCAAGTCCATGCGAAATTCCCTTCTAGATTTATTCAATTCGAGTGTCACGGCCGCTCATTGCCGCTCGGCCGCGCCCACGCCGACGGTCGCGAGCCCGCCGTCGGTGACATAAGGCACGAACCCGGCTTCGGTAATCCGCGCTGCGGTGGCGGCTGCGCACGCGTCGTCGGCGGGCGGGCAATAGTCGATGGACAGCACC
This sequence comes from Paraburkholderia dipogonis, assembly GCF_046027395.1. Classification (GTDB taxonomy): domain Bacteria; phylum Pseudomonadota; class Gammaproteobacteria; order Burkholderiales; family Burkholderiaceae; genus Paraburkholderia; species Paraburkholderia dipogonis_A. The sequence continues at coordinate 68,702 of NZ_JAQQEG010000038.1, read as the reverse complement.
GGCAGTTTGTATTGATCGCGGATGATCGCCGCCTGCATCAGCAGCCAGTCGCGATCAGCCTGCGGCACTTCCGTATATCGCTGCTTGCCGGCATCCCAACCGCGATACAGCGATTCGAACGCCACCATGTAGGCAAGATCATGGACCTGCGGCAATACCTCGAAGCCGCGGTTGAAGATCAGCTTCGCCTCCGGATAACGCTTCTTGATCGCGCGTATGACGCGCACCAGTCCGGCTTCCTGCGCGGCTCGCGAGGCATCGGTTTTGGCGATCAGATGGTAGGAGTCGAGCGTGTCGAGGAAAAAGCCCCGATAGCCTTTTTTCCATAACGGCGCGATCACCTTGTCGACGAAAAACACCGGCCATTGAGCCGCCGTCTGATCGATCACATGCGACGCCCACGCCTCGTTGACGCCCGGCAGCCACGCGGACGGCATGGCGCTGTAATACGCGCGATGCGGGTTCACCTCGCCGACGCTCACATAAGCGAACCACGCCGGATGCGTCTTCGCGTGAGCACGCGGATCGAAGTGCGCGTCGGGGTCGACCACGACGACATCAAATGTGGCCAGTTCTTCGACAGGCGGATTCGCGCCGTAGTACAGCGCCACCGACGGTCCCACCGGCGCGTCCGGCGCGCTCTGCGCGTGCGCCACCGAAGCCAGCGCGCCGAGCGCGGCCATGCGCGCGAATCGGCTGACACGACGCAGCAGCGCGCGCAAGGTGAAACCTCGGTCGTGATCGTGATCGTGCTCGGACAAAGCCGGTTCCTCTTTCATGTTGTTCGGGCAACGCTGCCCGTTTCTGGCTGTCGTTTCTAACTACCCACCGGCAGGAACGACCACCAGCAGATGCTATCGAGCAACTCCGTCGAGATCGAAGGACTGAAGCCCGCCTGTTGCGCGGCCCTCCACGCGGTTTGCGCGGTCGAGCTCGCCGTGCATGACGACGTATAGTCGAGCGACCCCACGAAGAAAGCGCTGCGGCCGAGATTCTGCTCGGTGCTTTGCCACGACTTCAACAGCTGCACGACTGACGTGCTCGTCGACGGCAAGAAGGCCTGTTCCGCGATCACGCCGTCGATCAGCCACGGAAACGAGACACCGCCCGTCGTCCCGCCGATGGCCTGCACCGGCGGCGCATTCGGCACCAGCGCCAGATCCGGATAGCGGTCGCGCAGTTGCTTGACGAGATCGAGGCCGCCTTGCGCGCAGGTTGCATTGCAGGGGGCCGTCGGCGCATTGGCGCCGTGGCCGACAATTTCGAAGTTATCCAGCATGAAGCCGTCGACACCGGTTGCCGCGAGACGCGGCGCGACGTAGTTGACGATCAGGTTCTGATAGTCGGCATTGGCGGGATTCATCCAGTACTCCTGGAAGCCCGAATAGCTGCTGATTTTCGCCGAAGTATTCGCACCGCACGACACGAAACCGGACGGGACCGTGTTCCAGTAAGTCCGCCATTTCTCGCAGGCGCCGAAATTCAGGTAGCTGAGCACTTTCGCGCCGTTCGCCTTCAACGCGGTGATCTGCGCGGCCGAGAAGGCGGGCGTGCCGTTGCCGGGATCCGCGTCGATCACGATCAGCTTGAACGTGGCCGCCGCGTGGGCGATGTCGATCGCGCTGCCCTGGCCGTAATAGACGGCCCAGACCGGCGACGCCGGCAAGGCGCGCGCCGTTGAGATCGTCGGCGTGGTAGTCGAGCCGGAATTCGTATTCGACGAGGAATCGCTCGAACCGGAAGAGTTCGTCGAGCCGGTCGACCTGGTCGTACCGGTCGGGTTACCAGAGTTACTGGCGCTACCGCTCGCCGAGGTCACCGCAGCCGCAGTCGAACCATTCGTGCTGCCCGTACCGCTGCCGCCGCCTCCGCAGGCGGCCAACAGACTGCAGGCCGCCACGATCGCGGCCGCACGGATCCAGCGTTGCGCGACGCGGCGGCCGTATTGAACATCGGCGGCAAGGCGCGCTCGAGCGGGCCGCCGAAGCGGGCCAAGATCGTACTGATGCATGGTGGAATCCGAAGTCGAACGATTCAACCCCGCAACATATACGTTTCGTATTCCAAAGACATGAATTTGCGGTCGAGCACCTTCACGGACGCCACCACCACAACCAGCAACGCCAACGCGAATCCATAGCCGTAGAAATCCGGCCCGAGCTTGAGCGTGATGCCGGTGAAGAGTCCGTTCAGCACCACAAATGCGCCGGTGAGCCGCAGCACGACGCGCCGCCCGTCGAGATAGAAGAACACGTTGAGCAGACCCAGCAGCAACACCTGCAGACTCGCCGACACCACGTCGACGACGAGCAGCGGCATATACAGCGGCGAAATGCCGAGCGAACCCAGGACGCGCTCGCCGAAGGCGATGATCAGGAGCAGCACGACCGTCTGCACCTTGATGATTTCGTACAGGCCGGCACGCACGCTGCCCACCATCATGTCGCGCATTTCGTTGATGTGGCGCAGCGTCGCGCCGCTGCGCACGGCGTCGTAGAAGGCGTCGTAGTATTCGACGAAATCCGCCTCGATGCGCACGAGGAACGTCGCCATGCCGGGCATCACGCACACGTAGGCGATAAAAATCGGAATGTCGTAAATCACCGACGCATGCAGCGGCCCGATCACGCGCGTACCCGTGCCCGGCGCATACCAGAACATGAACTTGTCGAGCCACACTCCGATATTGAACAGCAGCCCGACCAGCGCGAGGCTCGGATAGGCGAAGCGCCGCTCGAACACTTCGAACGAAACGAAACGCTCGCTGCGGTAGTTGCGGTAGATCAGACCCGACAACCCGGCGAGCAGCACAATGTGCCCCGCCACGAAACCGCCGAGCAGGCCGACCAGTCCATAGCCATTCAATGCGAGTGCGAGGCACACCACGCACGCGTAGCCCACGGCGAACACCATCAGGATCTGCCGGTACTGCTTCACGCTCGACAGAAAGATCACGGCGATCCAGATATTGCTGACCACGACGAAGCCCGTAATCATCAGCAAGCGGTAGATCAGCGGCTCCTCGCGGAAACCCACCAGCATCGCGATCACCGCGACCACGCTGGCCAGCACCGACGACACCAGCACCACGCCGTTATAGTTCGACAGCACGAGGTCGTCGCGCTTTTCGAACAGCCGATCGGAGATGAAGCGCGTGAACGACAGTTGCAGCGGTCCGGTCAGAATCAGGCTGAGCGCGATCAGATAAGTGACCGACACCTGAAACTGCACGATCGCGAAGGTCGGAATCACCGAAGTCAGACTGATCAGCCCGATGATCAGGATGCCGAAGATCGACAGGATCAGCGGACCGGAACTGATCAGGCCCGCGTAGGCATAGGCGCGTGCCACGCCGGTCAGCGTGTCGCGCCGCATGATCTTGCGTAATTCGAAGCCGATACCCGCCATCAGCGTGTCTCCTGCGATTGAGCGGCCTGCGCCGGCTGCTCGCGCGGCTCTGCCCTGGATTGAGTGCCGTGGTGCATCGGGCAGCGCGCCGCGTCGGCGGACGTGCCGCTGCGCTCGCGGTCCGGCATGGCGGCAAGGCGCTCATACAGCGTGCGATAGCGGTCGATCATCTGCTTCCTGGTGTAATAGCGGCGCACACGCGCGAGTCCGGCCTGCTGTGCGGCCTGCCAGCGGGTTTCGTCGGCGAGCAGCGACAGCACGGCCTGGGCGAATGCCGCCGGGTCCGCGAGCTGGACCACCATGCCGGCCGAGCCGAGCGCGCGATCTTCCGCATCCACGCCTTCGATCAGTTGACGGCACGAGCCCACGTCCGTCGTGATGGCCGGCACGCCGGCCGCGAAACCTTCCAGCACCACCAGCGGCAGCGCCTCGCTGATCGACGTCAGCGCGATCACGTCGACCTGCGGCATCATGTCGTCGATGCGCTGGAAGCCGAGGAATTTCACATTGCGGCTCAGCCCGAGACTCTCCACCAGCGCGCGGCATTCGAGCGCGTAGGCGGGATCTTCCTCTTCCGGTCCGATGATCCAGCCTTCGAGATCCGGCATGGTGCGCGACGCAATGAAGATCGCGCGAATGAAGGTCTTGATGTCCTTGATCGGCACCACGCGCCCGATCAGCGCGACCACGCGGTGCGAGCGCGGCTTGCGTTCGGCCACCAGCGGCGCGAGCGCGTCGACATCGATCCCGTTCGGAATGCATTGCGTGCGCTCGGCGCGCGCGCCGTCCGTGACCTGGCGCTGGCGGTTCGCCTCGTACAACGCGACGATCTCGTCCGCGGCGTCGTACGCGAGCTTGCCGATCGCTTCGAAGAAACGCACCCACAGTTCACGGAAATAGCTGACGCGCGAGATATCACGCTCGAACACACCGCGGTTATCGCGAATCCACTGGCTCTGCAGCAGGTCGATCTTGCGCTCTTTCGTATAGATGCCGTGCTCGGAGACCAGCAGCGGGCGCCCCGTGCGGTAATGCACCAGTGCGCCGAGAAAGCCGCCATATCCCGTCGATACCGTGTGGTACACCTTCGCCGGCAACAGCTTTTCGGCGACGCGCGCGAGTTGCCACAACGGCTTGTGCATGATGCGCACGGTCCAGAAGTAATCGGTGAACGACGGATCGGTACAGTATTTCTGATACTGATCGACGATCGTGTCCCAGGCCGCGCGGCTCGACAGGAATTGTTCCTCGCTCAACGCGCCGTTCGTCCCGAGCATCGGAATCACGTCGGCCATCAGCGCGCTCACGTCCGTGCCGTTGCGCGGATCGCGCAGTGCGTCATGCAATTTCTGCGAGCGGGCAAAGGCCGCGGCGTCGCCATCGACGGCACGCGGCTGAAAGTCCGCCACGGCTTGCTCGTACAGGAAGTGCGTTTCGATGTGCACCACATTGTCCGGCAGCGCATAGGCAACGCCGTTGTAGTCCTGTTCCCGGCTGCCGATGAACACAATGGCGAAACGGGTCTCCGGGTAGGAGCGGATCATTTCATTGACCCAGCTCGACACGCCACCACGCACGAACGGGAACGTGCCTTCGAGCAGCAGGCAGACATCGGCATCGGCGGCACGGCGGATCGGGAGTTCTTTCATCATGACCAGTACTTCACAACCGGTTTGAGTGTGGGCAACGCGGCGGCATTGCCCAGCGATGCGAGAAGCTGCTTGACACGAGCGTAATCGCCGCGCAGGAAGTCGGCTTCGGCCAGCCACGGCACCAGACGTTCGCGCGGGAAACCGAGCGCGAGCGCGCGCCCGATGTATTCGTGCGCGGCATTCGGCAAGCCGCTCGCCAGCGCGAGACGGCCGCGAATCAGCCACAACGCGGCATCGCCCGGATCGGTTTCGAGCGCTGCCTGCGCGTAGCGGTCAGCCTGTTGCAGCGTATGGCGGTAGACCGCGCCCTGCACCAGGTTCTGGTACACGAGTTCGAAATAGAGCTCGGCGAGCAGCCGGTTGAGCGCGTGGCGTTCGACGTCGCTGTCGGTCGCTTCCAGCGCCTTGCTGGTCCGGAAGATCTTCTGCATGATTTCGTTTTCGGCGTGATCCAGCGTGCCGTAAGCGATCAGGCGAATGTCTTCGAGCGGGTCGGCAAGCAACTCGCGCAGCAACGTGCCCGTAGTGCGGGTGGGCATGCTCTGGATCGCCACGAGGGCGGACAGCCGGTCGGTGGGCGACACCTGCGTGTTGGCAAGGCGCGCCTGCAGCCGCGCGCCGCCGCCGTGCGACACACGCGACACCAGGTACGTGACGAATTCCGGCCGCGGCACATCGGCGAGTTGATCGCTGTCCTTGTTGCCCGGAAAGAGCGCCGCCCAGATGCAGCTAATCAGCACCACGAGGCCGCCGAACAGCGGCACGAAGGTGCAGGCGAGCCACAGGAACAGGAACGACACCACTCGGGGCTCGCGATAATTCGACGGCAGCCATGCGCGGAACGCGACTGCTTCGGCGAGTCCCGCCGCCGCTTGCAGCGCGAGGAAGCGCAGCAAAGGATCGATCGCGCCGGCCGGTTGCAGCAGGCTCGCGATCGCCAGATATTGCACGATCACGGCCGCCACGGCCGCGAGCGCGCTGACGATGAGAGAAAGGGTCTTAGACATCGAGGCCGCTTCGTTTGAGAAGACGCATCAGCGCCGCGCCCGGCTCGTCGCCCTCGAGGTGGAGCGTGTGAACGCCGACGCGCGCGTGTTCCAGGTCGGTGTTGAACTGGGCCGTCAGGCTGGCTTCGATCCGCGCCAGATAACCGTCGATGCCGGTCGTGTCGGTAGCCGGCATGAGATTCACCAGCACCGACTGCTTCGCGGTCTGCACCGGCCACATCACGTCGAGCGAACGGCGGCGGCGCATGACGTGCTCGAACAGCGAGTCGCCCTCTTCATCACGCGGGAACGCCAGTGCGACGAGCGACGACGCCACGCCCGCCTTCTGCTGAAGACGTGTGAGGCGGCTCAGGTCGAGCGCGAATTCGTACGGGCAGTTCGGCACTCGGTCGAGAATGCGCTGCACGAAGGCGGAATGCTCGACGCCGTCCGCGTAATAGCCAAGCAACACCAGCAGCAATTGCAGATTGTCGAAATTCAGCGACAGGAACGGCATGCGCTTGACGATCAGCAGCGCGCGCAGTTCACCGTCCGCGGACACCAGCGGCGCGCAGACCAGGTACTGGCTGACCGGCACGACCGTGTCTTCGTTTTTCAGATGCGCGACGCTCAGCGTGTTGAGCGCATGCGTGACGAGTTCGTCGTGCACGGCGAGCTCGAACGCATCGCCGATCTGCGCGATGGCTTGCGTGCCGAGCTTGCCGTTATGCACCGGATACAGCGCCGCGACTTCGATCTGGCAGGCCTGCGCGACGAATTCGAGCAGACCGCTCGCGCCGCCCAACGGATCGCTTTCCTTGCCCGCTGCCGGCACGGCGAGCGCCGTATCGGTGGCAACCGAGAGACGGCGCAACTCGGTAATCGAATCGCGCAACGTGGTCGGGCGGGACAGCAAATCCTTTTCGAGCCGCTCGTGCGACAGGCGCATCAGATAGTGGCTGTTGGTCAACGCGACCAGACGGTCGTTCAGGTAATCGTTCAGCGAGGACGCGCGCTCGGCGCGGCTGCCCCACGTATCGCCGAAATGCCCGGCGAGAATCGTCTGGATCAAACCGCCCGCGAAATACAGGGCGGGGAACGGACCGCCATGCGGATAAAAGAGCGCCCATGCACCGAGCATGAAAGCGCCGCTCAGCAGGCCGAGCAGGCTGCCGTAGCGCAAGGCCACCAGCAACGGCACGAGCCACAGCCACGGAAAACCGGCATGCAGCAGCAACGGGTCTTCAGGATGAAGCCAGCGCGCCACGGCCAGTACGGCCAGCACGAGCACGACAGTCTCAACGATCGCGAACGGCCGCGCCACCGCGGGCGCCAGCAAGCGGCGCACGCGTCCGAGATTGCCGAACGGATGCGCATGGCGCGGCTTCGAGGCGCCCGGGTTGTTTTCCACGGCTGCGGTATTCACGGCCATTTCCTTTTCACATGTCGGGTTTCAGCTTGCGACCCGCACATCGGGCGCAAGCCGCAACCTTGGGGATATGCTGACTGACGTCCTTACTGGCGCGCTTGCAACGGCGACAGAACCTTGGCGATCAGCGAGGTCGCCACGCTCGACAAACCCGAGCGGCTCCAGCCCGTACGCGTACCCGTCGCGCTCCACACCACGGCGCCGTTCGACACGTCGATCAGTTCGAAGGTCACGCCGACCACCGGCTCGCCGTCCACGCCCGTCTTGTAGCGCCATTCTTCGACGGCGCCCGACAGCACATAGCGGGCGCTCTGCGAGCGTGCCCATTCCAGCGCCTTGTCGCCGTCGGCGCGCTGGTTCGTGTCGAACATCGCATTGCGGTTCGCATCGGCGGGGGCGATGCGCACGTCCGCAATGCCGCCGACGCGCAGCGCGTTGGCCGCGATCGATTCGGCGCTTTTGCCCGCGTCCGGCGTTTCAGTGTAGTTGGCGATCGAGACCACCGCCACCTTGTCGCCGCGTGACAGCGCGGGGCCCGACGTCTGGCGCACCGTGCCGCATGCGCTCACCATCAGAGCCAGCGCGGTTGCCGCGACACACCAGGCGCTCGTACGAGCCAATCGTTTAATGCCGACCATGAAGAATGCTCCTTTGGATATGTATTCGAAATCCGGTTCAATAAAACCAGCTATACCGTGCGCCGATCTGGGTGACCGGCGTGCCGAGATGCGACACGCGCTGATGCGAGAAGTAGATTGCCGCGTGATCGCCGCCGAATATCGTTCCCGCGAGACCCAGGCTGATCCCCGGCCCCCAGCCCTGGTTCGAGTCGTGCTGGAGGCCCACGTCGAGGAACGGTCGCCATGCGCGCGTGTACTGGTCGATCAGATCGTTGCCGAAACCGAAGAAAAAGCCGTATTGCGAGTAAGTCTGCGGCACGAAGGTCGCGGCGTTGACCGGCCCGGCTGCCACCGGAATCAGCCGCGAAATCAGGGCGTCGGCGTTGCCGCTCGCGCTGTAGTCGCCATGCGCGCCGACCAGCCGGAACGTGTAGTCCGGATAGTTCGTGAAAATCCGGTAGCCGATCTCACCCGACGACAGCACGCCGCTGCCCAGGTAGTTACGCGCCTGGCTGTAAAAACGGTCGGCCTCGACGCTACCCGACGCATAGAGGTGCTGCGTCACGCGGTACGTGAAGTTAGCAACCACGTTGTCCTTCATGCCGCCGACCTGCAGCGCCTGCGACTCTTGCGCGGTCTGATTGCGGCCCGCCTTGAGCCCGACCGACAACGGCGAATTCCTACCCCACTCCGCGCTGACCGCCACGCTATAGAAACTGTCGAGCGCTTCGCGGCGGCCCGCCGTGACCATGAAGGCGGTGTCGTACGTTTGACGCCGCGCGAAGAATTCCACCGAACGATCCACCGACGGCACGTTGGTGAGCTGCGACTCATCCGTCGAGTGCTGGAAGCGTTGGACACCATTCACGCCGACCATGTAGAGATCGGCGACCTTGATGCTGCCCGCCAACGTCTGTTCGATGTAATCGAGCGGATGTTCGACGTAGCTGGTCACGGTCGCGTCGAGCGACTGCGGCCACGTCAACGCGGTCTGCTCCAGCCGGCTATGCAGTTCCGAATCGTAAGGCGCGCCTTCCAAACCCTGGAACGCGAGATCTTCAGCCGCGTCCGGACGATCCACCACGATCGATGCGTCGATACGGCTGTAGAGCGGCAAACGCCCGCCTTGCTGGTCGAGCAGACGTTCCATCGCGGGCTTGTCGTTTTCGGCGAGCGCGATCGCGATCAACTGCTCCGAAGGCTGCACCAGCACGTCGGCGTACTGGCGAGCGAGCCAACGCTTCGCCATCGGATTGGCTTCATGCGACATCGCCCAGGCGAGCGCCACGTCGCGCGCCACCGACGAAGTCAAGCGCGCCTGATCCGGCGACCCCGCATGCGCCTTCGCGGGTTGCGCGGGCGGCAGGCCGGCTGCGTCGCCGAGTCGTGTGCGGCGTGCTTCGGTCTTGTCGTTGCGGCCTGCGTCCGTGGCGAGCAGATCGATCAGGAAAGCCTTCGACACGTCCGCATTTTCGAAGATCGACGCGAGCGTGACGCGGCGGCCGAGCATCTGCTCCCGCACGTCACCGCCCTGCGAGGCGCGTGTGCGCAGCACGATCTGCCCTTGCGCGGTGTTGGCGCGAATCGCCGCCTCTTCCTGCTGCATCTGACGCCAGACATTGCGGCGGATCGACCATGCGAGATCGCTGCGCCCCGCCATTTCCTGGGCTTCGGCATAGGTCAGTTGCCACAGCGGATCGCGTGACATCGACGCCGACTGCAGACGCAGATACTTGAGCGCGGCCTCCGGCTGGTTCAGACGTATCAGCGCGGCGGCCAGCGGCCCCCATAAAGCCGGCGCCTGCTCGGGCGCATTGCGCCATTCGGCGACTGCCTCGCGCAGTTGCGCGTCGCTGCCGTAGTCCACCAGCGTCCAGAGCAACGCAGCGCGCAGGTCGAGCGTCGCACCTGGCAGCGACACTGCGTGCTGCAGATCGTGCAGCGCGTCGAGCGGACGGTCGATTTGACGATAGTATTCGGCCCGCACGCGCAGAAACGCGGGGTCGCCTTCGGCGGCCGCCAGTTGCTCGGGCGTCAGGTGCTTCAACAATTCATCGATGCGATCGTATCGCTCAGCATCGGTGTAATAGTGAATCGCGCTCTGCAGCGCGCGTTGCGAATGATCGTGGCGGAACTGCAACTCGGACGTGCGGGCCGCGTCGACCGGATACGCGTCGTAGAAGTACGTCATCGCGCTCAGGTCTTCAGGCGCCGCCTGGCCGCTTGCCAGCAGATGCTTGTAGGCGTCGTTCGCAATGTCGTCACGCTGCAGCAGACGCGCGAGTTGCGCGGCATTGCGCCAGAACAGCACGTCGTCGTCCCTGGCACCGCGGCGCGCTGCGAGCAGTGTGTCGAGCGCGCCCTTGTAGTCGCCGTGGCGATACAAAAGGCTCGCCGTGCGCAGCGCGTATTGCGTGTTCGACGGATAGAGCTGATTCAGCTTGCGGTAGTAGGTCAGCGCTTCGTCGTCGTGACCGGCGCGCTCGGCGAGCAGGCCCAGACGCGAGTCGATCGCTTCCGCCGGTGAATTGCGTTGGCGGGTGCGCAGGAAAGCCAGCGCGTCGTCCGGACGGCCGAGACGTTCGTAGGCCGCGACCACCGAATCGACCAGCTTGAGATCGTCGGGCGCCGCATTCGATGCCTGGATCAACGCCGCCAGATAGGCATTGTCGTCGTTGAGCATCGGCGCGAGGCGCATGACGTTTTTCCAGCCTTCCGGATCGTGCGAGGCCTGCGCGTAGGCAAGCCACATCTGCAAGGCGAGCGGTGCTGCGTGGTTCCATTCGGCGACTTGAGCCAGGCGCCTGGTCCAGACCGGCGAGCCTGGGTTCTTGCTGACCTGCTCGGTGGCCACGCGCTGTGCGTTCGGCAGATCGCTCGATTCGAGGAACGACTGATACAGGAGGCCCGGGACGTCGTTCGATGCGGCGGCTGGGTTCGATGCGGTAGCGGACGCGGAAGCCGAGGCTGCTGCGGGATGCGACGCCGCAGCGGCAGGCGCAGCGCTGGACGCCGCGACGCGCACGACGCGCACATCGCGCAAGCCGTGCGTACGAGTGCGCGTGGCGAGGCTAAAACCGGCTTGCGGGCCATCCATATAGGCGTACTGCCCTTGCGAAGCGTCGTTACGCGCCCGCTCGCGGATGAAGTCGACGAGGCGCAGCGCGCCGTCCTCGTCCGGTTGCGCCTGCGCATAGCCGGCCAGCGCCTTCGCGTAACGGTCGACGAGATCCGGACGATGCGCCGCGCGCGCCAGATTCAGCAGCACGACGAGCGTCTCGTGATCGCGGGCGAACGCAGCGCCGTGTTCGTTGGCGGCAGCGAGCGCTTCGTCGAGCAGATTGCCCGATTGCAAGGCCCGAATGCCTTCGATGAAGCACTGACGTTGCGCATCGAACGTCGCCGCACTGGCTTGCAGGCGGAACCAGCCGTTCGCCGCGCCGCGATAGTCGCCGCCATACATGGCGAAGCGCACCACTTCGCGGTTCCAGCGCGTTTGCTGCGCCGGATCCTGTTCAGCGAGGCGCGCATAGAGCTGGCCGGCGAGCTGTTGCGCATTCACCGAAGCGGCTGCTTCAGCCAGCATCTGCAGATCGGCATTCGACCATGTCAGCGCCGCCGCATTCGTGAGCTGCGTACGCAAACGGGCGAGCGCGGCATCGCGGCCCGGATCGTTGGCGGGCAGCGCGAACGCTTCACGCGTATCGACCGTCAGACGCAGCAACTGCGCGGCGCGGCGCATCTGCTCGCTCGGCATCGCCTCCATGCGGGCGGCGATATGCCGCGCGTCCTCGTTGCGGCCCAGACGCACATACTGCGTGCCGAGCACCGAGAGGATTTCCGTGTTGTCGGGCTGCACGCGCAGCCATGCTTCGAGATAGGCGATGCTGAGATCGCTCGGCGCGTCGGTCGACGTCATCCGGCTACGCAGGCCACCGCGCGGATGCACGAGATACAGCGTGATCAACACGACGCCCGCGAGCAGCAGGACGAGCCACGTGGGCGCGATGCGAGGGCGGTTATCGGCCACAAGCGACCTCGACTGACTGGTAGTTCAATTTCTGTCCGACGTCAGCCGGCGCATCGAAACGCAGGAACTCGCCGTCGCGACGCGTGGCGACAGCCTGCTTGTTGACGCTGACCTTGCACTGCTGCGCGTTGGCCAGCTTGACGAACGGCTGGTAGTGACCGGCGAATTCGAAACGCATGCCCTGCGCCGTGCGCCGGAAGTTGCGCACGAAACCATTGGCTTCGCCGATATACGGCGCCGCTCCCGCGCTCGCGGCACCGCCGATCGCAAAGCGAGCGTTGCCGCCGTCGATATGGATATAGGTGCCGTCCCGACCCGTTGCAAAACCGGTCACGCCCGATGCGTCGGCCAGCACCGGTTTCGTCGCTTGCGGCCAGTGCAACTCGCGCACCTCGCCGTTACCGCGCACGATCCAGTCGTTCGCTTGCGGACCCACTTCTTTCGCCACAGCGAAAGTGCGCCAGTCGAGCACCTTGCGGATGTACTCGGTGACGTAGATCGGCATGACCGGCTGCTTGAGCACCGTCGAAAAGATCTGGTCGAGCGCCCGCAACGAGGCTAGCTTGGTGCCGCTGTACATGTGGTAATAGATGTCGATCGGCTTGAAGCGCAGCGGACTGTCGGTCATCGCGAAGGTTTCGAGCACGCGCTGGAACCCGTAGAACGGACCTTGCCAGTCGTTGGTATAAACGTTCTCGTCCTGATTCGGCGCGTACACCTGATAGGCGCCCGGACCCTTGTCCACGCCAATCGGCGCGATCACCGTCCAGCTGTTGTTCGTCTTCGTGATGACCGTATCGCCGCCGTTGATGTCATAGACACCGGCCTCGTGCACCTTGCGCACCACGAAGCCTGGCGGCTGGCAATCGCCGGACCATTGCAGCAGCACAGTCTTCTTGCCGGGAGGCGCGAGACGCGAGTTGATGTAGTCGATCGAGCCCGTGATCTCGCGATCGACGTTGAAGTGATACCCCGGAATATTCAGCGAGAATGCCGCGTCGCCGCCTCCGCGGTCGACGGGCGCGCCTGTCGTGGCATCGAGCTGTTCCCACTGGAATGGATGCGAATATGTATGCGTGCCGATCTCGACATGCGGCAGCGCGAACATCTTGCGGGCGATCTCCTCGAGGCGCGGCGAGATGTCCTTGTGAAGCCCTGCCGGGCCGACTTCGCCCTCGATCACCGACAGCGTCATCGGCACGTTGTAGCGCGTGAAGATCCGCTGATACAAGGCCTCGCCGGAGTAGTCAGGACCGGGGAATTCGGCGCGCGACGCGAAGCCGTCGCCATCGACATGCGACATGAGGAGACGCCGGCCATTCTCGGTCGTCACACTGGGCGACGGCATGTCTTGCAGACGCAGCGCCGCTTTGAGGAACGACATCGGCTGGATGGCCCAGCGCTGCTGCTCGATGCTGTCAAGCGACACGACGGTGTACGGGCTCATTGCATAGCCGCCCCACGGCGTGAGCGCGACCTGATCAACTAGCACGCCACTCGCCGACACGCGCAAAAGCGGCTCGCCACGCGAACCGACCCGCACGCCCAGCAGATCCGGCAACTCGAGTTTCGGACTGATTTCGAAGCCCATCATCGGATCGCTCCTGACCACCTTGATCGGCGCGGACAACGTCTCCGACACAGGTTGGAGATCGAGCGCGGCAGCCGCCGTGCCAGCGGCGTCGAAACCGAATTCGCCGAGGAACGCCACGGGAACATGATCCGTCATGCGGGAGGTGATCCAGCGCTGCCACGCCGGGCTGTCGGGGACCACGCCCCGCTGGATCCACGCGACGACGCCCGCGTAACGGTCGGGTGTCACGCCATTGGGCAGTGGCGACGAGAGATCGGCGTACTCGACGTCGTAACCCATGTAGTTCAGTGGTGTGGCGAGAACGCGCACACCGATGCTCGCGTCGAGGGGATCTTTGGTATCTCGATCCTGTACCACGAGAATCTTGCGCGGCAGCACTTCGATCTTGCCGATGCCGACTACGTCGCGTGCCTTGCTCGTGACGTAAGGCAGCATGCCGGCGGACACGACGCGCGCAGCGGTGTCGCGGGCGCACTGCCGGTCGGTGCGCTCGCAATACTCCACGGACACCACCGGCACGCCGCTTTGCTGCGTGAACGCGTGCGCATCTGCAATGCGTTGTGCGCGCAATGATTCAGCGACATCGAGAAGCCTGCCGCTGTCATCAACTCCGCGCACCAGCGAGTCGCCGACCACCGCGTAGAGCGACTTCGCAACCGGCAGCGCGTTGCGCAAGACGTCGGCGCCACCCGCCACGAGGCGTGCGTCCGGATGCGCTTCATGAATGCGGACAGCGGCAGCCACGGCCGCGGGCGTGTCGAGCAGAAAGCCACGATAGCCGCGCTGCCACAGCGGTTCGATCTGGCTGGAGAGGAACGTGTCGGCCGAACCGGCTGACTCGGCGCCGCTGGTGCGCGCGATCCAGGTGGTATGAGCCAGCGGATGAGCCGCCGGGTCGAAACCCGTGGCGGGGTCGACCACGACGGCATCGAATGCTTGCAATTCGCCGACAGGCGGATTGGCCGCATAGAAGAAAGCGAGATTGGGCTGAGCCGCGGCAGAGTTGGCCGCTGCGGCAGCGGACTGCGGCGGTACAGCGTCCGTCTGTGTCGCTGCATGAGTCACAAGCGGTGCAATACCGGCCGCGCCAAGCATTACCGCAATCAAGGTACGCGTGAGAAATCGTTCGCCCGTCCGTCCGACAACCCCGCAAGTGTCCCCGCCGGCGCATGCCCGGGTCCGCTTCTTCATCGCCAAAATCTTTCCCCGTTCAGTCTGAACGCGAGCGGCGTTCTCCTTGTCGGGAGAATGTTTCCGCTAGCGGATTTTCGAGCCGGCCCGTCGGCATTATTTACATCGCGCAAAAGTGACATTGCGGCGGATGCGATACCGACTTTTTGTCTGGTTACTGGTAAGGCGGTGGAAGATATCACATGACATGTGACGTCTCAAGCTCGCTTATGTCATTGCGGGAATCCCAATAGTTAAATACTGGCAAATGCATCCGCTTGAATTCAAAGGCAAACGATTGCGCGGCCCGGCACAACCAATATCACTGTCGCGACTGGTTAAAATCGATTCGTCAAGGGGATCTGCAATGTGTTGGGAAACGGCTGCAGCAGGTTCAGATCAAACCTGCCGTGCCCTTAATCTTCTGACCAATAAATCGCAAGAGAAAAATACGTCGCCTAACTTTTCCCAATTCTTTCAAACCTTTTTAAGCACCATCAAACAGGCGTATTCGCCCAGATCTCAAGCTCGGATCGGCGTCACACGCAGCAATAAATACCGAAAGGCAAAACAGAAATCGATTTTCGGTTACTCTCGGGACACTTGAATCAAACAACGGAAAATAAATCGGCCCCCTAAAGAAAACCCAAGGGATGCCGTTAGCGCAGTTTGGGCAAACCCGGAGCGATCCGGCGACGCAAAGCTATAGGGACTCCCTCGCGGGAGTTTGCCAGTTGCCCGCCGTGTCCACGGCGGGCCAATCGACAGCGGTGACCACACCGCGTCAGGAGGCTACATGCAAGAAAATCGGGGAATGGGTGCGGTTGCGGTTGTTGTTTCGGGCTCGGCGGAAGGAACCCGTCTCCTGGAGCGCACCGGCAGATGCCTGAAACGAGCCGGACTGATCGCCGGCCTGCTAGTGGGATGCCTGAACGGCACCGCCTTCGCGGGTACCACGGCAACCCTCAGTCTCGTCGTACCCTCCTACTTCAATGCCACTGGCAGCGTCGCGACGTCGAACTGGAACAGTCTCGTGGCCTCGGCGCGCAAGGTGCCGACCACCGCCATCCTGAATCCGAACGATGGCCCCGGCGTAAAGGAAGACCCGAACTTTGCCGCCACCGTCACCAGGCTTCACGCCGCGGGCAGCAAGGTGGTCGGCTACGTGTCCACCGCATACGGCAAACGCTCGCTCTCCGCGGTCGTGGCCGACATCAACGCCTACGTCGCGCTATATAAGGTGGACGGCTTCTTCATCGACGAGATGACGTCCGACAGCAAGACGTCGCACATCCAGTTCTACCAGTCGATCTACAACTACATCAAAGGACTGAACGCCACCTACTCGGTGACGGCCAATCCGGGCAGCAACATTCCCGAGTTGTACGCGAGCCTGCCAACGGCCGACCAGTTCGTCCTGTTCGAAAGCACTGCCAGGAGTTACGCAAAATATCAGCCGATGAGTTGGCAGGCCGCCTATCCGAAGAGCCGTTTCGTGCACATGGTGTACGGCGCAACTGCCGCGCAGTTGCCTGGCATCATGCAATACGCGAAGACGCATGGTGCGGGCGGCGTGTATGTGACGTCGCTGTCCGGGAGCAATCCGTATAAGGCGCTGCCGCCGTATTGGAACGACGAGGTGACGGACGCCGCCGCGCCGTAAAACTGTGACTTCGTATCGACACGATGTTTGCTGCGGCCGGCGACGCCGGCCGCAGTGTCTGGAACGAACTTTTCTTTATGCCGGCGCGCCCATCAGAGGCGCCCTTTCATCTGCGCGGTCTGGGCACACCTATTGCTCTATTCCGCTCGCCGGCAAATAACCCGTCAAAGCACGCTGTGCCCACAACGAGTCGCCGTTTTCCATTTCAATCCAGCAATCCATCGGTGGGAGGCCCCATGCTTCGATACGCTGCAATCTTCTTCATCATCGCCATCATCGCCGCGGTATTCGGCTTTGGCGGCATCGCCGCAGGCGCGACGGAAATCGCCAAGGTCCTGTTCTTCATCTTCGTGGTGATCTTCCTCGTCACCTTGCTGATGGGCGTGATGCGACGCTGATGAACGCTTCAACCATTTAGGCGGAAACACAGCTGCCCCGGCGCGAGAATCAGCAATCCGTTGCAATACTTGCCGTACCGTATTGCAATTGTTGCTGCCCGCGCCGGGGTTTTCACTTCCACGCTTGACCTGCATCGATGCGTTCTCTACCACGCATTGCGCTGCAGCACTTCACCAGTCATCGTTGTCGCTTCCTCGTCTTCACGCCGCGCGTGCAATCGGCGTACGCACACCCAATCGATGCGACCAGTTAGCGAGCGTACGCGTCGCCACTGGCGGCTTGCTCAAGATCGCACTGTCGTAACGTTTGCCGTCGAAGCGCACGAAATCGACGATACGAAACCCCTGTCCACGATAAAACGCAATCAGATGCGCAGCCGGTTGCGGCGTGTCGAGCGCGAGCTCCGCATAACCTCGCGTCGCGGCCCAATGGTCGGCGAATGCGATCAGCAACGTACCGATACCGCGCGCCTGCCATACCGGCTCGACCGCGAACTGGCGCAAGCTGGCGATATCGTCGCGACGGTATAGCTCGCACGCCGATTCACGATCCGTCGCATAGAGTGTCATCGTGCCGACGATGCGTCCGTCGCACACCGCCACATAGCAATCGCCGCGCGCTGCGCGCAAGCGTGTCGTCTCGACGGTCTGGTCCACGCACGTGCAATTGAGGCCCATCGCGCCGAGCGGCGTGAAGGCCCGATGCAACAACGCCGTCAACGCGACGAACGAATCGCGCGCCGGATCGAAGCGGCGCAATTCGACACGGCCCGTGCCGTGACACACGTAGTCGATACGAACGGATTGTTGCTTCGTTGCACGTCGTTTCACGTTGAGCACCTCGCGGTATCAAGATGCTCGAAGTGTAGATTTCGTGTGGATGCGTCTCAAGAAAAAATGTCGTAAAAACTCACATGGGAACAGCTGCCGGCGCATTAAGCCAAAGCCGGTACGAGCTGCGGCCCGCCTTCGCGCAGGCCGAGATGCAATTCCTCGCAGAGGAACGTTTGCAAGGTTTGCACGGCGGCTGCCTGCGTGCCGGAAACCTCGCGCATGAAGAGTCCGAAGTCCGCGGTGGGCGCGTCGGGCAAACCGTCGTTTTGACCCAGCACGCGCATCGATTCCGAACGAATGTTGCCGTCGAGCAGCACCGACACACCGAGCCCCGCTTCAACCGCGGATTGGACGGCCGGCAGACTGGTGCTGGTGCACACGATGCGCCACGCGATCCCCGCGCGCCGCAGCGCCGTCAACACCTGCTGCTGCCACAGACACGCGCCGCCGAATGCCACCACCGGCAACGCCGCCTGCGCGTCGCGGCTGAAGCCGCGCGCGCCGACCCAGAAGAGCGGCTGCGTCCACGTGAGAAGCGGCGCTGCGTCGACCAGCGCGGGATCGCCGACCACCACGTCGAGGCTGCCATCCGCGAGCCGGTTCGACAGCGCCGCACTGCTGTCGACGACGATCTCCAGCGCCACTTGCGGATAAGCGATCGAAAAGCGCCGCAACGCCCGCGGCAAACGACCGACCGCAATGTCCTCCAGCATGCCGAGCCGCACGGTGCCGGACACCTGCCCTGCGCTCAGCGCGCGGCGCGCATCGGCGCCCGCGCCGAGTATCGTGTGGGCGTACGGCAGCAATAAGTGACCTGCTTCGGTGAGCTGCACGCCGCGCGGCGAGCGGTCAAGCAGACGCTGGCCGAGTTCTTCTTCGAGCCGGCGCAATTGCATGCTCACCGCGGCCTGGGTACGCGCGAGGCGCGTCGCCGCCACGCCCACCGCGCCCGTCTCAACCACGGTGACGAAGGCGCGCAGCAGGCTGCTATCGAGATCTCGAGTCATAAAGATTGTTGAAGTCAGCATAAGAAATATCAACTTATCTTAATACCGCCGGCACCGATAAGATAGCGATGACGAATTCCGATCGAGCGCCAGCCAAACCGACGACCATGCAGGACACTACCCTCCAACCCGCGCTGAATCCCGCGCAAACCAGCGATAAACCCACTCGCGGCGCGGCCGGGGCGGCATTGCTGTGCGTGCTGTCGATGTCGTGCGTGCAATTCGGCGCCGCGCTTTCCGCGCCCACGATGACCACTTACGGTTCACTCAGCACCACGTGGCTGCGCCTGTGCTGGGCGGCATTGGTGCTCGCCTTGCTGGTGCGTCCGCGCTTTCTGAGTTACTCGCGCGCTCATTGGACCGCTGCCGGCGTGCTTGGCGCGGCGATGGCGGGCATGACGCTGTGCTTTTTCGCGGCGCTCCAGCGCATTCCGTTAGGACTTGCCGTCGCGATCGACTTTCTCGGGCCGCTCGCCGTGGCGACCTTCGCGGTCCGTCGCGCGCGCGCCTTGCTGTGGCCCGCGCTGGCGATCGCCGGGGTGATCCTGCTTTCACGCGATCGCGCCGGCTGGATCGGCGAACCGCTCGGCGTGCTGCTCGCCTGCGGCGCGGCGCTCGGGTGGGGCACCTACATCGTGTTGATGAAGAAGACCGGCACCTTGTTCGCGGGACTCGAGGGACTGTCCGTGTCGCTGATCGCGGCGGCACTCGTGGCCACGCCATTTGGATTGGCGCAAAGCGGTCTTCATGTCGCGACAGGCCAGATCGCGGCGACGGCGGGTCTCGCGCTGCTGGTCCCGCTGTTGCCGTACGCGCTGGAAATGGTGGCGTTGCGGCACATGCCGGCCGCCTCATTCGGCATCCTGATGAGCGTCGAACCGGCGATCGGCGCATTGGCCGGCTTTGTCGTACTGCATCAGCCGATGGGGGTGTTACAGATCGCGGGCACGTTGCTGGTGGTGACCGCGAGCGTCGGCGCCGTGGTGGTGACGCGTTGACAGGCGCGGCAAGACCGCGCGCCTGGCTCAGGCGATGTTTTCCGCTTCGTAAAGACGCCGGCCCGCGGCATCCTTCGCACCAAGGGTCGGTTCGAAATCGATCGGCCACTCGATGCCGATGTCGGGATCGCGCCACAGAATGCAGCGCTCCAGCTCGGGAAACCAGTATTCCGTGGTCTTCCACAAACACTCGGCGAAGTGGGACAGCACCACGAAACCGAGCGCGAAGCCCGGTGGCGCCCAGATCTGCCGATAATTGGCCGCGCTCAGATACGCCCCGCACCACTTGCCGAAATTCGGCGAATTGAGCCGCACGTCGACGGCGACCGCAAAGACTTCGCCCACCACGACCCGCATGAGGCGACCCTGAGGACGTTGCACCTGATAGTGCAACCCGCGCAACACGCCATGCACCGCACGCGAATGCCGGTCCTGCACAAACTGGAAAGCTTGCGAGAGGTCGTCGATAAACTCGTCCGCGCTAAAGCTCTCGAAGCAGAAGCCGAACTCGTCGCAAAACACCTCGGGCTCGATGAGTTTCACCTCCGGCAATGCCGTCGCGATCACCTTGTTGCCCATTGCTGCTGTGCTCGTAAGAAGCCTGACCGGCGAAAACGCGGCCGCCACGACGGACGCGTCCACGTGTCGTAAGGCGCCCCGCCGCCGGCACGGGCACCTGCATGAATATTACGCCTCGCTCGCCACGCGGCTGCGCGCGCGATATTCGGTTGGAGACAGCGCCATGCGCTTGCGGAAAATCTTCGCGAGACGATCGCCGTTGCCCGTACCGCTGCGCCGCGCGATCTTGTCGACCGGCAGTTCGGTCTCGGTCAGGAAGTTGCAGGCAATGCGCAGTCGGACCTGCAGCAGATAGTCCGACGGCGTGACCTGCATTTCATGCTTGAAACGCCGCAGGAAATTGCGCTCGCTCATCGCCGCAACCTGCGCGGCGTCGGCCACCGAAACCGGACGGTCGCAATTGGCTTCCATCCAGCGCGCTGCGGCACGGATCTTCTCGGCCACGCTGAGCGTGCCGCCTTCCGCCGGCAGCGGCACCCAGGTGGCAGCCATGCCGGGCATCACACGGTCGGCGACACTGCGAGCAAGCTCGGCGCCGAGATCGCGTTTGATGAACATGAGCGCGCTGCGGGCACAGTCGTTACGATCGTTGGACGCGCTGAGCGCGGACTCACCCGTGACGCTGCTGAGATAGCGGGTCACCTGCTGTCCGTCGCTATCCGTCGGGCCGGCCGCTTCCAGCACGAGCCGCCCTTCACCGATCGTCTCAATCGCGCGCGTGCGCGATTGCACTGAACGCAACCAGCCAAGCACGCGCTCGTCGCGCGCGGCCACATGCGCGCCGTAGCCGCCCGCGATGAACAGCACGTCGAAACCGCTCGCAAAGCGCGCATCGATACGGTCAGTCCAGATGCGCGCGGAAGAAGAACTCGCGACGCTGCCGCCGTCCATGGAAAGGAATTGCACTTCGTAAGGCTGTTCTTCACCGGCGCGTGAACCCGAGAGTTCGTTCGCGGTCTGGAACATCTCCACTACGGTGCCTGGGCCGAGCAGCCAGAAGCCGTCGAACAGCAACACGCCGATTCGCCGCGTTGCACTACGCACGTTCAACGTCGGCGTATGTAACCAGGTGATCCTCGCAGTATCAAGGTGCATGTGCGGCATGATATTTCCCCAAACTGTCGTACATTGTGGACCCCGATCGCCGTTAGCAGCCAGTATGAGCGGAATGATTTATTGCCGGTTGAAATCGCGGCAAGGCCACTTAACGGATTAAGCGTGATGTTAGCGGAATGGCTCGCTATAGTAAATTTGAAAAACAAATTACTATCGGGAAACAGAATGTATGAAGAAAAGCGTTATCTCGCGTTTGATATGAAAACGGCGGGTTGCGCAGGCGCCACAGCAAACCATGCTGGAGCGATTTTCGCCACCGGCCCGCGAAGCCGCGTGCAGCCTCGTTCTTCGGGCATCGGCGGACGTCGCGCGGGCCGGCCTGAAGGGATTCGATTTGTGACCCGCGTATGGCAGAGCGCCATCCAAAAGTGTTTCAAACTTGAACTGCAAACCTCCCAGATAATGACCGTTCAATACCCGCTTTATTCGCAAATTGGGAATTTATTGACTGCCAAATGCAATCGAAGCGGGTTTTAACGAGTTGAGCGAGATTAAGATTTGGTAACGCAATTCTCGAACCTCCGAAAATGTTTCTATATTGAAACATTGGCGGATTTATACGTATGACGAATTAACGTTTGCAGCGCACAACTCCGGTAAATGTCAGAGGATTTGACACCGGCCGTCGTGAGCGCGGCAAGTGCGTTCGCATCGCATCGCATCGACGAGAGCGCCGTGCTGCTCGACGCGGTCGGCTAGCAACCCAACGCCGATGACGACGACTACCCGAGCGAT
Source organism: Paraburkholderia dipogonis (assembly GCF_046027395.1). Taxonomy (GTDB): domain Bacteria; phylum Pseudomonadota; class Gammaproteobacteria; order Burkholderiales; family Burkholderiaceae; genus Paraburkholderia; species Paraburkholderia dipogonis_A. The sequence goes on along the minus strand of NZ_JAQQEG010000038.1, from coordinate 46,483 downwards.
CTGCAACACGCAGAGAAGAAGCTGCAGGCCGAGTATCGCGCGGACTGCATGCCGGCCGCGCCGCGCGTGTCGGCAAGCAATGCGCAGATGCCGACTGGCGCGGCGCCCGTGCAAGCGGTGAATCAGCCGGCTGGTTGAGCAAGGCGCCGGTGGAGCGCAGTCAAGCCGTCGTCGATTCGTCGAACGATCCGCGTTCGACCGCGGCACGGCGCGCCCGCCGTTCCTCACGCTTGCGATGCAGTTCCGCCAGCCGCCGCCGTCCATGCGTGAGCGATGCGACCGCATGGAACGCGACCGGCGCGAACACCAGCCCGAACAGCGTGGCGGCCAGCACGCCGCCAAATACACCCGTACCGATCGAGCGACGGCTCTCGGCGCCCGCGCCGCTCGACACTACGAGCGGCACGACGCCGAGCAGGAATGCCGCAGAAGTCATCACGATCGGCCGGAAGCGCGCGCCCGCGGCTTCGGTCACGGCGCGCGTCAACGGCAGGCCGCGCTGGTATAGATCGCGGGCGAACTGCACGATCAGAATCGCGTTCTTCGCCGCGAGGCCGATCACCGTGATCATGCCGACCTTGAAGTACACATCGTTGGGCATGCCCCGCAACAGCACCGCCGCGACCGCGCCGATCATGCCGAGCGGCACGACCATCAGCACGGCAAGCGGGATCGTCCAGCTTTCGTATAGCGCGGCGAGCGCCATGAACACCGCCAGCAGCGACAACCCGATCAGCAGCGGCGTGAGTTTCGCGGCCGCGGTTTCCTCGCGTGCCGCATCGACCCAGTCATAGCGCACGCCGACCGGCAACGAAGCGGCAAGCCGCTCCATCTCCGCCATGGCCGCACCGGAACTGTTGCCGGGCGCCGCGTGGCCGCTCACGTCGAGCGACGGATAACCGTTGTAGCGCGTCAGCATCACCGGGCCGATCGTCCATTGACGCGTCGCGATGGCCGAGAGCGGCACCATGCCGCCCGTCGCGTTGGGCACGGCGAGCGCGAGCAGATCGTCTTCGGTCATACGCGTGGCGGCGTCGGCGGCGATCATCACGCGGCGCATGCGGCCGCCGGCCGGGAAATCGTCGATATAGGTCGAGCCGAAGGTGCTGCCCAGCACGTCGGCGATGCGATCGAACGACACACCGAGCGCGTACGCCTTCGCGCGGTCGATGATGAGCTCGACGCGCGGCGCGTCAGGCAGATCTTCGGAGTGCACCGAGGCCAGCACCGGGCTCGCCTTGGCCTGCACGAACAGTTGCTCGCGCGCGGCCTTCAGCGCGTCGAGCCCCACTCCGCCGCGATCCTCGAGGCGGAACACGAAACCGTCCGAATGCCCGAGGCCCGGCACCGAAGGCGGCAATTGCGCCTCGACGTTACCGTCCAGAATCTTGTCGAACTTTTCGTTGAGGCGCTCGCGCAAGGCCAATGCATCGATATCGCGCTTGCCCCAGTCCCTGAGTTCGACAAAACCCATCGCCACGTTCTGACCACTCCCCGAAAAGCTCCAGCCGATCACACTCGTGACGTTCGCGATGGCGGGTTCGGCATGGAGAATCTTTTCCATACGTTGCACGACGGCCAGCGTGCGTGCCTGGGTGGCGCCTGCGGGCAACTGCACCATCACTTGCAACTGACCTTCGTCTTCGCTCGGCAAAAACCCGCCGGGCATTTGCCAGTACAGCACGCCGCATGCACCGACCAGCAGTGCGTATATCGCGAGCATCGGACCGATGCGGCGCAGCGTGCGCGCCGTCAGCCCGCGATAGCCACGCGCGGCGCGATCGAAGCCGGACGTGAAGCGGCTCGCCGCGCGCGCCGCGAAACCGAGAATGCCACGGCGCGCATCGCGTTGACGCACCGATTGCGTGTGCGCCTTCAGCAGATTCGCGCACAACGCGGGCGTCAACGACAAGGCCATGAACGACGACACCAGCATCGACGCGATCATCGCCACCGCGAATTGCCGGTAAATTCCGCCGACGCCGCCGGGAAAGAACGCCATCGGCACGAACACCGCCGTCAACACCGCGGTCACGCCGACGATCGCGCCGCCGATCTGCGACATGGCCTTGCGCGTGGCCTCGCGTGGCGGCAAACCCTCTTCTTCCATCACGCGATGCACGCTCTCCACCACCACGATCGCGTCGTCGACGAGAATGCCGATGGCGAGCACGAGGCCGAACATCGTGAACACGTTGATCGACAGACCGCACGCGTACATGGCGAGAAACGCGCCCATCAGCGTGACCGGAATCACTACGGTCGGCACCAGCGTGTAGCGCAGATCGCGCAGGAACAGCCACATCACGAAGAACACCAGCACCACCGCTTCCGCGAGCGTGACGAGCACCTCGTGAATCGCGATCTGCACGAAGTGCGCGTTGTCGAACGGGATTTCGATGGCGACGCCCGAAGGCAATCCTTTGGCCAGCTCGGCAAGCCGCGCGCGAATTGCGTTCGACGTTTCCAGCGCGTTGCCGCGCGGCCCGAGTTGAATCCCGACCGTCGCCGCAGCCTTGCCGTTCAGGCGCGAATAGTACGAGTAATTGTCACGCCCGAGCTCGACTCGCGCGACGTCGCGCAGGCGCACGGCCGAGCCGTCGGGCCGCGCCTTCAACACGATCTGGCCGAATTCGGCCGGCGAGATCAACTGACCCTTCACGCTCACCGAGGCCGTCAGTTGCTGGCCCGGCACGAACGGCGCGTCGCCGAGCGTGCCAGCGGTCACGGTCGCGTTCTGCGCGGCGATGGCGGCGTTCACTTCGGCGGCACCGAGGCCGTATTCGCGCAGCTTCATCGGATCGAGCCAGATGCGCAGCGCTTCGTCGGCGTCCCAGAGTTGGGCCGAGCCCACGCCCGGCGCGCGCTTCAACTCACGCAACACGTAGCGGCTCAGATAGTCGCTCAATTGCACGGAGTCGCGCGTGCCGTCGGTGGAACTCAGCGCGACCAGCATCAGGAACGTGTTGGCCGCCTTGAACACGCTGATGCCCTGCTGTACGACCTGCTGCGGCAAACGCGGCTCGACCTGCTTGAGCCGGTTCTGGATGTCGACCAGCGCGAGATCCGGATTGGTGCCGGGCGCGAAGGTCGCGTCGATTTCGAGCTCGCCCAGGTTGTCGCTGGTCGTTTGGTAGTACAGCATATTGTCGGCGCCATCGAGGCTCTCCTCGATGATGCTGCCGACGCTCTCGTCCACGACTTCAGTCGACGCCCCCGGATACATGGCGGATATCACGATGCGCGGCGGCGCAAGGCGCGGATACTGCGCCACCGGCAATTGCGGAATAGCCAGCGCGCCCGCCACGACAATGGCGAGCGCGACGATCCATGCGAAGACCGGGCGGTCGATGAAGAAAAATGGCACTCAAGGAATCCGTTCAGTTTGTCTGGAAGCGCGGTGCGTCGACCAGGCGGGCCATGTGCAGCACGTCGGTCAGCACGCCGTCGCGCAAGGCAAAACCGCGCGAGCGGCCTTCTTCGACAAAGCCGAACTTGCGATACAGCGCGATGGCCGGCGCGTTGTCGGAAAACACCGTGAGGTCGATGCGGCGCAAACCGAGCGAGGCATCCGCGCAGTCGGTCAAGCCTTGCAGAAGCGCGGAGCCGACACCGCGCCCATGATACGCGTCGTGCACCGCGAGGCCTAAGTGCGCGCAGTGCGCGCGGCTCGACCGGTGGACCTCGAGACCGGCATGGCCGACCACGCGTCCGTCGATAATAGCGCACACGTTCACGCCGACTTTGAGGCGCCGCTCGTACCACGCCGCGAGTTGTTCAGGACTGCGATAGCCGACCGACAGCGTGCCGCGCCGCACGCCGGGCAGGCTCATGATCTCGGCGAACGCATCCATGTCCGACGATTCGAGCGCGCGGACCATAATACATTTGTCGTGCCCGGCGTCTTCCGGCAACCTTGTTTCTTTCATGGTCTTATTCCGCTGCGACACGGGTGACTGAAGGCGGCGCCATCCAGGGCGCCGGCTCGCGCAGACGCGCCATGAAATAACAGTCGATCAGCACGCCGCGGCGCAATACCGCGCCGCGCTGATGCGCTTCGATCTCAAAGCCGACCTTGCGGTATAGCGCGAGTGCCGCGTGGTTATCGGTGTAGACATGCAACTCGAGGCGGCGCAGACCGAGCCAGTTGTCGGCGAGATCGAGCAGTTCGGCCATCAACGCATGACCGATGCCGCGCCGTTGCCATGCATCGTGTACGCCGATGCCAAGCGATGCAGCATGCGCGCGGCGCCCCTTGAAAGGCCTAAGGCTCGCTCCACCGACCAGCGTATCGCCGACCGTCGCCGCGATCGCGATTTCGGGGGCCTCGAGTTTTTCCAGGTACTCCCGTGTGCTGGCAATTGTCCGAAACGGCACCTGCGGATTGCCGTTCATCGCCGCGGGCAATTGCAGCATGGCGTGAAATTGTTCCGTGTCGGCCACGCGCAATGCGCGCAGCGTCAGGCCCTCGGGCAAGCTCTCAGGTTTTGTTTTTTTGTGTTGATCCATAGGCTCATAACGTCAATTCGAATGACCTCACCAGAATGCCCGGCAATTGCATGCCACCCGTGGCGCGCTCTCCCCATGTCGAGTCGCTCAATAACAGTTCGGCCTGCGCACTGAGCTGTTCGAGTTCGCTGCCGAGCAGACGGTACAGGCTGTCGTCGAAACGCATGGCTTCGAGCGGTGCGACGATTTCTCCGTTCTCGACCCAGAACGTCGCGAAGCGCGTCATGCCGGTGAGGCGGCAATTCATTCGGTCCGAGAAGTTCACGTACCAGAGGTTGCCGATGTAGAGCCCGGTGTCGATCTTTGCGAGCACGTCTTCTTCCAGCAGATCGCCCGCTTGCATCGACAGCGCGGCCGGTGACTCGCTGGCCAGCGCACCGTTGGGCGTCAAACCGTACTCGCGTGCACTGCGTGCGTTGGTCAGGCGTTCGGCACTGCGGCCGGCCTCGATCAACGGGACGCTGTCACGCAGGTAGCCGTCGTCGTTGAAGCCGGGCGTAATGCCGAGACTCAGATCTTCGCTGATCGTTACGCGCGGGTCGACTACGACTTCTCCCACATGCAGCTTGTACAACTCGCTGCGTGAACTCGCCTGCGCGCGGGCGGAAAAACCGCTCCATGCGGTGACGCCGAGCAGTTCCGCGAGCGCGGCGGGCGCCAGATAGGAACGGTAACGTCCCGGCGCCAATGTGCGCGGCGTGCGTGCGAGCACGGCAAGACGTGTCGCGGCCTGCTCGACTTTGCGCGTGAACACGGCATCGCTCCAGTCGTCGCCGGCGTAGGTGGTTTTGATCGCGCGGCCGCTCGGGTCGTACAGCGACCAGCTGAAATTGAAGTTGTCCACTTCATACCAGCCGCGGCTGCCGTTCGTCGATGCGAAGCCGCGCACAATGGTGCCGCCCGCATAAAAACCCACGAAGTCGAGCCCTTGCGCACATTCCGCGACGATGCGCGCGAGGCCATCGGGATTCGGCAGCTTGCCGGAGCGCTGCGTGGTGCGCTGCCATTTCGATGTGTCGAACAGCAGATGCGGATCGTCCGCCGCATCGCGCAGACCTTCGCGCAGGGTGGCGAGCGCGGCGCTCACTTCGTCGAGATCCTGTTGCAGATCGCCGCACACGGTCAGCGTGGAATAGGCCTGACGCGCGCCGTCGATCAGGCGCAAGGTCAGCTTGCCTTGCGACACGCTGCCGGTCTGCCGCACCTTGCCCGAATTGAAGCGGATGAAATCGGACTGCTCGCCGGCAAAGGAACTCAGCGTGGTTTCGCCACCTTGCTGCAAGCGGTCTATCGCATCGGCGAGCAAAGTGAAATGCCGCTCCCAATCCACCGATGTCGCGGCGCGCGAAGAGATGAACTGGCTCATCATGCGCCTCCGAACACGTCGACATCGCTGAACACGCAGGCCGGCGACGCATGGCCAACGCGGATGATCTGCGCCGGTTCGCCCTTGCCGCACATGGACGTGCCATACACTTCGCGCGTGGCCGCATTGCCCACCGCGCTTAGGCTGCGCCAGAAATTCGCCGAAATACCGCGATAATTCGGCTGTTTGACGACCTGCGTGAGCTTGCCATTCTCGATCAACTGGCCGAACTCGCAGCCGAACTGGAATTTGTTGCGATGGTCGTCGATCGACCAGGACGTGTTGGTGCGCATCAGAATGCCGTGCTCGATGTTGCCGATCATCTCCTCCAGCGAACTCTCGCCGGGCTCGATATTCAGATTCGCCATTCGGTCGATCGGCGGCCGGTTCCAGTTCGACGCACGCGAGTTCGCAACGCCTGGCATGCCTGCACGCTGTTGCGACAGCGCGCCGCCGAGCGGACGCTCCAGCACGCCGTTGCGGATCAGATACTGCTTGTGCGCTTCGGTGCCGTCGTCGTCGAATGCGTAGGCCGCTGCTTCTTCGCGCAGCTCCGGATCGAAGGTGACGTTCAATAGTTCCGAACCGTAGCGGTATGAACCGAACATGTCCTGCTTGACGAAGCTCCAGCCCGCGAAGTTGCGCTCATCGCCGAGAATGCGGTCCAGTTCGAGCGGATGGCCGATCGACTCGTGAATCTGCAGCATCATCTGGTCGGGCATCAGCAGCAAATCGCGCTTGCCGGATGGGCAATTCGGCGCGGCCAGCAATTGCAGCGCTTCGTTAGCGACGCGGGCGCCCGAACCTTCGAAGCCGAAGCGCGCCAGCACTTCCATGCCGCCCTGTCCGAGCGTGCCGTAGTTGCCGCCCAGCGTGCGAACCTGCGTATCGCCGTTCGCATGTGCGGCGACGCTCAATTGCGGCATCACGAAACGGAACTGCTGGTCGATCCGCACGCCGTCGCCGGTGATGTAAAGCTGATCGGTGTGCGTGATCTGCACGGCGGCCACACGTTCGACAATCTTGGCGTCGAGATTCGCACCGGCGCATTCCGCGCCGAGAAGCTCGAGCCATTCGGCGCGGTTAGGCAACGCGCGTTGCGCGTTCGGCGACACATACTGGCCACTCGCCGCCGGACGCGCAACTTCCCGATGGTCGATCAACGACAAGGCCGCGCTCGCTTCAGCGCGCACGGTGGCTATATCGAGCGCCGCCTGCAAACCCTCCGCCGAGAGATTCGCGGTCGCGGCATAACCCGCGCCGGCGCCCACCCACGCGATCAGCATCGCACCGCGATCGCGCACCGTGCGCAGCGGCTGCGCGATGTCGTTGCGGATCTCGTGGTCGTCGACCTGTTCGTCGACAATGCGCAGCGACCAGAACGCTGCGCGGCTCTTCAGCGTTTGGGCGGCTTGCGCCCAACGTTCGTCAATCATTGGCATGTCCCGTATGAGTCGCGGCGCCGCCGGGCTCCGGCACGTTCAGTGACGAAGCCAGCAGCGACTGGGTATAAGGATGCGACGGCGCATGCAACACATCGAGTGTGTTGCCCGCTTCGACGATGCGTCCCGACTTCATCACGATCACACGATGCGCCATGGCTCGCATCACCGCCAGATCGTGCGTAATGAACAAATAGCTTAGCTTGTACTTTTTCTGCAGATTTGTCAGCAGATTCAGCACCTGTTTCTGGATCGAGACATCGAGCGCGCTGGTCGGCTCGTCGAGCACCAGCAATTCCGGCTCGACCGCCAGCGCGCGCGCAATCGCAATGCGTTGACGCTGGCCGCCGGAGAACTCATGCGGATAGCGCAGCATCGCGTCGGCGGGCATGCCGACTTCTTCGAGCAGGCTGCCGACGCGCGCGCGCCGCGCCTTCGCATCCACTTCCGGCTTATGCACGGCGAGACCCTCACCGATGATCTGCTCCACCGTCATGCGTGGCGACAGCGAGCCGAACGGGTCCTGAAACACGACCTGCATGCGCGAATACAACGCGCGGCGCGAGCTCGCCGTCTTGAGCGTGGAAAGCGGCAAGCCGTCGATATGGATATGACCGGCAGCCGGCTGTTGCAGGCCGAGCACGGTCGCGGCCAAAGTCGATTTGCCCGAACCCGATTCACCGACAATGCCAAGCGTTTCGCCGCGCCGCACGCTCAGATCGACGTCATGCACCGCACGGAACGTGGAGCGCCCGAACATGGACCGCCAGCCTTTCGCCGACGTGCGGTAATCGACGGCCAAGCCTTGCACTTCGAGCAGGCGGCGCGCGCCCTCCTCGACGGGCTCGACCGCGCGTTGCGGATCGCTGTCGAGCAGCCGCCGCGTGTACGGATGCTGCGGGCTCGTGAACAGCGCCTCGGTCGTATTGGTTTCGACCAGCACGCCCTTTTCCATCACCGCGACGCGCTGCGCGAAACGCTTCACCAGATTCAGGTCGTGAGTAATCAGCAGCACGGCCATGCCGCGCTCAGCCGCTTCCTGTTCCTGCAACGAAATCAACAGGTCGACGATCTGCTGGCGCACGGTGACGTCGAGCGCCGTCGTCGGTTCGTCCGCGAGCAGCAAACGCGGACGGCACGCGAGCGCCATGGCGATCATCGCGCGCTGCCGCTGGCCGCCGGACAACTGATGCGGAAAGCTGTCGATGCGCCGCTCCGGTTCGGGAATACCCGTGCGCCTGAGCAATTCGATGCCGCGCTCACGCGCCGCGTTGGGCCGCAAACCTTCGTGCAAGCGCAAGCTCTCGGCAATCTGCTTGCCGATCGTGAAGAGCGGATTGAGCGCCGTCATCGGTTCCTGAAACACCATTGCGACGTCGGCGCCGCGCAGGCCACGCATCTGCTGCTCGGTTTTCTGCAGCAGGTCTTCACCATCGAGCAGCATGCGGCCGCTCAATTCGGCATGCTCGACGAGCCGCAGAATGGACAGCGCGGTGACGCTCTTGCCCGAACCCGATTCGCCGACCAACGCCACGCGCTCGCCGCGTGCAATGGAGAGGCTGAGTTCGTGCACGGCGACCTTGTCGCCGAAACGCACGGAGAAACGGTCGATTTCCAGCAACGGTCGAGCGATCGGCGCCTGAGTGTTGGTCATCGCGGACCTCCGCCGAAAGCCGAGCCGCGCGAGCGCGTGTCGAGCGCATTGCGCAATGCGTCGCCCATGAACGTCAACAATAGAAGCGTAATCACCAGCGCCGCAAACGCCGACATCGAGATCCACCACGCGTCGAGATTATTCTTGCCTTCCTGCAGCAGTTCGCCGAGGCTCGGCGTCGGTGGCGGTACGCCGAGGCCGAGAAAGTCAAGGCTGGTCAGCGAGAGAATCGCGGCGCTCATGCGGAACGGCAGGAAGGTAATCACCGGTGTCAGGCTGTTCGGCAATACATGGCGCCACATGATCTGCCAGTTGCTCAGACCCATCGTGCGGGCCGCCTTCACGTAATCGAGCGAACGGTTGCGCAGAAATTCGGCGCGCACGTAATCGGACAGCACGAGCCAGCCGAACATCGACAGCAGAATGAAGAGTAGCCACAACGTGGGCTCGAAGATCGACGCGAAGATGATCAGCAGGTACAGGTCGGGCATCGAACTCCAGATTTCGATCAGGCGCTGGCCGATCAGATCAGTGCGTCCGCCGTAAAAGCCCTGCACCGCGCCGGTCAGCACGCCGACCACGACGCCGGACACCGTGAGCGCCAGCGCCATCAGCACGGACAAACGGAAACCGTACAGCAGCCGCGCCAGCACGTCGCGCCCGAACTGATCCGTGCCGAGCCAGTTGCTCGTGGTAGGCGGCGCCGGATAAGGATGCGCGGCGAAATAGTCGATCGTGTCGTAGTGGAAATGATTCGGCGGATAGATCGCGAAGTTGCCGTTCGATTCGAGCCGCGAACGGATATACGGATCGAGGTAATTCGCACGCGCCGGGAAATCGCCGCCGAACAGCGTCTCCGGATAGTCCTTCACGATGGGAAAATAGTAGTGTCCGTCGTAACGGACGAGTAACGGACGATCGTTGGACAACACCTCGCCGAGCAGGCTGATGACGAACAGCGACACGAAAATGACGAGGCTCCAGTAGCCCAGACGCTGCTGCCTGAAGCGCAGCCACGTACGCCGCCACGGAGACGGCGACGCCGCGTGCGCCGCGCCGGCCGCGTCAGCGGTCCAGGCGGTTGAATTGGATGCGGGGGTCGACGAGGACATAGCAGACGTCAGCAATGAGTTTGGTTACGAGGGCAATCAGCGTGAACAGAAAGAGCGAACCGAGCACGACCGGATAGTCACGGCGAATCACGGAGTCGTACGACAGTTGACCCATACCGTCGAGCGAGAACAGCGTCTCGATCAGCAGATTGCCGTTCAGAAACGCGCCGACAAAGGCCGCCGGCAAACCGGTGAGCAGCGGAATCGCCGCATTGCGCAGCACGTGTTTCCACAGCACGTCGCGCTCGGGCGCGCCCTTCGCGCGCGCGGTCAGCACATACTGCCGGCCGATTTCCTCCAGAAACGTGTTCTTGGTCAGAATCGTGACGATCGCGAAGTTGCCCACCACCGATGCCGTGACCGGCAGCACGATGTGCCACAGATAGTCGAGCACTTTGCCGAACGCGCTGAGATCGTTGAAGTTATCCGACGTGAGGCCGCGCATCGGAAACACCTGCCAGAACGTGCCGCCGCCGAAGAGCATCAGCAGCAACACGCCGAGCACGAATCCGGGAATCGCATAGCCGGCCAGCACCAGCACGCTCGTGACGGTGTCGAAACGCGAGCCGTTGCGCACCGCTTTCGCGATCCCCAACGGCACCGATATCAGATACGTGAGCAGCACCGTCCATAAGCCTAGCGTGATCGACACCGGCAGCTTCGATTTGATCACGTCCCACACGCTGTCGTGCTGATAGTAGGACTGGCCGAGGTCAAACGTCGCGTAGCGCTTGAGCATCAGCAGATAACGTTCGAGCGGCGGCTTGTCAAAGCCGAACTGCTTCTTGATCTGCTCGATCTGCTGCGGATCAACGCCCTGGCTGCCGTGATAACCGCCGCCGCCCGCCCCCGCCTCTCCGCCACGGCCAGCGCCGTGGCGGAGTTGCGTCATCACCTGTTCGACCGGCCCACCCGGCACGAACTGTGTGACGACAAAGGTCAGCGTGACCACGCCGAGCAGGGTCGGCACCATCAACAACAATCGTCTGAGAATGTAGGCAAGCATGCTGTGCCTCAGTGGGCCGTAGCGGCCGTAGCCGCGGTGGAAGATGCGGTCTGGGCGGCCGGCGTTTTCGTGTACCAGTAGTCGATCACCCAGTCTTCGTATTGATACGACATCGGCACTTTGTCCGGATGACCGAGCGTCGACTTGTAGCCGATCCGCGCGCCAGGTGCGTAATACTCCGGCACGAGGTAGAACGAATAGATCATCACGCGATCCAGGGCGCGAGTCGCCGCTTCCAGGTCGTCGAGATTGTCGGCGGAGAGCGCTGAGTGAATTAGCGAGTCGACCGCTTTGGAGCGGATGCCCGGATAGTTTTCCGAGCCGACTTCCGACGCCGCCGCGCTACCGAAGCGGCGCGTCAATTCCGCGCCGGGAATCGTCACCGGCGGATAGATGAACGTGGTCATGTCGTACTCGAAGTTGTCCAGCCGCTTCTGGTACAACGCGCTGTCGATCTCGCGCATATGCGCCTGAATGCCGAGCATGCCGAGGGCCTGCATATACGGCAGGATCAGGCGGTCCATGCCCGGCTGATCGTCCATGATCTCGATCGTCATCGGCGTGCCGTTTGCGTCGCGCAAGGCGCCATCGCGATAGTGCCAGCCGGCTTGCGCCAGCAGATCGCGCGCCACGCGCAAGTTGCCGCGCAAGGAATCCGGTGCGATCGTCGTGGGTTGCTTGAGCATGGGACCGAATACTTCCGGCGGCACGCTGGCCCTCAATGGTTCAAGCAAGGCCAGTTCCTTCGGGCCGGGCATGCCGGTCGCGCCGAACGGACTCGCCGCGAAATAGCTGCTGGTGCGCCGGTATTGACCGTAGAACATCAGGCGGTTCATCCAGTCGTAGTCGAATGCCATCGTCAGTGCGTGGCGCACGCGCGGGTCCTGGAACATCGGCTTGCGCAGATTCATCAGCATGCCTTGCATCTGCGCGGGGCCGTCGGCGAATTCTCCCCGCTTCAGCAGTCCATTGTCGAAGTTCTTGCCGACGTATTTACGCGCCCATTGCGTTGCGCTGTATTCGACAATCGCGTCGGCATCGCCGGCCTTGAACGCTTCCAGTTGTGTGTAGTGGTCGCGATAGAGTTTGAAGGTGATGCTCGCGAAGCGGAACATGCCGCGCCGCGACGGTAAATTCGCGGCCCAGTAATCGGGGTTGCGGCGATAGGTGATCTGCTTGTCGTTCTTGCGCGACTCGATCAGATACGGACCGCTCGCGACCGGCGGCTCGTTCGCGATCTGGTCGAACGGTAGACGTGTGCCGTCCGCGCGCATGCCCCACTTCGGCGAGAAGATCGGCAAATCGCCGGCGATCAGCGGCGCGTCGCGCTCGGCGTGTCTGAAAACGAAGCGGATCGTGTTTTTATCGATCACGGTCGCGCTTTTGATGACTGAGAACTGCGCATTGAAGAGCGGCGAGGCCTTTGGGCTCGTCAATGTGTCGAATGAGTATTTGACGTCGGTCGCGGTGATCGGATCGCCATTCGAAAAGCGTGCGGCAGGATTGATGTGGAAGGTGGCCGAACTGAGGTCCGGCGCGACTTCGACATCGTCGGCGATCAGCGGATACTCGGAGGCGAGCTCGTCCCAACTGCGCTGCATCAACGTATCGAACATCAGATGAAGGATGTCCGGCGCGGGCGCGCCGCGCACGAGAAACGGATTCAGCGAATCGTAGCTCTGCAGTTCGTCGAAGTTCTGGAAGCTGAGCTTGCCGTCGCTCGGCGCCGTGGGATCCGCATAGTCGAAGTGCGTGAAATCGACGGGATATTTGGGCTCGTCGTACTGCGCAATCGAGGGCCGCGCCTGCGCGCAAAGCGCGCTCAATGCCAGACACGCACCGGCGCACAGCGCGATTCGCGCCGCGGTGCGCGGCCAGTGAAACTTCACAAGTCTCATCTTCGGAATGCGTAAGGACGCGGGGGGGGGGGGGGGGGGGGGGCGGGGGGGCGGCCGGGGGGGGGGGGGGGGGGGGGGCCCGCGCCCCCCCCCACGGCGGCACTCGCCCCGCTTGCCCCACTCGCCCCACTCACCCCCAACACGACCTCCCCCGTCGCGCCCTGCCCCACCGGCTGCAACTCCGCCCGCACGGCCAGGTCGGCCAACGGCGCGCCGGGCGCAAAAGCCTGCGGGTTGATGTGATCGAAGGTCAGCGTAGCGCGCTGTAACGGCACTTCGCCGAACGGCGTAGCCTCGACCCGCGCATGACCGGCGAGCTTCATCCCGCTAGCATCGAGTTCCGCGACGAGATTCTCCAACGAGCCGCTCAGATGGCCACCCACCTGCACCGCCTCGTCGTTCACCTTGCCCGAATAGCCGATCTCCCCACTTAGCGGAAACGGTCGCACACCATCGAGTTTGGCCGCCGCGGTCACCGCGCCGAACGGCGTGTCCAGCCGCTCGATCGCGGCCTCGTGATGGCGCCCGTCGCTGCGTCCATGAAAGACGAAGCGCGAAAACTCCGTCGTCGACGCGCCCTGACGCAGCAGCAGCTTGTCGACCTGGACGTCGCGAACGTCGAGCTGCATCGGCAAGCGCAAGTCTTGCGGCAACTTCACCGGCCCGCTACTGCTCGACGACGAAGAACCAATACGCGCGTCCACCGTGCCGATATGCAGATAGTCGATGGTGAAGCGCCAAGGTTCGCGCGCGAGCGCCCAGCGGCCCGCCACGCGGTCGATCTGGATATCCGTGCCGCTGCCGTCGAGGCTGCGCCACCGCACTTGTCGCAATTGCAGCCCGTTCGCGAGGGCACCGCGCTCCAGCGTGCCGCTCAGCTTGCCGCCCAGCAGCTTCACCGCCGCCTGCCACGCATAGGCGGTGCCGCGCTCGGTCGTCAGTGCGCCGTACAGCAAACCCACCGCCAACGCGAGCAACAGCACCAGCACGGCCACCGTCCACGCGAACGTTTTCAGCAGCAACCGGCCGAGCCGGCGCCTTGGCGGCGGCGCCTCGGGCGGCGGCTGCTGTCCGGGCGGCTGCTCCGGCGGTTGTGCACCGGGCGGCTGCGCGGGAGGTTGGGCGGAAACGTCCGTGGTCATGCGTGGATCATGTGGAAGCAGGTTTTCATCAGAAGGCAATGCCCAGCGTCAGATACGGCCGCACACTCTTGTTGCGAATGCCGTAGGCGACATCGACGTTGACCGGGCCGACCGGGCTGCGCCAGCGCGCCCCGACGCCGACGCCGGGATAAAAGACTTTTTCGCCCCACGTGTCGGTGGCGGTGCCGACGTCGAAGAACGCGGCTGCGCCCCAGTCGTGACTGAACCAGTGCTGGTACTCGGCCGAGCCCGTGACGAGATACTTTGTTGGCAGCACCGAACCGTCGACGTTGTTACCGATACTCTGATAGCCATAGCCGCGCACCGAATTCGAACCGCCCGCGCGAAACAGCAGCGAGGCCGGTATGCCGCTCGAAGGGCCGCTCGTGAACACGCCGCCGAGTTCGGCGCGAATCAGCACGAGGTCTTCCTTGCCGATCGGCAAGTACTGCTGGCCGCGCGCATAGCCGCGAATGAAGGTCTGGTCGGTCAGCGCGCCTTTGACCGCGAAGCCCGCCTCGACATGAATCAGGTTGCCCTTGCGCGGGAACAGCGGGTCGTCGGTATTGCGCCGGGTCCACGACCAGGACGGCACCAGCGCGCGGCTCGTGGTCGGCGCGAACGCGTTCTGATCGAGCCGGTCCTGGTAGTACAGGAGCGAGTAGTTGTAGTCGATGAATTGCGAGGTCCGGGCCCGTTGCACGCCGCCGCGGATACTGTAAATGCGCGTGTCTGAAACGTCGGTCGTGGTGTAGGACGCCAGAACACTATTGGTCCACGCACGCGGCCCCGGCGGCATGGCGAGTTGAATTTGGCCGTATTGCTGGATCTGGTCGACGCGTCCCTGGATGGTGAACGGCCACGCTTTGCCGAACGTATCGAGATACGAATAGGAACCTTGGACCAGCGGGCCGTTGTCCGTCGAGTAGCCGATCCCGCCTCGAATGCTGTTGTACGGATATTCCGACACCTTCACGTGCACCGGCGTGTCCATTGGCTTGGCCGGGTCGCTATCCACGTCGATCGCGACGCTCGCGTAGTACGGCGTGTTCTGCAACTGCCGCTGTAATTCCGTGATGCGCTGCACGTCGTAGATATCGCCTTCCGAAATCGGGTTCACGTTGTCGACGATCTGTTCCGGATAGCGCCGCGTGCCCGATACGTCGAGCTTG
The DNA here is from genome assembly GCF_046027395.1 of Paraburkholderia dipogonis. GTDB lineage: Bacteria > Pseudomonadota > Gammaproteobacteria > Burkholderiales > Burkholderiaceae > Paraburkholderia > Paraburkholderia dipogonis_A. The sequence continues at coordinate 31,182 of NZ_JAQQEG010000038.1, read as the reverse complement.
CCCATGGTGAAGGTCGGCCCGCTCTCGTACGTGACCGACAGTGTCGCCTCGTGCGTGCGCGGATCGACTCGCGCCTCGGAGTGGTAAATCTTCGCACCGAGATAGCGGCGCGCCTGCAACGCCTTGAGCGACGCGTTTTTCGCATCATCCCAATCGCCCTGCGAGAACGGCTCGCCTTCGTGCAGCGAAAATGCGAAGCGCGCGGCGTTTTCCTGGGCTGGATCCTCGGTCAGCACCGGCCCGCGAAACGACAGCGAAATCGATGAGATGACGGTCTGCGGGCCAGGATCGACGCTCACCGTGACGCGCTTCGCATTGTCGACGGTGCGTACGTCGGTGCGTACGATCGGTGTGAAATAGCCCTGCGTGGAGGCCAGATCGCGGACCTGCTGGGGTGTGGCGGTGATCAGAAACTCGAACTGGTCGTCGCTGATGTCCGGGCGCTTGGCGAAACGCGCGATATCCAGATGCGCTTCGAGCAGCTTGCGCAGCGAGCGCGGCGTGGCTTCGACATCGACCTTGTAGCTGGCCGCCGCTTTTGCGGCGTGGGCGTTGCCGGTTGCCAGCGTCAGCATGAGGAGGCCGAATGCCAGCCACGTGCGCAGCCAATGCCGCATGGGCGTGCGATGCCCACGCCCGGAACTGGCCTTGCCGCGCCGCAGCCGCGGCTTGTCGATCGCGCACCCCGCCAAACAGGACCTCCGGCCGTGGTTGATGAATTTTGTCGCTCAGGCGCGCCGCGGCGGCCGAAGCACGCTATTTGACCACATCGGCGGGGCGCCGCGAGATCTCTAAAACGGCGTCCGCGGCCTGCCGGCGGGGTTTGCCGTCGGGTTCGCGCGCGGCGCGCCATGCTGTGCGACGCCAGCGCGGGTGTCGATGCCGTTGCCAAAGCCGCCGGCCATTGCCGTTGCCGTTGCCGTTGCCGTTGCCGTTGCCGTTGCCGTTGCCAGTGCCGTCGCCATTGCCATTGCCATTGCCGGTGCCGCTGGCCGGCCGAGGCCGAGGCCGATGCCGATCCCGATGCCGATCCCGATGCCGATCCCGATCCCGACGCCCGTGCCCGTGCCCGTGCCACGCTAACGCCAGGCACCCACAACGCCCGCAACAGCCGCAACACCGCCACGCCCGCCAACGCGCCCGCCAACGCGCCCGCCTTTGACGCACGCCGCACCGCGCGGGTTCCAGCTATTTTCACGCGCCGCCCGCCCGGCCAGGCCGCCGTTTTTCGACCGCGCGCCGCGCATGCGGTAAAATTATGGAATAGCAGCGGCACCGCGCGAGGCAACCCGCGAATGACCGCCGGGCAGCCGCCAATTCCCACACCACGGACGTCGAGCCATGTATCAATCGGACATCACCCAGTTCCTGAACCAGCTCAAGCAACAGAAACCCAATCTGGAAGCCGAACAACGCCGCGGCCGCGCGCTGCTGTGGGACAAACAGCCGATCGATCTGGAAGAACGCGCCGAGCAGAGAGCTTCGCGCGTAGAACAGACGCCTTACTCGTACTATCAAAACTTCTAAGCGCGTGAGTCACGCCGACGAGGCCCACGGCGCACCGCCGGCCCCCGCCGACGCCGCGCTCGCCGCGCCCGCCACCGATTCGACACCGGACACCGTCGACGGCATTGCTTTTGCACGCCTGTACGGCGAGCCGCTCTTCAAGCTGCCGACGGATCTGTACATCCCGCCGGACGCGCTCGAGGTGTTTCTCGAGACGTTCGAAGGACCGCTGGATCTCTTGCTGTACCTGATCCGCAAGCAGAACTTCAACGTGCTCGACATCCCGATGGCGGACGTCACGGTGCAATACCTCGGCTACGTCGACCAGTTGCGCCAGACCAATCTCGAACTCGCGTCCGAGTATCTGCTCATGGCCGCGATGCTGATCGAGATCAAGTCGCGCATGCTGCTGCCGGTGAAGAAGGCCGACAGCGGCGAAGAAGCCGAGGATCCGCGCGCGGAACTCGTGCGGCGCCTGCTCGAATACGAGCAGATGAAGCTCGCCGCGCAACGCATCGACCAGTTGCCGCAACTCGGGCGCGATTTCCTGCGCGCCGAGGTCTACATCGAGCAAAGCATCACGCCGCGTTTTCCGGACGTGAACAGCGAAGACCTCCGCGCCGCGTGGGCCGATGTGATCAAGCGCGCCAAGCTGGTCCAGCATCACAAGATTTCGCGCGAAGAGCTGTCGGTGCGCGAGCACATGAGCTCGATCCTGCGGCAACTGCAGAACGCGCGCTTCATCGAGTTCTCCGACCTGTTCGACACGAGCAAGGGCGTGCCGGTGGTGGTGGTGAATTTCATCGCCGTGCTTGAGCTGTGCCGTGAATCACTCGTCGAAATCACCCAGGCGGAACCGTTCGCACCGATCTATGTGCGCCTCGCCTATCTGCCCGCCTGAAGCCCTCGGACGGGGCGGAATCCCGCCGGGCGCAATTCCGCTGCGCGGGAGAAGCGGCCTTTTTTCGGTGCGGCAGGCGCGCAAATCCACTACAATCCGGCGCTCCGAACCTGTCATTACCAGTGAGGCGGCGGGCCGCGCAACCCCAAGGGTTTTGCGTCCACCCGGTCTTGCGCCGCGCGAGGAAATCCCTGTCCGATCATGAAAGTCATCAGCTCGATCCATGAATTGCGCGACCAGTTGCGCGGCCAGAATCGCACTGCCTTTGTGCCGACCATGGGCAACCTGCACGAGGGCCATCTGTCGCTGATGCGCCTCGCGCGCCAGCACGGCGATCCGGTCGTGGCGAGCATCTTCGTCAACCGGCTGCAGTTCGGTCCGAACGAGGATTTCGACAAATACCCGCGCACGATGGAAGCGGACATCGAAAAACTCCAGAAGGAAAACGTCTACGTGCTGTTCGCGCCGACGGAAAGGGATTTGTATCCGGAGCCGCAGGAGTACCGCGTGCATCCGCCGCATGATCTGGGCGATATCCTCGAAGGCGAATTCCGGCCAGGGTTCTTCCAGGGCGTGTGCACGGTGGTGATGAAGCTGATGTCGTGCGTGCAGCCGCGCGTCGCCGTGTTCGGCAAGAAGGATTACCAGCAGTTGATGATCGTGCGCCGCATGTGCCACCAGTTCGCGCTGCCCACCGACATCATCGCCGCCGAAACCGTGCGTGATACCGACGGCCTCGCGCTCAGCTCGCGCAATCGCTATCTGCAAGCCGCCGAGCGCGCCGAGGCGCCGAAGCTGGCCGCCGAACTGAATCGCGTGCGCGACGCCGTGCTTTCCGGCGAGCGCGACTTCGCAAAGATCGAACAGGCGGCGATGGCGGCTCTCGCTGCACGCGGCTGGCAGCCGGATTACATCGCGGTGCGCAAGCGCTCGGATCTGCTGCCGCCGGGTCCGCAAGACGCGAACGCGGAACTGGTCGTGCTGGCCGCCGCCAAGCTCGGCGCCACTCGCCTTATCGACAACCTCGAAATCTGAAGCCGTCTTAGATAACGTAGACACGCTTAAGAAATCACACAGGATTGGTCATGCAACGCAACATGCTGAAGTCGAAGATCCACCGCGTCGCGGTCACGCACTGCGAGCTGCACTACGAGGGCTCGTGCGCGATCGACGAAGATTTGCTGGAAGCGGCGAACATCGTCGAAAACGAGCGGATCGACATCTGGAACATCAACAACGGCGAGCGTTTCTCGACCTATGCGATCAAGGGCGAACGCGGCAGCGGCATGATTTCGCTGAACGGTTCGGCCGCACGGCGCGCGCAGTTGGGCGATCTGGTGATCATCGCGGCGTTCGCAGTGGTGGACGAGGCGGAACTGAAGGCCGGCTGGAAGCCGGACCTGGTATTCGTGGACGACAACAACAAGATCAAGGGCAGCCGCGATCACGTGCCGACGCAGAACTGGACGTAAACGCCCTGTAGGTCCCTTGAGCGTTCGCTACGCTCGCCGCGCAGAGGTCCCGTTTGGCGGGCCACGGAGCGGGGGGCGTCAGACGCAGATCTGCACCGGAGCACCTCGTAGTCCACCGACGCGCGCACACCGTACGAAACCCCTGAAGATTTACAACGCGGGCTGCATCATCATGCAGCGGGCGGCACAGCCGCCTGCCCTGCCACTTCAACCCTTCTTGCTGGTGCCGTTAGTCCACTCGACGATCGGCTGCCACTGCTCCAGATCCTTCTCCACCCGGCTTTTCGCGACATCCCACAGGGTCAGCCCGTGGGCCGCCAGTTGCACGTAATTCTGCGTGTCGCGCAAGAAGCCCAGCACCGGCAGCTTCAAACCCTCGACAAAGCGATGCAGTTGTTCCGCCGAGCGCGTGCGCGCATCGACACGCATGCCGACCACGCCGATTTCGATCGCGCCCTTCCTGACCGCTTTCTCCTTGGCGAGCCGCTCGAGGAATTCCTGGGTGGCGAGAATATCGAACATGGACGGCTGGAGCGGCACGATCACCTTGTCGGCCAGATCCAGCGCGATACTCAGACGATTGCCGTGCAGCCCGGCTGGCGTGTCGATGACCGCGTGCTCCAACCCTTTGGGCGGTTTGGCGGGCGCGTCCTGATTGACTTCCCAGGTTTCGATGGCCGGTAGCGTATCGGGCCGCAGCGACAGCCACGCGTGCGCGGACTGCTGCTTGTCCAGGTCCGCCAGCGCGACCCATTCGCCGGCCGCGGCGAAATAGCCGGCCAGATTGGTCGACAGCGTGCTTTTACCCACGCCGCCCTTCGGATTCGCCACCACGATCACCGTCATGAATTCTCCCGGAAAGAAGGCTGGACGCCGCCAGCCGGTTTGCCGCGTATTTGCTCTGACATGCGCAAGTGTGCCCGCATTCGTGCCGGACTCGTGCCGGGTTCAGACCCACCTGTCGATCCAGCCGTTGATAATATCGACAAATGCACTTTGGCCGAAGCCCCCAAACGGGTAATTGACCGCCGTGCCCCGCCGATTTTTCCATCGAGGACCCGAATCTCATGAGCAAACTCCGCCCGGAATACACCGTCGAACGCCTCCACGAACGCCAGAAAGGCTCGCTGCCCGGCCTGCTGGGCGTGCATGTGCTGTCGTTGGAAGAAGGCGTCCTGACCGCGGAATTGACCGTGCGCAAGGAATTGCTCGCGCCGAACGGCTTTCTGCATGCCGCCACCGTGATCGGTCTCGCCGATACGGCCTGTGGCTACGCGTGCCTGGCGCATCTGCCGGAGACGGCGCGCAATTTCACGACCATCGAGCTGAAAAGCAACTTTCTCGGCACGGCGACGGAAGGGACGATTCGCGCGGTCGCGAAGGGCGTGCATCTTGGGCGTAGTACGCAGGTGTGGGACGCCACGGTCACCGATCCGAATGGCAGGACGATGGCGCTGTTTCGTTGCACGCAGATGGTGTTGTATTGAGTAGAGGGCGCAAGCGGAGCCCCTCACAGAAATTTGCGATCCCGAAAGCCGAAGTGATCTGCGCGACAAATGTCGTTTTCCAGCGAAGCCAGGCCGCCTCAGTTGACGTATTTGTCGCGCAGCGTCACCGCAATGACCCGTTTTGTCGCGCAGCAGCGAGGAACGGCCGGTACGAACGATCGCGGAGGCTGCCAGTAAAAGCAAAATCCCCCGAAACATATCGTTTCCGGGGGATTCTGAAGAAGCTGCTTCGGTTCTCCGACAGCCTTGTGAAACGACGGAGAGCCTTTCGCGCACATGCCCTTTACGTCGGAAGCAAAACCATCAAGCAGCCACCGCCCGCGGCGCCTTCACCCCATTAAACGCCAGCGCTCCGCCACCAAGCAGCGATTGCACCACCAGCGTCACCGCCCAGAACGCCGGATATTCCCAGCCGCCGTTCGGCGACGCGAAACCCCAGCCGTTATGCAGATGCTGCGACATCGCGCCGAGCATGAACGGCAGCAGCATCAGCGCGACCCAGCGGACCTGCACGCCGAGCAGCAGGGCAATGCCACCGAACAATTCGACGAACGCCGTTACATACCCGAGCCAACCCGGCAAACCGAGCGACACGAAGAACTGCGCCGTGCCGGGCAGTGTGAAGACGAAAATCTTCTGCAGACTGTGCGCGAGATACAGCACGCCCAAGGCGACGCGAAGGAGTAAAGCGGCCAGATCGGCGGAGCGGTTCGAGTTCATGACGAGATCCTTGTCGAGAGAGACGGTCCCAAGCGGCCGTCGATGTCGGAACTCTATTCGAACCATATGGCGTGAAAAATCGCCTTACAGGCTTTGATTATTTCCCAAAAGGATTTAATCGCCACCGCGCGCTCAACGTGAGGTCACCCAATCGCCGCAAACAGTTTCGGCAAATCGAGATGCTCCGCAAGCGTATCCGCGAGGCGGTCCAACGACGCCTCGCGCAACGCCGGGTAGTCGATTTCCTCGGCATCGGTCAAACCCGCCCACGCGAGCAACGCGGCGCACGCGGCCGGCGTGTCGAACAGACCGTGCACGTAAGTCGCGAGAATCTGGCCATCGGCGGAAATCGCGCCGTCGGGATGCGCCGTCTGCGCGTCGCCCAATCGCAGCGCGGGCGTGTCGAGCGCCGGGCCACGCGTCTCGCCCATATGAATCTCGTAGCCGGCCACTTCGGGCGAGCCTGGCAACGCCAAGCGTCCGGTCACGTTCTTCAGCGTCTTCTCGCGCGTGAGCACCGTCGAGTAATCAAGCCAGCCGAGCCCCGCCGACGTACCGGGCGCGCCCTCCACACCATGCGGATCGGCCACTTCGCGCCCGAGCATCTGCATGCCGCCGCAAATCCCGATCACGCGGCCGCCATAACGCAAATGCTTTTGCAACACCGCATCCCAACCTTGCGCGCGCAAAAACGCCAGGTCGCCGGGCACGTTTTTCGAGCCCGGCAGAATGATCAGATCAGCCGGCGGCACCGGCGTACCGCTTCGCACGTAATGAAAATCGACCTGCGGATGCGCGCGCAACGCGTCGAAATCCGTGTGATTGCTAATGTGCGGCAGCACCGGCACGACCACCCGCAGCATGCGCGCCGCGCCGCCGTTGTGCGCCGCGCGCAATTCGGGCGGCAGCATGTCTTCAGCGTCGAGCGTCAGGCCGTGCAGATAGGGAACGACGCCGAGCACCGGCTTGCCGGTCTTCGCTTCGAGCCAGTCCAAACCGGGCTTCAGCAAACTGACATCGCCGCGAAAACGGTTGATGATGAAACCGCGCACCCGCGCCTGCTCGCTCGCCGACAGGCACGCGAGCGTGCCGGTGAGATGCGCGAACACACCGCCGCGGTCGATATCGGCCACCAGCACGACCGGGCAATCGACCGCCTCCGCGAAGCCCATGTTGGCGATATCGCGATCACGCAAGTTGATCTCGGCCGGACTGCCCGCGCCTTCGACGAAAATCGTCTCGTACGCCGCCTGCAGACGCGCATACGATTGCAGCACCGCTTCAAACGCGACGGGTTTGTAGTCGTGATACGCACGCGCGTCGAGATTCATGCGCGCCTTGCCGTGGATGATCACTTGCGCGCCGCGATCGCTGGTCGGTTTGAGCAGCACCGGGTTCAGATCGGTGTGCGCGGCAATGCCCGCGGCGACCGCCTGCAAGGCCTGAGCGCGGCCGATCTCGCCGCCGTCCACCGTCACCGCGCTGTTGAGCGCCATATTCTGCGGCTTGAAAGGCGCGACCCGCACCCCGGCGCGGCGCGCGAGCCGGCACAGACCAGCGACCAGCGTGCTCTTGCCGGCATCGGACGTGGTGCCTTGGATCATCAGCGTGCCGCGCGGTACGGGTATGGCGTCAGGCGGGGTCGAAGTGGTGGTCACGGAATCTCGGGCTCGGCGGTGAACAGGTAATCAATTCAGGCAATGGATCGGGCAGTCAATCAGTCAGGCAGTCAGGCAGTCAGGCGGTCCGTGTCGGTCAGTCGGTCATGCAAATCCGACAATCAATGAGCCAACCGGCAACGCATCCTTCATGCAGCAGCGCAGCGTGTGGACCGCCTCGAACGCGGCATTATCCCATCGCGCCGGCCCGCGCTGCACGCCGGTACAATCACGCGATGACTCCCCGCGACCTCACCTTCGTTCTCGGCGGCGCCCGCTCAGGCAAGAGCATGCACGCCGAACAGCTTGCCAGCGACAGCGCCCTCCCCGTTACCTACATCGCCACCGCGCGCGTAACGGACGACGCCGAATTCCGCGCGCGCATCGTCCATCATCGCGAGCGGCGTCCGGCGCATTGGCAGTTGTTCGAAGCGGGCGTCGATCTTGCCGGCGCCGTGACGCAAAGCGACGCGCCCGGCCACTGCATCCTGATCGATTGCCTGACGTTGTGGCTCGCCAATCTGCTTTGTCCGCCGGAAGGCGAAGGCTTGCCGATCGATCAATATCACGCGCGCGTCGCCGCGCTCGAGGCGGCGCTCGTCAACGCGAAAGGCAAACTCATCGTGGTCAGCAACGAAATCGGTCTGGGCGTGGTGCCGCTCGGCGCCGCCACGCGTCTTTACGTCGATGAACTCGGGAGGCTCAATCAGCGCATCGCCGCGTTGAGCACTAAAGCCACGATGATGGTCGCCGGTTTGCCGCTCGCGCTGAAAATCGCGAGCCACGCGTGATGCTCTCGCTCCCGCTTCTCGTGACGCTGGCCACCGCGGGCGTCGTTGTCGACCGCTGGTTCGGCGAGCCGCGCACGGCGCATCCGCTGGTGGGCTTCGGCAAATGGGCGACGCGTCTGGAAAAGCGCTACAACACCGGCCGGCGCTTGCGGCTCAAAGGTCTGCTGGCGTGGTCGCTGGCAGTCATGCCGCCGGTGCTGGTCGCATGGTGCCTGGTCGCCGTGCTGCCGTTTTTTGCGGCCTGTGTGGTGCATGTCCTGCTGCTGTGGTTCGCGCTCGGCGCGCGCAGCCTGCACGATCACATCGCACCGATCGCCCACGCGTTGGCGCAGCGCGATCTTCCGCAAGCGCGCTTGCTGACCGCGCGCATCGTCTCACGCGAAACCTCGGATGCCGACGAAGGCGCGTTGTCGCGTGCCGCCGTCGAATCGACGCTCGAAAACGGCAACGACGCGATCTTCGGCGCGCTGTTCTGGTTCGCCATCGCGGGCGGTCCGGGCGCGCTCGCGTTTCGTCTCGCCAACACGCTCGACGCGATGTGGGGTTATCGCACGCCGCGCTATCTGCGCTACGGCTGGGCCGCCGCGCGTATCGACGACGTGCTCAACTGGATTCCCGCACGTCTGACCGCCGCCAGCTATGCGTTGCTCGGCGACACGCGCACCGCGTGGCGCTGCTGGCGCGAGCAGGCGCCGCGTTGGGACAGCCCGAACGCGGGACCGGTGATGGCCTCCGGCGCAGGCAGTCTGAACGTGTTGATCGGCGGCCCGGCGGTGTATCACGGCGCGCTCGAACACCGGCCGACGCTCGGCTTCGGGCATTCCGCGAAAGCCAGCCACATTACCGCCGCGTTGATGCTGGTCGAGCGCACGGTCATTCTGTGGCTCGCGGTGCTGATCGTGCTGGCGCTGTTGAGCGTGCCCTTTCATGGTTGAGCGAATGACCGGCCGCGTGAACGAAACGGGTGCCGCAATCGACGCAGTCGTGCACGGCGGCAATCTCCACGAAGCGGCCAGGCGCTATGACATTCCGTACGCACAATGGCTCGATCTGTCGACGGGTATCAATCCGCACGGCTACCCGGTCCCGCCGGTTCCCGCCGATGCCTGGCGCCGCCTGCCCGACGACGGCGACGATTTCGCCGCCTGCGCCGCGCGCTACTACGGCGCGCCCGATGCGGCGCATGTGCTGCCCGTCGCGGGCAGCCAGGCGGCGATTCGCGCGCTGCCCGCGCTGCTGCCGCGCGCATGCGTCGGCATCGCGCCGCTTACGTATAGCGAATACGCGCCTGCTTTCAAACGCAGCGGCCATGAAGTGATGCCGCTCGATGTCGCCTGGGAAACATTGCCCGAAGCGCTCATGCATGTGGTCGTCGTGAATCCGAACAATCCGACCGCCGCGCATCTGAGCGCCGCCAGGCTGCTGCACTGGCATGAACAATTGAGCGCACGTGGCGGCACGCTGTTGGTCGATGAGGCGTTCGCCGATACGATGCCGTCGGCGTCGCTCGCGGCGAGCACGCATCGTGATGGCTTGCTCGTGTTGCGCTCGCCGGGAAAATTCTTCGGCCTCGCCGGTGTGCGCGCGGGTTTCGTGCTCGGTGCGCCGGCGTTGCTCGCGCGTTTGCGCCACACGCTCGGCGCGTGGACGGTCAGTGGTCCGGCCCGTCACGCCGTCAAAGCCGCCTTCGCCGATGAAGCCTGGCAACAGCACATGCGCACTCGGCTCGATGCCGAAAGCGCGCGGCTCACCGACCTGTTGCACGCGCATGGTTTCGCCACACGCAGCACGCCGCTCTTCGCGTGGACCGACGACTCACGCGCCGCCGCTCTGAATGAAGCCCTCGCACGACGCGGCGTGTGGACGCGTCTGTTCACTTCGTCGGGCAGCGTTCGATTCGGCTTGCCTGCGAGCGAGGCCGAATGGACACGCTTCGAAGAGAGCTTGCACGAAGCCGTACGAGAGATCGATGCTACGTGAGCGGGCTGATTCAAAGAAGACGAAACCCTCACTCCCACAATAACTACGCGCCCCGCAGCCTCGCCCGATGAACCGACCCGTCCGCTTCACCCTCGCCACCGCGCTTTTCATCAACGCACTGCACGCGCATGCCGCAATCTCCGTCACCGATGACACCGGCGCAATCGTCACCCTGCCCGCTCCGGCGCAACGCGTCATCAGCCTCGCGCCGCACGTCACCGAATTGCTGTATGCCGCGGGCGGCCGCGCGAAAGTGGTCGGCGCCGTGTCATACAGCGACTATCCGCCCGAGGCAAAACAGTTGCCGCGCGTCGGCGATAACAAGGCGCTCGATCTCGAGCGCATCGTCGCGCTGAAGCCCGATCTGATCGTGGTGTGGCGGCATGGCAATGCGCAGCGTCAGCTCGATCGCCTGCGCGAGATGCACATTCCGTTGTTCTTCAGCGAGCCGCATCATCTCGACGACGTGGCCGTGTCGCTGACGAAGCTCGGACAACTATTAGGCACGTCATCGACGGCGGACGCTGCGGCGGCCGCCTATCGTCAGGACATCGCGAAACTGCGCAACCAGTATGCGAGCCGGCCACCCGTCAGCGTGTTCTATCAGGTCTGGGATCAACCGTTGATGACGCTCAACGGCGAGCACATGGTCAGCGACGTGATCGCGCTGTGCGGCGGCCGCAACGTGTTCGCCAAACTCGAACCGCTAGTGCCGACCGTCTCGACCGAAGCAGTGCTCGCAGCGAATCCCGAAGCGATCGTCACCGCAGCACCGGGCGCGACCAAACCCGACACCACCTTGCCGCAACTCGGCACATGGCGCGCATGGCCGAGCCTGACAGCGGTGGCAAACAACAATCTGTTTGCTATCGACGGCGATCTGATCAACCGTCCTGCGCCACGCATTGCGCAAGGCGCGAAGCAGATGTGCGAAGACCTCGAAGTGGCGCGCTCACGCCGGAAACCAGGCGCGCAGTAACGCGAGGGCAATCAGCCGCGACGCGCCTCACGCATTCCAGCGCACCAACGACCACTGCTGCGTTTCATCGTTTCTGCGCAACCAGACGATCCCGCTCATATCGAGCGACCATCGCAGACAGCGTTCCAGCGGCACGTCCAGCACGATCGACGCAATCGCCCGCATGACACCCGCATGCGTGACCACATAAGCCGGCGACAACTCACGCGTGAGCGCAAATGCATCGAGCCACGCACGCACCCGCGCGACGAACTGCGCGACGCTTTCGCCGCCATGCGCACGCGCGTGTTCGAAGTTGGCCGCCCAGTCGTCGAGTAATTCGCGATCGATGGCGTCCCAGCGTTGCGCTTCCCAATCGCCGAAGTTCATTTCCATCAGACGATCGTCGTGACTGATCACAGAGCCGAAGTCGTTAGCCAACTCGGCGGCGAGCGCCGAGCAACGCTTCAACGGACTCGACATCAGCACGCGTGGCGCCGGCACCTGCAAAGTCGCGAGCTTCAAGGCGAGTGTCGTCGACGACACCTCGGCATCTTCAGCTAGCGCCACGTCGCTGTGGCCGTAACACACGCCCTCATCGAGCGCGACCGCGGGATGACGAATCAGGACGATATCCATGCGAGCCCCACCAGGTAGATGCTCAATTCAAAAACTTGCTGCGCGAAGCCGAGGCAGTCGCCTGTATAACCGCCGATGCGTCTGACGAAATATCGGCCCATTGCCACGCGAAGTGCGAGCAGAACCACGACCGCCGAGCCCGCGAAGCGCCAGTCCGGCGCAGCGAGCCCGTCCGGCCACAGCAGCCACGGCAAACCGAATATCGCGGCGCAGATGAACGCACCGGCGCTCAGGCGCTGCGCCACCGGTTTGGCCTTGCCTTCGGCACGCACGTAGTCGAGCGTGGCCAGATAGCTGATCGCACAGGTACGGCTCGCCGCGTGGGCGGCAATCATCAGACTTGCGGCGCGCATCGGCGGCAATGCGGCGAGCGTTTGCCACTTCAACGCAAGCGCTATGACGAGCGCGATGGCGCCGAAAGCGCCGATGCGCGAGTCATGCATGATTCGCAATACATCTTCGCGCGTATAGGCGCCACCGAACGCATCGACGCAATCAGCGAGACCGTCCTCATGGAACGCGCCGGTCACGAGCAGCGACGCGGCCATCGACAACAGCACCGCCACGCCCGCGGGAAAAACGCGCAGCGCGGCGAGATAGACGAGCGCGCTCAATCCGCCGATCAATACGCCGACGAGCGGAAAATAACGCGCCGCCGCGTTCAGATAATGCGGCTCGTAGCCGACCCAGCGCGGCACGGGCACGCGCGTGAAATAGCCGAGCGCCGTGAAGAAATAGCGCAGTTCCGCGAGCGGATTCATGAGTGTGCCGGTCGAGCGTTTCTGTCTGAAGGATCAAGCGGATCATGCATCGCGATTCGCGACGCCGGCCGATTCGAAGCTCGCCATCTCGTTGATGAACGCCGTTGCCGCCCGCAACAGCGGCACCGCGAGTGCCGCGCCAGTGCCTTCGCCGAGACGCATGTCGAGCGATAGCAACGGCAGTGCGCCGAAATGATCGAGCATGCGACGATGCCCCGCTTCGTTCGACGCATGCGCGAACACGCAGTACTCACGCATGCTCGGTGCGAAGGCATCGGCGATCAGCAAGGCCGAGGTCGCGATGAAGCCGTCGACCAGAATCGTCATGCGTGCCTCGGCGGCCGCGAGATAGGCGCCTGCCATCATCGCGATCTCGAAGCCGCCGAAGGTGGCAAGCACGTCGAGCGGATCGTTGGACACCGGGTGACGCGCCAGCGCGGACGCCAGCACGTTGCGCTTCCTCGCGAGTCCCGCGTTGTCGAGACCCGTGCCGCGGCCGACGCATTCATCGATCGGCACTCGGCACAACCGGCTCATCAGACACGCGGCCGCCGACGTGTTCGCAATCCCCATCTCGCCGAAGCCGATCACATTGGTGCCGAGCGCCGCGTGATGCCGCACGCGCGCCGCGCCCGCCTGCATCGCGGCGAGTGCCTGGTCGTGGGTCATGGCCGGTTCGCGCGCGAAGTTGCGCGTGCCGGCCGCGACCGGAATGTCCACGAGGCCCACCGTCGACGGCAACGGCGTCGCGATGCCCGCGTTGACGACTTCGAGCTCGATGCCCGAGACGCGGCTCAACGCGTTGATCGCCGCGCCGCCTGCGAGGAAGTTGGCGACCATCTGCGCGGTCACCGCTTGCGGATAAGGGCTCACGCCCTCCTCGGCAACGCCGTGGTCGCCGGCGAAGACGATCATCGCCGGGCGCGTCACGGTGGGATGCGTCGTGCGCTGAATCAGGCCCATCTGACGCGCGAGCGTTTCGAGCCGGCCGAGACTGCCGGGCGGCTTCGTCTTGGTATCGATGATGTGCTGCAGTTCGTCACGCAGCGTTTGATCGAGCGGTTCGACTTCGGGCAGTCCGGGCAAGCGTGGCAATGAAGTCATGAGCGTGTCTGATAGAGGATGTTGGAATGAAGCGATCAGCTTGCCGGTGTGTCATGGCCGACAGGCGATTCGTGACGTGCGCGCGGCGCGGGAATCAGCGCCTCGTGTTCGCCGTCGCGAATCAGAAGCAACGGATAGCCGAATGCGCGGCTCGCCCGCGTGGGCGTCAACACGTCGTGCACTGGTCCGGCATACGCGCCGCCCGCGCCGTCGAGCAGCAGCGCATGCGTGGCGAAGCGGCGCGCGAGGTTCAGGTCGTGGCACGAAAACATCACTGTACGCCGAGGCTCGCGCGTCCACGCGGCCAATGCCTCGAGGCAGTCGATCTGATGATGCAGATCGAGATGCGACAACGGTTCGTCGAGCAATAGCAACGGCGTGTTCTGGCACAGCACCGCCGCTAGTGCCACGCGTTGCCGCTCGCCGCCCGAGAGCGACAGCACGTCACGCGCGGCGAATGCGGCGAGGCCCAACAGATCCAACGCCGCGTGTGCCGCTTCGCGATCGGCCTCGCGCTCCCAGCCCCAGCCGGTGAGATGCGGAAAGCGGTTGAGCATCACGATATCGAGCACGCTCGCGCTGAATGCGTCGGGCGCGCTTTGCGGCATCAGCGCGCGGCGTTGCGCGAGCGGCAGCGGCGGCCAGTCGGCGAGGCGCACGCCGTCGAGTTCGACATGTCCCGCCGACGGTTGCAACAAACCCGCGAGCGTGGAGAGCAGCGTCGTCTTGCCCGCGCCGTTCGGGCCGGCGATGCACCAGATCTCGCCTGCGTAGAAGGTATGCGTGAAGGCGTCGAGCAAAGTGCGCGCGCCGACACGCAAGGTCAAACGTTGCGCGCTGAGGACGGATTCGGAAACGGAGTGGGCTTGCATCATCGGCGCCTGCGCAAGAGCATCCACAGAAACACCGGCACGCCGATGATCGACGTGATCACTCCGACCGGCAACTGCGCCGGCGCGATCACGGTGCGCGCGATCAGGTCCGCGCCCATCACCGCGACACCGCCGCCGAGCGCCGCGGCCGGCAGCAGCATGCGCTGATCGTTACCGAACGCGAGCCGCAGCATGTGCGGCACGACCAGTCCGACAAAGCCGATGGTGCCCGCCGTCGTCACCGCAGCGGCCGCCGCGAGCGAGGCCACCAGATAGACCCGCAAACGCAGCGGCATCACCGCCACGCCCAACGCCTGCGCGGCGGCGTCGCCACGCAGCAGCACATTGAGACGCGGCGCGGCGGGCACGATCGCAATCAGCACGATGACGAGCGCGGCGAGCGCCGTCCAAGGCATCGTGCCACCGTTGAGGTCGCCGGTCAGCCAGAACAGCATGCCGCGCAAACGGTTGTCGGGCGCGAGGTTGAGCAGCAAGGTGATCAGCGCGCCCCAGCCCGCCGCGATCACCGCGCCGGTCAACAGCAAACGCGGCGACGTGTCCTGCGGCTCGCCGCGCCACAACTCGCGGCGCGCGAGGCCGAGCACCAGCAGGATCGACACGAATGCCCCGGCGAACGCGCTCGCGTCGACGATCCACCATGCGCAACCGGCAATCATCGCGACCAGCGCGAAGGTCGCCGCGCCGCCCGATACGCCCAACACATACGGTTCGGCCAGTGGATTACGCAACAGCACCTGCAGCAACGCGCCGGCCAACGCGAGCAACGCGCCGCAGGCGAAGCCGGCGACCGCGCGCGGCAGACGCAGCGTGCGGACGATCTCGGCGGCCAAGTCAGAAGAAGCGACCGACGACGCATGCGACGGCATCAGCGCAGCCAGCACGCGCATTGGCGCAAGCGATACGCTGCCGAGCGCGAGCGATGCCATCAACACCGTCAGCGCGATCACGGCGAGCGCGAGCCAGATCGCGGCCGCGCGCTTCGCGCTCATCACGCGCAGTGTCGCGGGCATCGAACTCGAGTGTCGGCTCATGTGTCGGCTCATCCGCGCAATCTCAACGAGGCGACTCGCTCACTGCTGCTGCCAACCAACCGTGAGATACGCACCGCGCCGCGGCGAGTTATACGAGTAGGCCGTTTCATAGTCCTTGTCCAACAGATTCTGGATTTGCGCGGTCACGTACCATGCTTTCGTGATGTTGTAGCGCGCCGACAGATTCACCACGCCATAGCCGCCCAGCTTGCCGCTGCTGTCATTGCTCGGGCCGCTCACGATCCACTCGCCGCCCACACGCCACCCGGCGAAGCTGCGGTTCACCGTCAGCGCGCCGAAGCGCCGAGCGCGCCGCACGAGGTCGGCATCGTTGTCGAGGTCGACGGGATTTTGCAGCGTCACCGACGCGCGCACGTCCGTCTTGCCGACATGGCCGCTCCACGATCCAACGAGCCCCTGCACCTTCGCATGGCCGACGTTCTCGGCCAGATAGATGCCGGGCGTCACCTGCTCATAGTCAATCAGATTCGAGTAGCGCGTCTGGAACGCAGTCAGGCGCATCACGCCAAGCGCATTCGATGCGTACTGCAACGCGGCTTCGATCGAATGGCTGCGTTCCGGCTGGATCGACGGATTGCCGCTGAACGGGTAGTACAGATCGTCGAAGCTCGGCGCGCGAAACGAATCCGAATAGCTTGCGGTCACCTTCCAATGGCCGGTGATGTCGAAGCCATAGCCGAGATAGTAACTGTTCGCTCCGCCGAAATCGGAATACTGGTCGCGGCGCACGTTGGCCTGAATCTGGTTGCGCCCGAAGCGCCCCGTATAGCCGACGAAACCCGAATCCACATGCCGGTCGGGCGCCGCAAACGTATCCGAATCGAGGCTTTGATCGAGATGCTCATAGCCGACCTGCAACTTCTGCTGCGCGGCCAGCGCGAAATCGTTCTGCCATGTGTACTGGCGATTGTCGGTATCGAAGCGGCCGTTGTACACACCGTTGGTATTCGACACGCTGCGGTCGTCGCCTTCCGCGACGATGAAGTGCGTCGTCCACCAGTCGGTCAGCTTGCCGTTCGCGAATACGGAGACCTGGCGCACTTTGCTATACAGGTTGTTCAGATCGGTCGGCACGCCGTACGCATTGTCGTAGCTGTTGTTGCCGTTCGACTGGAAGTAGCTGGCGCCGGCGTCCCATTTGTCGTCGAACTTGTGGCGCAGCGAAGCTGAGATGCTCTCGTTCAGATAGCCGTTCGCATTCGGATTGGCATTGGGCGCCTCGCGTGGATTGAGCGACGAGAAACCATCGTCCTTCGAACGCGCGAGCGAAATGCTGAAGGTCGTGTTGCCGTCTTTATCCAACGCGCCGTTCACGCCCGCCTGCTGCGTCTGCGTGTGATAGCTGCCGTAGCCCAGCGAAAAATTGAAACGCGGCGGGTGGTCGCCGCCGTCTTTCGTGAACACCTGCACCACGCCGCCGATCGCGCCCGAGCCGTATAACGCCGACACGTTGCCGTTCACCACCTCGACGTGATCGATCTGGTCGAGTGGGATCTGCGCCAGTTGCGGCGCACCCAGGCTCACCGAATCGACGCGCACACCGTCGATCAGCAGCAGCGATTGCGTCGATGATGCGCCGCGCAAGTAAAGGCTCGTGGTCGAACCAGGGCCACCTGTACGCGAGATTTGCGCACCGGGCGCGAGTTGCAGGAGGCCAGGCAAATCGGTCGCGGTGGTGTCGGCAATATCCTGCTGATCGAACAGCGACGTCTGCGGGATCGTATCGGCGAGTGCTTGCGGCCCGCGCTCCGCGGTCACCACCACGGGCGACAGCACCGCCGAAGACGACACGGCAGCCGATGAATCCGCCGACGGGGACGAAGAAGAAGATGAAGGAACAGCTTGCGCATGCACGACGATCGGCAGGCCCGCGAAAGCGAGCAACGCCGCGCGGGCGATGGGGGACAGCATGGGATGAAAGTCCTGTGGGTAGCGTGCGCGGCCCGCTTCCCCGCAGGCCGATGCGTAACGAGGCGCCCGCGTATTTAACATTTTCGCGCGTGACGTGCCTCTCCCTCTGGCCGGTATCCGGGCTGGCGACACATCGATTCCGCCTTCCCACGCGTGACGCGCAGTGGCACACTCGCGAGTTGAACTTCCAACACGCGATCAGGATCGACTTGCATGACGAATGCGGTCGCTTACCGTTGCGGGGGCAGCGCAGGTTGGCGCGTTCAGGCGAACGGCGCGCCCTGCTTCCCGTTTAACTGCGCGCGCCGTTGAAAAGCGCACGCGGGCACCAGAGTGCGGCAAGTTTAGGAGCGGCCTCGGGGTCCGTCAAGAATGCTGGAACCTTGGCCATCCGTTCTGTTAAGTGCAGGTTATTGTCCGACGCATGAGTACTTTTTCATCATATGGTCGATAAAAGCCTGCACAAAGCGATGTTGTTACGTCTCGAAACGAGACAATTGTCGGAACCTGCGACATTCCGCGCTAAAATGCGATGTCTTTAGAGGACGCAGCAGATGCTCACCGAACTCGAAACACTTTCACAGAATATCGGCAAGCTGATTGCGATCAGCCAGCGCCACAATGAAGCGCGACTCGCGCTCGAAGACCAGCTCGCCCAATCGCGTGCCGATGCCGAAGCCACGCGCACGGAACTTGCAATGCTGCGCGAGGAACGTAACGCGCTGCAGGCGGAACGCGACGCGCTATCGGCGAAGATCGACGACGCACAGGTGCGCCTGAATGCGATTCTCGAGAAGCTGCCGCGTGCCCGCGCGAACAGCGAGCCGGACAACCAGCTCGATCTGCTCGAGCCCGCTCAGCACGAAGTCGAAGCCGAGAGCGACGCGACCCGCCACGGAGAAAATGCATGACCACCAAGCAGATCGAAGTATCGATTCTCGGCGTGCCCTATCGCCTCGCCTGCTCGCC
Source organism: Paraburkholderia dipogonis (assembly GCF_046027395.1). Lineage (GTDB taxonomy): Bacteria > Pseudomonadota > Gammaproteobacteria > Burkholderiales > Burkholderiaceae > Paraburkholderia > Paraburkholderia dipogonis_A. The sequence continues at coordinate 12,359 of NZ_JAQQEG010000038.1, read as the reverse complement.
GGAAACGGAAGCGGCGCTGCTCGAAGCGGTCGCTCGCGTCGACGCCGAAATGTCGAAGATCCGCAATAACAGCAACGTGCGCGGCACGGATCGCATTGCTGTCATGGCTGCGCTGTCGCTGGCATCGGAACTGCTTAGGCTGCAATCGAGCGTGAGACACGGAGAAGCATTTCCCGCTGAAGAAATCCGGCGTACAATGCATCAAATGAACGAACAACTAGGTACTGTGATTGAGCAGTACAGCATGCAGTAAGTGTCGTGTGTTATCGTGCTGCCGGTCCTGAGATCGGCGGCGGATTCAAACGGAGTGCGTGAGCACAAGGCGTGCAAGATTCAGCAAACGTTTGAGTTCAATCGGTAGTTCGTTTTTTAGCTTCATCGGTTTAGCTTCCCTGCCTGGTTCGCCAAGGTCATATATTCCTTGAACCAATGCCATGTGCACGGTTGCGGAAATTTGTAGCACGGGTGTGCGCGTCACTCTGTCTGATGTACCCGAAGTGTTGCTAACTGCGACCAATTCTGAACCCCCGGTTCAGGATGCCGGCCTAGCGGCTAAGGCGGGGACCTTATTTAGAACGGCATCGGACTTCGGTTCGGTGCCGTTTTTCTTTGGGCGCTGTTTTTTGTACGCCGATTTCTTCCGCATCTTCAACCTCTTAACGTTCAATTCGATTCATGCGCTACTGGCTAATGAAGTCCGAACCGGACGAAGCAAGCATCGACCATCTCGCCAACGCACCGCACCGCACGTTGCCGTGGACCGGCGTGCGCAACTATCAGGCGCGCAATTTCATGCGCGACATGATGCAGGTCGGCGACGGCGTTCTGTTCTATCACTCGAGTTGTCCTGAGCCCGGCATCGCGGGTATCGCCGAGGTGTCGTCCACGGCGTATCCGGATCCCACGCAGTTCGACAAAAAGAGTTCTTACTACGACGCGAAGTCGTCGCAGGAAACGCCGCGCTGGGTGCTCGTCGATGTGGTGTTCAAGAAGAAGATCCCGTTGATTCCACTCGCCGCGCTGCGCGAGCATGACGAACTCAAGGACATGCGTGTGCTCGCCAAAGGCAACCGCCTGTCGATCACGCCGGTGACCGAAGCCGAATGGCGCTTCATCACCAAGCGGCTCGCTTGACGTTGCGCGCTTGATGATGCGCCGCGCGTATTCATGCACACGCAAACGTTAAAGCAACGTCAAACAAGGGAACCAAGCTCAGGTTACAACCGCCTAACGGACTCGCAAACGTCGTGCCATTGCGCGGCGTTCGCTCCAATCGTGCATAACCTGTTCAAGCAAGGAGTCCAACAATGACGAAAAACACCGCACGTGCACTCGCTTTCGCTCTCGTCTGCGCCGCGCCTGCCGCGCTCGCACTGACGCCGGCCGTCGCACGCGCGCAAGGCGCCATGCAGTATCAGCCGGCCGGCGTGTTGTCGCTGAACGCGCAGGCCAGCGCGGAAGTGCCGCAAGATGTCGTCGATATCACGCTGTTCTACGAGCAGGAAGCGAGCGATCCGTCGGCGCTCACGGCAACGCTGAACCAGCGCGCCGATTCGGCGTTGCAGAAAGCCAAGGGCGTGAGCGGCGTAACGGCACGTACGGGCTCGTTCTCGATCTATCCGTCCACTGACCGTGACGGGCGCATTTCCGCATGGCGCGGCCGCACGGAGATCGTCCTCGAGTCGCACGATTTCGCCGCGGCGTCGAAGCTCGCGGGTCAAATGGCATCGATCATGCAGGTCGGCAACGTGCAGTTCTCGCTCTCGCCCGAAGCGCAGCGCGCGGCCGAACAGAAGCTCACCGGCGAAGCGATCAAGTCGTTCCGCGAGCAGGCCGCTTCGTCCGCGCAGGCGTTCGGCTACAGCGGTTATTCGATTCGCGAGGTCAACGTCGGCCACAACGGCGTGATGCCGCGTCCGATGATGATGATGAGCGCGCGCGCCATGGGCGCGGACGCGAAGGCCTCGGCGCCGGTGCCGATCGAAGGCGGCACGTCGACGGTGACCGTCAACGTGTCGGGCTCGGTGCAGATGAAGTAACGCGTTTTACTGCTAGCGGCAGTGGTTTGATGCAGTAAAAGAAAAAGCCACGGCACGCCGTGGCTTTTTTCATTGGCTACGACAAACCGTAGCTAAGGATCAACTCGCACTGACCGCCTGCGCCGGCTCACGCCGCGCGCGGCGATAAGACCACACCAGCATGCCGATACCGACGAGGATCATCGGCAGCGACAGCCATTGGCCCATGGAAAGGCCCATGGCAAGCAGACCGAGGAAGTCGTCCGGCTCACGCGCGAATTCGACCGTGAAGCGCGCGAGGCCGTAGCCGATCAGAAACACAGCGGAAATCGCGCCCATCGGCTTCGGTTTGCGCGAGAAGAAGAACAGCACGAAGAACAGCGCGACGCCTTCCAGCGCGATTTCATACAGCTCCGACGGATGGCGCGGCAGCATGTGATATTGCGCGAACACTTCGTTCAAGTGCCATTGCGCGGCCAGTTGCGGATGCGCAGTGAGCCACGCGGCGTCGTCGGGCGCGGCGCCCGGAAACAGCATGGCCCACGGCGCCGACGGATCGGTCACGCGGCCCCACAACTCGCCGTTGATGAAGTTGCCGAGGCGCCCCGCCGCGAGGCCGGTGGGCACCATCGGCGCGACGAAGTCCGTGACCTGCAGCCACGAGCGTTTGCGCTGATACGCGAACAAGACCATGGCCAGCGTCACGCCGAGAAAGCCGCCGTGAAACGACATGCCACCTTCCCACACCTTGAAGATGTCGAGCGGATGCGCGAAATAAAAGCTCGCCTTGTAGAACAGCACGTAGCCGAGCCGGCCGCCGAGGATCGTGCCCAGCACGCCGTAAAACAGCATGTCGTCGATATCTTTGGCGGTCCAGCCTTGTGCGGCGACGTACGGCAAACGCAGCCGCAGCCGGCCGACGACGATCGCCGCGATGAACGCGACGAGGTACATCAGTCCATACCAGCGCACGGCGAGCGGCCCCAGATGAATGGCAACGGGGTCGAAATTGGGGTGAATGAGCATCGTGTTGTTATGGGCAGTTCAGGTTCAGAAGCAGTTTTCTAGTAGTGGGCGGCGCTGCCCGCATCCTGCGGTGCATGCGTTGGACGGTTCGGCCGCCAATGCGTTCGCAAAGACGCTCTTAAACGCACGGCGCAGCGGATTGTTGCACCTCGACGGTCGCCGCATGCGCCCGCACGATGTCGATGAAGCCCGCCAGCACCGGGCTCACCTCCGCCGTCCGCCAGACGAGACCCGTCTCGATCGCGGGCACCGACTCGGACAGCGGCCGGTACACGACGCCGGTGCGGCGCAGATTACGCAACGATTGCGGCACCAGTGCGACACCCATGCCGGCCGACACGAGGCTCACGATCGTTTGCATCTGGATCGCTTCCTGGCCGACCCGGGGTGCGAGGCCCGCCACGCCGTAGCAATCCATAATGATGTCATAAAAGCCTGGCGCCAGACGTCTTGGGAAGACCACGAGCGGCGCGTCGGCCACATCGCGCAGGCTGATCGGCGTGTCCAGCCATTCGGCGCGCGGGTCGGCATCGTCGCCGCTGGCGCTCGCCACGCGCGCCGCCATCTCCGTCGACATGGCGATCACCAGCGGCTCGCGCGCGATCGGCAGCCACGAGAGCTGGGTGGCGTGGCGCGAGGGCAGCGGCGCGATCACGAGACCCGCGTCGATGCGCCCGGCCACCAGTTCGTCCACCTGCACGTCGCTGGTGGCTTCGGTCAATTCCAGCCGCACGCGCGGATGGCGCGCGCCGAAATCGCGCAGCAACAGCGGCAGCAGGCCATAGTCCGCCGTCGAAACGAAAGCCAGCGACAATACGCCTGCCTCCCCGCGCGCGAGGCTCTGCGCGAGCGGTCGTAAGCCCTCGGCGCTCGCCAGCAGGCGCTGCACCTCGGGCAGCAGATCGGCGCCCACCGACGTGAGCTCGACGGAACGTTTGGTGCGCGCGAACAATTCGACACCGAGCGTCTCCTCGAGCGCCCGGATGGCTTGCGACAACGGCGGCTGCGTCATCGAAAGACGCACAGCCGCGCGCCCGAAGTGCTTTTCTTCGGCGACGGTAACGAAATAGCGCAGCTGGCGTAGATCGGGAATGGCAGGCAGCATGATTGATACATTTTACGACCTAATGAAGCCCGAATAATATATTGGACGCGCGCATCGCGAAACTGCATCCTTGCGCGACACGCCGGACTACACTGGACGGATGCCGCCGGCAGCCCGCGCCGGCGATGCAAGAACCCGCAGCGCGGATCAAAACAAAACAGACTGGAGTTCCCATGGCATACAACCGTCGTTCGAAGAACATCACGCAGGGCGTGGCGCGTTCGCCGAATCGCTCGATGTACTACGCGCTCGGCTACGAGAAGGCCGACTTCGACAAGCCGATGATCGGCATCGCCAACGGCCACTCGACCATCACGCCGTGCAACGCCGGCTTGCAGCGCCTGGCCGACGCGGCCGTCGCCGCGATCAAGGGCGCCGACGCGAATCCGCAGATCTTCGGTACGCCGACGATCTCGGACGGCATGTCGATGGGCACGGAAGGCATGAAGTATTCGCTGGTGTCGCGCGAAGTGATCTCCGACTGCATCGAGACCTGCGTGCAAGGCCAATGGATGGACGGCGTGGTCGTGATCGGCGGCTGTGACAAGAACATGCCGGGCGGCATGATCGGCATGCTGCGCACCAACGTGCCGAGCATCTACGTGTACGGCGGCACGATCCGTCCGGGTAACTGGAAGGGCACCGACCTGACCATCGTGTCGTCGTTCGAAGCCGTCGGCGAGTTCACGGCCGGGCGCATGTCGCAGGAAGATTTCGAAGGGGTCGAACAGAACGCATGCCCGTCCACGGGTTCGTGCGGCGGCATGTACACCGCCAACACCATGAGCTCGTCGTTCGAGGCGCTGGGCATGTCGCTGCTGTATTCGTCGACGATGGCCAATCCGGATCAGGAAAAGGTCGACTCGGCGGCCGAATCGGCCCGCGTGCTGGTCGAAGCGGTCAAGAAGGATCTCAAGCCGCGCGACATCGTCACGAAGAAGTCGATCGAAAACGCCGTGGCCGTGATCATGGCTACCGGCGGCTCGACCAATGCCGTGCTGCACTTCCTGGCGATCGCGCACGCGGCCGAAGTGGAATGGAGCATCGAGGACTTCGAGCGCATGCGCAAGAAGGTGCCGGTGATCTGCAACCTGAAGCCGTCGGGCCAGTTCGTGGCCACCGATCTGCACAAGGCTGGCGGCATTCCGCAAGTCATGAAGATCCTGCTCGACGCGGGCATGCTGCACGGCGATTGCATCACGATCACCGGCCGGACCATCGCGGAAGAGCTGAAGGACGTGCCGAGCAAGCCGCGCGCCGATCAGCAGGTGATTTTCCCGATCGACAAGGCGCTCTACAAGGAAGGCCATCTCGCGATCCTGAAGGGCAATCTGGCCGTCGACGGCGCGGTCGCCAAGATCACCGGTCTGAAAAACCCGGTCATCACCGGCCCGGCGCGCGTGTTCGACGACGAGCAAAGCGCGCTGGAAGCGATTCTGGCCGACAAGATCGTGGCCGGCGACGTTGTTGTGCTGCGCTACCTCGGCCCGAAGGGCGGCCCCGGCATGCCGGAGATGCTCGCTCCCACCTCGGCGATCATCGGCAAGGGTCTCGGCGAAAGCGTCGGCCTGATCACCGACGGTCGCTTCTCGGGTGGCACGTGGGGCATGGTGGTCGGTCACGTCGCGCCGGAAGCCTTCGTGGGCGGCACGATCGCGTTCGTGCAGGAAGGCGACTCGATCACGATCGACGCGCACAAGCTGCTGCTGCAACTGAACATCGACGACGCCGAGCTGGAGCGCCGCCGTGCCGCATGGCAACAGCCGAAGCCACGTTACACGCGTGGCGTGCTGGCGAAGTACTTCGCACTGGCGCTCCCGGCCAACAAGGGGGCGATAACGGGCTAAACGACGGCTGCAGCTACGGCTACGGTTACGGCCGGCTGGCGAACGCGCGTGGTCCGGGATCACGACGACAGTCCTGCGAAAACGCGTAAGGCTACGTAAAAGCGAAAGGGGTGCACGGGAATCCGTGCGCCCCTTTCCTTTTATAATGCTGGCACCACGAGTCGGGCATCCGCACCGACGGAGACCAGAATGAAATCAAAGTCGCACACAGCGCTTGCAGCCGCCGTCGTGCTGGGCGTCGCGTTGAGTGCCGGCAGTCCGGCGGCGCATGCCGAGGCCGCTGGCCTCGCGCTGGCCCAGCAGCAGAACTGCATGAGTTGTCACTCGGTCACGCGTTCCTTCATGGGACCGGCGCTGCATGATGTCGCGGCGAAATATGCCGGTCGCGAAGACGCCGCCGCTTATTTGCAGCACAAGATTCTGGATGGCAGCACGGGCGTGTGGGGTCCGGTGCCGATGCCCGCCAATACGCAACTCACGCCCGATCAGGCGGCTACGCTGGCGAGTTGGGTGTTGACGCTCAAATAAGCGGTTCAGACAAAGAGCGCCTCGCGAAAGGCGCTGCGCGCGGGCAACGCTCCCAGCGCACGTAGTCCCCAGTAGATGGTCGTACCACGGCGCCAGTACTTAAGCTGAACGGCACGCAGGCGGTGGCGACGCTCAACGCGCGCCCGCTTCACTCACACGATCACGCGCTGCCGAGGCGCGCCGCGCGATCTCTTCCACCACCGCTTCCCGCACCCAGCCTGTCATCTCACTCTCCAGCGTCAGCGCCACTTCTCGCGTGATCTGGTCGATGAGCCAGCCTGTGTGCACCTGCAAGGCCTCGCGGCAACGTTCCTCGATTACGCTGCGCCCGTCGCCCGCCAGAAAACTGGCGACGCGTCCGCGCAGACGTTCGGCAATGACGTCGGCGTCCAGCGCCAGCGGCGGCTCGACGGCGCCTTCGCGCGCGATATCCGGCGGTACGGTCGAGCCCGCCTCGAGCGGTGTGATCGGCTCGGCCCGATCGAACACGCCCGCCGACGGCGCTTGCGCGTCGTCATGCGCATGCCGCGGCTCCGCGGCGTGGTGCGCCCGCGGGCGCTTCTTCGGATGATGATGGTCGGCCGGATGCGCCGGATGCGCGGCGTCTTGCGGCGCACGCGGCGGTTGCGGTGCGAGGGTCGGTTCCTGCGCATGCAACGGCTGCGCCGCGAGCACCGGTTCCGCCGACCTCACCTGCTCCGGCGTCAGCACCGGCTGCGGCGCGAGCACGGGCTCTGCCTTGAAACTGGGTTCGCGCGGGCCGTCGAGCTCGGCCGCATCGCTCGACGCTTGCCGCGCCTGCACAGAATGGCCCTGCACGAGAACCTCGTGCAGAACCGGGATCGAATCGTCGTTGGGATCGGACACGTGCGCTCTCCGTGTTTGAGTCGAAGCTGAAGCAGCCCGCGTGCACGCCGGATGCCTGAGACCAGACACACGCGACGCGGACGAAACAGGACCTAGCTGCCTTGCTTGTAGTTGTTCAAAGCATAGCCGCGATCGCGATAGAAGCGATAGCGTTCGCGGCCCGCAGCGAGTTCCTCGTGTGCGTTACCGACCACTTCCAGCAATCTCTCGAAGCGCGCGAACTGCGCCGGCACCGTGGCGCCCAGATTCAGCAGCACCTGATGATGCGGCACGTCGTCGAGGCTGGAAGCCAGCACGATCGGCGTTTGCGCGGCGAGCGGCGTGCCCGCCATGCAATGCGGCACGAAGTCGAGCGGCGAGAAGGTCCACAACTGTTCGTCGAAGGCCTTCAGGCGCGCGGGCTCGGCCAGCACGATGGTCGGCTGGCCCGCCTGATACGCCTTGCGGATCAGGCGGCACGCATACAGCAGCGAATCGCCGACGTTCGAGTGAAAGTCGATTCTCGTCATCGGCGGCTCCGCTTTGCGCCTGCATTTGCAGCCGCGCCTGCATCTTTACTGCATTGCGTCATTGTGCGGCGCGACCGTCAGCGGCCCTGTCGATCAGGAACTGCGCGAGCAACGGCACCGGCCGGCCGGTGGCGCCCTTCGCCGCACCGCTCTTCCATGCCGTGCCCGCGATATCCAGGTGTGCCCACGGATACGCCTCGGTGAAGCGCGACAGGAAGCACGCCGCCGTCACGCTGCCCGCCGGACGGCCGCCGATGTTGGCCAGATCCGCGAAGTTCGACTTGAGCTGGTCCTGATACTCGTCGTCGAGCGGCAGACGCCAGGCCGGGTCGGATGCTTCACGCGATGCGTCGAGCAGCTCGCCCGCCAGCGCGTCGTCTTTCGAGAACAGGCCGCTGTTGTGGTGGCCGAGCGCAATGATGCAGGCGCCCGTGAGCGTGGCGATATCGATCACCGCAGCCGGCTTGAAACGCTCGGCGTAGGTCAGCGCGTCGCACAGGATCAGGCGGCCTTCGGCGTCCGTATTCAGCACTTCGATCGTCAGGCCCTTCATGCTGGTGACGATGTCGCCCGGCTTGGTGGCCGTGGCCGAAGGCATGTTCTCGACCGCCGGAATGATGCCGACCACGTTGATTTTCAAGCCCATCTCGGCGACGGCGCGCAACGTGCCCAGCACCGAACCGGCGCCGCACATGTCGTACTTCATCTCGTCCATGCCTTCGCCTGGCTTCAGCGAGATGCCGCCCGTATCGAACGTAACGCCCTTGCCGACCAGCACCACCGGCGCGGCTTTCGCGGCGCCGCCCTGGTACTGCAGCACGATGAACTGCGCCGGTTCCACCGAGCCGGCCGTGACCGACAGGAACGAGCCCATCTTGAGCGCTTCGCACTGCTTTTCGCCCAGCACTTCGACCTTCAGCTTCCAGTCTTTGGCGAGCTTCTTCGCGGTGTTGGCGAGATGGGTCGGCGTGCACACATTGCTCGGTAGATTGCCCAGGTCGCGCGTCAGGTCCATGCCATTGGCGAGAGCGGCGCCCTGCTTCGCGGCCAGCTTGGCGGCCTTCTCGTCGCCGGTGTTGACGCTGAAGACGATGCGCTTCAAGGCGCGTGCCGAATTGTCCGGCTTGCTCTTCATCTGCGTGAACTTGTAGGTCAGCTCACGCAGCGCGAGGATCGCAGCGCGCACACCCCAATCGGCCGTGCGTTCGAGGATCGGCGCTTGCGCCAGCGTGAAGGTAACCTGGACGATCTTGGTGCCCAGCAGCGCGCGCCAGGCGGCCCGCACGGCTTCGCCGTAGGCTTTCTGGTTGAAAGCGTCCTGCTTGCCGAGGCCGACCAGCAGCACGCGGGAGGCGCCGATGCCCGACACTTCATGCAGGAACAGCGTGGTGCCGGCCTTGCCGTCCATGTCGCCGGCCTTGATGATGCGGTTCAGCAGGCCGCGGGTGGCCTCGTCGATCTCGAGAGCCGCGCCCGACAGGGTTTGCGACTCGAACACGCCGATTACGATGCAATCGGATTTCCCAGTCAGGAAACCGTTTGACGAGCCTTTGGTCCAATCACAGGCTTTTATGCTAAAGTCCATCGCGCTTGTCCTCGGATAAAATCTGGGCTTAGGATGAAAGCCGCAATTATCCGCTATTTTTCCCGCGGCGGCTGCACCGGAGGTGTGACGGGAAGCAACCCGTGCGCCACTGAGAGCGCCCCCTCTCATCATCAATAATGATCTTCGAACGCTCCCTCCAGCGCGAACTCGCGTATACGGCTGGTGCCGTGTTCATGGTTCTCCTCACGCTCGTGCTGACGACGATGATGATCCGCATCGTCGGCTTCGCAGCCTCGGGCGAGATCGACCCGCGCGACGTGCTGGTCCTGATCGGCCTGACCGTGATCGGCTACCTGGCGATCATGCTCGTCGCGACCCTGTTCGTGTCGATCCTGTTCGTCCTGACCCGTTGGTACAAAGACTCCGAGATGGTCGTGTGGCTCTCGTCGGGTGTCAGTCTGACGCAATTCATCAAGCCGATCGGCATTTTTGCCACGCCGATCATCATCCTCATCATGTTCTTCGTGTTCGTCGGCTGGCCGTGGTCGAACCAGCAGAGCAAGCTGATCCGCGCGCGCTTCCAGCAGCGCGACGAAGTCTCGCTGCTCGCGCCGGGTCAATTCCGCGAATCGGCCACCAGTCATCGCGTGTTCTTCATCGAGAAGATGTCGCCCGACCAGGCGCGTGTGGAAAACGTGTTCGTGACCAGCACGGAGAACGGCAAGGTCAACGTGGTCGTGTCGAAGACCGGCCATACCGAGACGCGTAAGAACGGCGATCGCTTCGTCGTGCTGGAAAACGGCCGCCGTTACGACGGCCAGCCGGGCCAGCCCGATTTCCGCATCATGGAGTTCGAGCGCTACGGCGTGAAGATCCAGAGCCAGCCGGTCGTCAATACGCCCAGTACGACCGGCACGCCCACGCTCACGCTGCTGCGTAATCCGAGCAACGATAATCTCGCCGAATTCGCCTGGCGCGCGGGGCTGCCGCTCATCGCAATCAATCTGATGCTGTTGGCCATTCCGCTCGCGCACCAGAATCCGCGGCGCAGCCGCACCATCAATCTCGTGATGGCGGTGCTCATCTATCTGACGTATTCGAATCTGTTGAACGTGGTGCAGTCGTGGATCGAGCAGGGCAAGATGTCGTTCCCGGTCGGGCTGGTGGGCCTGCACGTGATCGTCGCGGCGATCGTCGCGTTTATTTTCTGGCTGCGCGTGCGCAACCGGCCGCTCTTCACGCGGGCGATGTTCAGCCGTTCGCAGGGAGCCTGACCGATGCGCATCTATGAAAGGTACTTCGCGCGTCAGATCTATCTCACGTTCATCTTCATTCTGTTTGCGTTTTCGGGTCTGTTCTTTTTCTTCGATCTGATCAACGAACTGAACTCGGTTGGGCACGGCAATTACAAGTTTCAGTACGCCGTGTTGCGGGTTGCGCTGCAGACGCCGTCGCGCTTCTACGAAATCATCCCGGTTGCGGCTTTGATCAGCGCGATCTATGTGTTTGCGCAGATGGCGGCGAATTCCGAGTACACGATTTTTCGTGTATCCGGGCTTGCTACGAATCAGGCGTTGCGGTCGTTGTTGAAGATCGGTATTCCGCTGGTTTTGCTGACTTATCTGATCGGTGAAGTGGTTGGTCCTTACACGGATCAGTTGTCGGAGCGTGTGCGGCTCGAGGCGCTCGGGTCTTCCGTGTCGAGCAACTTCGAGTCGGGCGTGTGGGTGAAAGACACGCTGACGGCACGCGCGGACGGCGAGCAGGTGACGCGCTTCGTCAACGTCGGCGAATTGAAGCCGGACGCGACGATCAGCAATGTGCGCATCTACGAATTCGATTCGAAGTTCCGGCTTTCGAATGTGCGGACCGCCAAGAGCGGCAAGTATCAGCCGCCGGGTCATTGGCAGTTGACCGGTGTGACCGATACGCAATTGATCGATGTGCCCCCTCCTCCGGGCACGCCCGCCGATGCGTTGAATCCCGTGTATCGGGCGAAGGAAGTCACTGTGCCGGAGTATTCGCTGCGTTCGGAATTGACGCCGCAGATTCTGTCTGTACTGCTGGTGTCGCCGGATCGGATGTCGATGTTCAATCTGTTCCGGTATATCCAGCATTTGACCGAGAATCATCAGGACACGCAGCGGTATGAAATTGCGTTGTGGCGCAAGCTGTTGTATCCGTTTGCTGTGTTCGTGATGCTGGTTTTGTCGTTGCCGTTTGCGTATTTGCATACGCGGGCTGGTGTCGTGGGGATGAAGGTTTTCGGCGGGATTATGCTGGGGATGAGTTTTCAACTGTTCAATACGCTGTTCTCGCATATCGGGACGTTGAATACCTGGCCCGCGCCTTTGACTGCGGCTACGCCTGGGTTGGTTTATCTCGTGCTCGGGCTGGTTGGGTTGAAGTGGGTTGATCGTCATTAGGGGCGTGCGCCATGGCTATGCATGGGATTGTTTTGTTTGGGCATGGCGCGAGAGATGTGCGGTGGCGGGAGCCGTTTGAGAGACTCGCTATCAAGTTGCGGGGCGCTTCTCCTGAGGCTGGGCCGGTGGCGTTGGCGTTTCTTGAGTTGATGGAGCCGGATTTGCCTACGGCTGTGGGTGAGCTTGTTGCTCAAGGCTGCGATGTTGTCACCGTTGTGCCGGTGTTTTTTGGGCAAGGGGGGCATGTCAGGAAAGACTTGCCTCTGGTGATCGAGCAATGCCAGGCATTGCATCCCTCTGTTCTGATTAAGTGCGCTGTTGCTGTGGGTGAGGATGAGGCGGTTTTGGACGCTGTCGCTCAGTATTGCCTGCGGCAGGTTTGATTGCTTCTTGGGTTGTGCTCCTATGGTGTTGGCCTTTCCTTGAATTCTTTGTGGTCTATTAGTGTTGCCCCTGTGCGGGGCGGCACCTACTTTCTTTGCATGCC
>NZ_JAQQEG010000037.1:0-97418 GCF_046027395.1 Paraburkholderia dipogonis | reverse complement strand
GGCCCAACAAAAAAAAAAATACGCCGGTCCATCGCATTACGCGAGTCGCGCCTTACTCTCCCAGGTTACAAGCGCTGCTCTACTCAAAAGACGTGACCAGCACACGCGGCTGCACTGCAAGCCGCGCGACCGTTGATCCGGCTACGACGACGCGGTCACGTCAGCGAGCTTTACCGCTTTGGCCGTCACCGAAGATGCCGTCGCGACATTGCGCAGATCGGCAAGGAAGGTATCGCGCCACACCGACAGATTGTTCTCGCGCATTGGCGCCATCATGTCGGCGTGCCGCGCCTGACGTTCCGCGAGCGGCATCGACAGTGCGCGTTCCAGCGCTTCGGCCATCTGCGATAGATCGAACGGATTGACGACCAGCGCGCCCGGCAGTTGTTCGGCGGCGCCGGCGAATTGCGACAGCACCAGCACGCCCGGATCGGCCGGATCCTGCGACGCGACATATTCCTTCGCGACGAGATTCATGCCGTCGCGCAGCGGTGTCACGTAGCCGACCTGCGATTGACGGAACAGCGCCATCAGCAGATTGCGCTCGTATTTGCGGTTCAGGTACTGGATCGGCGTCCAGTCGAGTTGCGCGAACCGGCCGTTGATGCGGCCCGCTTCGCCTTCGAGCGTCTGACGAATCCGCTGGTAAGTCGTCACGTCCGCGCGTGTCGGCGGCGCGATCTGCACCAGCGACACGCGGCCGTGCCATCCCGGTGCGTTGAGCAACAGCCGCTCGAACGCCTGGAAGCGCTCCACCAGCCCCTTCGAATAATCGAGGCGGTCGACGCTCATGATCAGCTTGCGTCCGCGCATACCGTCACGCAGGCTGCGCACCGGCTTGCGGTCGGTGAACTGCTCGGCGGCTTTGGCAATCGCGTCCGGATAGATCCCGATCGGATACGCGCCCACTTTCAGGAAGCGGTTATACGCGTGCACCATGCCGTCCTCGCTCGAGGTGCCGTGCTGGCCGCGCTCGATAAAGTCGACGAACGACTGGCGATCCGCATCGGTCTGAAAGCCGATCACGTCGTAGCTGCACATGGCCTTGACCAGTTCTTCGTGCGGCGGAATGGTGCGCAGCACTTCCGGCACCGGAAACGGGATATGCAGAAAGAAGCCGATCGGATTCTTCACGCCGAGCTCGCGCAAACAGCGCGCGAACGGCAACAGGTGATAGTCGTGGACCCAGATGATGTCGTCGGGCTTGAGCAACGCCTTGAGCTGCTTCGCCAATGTCGCGTTGACGCGCTGATAGCCCGCGTATTCCTGCCGGTCGTAGCGCGACAGGTCGTTGCGATAGTGGAACGTCGGCCACAGCGTCGCATTGGAAAAACCGCGGTAGTACTGGTCATAGTCGCGCTTGGTGAGGCCCACCGTCGCGTACGTCACATTGCCTTGTTTCTCGATCACCGGAGCGCTCGGCTCACTCACCGTCTCCCCGCTCCAGCCGAACCAGACCCCGCCGCTCTCCTTCAGCGCGTCCAGCACGCCGATAGCGAGGCCACCCGCTGCGGGACGGCCTTCCTGAGTCGGCGCGACACGATTCGATACCACGATCAGTCTGCTCATTGGTTCTCCACCTAGTTCAGTTGCTTCGTTGCATACGGATATGTGCCAAAAAGGTGCATGCAAGTCGCGTGCCGTTTTTTGAGATGTTGGAAATAAAAATGTATGCAAATGTGACAGGCGAGCAGAAACACGCGACCGTATCTCGACGCGAAGAAATTTTTTCTGCTTTGTATGACAAAACCGGAAGGCCTCTTACCGGCCATCACATCGGCTCAGGCGTCCTGTTCCGAACCGAGGTCGCGCTGGTATTCCAGCCCTTCCGGACGCACGCCGCCCTGGTTGTGCTCGCCGTCCGGCGGCGCATCGGGCGCGACGCGGTTCTGCCCTGCCGGATCGGGCGACGCCGGCGGGCTGTCCTTGCTGCCGCCCGGCCGGGAATCGCGCTTCGAATGGCGCGCTGAACGTCGCAGTGCTGGATGTCTCATGATCCACGCCTCCAAGGGAAGCTCGCCGCCAAGTTCGCGGCATCCATACAGTCTAGGGGTCACGACGGTAAATTGCCGGTAAAAGATGCGCCGCCTTTGTAACAAGTACATAAATTCCCTGCGCCGGGCTGTGGCATAACGCACAGAACGAGTCAGAGTTGCATGCGTAACGGCTGTGTCGTCCGACGCTGACTGGCTTGTGGCGTTTGCGTGGGCTGCGGCGGCGGATCGCCGATCGGCGGAGCCACCGGTTCGATCGGTTCGATCGGTTGCGGGCTCGGATCGGGGCTCGGAACGGGAACAGTGTCGGGCTCGCCGGGGCTCGGCGGCGCAACCGGAGGCGGTGACGGCGGCTCGATCGGCTCGGGACGGTGAGCGTGCATCGGCAGGGGAAGCGCGGGAGCGGTAACGTAGTCCGGCATGTTATTTATCCTCGTTTGCGTTCCATCGGATCGCAGCAAGGCCTGTGCCGTTACGGATGCGCCCCCGGCTGGACGGCGTCGGTCGTGTTAGCGGCGCGGGTGGCGTCAAGCGTCCGCGCCGCCCAGTGCGCGCGATTCGTCGGCGGCGTCACCGTCGTCACGCGCGTCGTTGCCGTACTCGACCAGGCGGTTGTACAGCGTCTTCAGGCTGATGCCGAGAATCTCGGCGGCCCGCGTTTTCACGCCGCCGCACTGCTCGAGCGTGGCCAGAATCAATTGACGGTCCGCTTCGGCGAGCGACGTGCCGAACGGAATCGTAATCGCCGTGCCGGCCGCGGGCTTCGATAGCGTGATCTGCAACGGCACCGTCGCCGTGCTGTCCGAGTCCGTACCCGACATGATGTGCGCGCGCTGCACGTAGTTCTTCAGCTCGCGCACATTGCCCGGCCACGGATAGGACATCAGCATGTCTTTCACCGCTGCGGGGAAATGCTTCTTCGTGCTGTGGCGTTCGTTGAGTTCGTCGAGGAACGCCTGAGCCAGCAGTTCCACGTCCTTGCCCCGGTCGCGCAACGGCGGCAGGCTGATCGGGAACACGTTCAACCGATGGTACAAATCGAGCCGCAGCTTGCCTTCCAGCACGGCCTGCTCGGGATCGCGGTTGGTCGCCGCGATCAGGCGCACGTCGGTTTCGATTTCCTTGGTCGTGCCGACCCGCATGAACATGCCGGTTTCCAGCACGCGCAGCAGCTTCACCTGCAACTCGATCGGCATCTCGGTGATTTCGTCGAGGAACAGCGTGCCGCCGTTCGCGCGCTCGAAATAGCCCTTGTGCTGACGATCCGCGCCGGTGAACGAGCCGCGCTCGTGGCCGAACATTTCCGATTCGATCAGGTTCGGCGAGATCGCGCCGCAGTTCACCGCGAGAAACGCGTGCTTGCGACGCAAGCTGAGCTGGTGCAGCGTCTGCGCGGCGACTTCCTTGCCGGTGCCCGACTCGCCCACCAGCATCACTGACGCCGCCGTCGGCGCGACACGGCCGATCTGATCGTAGACCTCCTGCATAGCCGGCGAATTGCCGAGCATCAGGCCGAAGCGGCCCATGCGGCGCAACTCGCCGCGCAACGTGCCGATTTCCGCCTTCAGGTCGCCGGCGCGCGGCAGGCGCGAGAGGATCGCCTTCACGCGCTGCATGTTGATCGGCTTCACCAGATAGTCGGTGGCGCCCATCTTCAGCGCGTTGACGGCCGACTCCACCGTGGCATGCCCGGTAATCACGATCACTTCCACGCCGGAGCGCGGATCCAGATCTTCGAACAGATCGACCCCGCTGCCATCGGGCAGCTTCAGGTCCGTAAAGACGACATCCGGCATCTGCCGAACCAGTTGAATGCGCGCTTCGCGCAAATCGCCCGCGGTGGCGGTAGTCAGACCGTCTTCCCCGATGATGGCGGAAAGCGCCTCGCGGGTACCCGCATCGTCATCGACAATCAGTACATGTGGCATCGCGTCTCGAAGGCCTGCAAACGTGGGTATGGAAAAACATGCTAAAGCGCATGCTGAAAAGCGTGCCGTTGACCTGGCGCTGCGCCGTTGCCGCGGGCTCTAATGTGAGCACCCACCAACTTGAAGTCAACGCGCGAAACCAACGACTTGATTCAAACTTGCAACAATACTAGGGCAAACCCACCGGCCCAAAGCGCCATTGTTGTCAATTTGCCTATTATAAGGCTTTATCGAGACAAATTAGCAAGTTGTACCGGGCGCCGGGCCGTCAGCGCGGCGCGCCGGCGATGCCTTGCAGGCAAGCCTGCTCAACTGCGCGGGAACGGCCATGCGCCGCCATTGCCGTTCGGATAAGCGGAGCCGTTGGCGCCATGCGCGCTCGGGCTCGTGTCGCCCGCCGTGGCCGCCTGATTGGCCGCCGGCGTAGCCGGCGCCGCGACCGTACCGCCCTCGTTTTCCCAACGGCTCAACTCACGCGCCACGGGGACTTGCGCGGCGCGGTTGCGCTGCTGTACATAGCGCACTGCCAGAAAGCCGCCGAGCGCCATCAGTGCGCCGAAGATGCCGATTTTGGGTCGTGCCATCGTGAACTCCTTGTCGTCATGAAGCGGATTGGTACTGGATTACGCCTTAGCGCGCGGTCAGCACGCCGAGCAGAAAGCCGACGCCCGCGGCAATGCCGATCGAGCGCCACGGGTTGTGCCGCACGTAGCGTTCGGTATTGACGGTGGCTGCCCGATAACGCCGCTGCGCGTTCTGCTGCGCATCGCCGAGCGCCGATTGCAGGGTTTCGACATGCGTGCCGAGTTTGTCGCGCAGCGCGCCGACGCCTTCGCCCGGCACGTTGGCGGCAAGCCGCAGCATTTCTTCCGAGTCCTTTAGCAGCACCCGCAGATCCTCGACAATCTTCTGGCCGCCGAGTGCAAGCTGTTGCGTGGTGTCAGTCATCATTCACTCCTGGTCTGAGTTCGGCGTTCGCCTGTGCGTTCCGGCGAGGCCGCATACCGCTGCAAATTGGCGAATGGCGATCGCCACCGTCGCGCAACATGCCGATAGGCAAGGCCATCGCACAAAAAAAGCACACGCGTGTCGGGGGGACGCTGCAAACGCCGTGCCCGGTAAGTTTGCCTCGCGCGTGTCAGTCAGTCAGCAGCCAGGCACTTTCGACCGACCGTGCACAAATGTATTTCCTGGATCCTCACATCGTTTGCCGAAAACGGTGTCAAAGTGGTTAAATCGATCTTTGAGAGATAGCGGCATCGCTGGTTTATCTCGTTCCCAGGCCTGCGCGCCGCAACAACGAACTCATTTGCACAGGACCCCCGTTTATGGCGTCAATCGACCTGGCCTCGCCCACCGTCTCCGCTGGCGGCAATGCTTCGGCACTGGCGAAGCAGCGCGTCGCAGACGGCATCGCGGGACTGAAATCGTACGGGCTGCTGTACGGCTCGTCGCCGGTGATGCTGGATCTGTACGAGCAGATCCAGCGCGTCGCCGGCACCGACGCGACCGCGCTGATCATCGGCGAATCCGGCACGGGCAAGGAACTGATTGCCCGCACGATTCACGATCAAAGCAGCCGCAAGGACGCACCGTTCGTCGCCGTGAATTGCGGCGCGATTCCCGACGAACTCATCGAAGCCGAGCTGTTCGGCCACGAGAAAGGCAGTTTCACGGGGGCGGTCCAGGGCCGCATCGGCTACTTCGAACACGCGAACGGCGGCACGCTGTTCCTCGACGAAATTACCGAAATGGCGCCGGTGCGCCAGGTGAAGCTGCTGCGCGCGCTGGAGACCGGCACCTTCTACCGCGTCGGCGGCAATGACCTGATCAGCGGCAACGTGCGCGTGATCGCCGCGACCAATCGCGACCCCGCTGTCGCGGTCAAGGAAAACGGTCTGCGTGAAGACCTCATGTACCGGCTGGCGGTTTTCCCGCTGCGCGCGCCGCCGCTGCGCGAGCGCGAGAGCGATCGCGAACTGCTTGCGCAGCACTTCCTCGCGCTGCTGAATCAGCAGGAAGGTGCGAGCAAAAGCTTCAGCAAACGCTCGATCGAAACGCTGCGCACCTGGTCGTGGCCGGGCAACGTGCGCGAGTTGAAGAACGCGGTGTATCGCGCGTTCATTCTCGCGGAGAAGATCGTGGAGCTGCCGCATCCGCATCTCGCGTCGCGCGTAAAAAAGCCTATGACGCAGGGCGATGCGATGAGCGTATGGATCGGCACGCCGCTCGCCGACGCGCAAAAGCAGATCATTCTCGGCACGCTCAAATATTGCGGCGGCGACAAACGACGCGCGGCCAAAGCCCTCGGCGTAAGTCTCAAAACACTGTACAACCGCTTGAGCGCATACGGCGACGAAGGGGCGGAAGAAGAGCCGGAGCAATAAAATCACGACGCGGCACTCAGGTGGCGAAGCCGCGTGAGTGCTTGCGACAGCGCCCGAATGTCCAGAGGCGCATGCGTGCTTCGACGTCTGAGCGCCCGTTCCAGCCAGTTGCAAAAAAACCTGTTTCGCGGGCCTTGAATCTCAAACTGAATCCCTTCGCACCACCAATCAAAATCGGCCGCAGCCCACCAGAAACCGATTTGTCTCGCACCATCTTTTGCAATTGCTTGCATTTTCCCTCTGCCAATTACAAATAGCATCCTGCAAAATGCGGCACACGCATTGCTAGGTGGGGAACGCGTGTTACTCGTTCGCACAGCCGTTATTCGAGCGCGAACGAAAGGCAATTGCAGGAGCAGAGACAGGGAAATGCAAAAAAGTATGGTGTGGGCCGAATGGGCAAAACGAACAGCCGGGCGTGGACGTCCCAATGCAACGGCGCTCGTTGCTATTGTCGTGGCGGTCTCGTCGGCGTTGAGCGGCTGTAGCTCGCTCTATTCGGAAGGCGCCACCGCCGGCGCCGGTATCGCAGGCGCCGCGCTCGCGGCAAAAGTGACCAGCAACGCGGCGGTCGCGACCGGCATCGGCCTGGGCGCGGTGGCCGCGGCGCGTGCCGGCGTGCAGTACTCGGAGCGCGTGGTTCACACGAATACGCAGGACGGTATCGCCAAAATTGCCGGTCCGCTGGAGGTGGGAGCCGTGGCGCCGTGGAGCGTGACCCATTCGATGCCGATCGAAGACGACGAGCACGGTCGCGTCACCGTCAGCCGCACGATCAGCGCGGGCGCGCTCGACTGCAAGGAAATCGTCTTCTCCGTCGATCAGGCGGCCACCAAGAACGTGCCGGCAAGCAGCGCGTTTTACGTGGCATCGATCTGCCGCGACGGCGACAACTGGAAGTGGGCGTCGGCCGAACCCGCTACCGAACGTTGGGGCGCGTTGCAATGACGGCGCGTTCGCATACGGCTGGCCTCACGGCGCGCCGCCCTCGCCTCGCTGCCTGGTCTGGCAACCGGCTGCGGCTCGTGCTGGCCGGCGCGCTCTGCGTCGGCGCAAGCGTCCTGACGAGCGGCTGCTCGTCAGTCGGCGCGGCGAGTGGCGCGGCGGCGGGCGTCGCGTCCGGGCTGGTGACGTCCAATCCGGCAATCGGCATCGGCGTCGGCATTGCCGTGCAGGCCGCGACCGACGAGGCCGTTGGCCGCTACATGCGCACCATGCACACCGATCAGCAGAACATGATTGCCGCGTTGGCGGGCGCCATGCCGGTCGGCGAGACTCGTCCCTGGGCAGTCAAGCACACGTTGCCGATCGAGAATGGCCACGGCCAGGTACGGGTCACGCGCGCGTTCGGTTCGGCCCTCGCGCTCTGCAAGGAATTCGTGTTCTCGGTGCAGGACGGCGACGGCCCGAACGCGCATGAGGACTGGTACACGGCGAGCGCGTGTCAGCAGGACAAGGGTTGGAAGTGGGCGTCCGCGGAACCGGCCGTCACGCGCTGGGGCAGTCTGCAATAAATGCGCGGCAATGAAAAAACGGCAGGGTCTCCCCTGCCGTTTTTGCTTCGAGCTGGTTTCGCGTGTCTCAATGAACTCAAACGCGCAACTCGAACGCGCTTAAGACTCCACGTCTTCCAAACTGAAGATTTCTGTCTGGTCGTTGTACGAGAAGATCTCGCCATAACGGCCCCAGTTGATGACCGCGTCGAGCGTCTCTTCCGCGGCGCTGTCCGACAGAAAATCCTCCAGCTCCTGCTCGAAGCGCACGCGCGGCGCGCGATGTCCCGGCCGTTCGTTGAGCACCTTCTTGATTCGCGCGGCGAGCGGCACGTGCCGCAGCAGATGTTCGGCGAACATCATCTTGCGCTCCTGAGTGCCGAACTCGGAGAACACGCGCGCTGGCGGCGTCAGGAAAATGTCGCCTTCGCGGATGTCGGCGAAACCGAGGTGCTGCAGCACTTCGGCGACCGGGAACAGATCGTCCACCTCAAGATGCAGCGAACGGGCGATTTCCGGCATGTCGGCGCGGCCGTGGTACGGCGCCGCGGCCAGCGTTTCGATCAGACCAGCCATCAGGTTGGTCGACACGTGCGGCAGCCAGCTATGTAGTTCGAGACCCTTCTTGGTCTTTTCGTCCGTCTGACGCGCGGTCATCTTCGCGTAGATGTCGTCCACCAGCCGGCGGAACGCCGGGTCCAGACGATTACGCGGATGCTTGAACGGCACCTTGATCTCGGCGATCACGCGGCCCGGATTCGACGACAACACCAGAATGCGGTCACACATGAACACCGCTTCCTCGATGTTGTGCGTGACGATCAGCACGGCCTTGATCGGCATGCGCCCTTGCGTCCACAGATCGAGCAGGTCGGTACGCAGCGTTTCGGCAGTCAGCACGTCGAGCGCGGAGAACGGCTCGTCCATCAGCAACAGCGTGGGGTCGACCACCAGCGCGCGCGCAAAGCCGACGCGCTGACGCATGCCGCCCGACAGCTCGCGCGGATAGGCGTTTTCGAAACCGTCCAGACCGATCAGGTCGATTGCCGCGAGCGCGCGCGTGCGCCGCTCGCTCGCGCCGACGCCTTGCGCCTCGAGACCCGCTTCCACGTTTTGCAGCACGGTCAGCCACGGGAACAACGCGAAGGTCTGGAACACCATCGCGACGCCCTTGGCGGGGCCGTCTAGCGGCTTGCCCATATAGGTGACTTCGCCGTCGGTCGGCTCGATCAGACCGGCGATGATGCGCAACAGCGTCGACTTGCCCGAACCCGAACGGCCCAGCAAGCCGACGATCTCGCCTTCGCGCAGCGACAGGTTCGCGTCGTCGAGGACGAGCAGTTCGCCCTGCGACTTGTTGAACCCGCGGCACACGTCCTTGACGCGCAGGATCTCTTCGCCGAGACGCGGCGGCTTCGGCGGGGTCTGGATCGGCGCGGCGGCCATAGCAGCTTTAGGATTTTGCATCGCGTTTTGCCTTTATTACTCAATCGAGCCGAAGCTTGGCTTCGGCGTAGGCGTACATCGGACGCCACAGCAGGCGGTTGAACAGGGTCACGAACAGGGACATCACGGCAATGCCCACGATGATCTTCGGATAGTCGCCCGCGGCAGTGGACTGCGCAATGTAAGCGCCCAGACCGTGCGCGGCCACTTTGGTGTCGCCCCACTGCACGAATTCCGCGACGATGCTCGCATTCCACGCGCCGCCCGACGCGGTGATCGCGCCCGTGACGTAATACGGGAAAATGCCCGGCAAAATCGCCTGGCGCCACCATTGCCAGCCGCGGATGTGGAAGTTCTTGGCCGCCTCGCGATAGTCGTTCGGATAAGACGTTGCGCCGGCAATCACGTTGAACAGGATATACCACTGGGTGCCGAGCACGATCAGCGGCGACAGCCAGATGTCCGGGTTCAGATGGAAGCGCACGATCGCAATCACGAACACCGGGAACAGCAGATTGGCCGGGAACGCGGCGAGAAACTGCGCGAGCGGCTGGAACTTCTCGGCAAGCGCCGGGCGCAAGCCGATCAGCACGCCGACCGGCACCCAGATCACAGACGCGATCGCGATCAGCACCACCACCCGCAGCAGCGTGATCAGCCCGAGCACGAACACGTGCCAGACTTCATCCAGCGACACGCCGGTGCGCACATAAATCACGACGCGATACACCACATAGACGGTCGTAAGCAGCACCAGCGTCGCCCAGACGATATCGCCGACGCGCGAATTCTTCTGCTTCTGCGGAATCTGGAAGCGCGGCGCCTGGAAGGACGGCAGTTGCAACGGCACGCGCGCGGCCTTGGCGAACATCCAGCCGAGCGGCACCAGCAATCGGTGGATCAGGCGAGTACGGCGAATCAGATCGAGCAGCCACGATTCCGGCGCGTCGCCCGAACTGGTGTTTTCCATCCGGAACTTGTCGGCCCACGCGACGAGCGGACGGAACAGCAACTGGTCGTACGCGAGAATCACGACCGTCATCGCGAGGATGACCCAGCCGATCGCGTGCAGGTTCTTGTCCGAGATCGCCTGCGCGAGATAGGCGCCGATCCCCGGCAGGATGATCGTTCTGTTGCCGACCGTGATCGCCTCGGAGGCAACCACGAAGAACCAGCCGCCCGACATCGACATCATCATGTTCCAGATGAGGCCCGGCATTGAGAACGGGACTTCCAGCTTCCAGAAGCGCTGCCATGAAGTCAGGTGAAAGCCGCGCGAGACTTCGTCCAGATCACGCGGCACGGTGCGCAGCGACTGATAGAAGCTGAACGTCATGTTCCACGCCTGGCTCGTGAAGATCGCGAAGATCGCCGCGAGCTCGGCACCGAGCACGCGCCCCGGGAACAGTGCTAGAAAGAAGGTGACAGTAAACGAGATGTAGCCGAGCACCGGCACCGACTGCAGGATGTCGAGAATCGGCACCAGCACCAGGCCGGCGCGGCGACTCTTGGCCGCCAGCGTGCCGTACACGAGCGTGAAGGTCAGCGAGGCGACCATGGCCGCGAGCATGCGCAGCGTGGTGCGCATCGCGTATTCAGGCAGGTTCGCCGGGTCGAGCGAGATGGCTTGAGTCTTGAGCGTCGACATGGGCGCCAAGGTCTCGTGAAAGCCGATTGCCGCCATGGCGATCACACAGATGATCAGCGGGAAGGCGACGAAGTCCCAGCGGTTGGGCAGCACCCGCCATGCCGATGCATTGGCGGTGCGCTTCAGGTTGAAGCTGAAGTCCATCAGATGCCCTCCCCGTCGAACCAGGCGTTCAAGAACAGCAAGGAGGCCGCGGCTTCGGCGCGGCGGTCTGAAGATCGGTCCGGAAAGCGGAAATCAGGCATGGCAAAACGCGTGTGCGCGGTAAATCGTTAGCGTTGGAGACACATGAACCGGTGACGAATGTGTCCGTGAACGAACCCGCCCAGGACCGCAACCGTCAAGCCAGACTCCTGTCGCCGCAGGCGCCGCCCGGAGGGCTGGCGAGCTTTCCTTGTTTTGGACGGCACGACACTACACCATCCTATGTTTCAGGCACAACCTTTCACGGCAAATAGCAATAAATAGCGGAAAGCCTCAAGCTGCCGCCCTCAGGTCAGCGGGCACTGATCGCGCCGCTGACTATTTATCGTGGCGCACCGACCACATCGGCGACCCTTGCGGAGGCTGCCGCGACAACGCACAAACTCACCCGGAAAACCCGAACAACCATCAAGAATCCGGCCGGGCTGCCGTTAAGAACCTGATGGACGCGGCGGCCGCACTTCGCATTCCCGCAATAACGGTGGCGTCTGGCCCCATGACGGTTAAAATCAGGAGACGACGCCTGTTATCGGTTTATCCGGGCCACAGCGACGGCGTATTTGCCGACCGCTTCCACAGGGGCGAAACAGCGCGAGCGCGCTGCCACGATTGAGCCAGTTGCATGTCACAGCCAGACGGATTAGAGGGTCGATGAACAGGACAACCTTGCGCCAGGCAACCGGGCCGGTCAGCTTTATGCTGATCGTTCTGGTTTGCTGGTTCGTGGCCGGCATGGTTGCGGACCGGATGGTACAGCAAGAGCTGGACGCGGCCCTGCGTGCGCAGCGGCAAATGTCGGCGTCGATCGTGGACAACATGGCGGAGGTGATCGCCAGCGACCTTGCGATGTCTCGCGCCATCCCCGCAACCATGGCCGAAATGGACGTGGTCCAGCGCGCTCTGGTGCAATCCCAGAATTATGCCGTGAACGGCGAAGCGACGGAACCCGTCCTACGCGCCGCGTTGCTGAAAGACAAGCAGATGAGCGCCGTGAGCAACTTCCTGCACGACGCGCAAGGCTTCTCCGGGCTCGACCAGATCTGGCTCGTCAACGCCAATGGCGTCTGCGTTGCCTCGAGCAACTCCATCAACAATCCGCTCGCGGCCGAGCGCTCCTTCGTCGGCACCGACATGCGCGTGCGCGGCTATCTGACGAACGCGCTGCTCGGCGCGTTCTCCGAAGCCTATGGCGTCGGCCGCGCGAGCGGCGAGCCCGGCATCTTCATCGCCGCGCCGGCTTACGCGGACGGCCTGCTGGTCGGCGTGGTCGTCGCCAAGGTCGGGATCGCGCGGCTGCGCCACTGGGTCGCGCACGCCGGCACCTTCGTCGCCGACGACAACGGCGTCATCATCATGGCGCACAACAGCGAGCTCGAAGGCCGCGCGCTGCCGAACTCACGCGTCACACAGATGACGCCTGCCGAGCGCAAGACCATCTACCTGCGCGACGCGATTCCCGACATCCATATCAGCGTGGACTCACAGGTGCGCGAACAGGCGCCGTGGGTGCCGTCCGCCGTGGCCGGGCAACTGTTCGGCATGTCCGACCGACCTATGCCGTCGCTCTATCAAACGCGCGGCGGCCTGAACTCGGGACTGTCGGCGCATCTGGTCGATCCGCTCGTGGCCTGGCCGGAACTGCTGCGCAATCACAAGCGCGATCATTTGCTGGTGTTTCTGACGCTGGCCGGCACGGTCGCGCTGGCGTGGGTGATCACGGTGTCGTATGTGCGCGAGCGGCGCCATCATCGCGCCACGCGCGATCTCGCCGAACAACTGCAATCCGCCAACACGCTGCTGTCGGCCGAGGCGCGCCACGACGCGCTGACCGGCGCGCTGTCGCGGCGCTACTTTCTCGACCTGCTGCGTCATGAGATCGAACGCGCGCATGCGGGCAACGAGCCGTTGTGCATGGCGATCGCCGACCTCGACCACTTCAAGCAGATCAACGACCGCTTCGGCCACGCCGCCGGCGACCGCGCGCTCGAACATTTCGTCGACACCTGCCGCGCCGAGCTGCGCGGCGCCGACGCGATCGGCCGGCTCGGCGGCGAAGAATTCGGCCTGCTGCTGCCGGCCACGGACCTGGCTGGCGGCCACGAAGTCGTCGAACGCTTGCGGCTGCGTCTGAAAGCGGTCCCTTCGCCGAAGCTGCCCGCTTCGGTGGGTTTGAGCGTGAGCATCGGCATCACCGAACTCTCGCCCGACGATCTGCCCGAACGGATCATGAGCCGCGCCGACATGGCCCTGTACGCGGCAAAATCGGGCGGCCGCGACCGCACCGAAGCCTTGCCGCCCGACGACACCGCGCCGCCTACCCGCACGGTGGCCAACGTCTGGTGATGCGTTCGCCAGACGCTACCCACCGGCGCGTCAATCAGCACACAAGCTGATGCAAGGCAAGCGCCCCCTCGGGCATCCCGTAACGAAGCAGGTATGATCGATCCTGATATAGATCGAGGTTGCCGCTACCGCTTTAACGGGAGATTCGCATGAAGGGAAATTTGGTCATCGTCTGTCGCGATCAGGATGCTGACGCGTTCGACCATCTGCTGGCTGAATACGGCGCGTTCCAGACGCGCTTGTCGTCTACCGCGTGGTATCTGAAACTGGACGTGGCGCCGGAACTGATTCAGGAGGAAATTCTGGCGCGTCTCGGCAAATACACCACGCACTATATTTTCGAAGCCGAAACGGTGACGTGGAATACGGTGGATAGCGACGCGGCGAATGCGCTGAATACGTTGTTCTCAGACTAGCTTCCGGCCGCGTCTTCCGAACCTTGTCTTCGGATCTCAAGACGTGGCGCGGACTGCTAAAGCCCGCTCCGCGCACCTATTAACTCCAGACACTCTCCGAAGCTGCCGCGACTCGCGGCAACACTTCGAACGGAAAGCTCATCAAGACTCGCAAACCACGGCCGCCGTGGTTGCCGATCTCCCACTCCCCGCCCGCACGTCGCACCAGCCGCTCGACAATGGCGAGTCCGAGGCCGCTATGGCCGTTGCCGCCGCGCGCCGGATCGAGCCGCACGAAAGGCCGGCTGGCGTTGATCAGATCCTGGGCCGCGATACCGCTGCCGCTGTCGCTCACCGATAAAGTGAAGCCTTGCGAGGTACGCGCCGTGGCGACGACGATCGGCGGCGCACCGTATGCGTGTGCGTTGTCGAGCAGGTTTGACAGAATCCGGTCGAGCGTGGCGGCGGGCAACAGGAACGCCGGCCCCGCGTTGAGTTCGGTCTGCACCGTGGGCGCACCGGAGGTCACCGCGCGATAACTGCGCACGACCCGCTCGCACTGCGCATCCACTTCGACCGCTTCGCTGCGATCGGCGCCGTCGTGGGCAAACACCAGAAACTGTTCGACGATATGCGTCATGGAATCGACGTCGCGCACCACGCCGTCGCGCATCTTCACTTCGTCCATCATTTCGGCGCGCAGGCGCAAACGCGCAAGCGGCGTTTTCAGATCGTGCGCCACACCCGCCAGCATCACGGCGCGGTCGTTCTCCGTGCGCGCCACTTCCTGGACCATCTGGTTGAAACCATGTGTGAGTTGACGCAATTCGCGCGGCCCGCGCTCCGGCACAGGCGGCACCGGCAAGCCGCGGCCGAAACGCGCCACCGCCTGGGCGAGCGAGCGCAATGGCTGCTGCAGCGCCCACGCGGCGAACAGCGCCGCCATCACCGCGAACGAGAAAATGATCGCAAGCCACAGCACCGTGCGGTCGAGCGAACGCGGCGTGCGCAACGGTTGCACCGGCACGACGATCCAGCTTCGGTCGGAGGTGGCGCGCACCCACAGCGTGGGCGGACGGCCCGGCAGGCCGACGCGCACCTGCGTGCCGGACGGCATGCGATCACGCACGTCTTCGACGAAACGTTCGAGCGGTGGCGGCATGTCCGCGCTTTCCGGCGGCACTTCAGGGCTTGCCGGATCGACCAGTTTGACGCGTGACGGCAAGGGCTGATCCGGCGTTCGGGCGACGTGCTGACGCACCGCGTCGACGAGGAAGGTGGCTTCCTCGACCGCGTAGCGCGTTTGCAGTTGACTGCGCTCGAGGCGCATGAGCGCGTACCACGCGAAATGCGACAGCAGCAGCACCGCGACGACTAGCAGCGCCAGCCGTCCGAACAGCGAATCAATGGGCCGGCGCATGCTGTTCGCCGTCGGGCACGAACACGTAGCCGCGGCCGCGCACGGTTTGAATGAAGCGCGGCGTGGACGGGTCGGTTTCGAGAATGCGGCGCAGACGCCAGACCTGCACGTCGATGCCGCGGTCGGTGCCGTCGTATTCCGGACCGTGCAGCAGTTCGAGCAGGCGCTCGCGCGTGAGCGTGCGCATGGGGTGATTGACGAAAATCTTCAGCAACGCGAATTCGCTGCCCGACAACGTGAGCGGCTTGTCTTCCAGATGCAGCGTGCGCGACTGGAAGTCCAGCGTGAAGCGGCCGAAGTTGAACGGCTCGCGCTGCTCCGGCGCCGCCGCCGACGGCAGCGTGCGGCGGCGGCGCAGCACCGCCTGCACGCGCGCCAGCAACTCGCGCGGATTGAACGGCTTGCCGAGGTAGTCGTCCGCGCCGAGTTCCAGACCGACGATACGGTCGACGTCGTCCGCCCGCGCCGTGAGCATGATCACGGGGATATCGTCGCCCGACGCGCGCAGCTTGCGCAGCGCCGTGAGCCCGTCGACACCCGGCATCATCAGGTCGAGCACGATCAGGTCGGGGCGCTCGCGTTCGAGCCTGCGCTCGAGCGAGCCCGCGTCGTGCAGCACCGAAACCTCGATACCCTGGCGGGCCAGATAGTCGCGGAGCAGATCGCGCAATTCGACGTCGTCGTCGACAACAAGTATTTGAGTAGCCATGGGATGAAGTTTAACGCGCAGCAGGAAGGGTTTTCGATTTCAAACCGGCCCCAAGGGTTACCGGGTGTTACGGTGAAAGCTGTGCGTAATCCCCCGTAACAGCCGCATCCTGCCACGTAACACAGCGAACTGCGCAGTTCTCTACGCTGTGTCTTACCGAATGCAGGCCGTCCACTTTAACCGGTTGCATCGTCGGCTATTCCATTACAGGGAGTCTCACATGTCCACCAAAAAGATGTCGCGCGTTCTCGCCGTTGCCGCCACTGCCCTCGCCATCGGTGCGGGCGCTGCTTATGCCGCACAACCTGCCGCCGGCCATGGCGGCGCCGGCGGCTGGCACGGCCACTTCATGCAGCAATTGACGCAACTCCATGATCAGTTGAAGCTGAACGCGGATCAGGAAAAGCAGTGGCAAGCCGCGCTCGACACCATGAAGCAGAACCACGAGGCCATGCGCGCCAATCATGAGCAGATCAAGAACCAGTTCAAGGCTGCGCAGCAACAGCCGATCCTGGATCTGAACGCCATGGCGGCCGCGCACCAGCAGGTCGAGCAGAAAGACGCGCAACTGCGTCAGCAAACCTCGGATGCCTGGCTCAAGTTCTACAACGGCCTGAACGACCAGCAGAAGACCACCGTCAGCACGGCGCTCAAGCAGCGCTTTGCGAAGATGGAGTCGCGTCACGAGAAGATGCACGAGCGCTGGGAACATCGCAAGGGCGCGGCTTCGGCGCCGGCGGCCAATCAGTAAGCGGCTCGGTGGAGATGCACAGGCGGCCCGCGCGGCCGTCTGCGCTGCTGGATGCAAAAACGCCACGGAGGTTGGCCTTCCGTGGCGTTTTTTTGACTACGCGGCGCGGCGCGATGCGTGCGGACCGCCGTGATGCATGCTCGTTGCGACTTCAACTATCTTTTCAGTGAAAGCGCGACTGAACGGTCCCGACTTAGCCGTTGAGCTGCCCCAGATCGAACAGCAGCACTTCAGCGTTCTCGCCCTTCTCCAGCGTCACCGTATCCGTGTCGCTGAGCTTGGCGGCGTCGCCCGCACGGAGCGCCTTGCCGTTTACCGTCAGCGCGCCGCGCGCTACATGCACGTACGCGAGCCGTCCTTTGGGCAGCGCGAACGTGGCCGTTTCTTCGCCGTCGATCAGCGCCGCGTAAATGGACGCATCCGCATGAATTGTCACCGAGCCGTCGCGGCCGTCGGGCGACGCGACCACGCGCAGGCGGCCGCGCTTGTCGGCGGCGTCGAAGCGCTTTTCCTCGTAGCTGGGCTGGTCGCCCGCGCGTTGCGGAATCACCCAGATCTGCAGCAGGTGCGCGGATTCGTCCTGCGACGCGTTGAACTCGCTGTGCTGCACACCCGTGCCGGCGCTCATGCGCTGCACGTCGCCGGGACGGATCGTCGAGCCGTTGCCCATGCTGTCGCGGTGGGCCAGCGCGCCTTCGAGCACATAGGTGACGATTTCCATGTCGCGATGGCCGTGCGTGCCGAAGCCCTCGCCGCCGGCGATACGGTCTTCGTTGATGACCCGCAGCGGGCCGAAATGCACGTGCTGGGGATCGCGATAGTCGGCAAACGAGAAGCTGTGATACGAGTCGAGCCAGCCGTGGTTGGCGTGACCGCGCTCTTCGGAGCGGCGAATCTCGAACATGGAAGTACTCTTGGTGAGTAAATAGCGATGCCCAGAATGTATGGGCATGGCCTGCACTAGACAATCGGCGCGGGTGCACCGGATCGTTCCATAAATCCGCGCAATGGGCGTTGGCGCCGCCCGGCGCTGTTCCGGCCGCGCGTGCAAGGCTGCGGGTGTAATTCCGACCGCCGCAGACGTACGACAAACGCCCGCAACACGAGTCGCGCATTCACCGCAAGCGCCACAGGCAATGCGCGGTCTGGAACGCGCGCAACAGCGTCGCGCCCGCGCAACGTCCGCGCGCGCCAGTTCGCCGCTGCCGGCGTCGCGGACTGGCGCCTCGTCCCTGTTCGGGTAAAATACCGCGCTTTTCGAGATTGCGTGGGCGCCGAAGGCGCACCGGTGGGCCTGGCATGCCGGACCGCGATGGGTTGGCAGCAGGTTTCAGACCCGCGCCCGACTCCCTCGATGCATCGAATGCACGCACCCCGCACCGAAGCAGCAACCCAAGCGGCGCGACAATTTTGACCGCCTAGAATAGCGACGGCCGGCCACGAGCCGGCGGTCGTCGAGATCGAAGCACCACGACGATCAGTTTGACCCAGGAGAAACATGAAGAAGTTCGCACTCTGCGTGGCGCTTGCGGTCATGGCCACCGGCGCGATGGCGAAAGAGTGGAAAACCGTGCGAATCGGGGTGGACGCCAGCTATCCGCCGTTCGAATCCAAGGCACCCAACGGCCAGGTGGTCGGCTTCGACGCCGATCTGACCCGCGCACTGTGCGCGAAGATGAACGTGAAATGCGTGTGGGTCGAGCAGGACCTCGACGGCATCATTCCGGCGTTGAAGGGCAAGAAGTACGACGCGATCGTGTCGTCGCTGACCATCACGGACAAGCGCCGCGAGCAGATCGACTTCTCCGGCAAGCTGTTCGACGCCCCCGCTCGCATGATTGCCAGGGCAGGTTCGCCGCTTCTGCCTACGGCTGAATCGCTGAAGGGCAAACGCGTCGGCGTCGAGCAGGGTTCGACTCAGGAAGCCTACGCCAAGGTCTGGTGGGAGCCCAAAGGCGTGACCGTGGTGCCTTACCAGAATCAGGATCAGGTGTACGCCGACCTCGCTTCGGGGCGTCTGGACGCCGCCTTGCAGGACGAAGTGCAGGCCGACGCCGGTTTCCTGAAGACGCCGCGCGGCAAAGGCTTCGGCTGGGCGGGCCCGGAAGTGAAGGACCCGAAGACGATCGGCGAAGGCACGGCCATCGGCCTGCGCAAGGACGACGCCGAGCTGAAGGCGATGTTCAACCAGGCGCTGGCGCAGGTTCACCAGGACGGGACGTTCAGGAAGCTCGAGAAGCAGTACTTCGACTTCGACATCTATCCTGGACATTGAGCCTGGACACTGAACCCGGGCACAGAACGCAGCACCCACGAAACTCGGGGCTCGCCCGCATGGGCTTTCACGAGGCTTCGTAATACAGTCGGCATTAGATTCACAAGCAGTTTCACAACGAGAGTCGAAAAGCGCGCTGCAAGACCGGCAACGGCCATGCAGTCATGATTTGCACAGCGGTGCGCTGTGCGCCGCAGGTCACAGCGAGCCCCAGGCTCGCGGCAAACGCGGCGCAGAGTTGGCCGCGTCTTTCGCGGTGTGTCGCAAACACATCGTCAAGGACCCCCTATGTTCCTTCAAGGCTACGGCCCGCTGCTCCTCAACGGCACCTGGCAAACCGTCAAACTGGCGGTGTTGTCGCTGGCGTTCGCTTTCGTGCTGGGCCTGCTCGGCGCGGCGGCGAAACTGTCGAAAAACCGTTTCTCCCACGGCGTCGGCACGGTCTACACCACGCTCGTGCGCGGCGTGCCCGACCTGGTGCTGATGCTTCTGCTCTTCTATAGCATCCAGATCTGGCTGAACAACCTGACCGATCTGCTCGGCTGGGATCAGATCGACATCGATCCCTTCGTGGCTGGCGTCGCGGTGCTCGGCTTCATTTACGGCGCGTACTTCACCGAGACCTTCCGCGGCGCGTTTCTCGCGGTGCCGCGCGGCCAGCTCGAAGCCGGCGCCGCCTACGGCATGACCGGCTGGCAGGTGTTCACCCGCGTGATGTTCCCGCAGATGATGCGCTTCGCGCTGCCCGGCATCGGCAATAACTGGCAGGTGATGGTGAAGGCCACCGCGCTGGTATCGATCATCGGTCTCGCCGACGTGGTCAAGGCTTCGCAGGACGCGGGCAAGGGCACACTGCGGTTCTTCTTCTTCACCCTGTTCGCAGGGGCGATCTATCTCGTCATCACCACAGTGTCCAACTTCGTGCTGATGTACCTCGAAAAGCGTTACTCGACCGGCGTGCGAAAGGCGGATCTATGATCGAGATCATTCAGGAATACTGGCGCAATTATCTTTACACCGACGGCTACCGCATCACCGGCGTCGCGATCACGCTGTGGCTGCTGGTGGTGTCGATCGGGCTCGGCTTCTGCCTGTCGATTCCGCTCGCGGTGGCGCGCGTGTCGAAGAAGAAGTGGCTCTCACGTCTCGTGTGGCTGTATACGTACATCTTTCGCGGCACACCGTTGTATGTGCAACTGCTGCTGTGCTACACCGGCTTGTACAGCCTCGAGGTCATTCGCAATCACGAACTCACCAATGCGTTCTTCCGCGACGGCATGCATTGCACGCTGCTCGCTTTCACGCTGAACACCTGCGCGTACACCACCGAGATTTTCGCCGGCGCGATCAAGGCGACGCCATACGGCGAAATCGAAGCCGCACGCGCGTATGGCATGTCGTCGTTCACGCTGTACCGGCGCGTGATTCTGCCGTCCGCACTGCGCCGCGCATTGCCCTACTACAGCAATGAAGTGATCCTGATGCTGCACGCCACCACCGTCGCATTCACCGCGACCGTGCCGGACATCCTCAAGATCGCGCGCGATGTGAACTCGGCAACGTATCAGTCGTTCAACGCGTTCGGTATCGCCGCCCTGCTCTATCTGTGCATTTCTTTCGCGCTCGTGTGGCTGTTCCGCCGCGCCGAGCGCCGCTGGCTCGCTTACCTGCGGCCGCAAGGCAAGTAATCCGGGGCACCACGCCCTCAGCAAGTAAGCACGCCCAAGGATCCTGATGACCACCAAGAAGCAAAAGCTCTTCGTCGACGAGCTTCACAAACAGTACGGCGACAACGAAGTTCTCAAGGGCGTGTCGCTCAAGGCCAATGCCGGCGACGTGATCAGCGTGATCGGCTCGTCCGGTTCGGGCAAGAGCACGATGCTTCGCTGTATCAACTTTCTCGAACAGCCGAACGCCGGGCGCATCTTTGTCGACGGTGAGGAAGTGCGCACGCAGATCGCCAAGAACGGCGCGTTGCGCGTGTCGGACCCGAAGCAGTTGCAGCGCGTGCGCACCAGGCTGTCGATGGTGTTCCAGCACTTCAACCTGTGGTCGCACATGAACGTGCTCGAGAACATCATCGAGGCGCCCGTCAACGTGCTGGGTCTGAAGCGCAAGGAAGCCGAAGACCGCGCGCGTGAATATCTGGAAAAGGTGGGGCTCGCGCCGCGCCTGGAGAAACAGTATCCGTCGCATCTGTCGGGCGGCCAGCAGCAGCGTGTGGCGATCGCACGTGCGTTGGCCATGCATCC
Source organism: Paraburkholderia dipogonis (assembly GCF_046027395.1). Lineage (GTDB taxonomy): Bacteria > Pseudomonadota > Gammaproteobacteria > Burkholderiales > Burkholderiaceae > Paraburkholderia > Paraburkholderia dipogonis_A. Next base: position 76,173 of record NZ_JAQQEG010000037.1, on the reverse strand, counting down.
GGATGTGATGCTGTTCGATGAGCCGACTTCCGCGCTCGACCCCGAACTGGTCGGCGAAGTGCTCAAGGTCATGCAGACGCTCGCCGAAGAAGGCCGCACGATGATCGTCGTCACGCATGAAATGGCATTCGCGCGCAACGTGTCGAATCACGTGATGTTTCTGCATCAAGGCCGGGTGGAAGAAGAAGGCCACCCCAACGAAGTATTCAGGAACACGAAGAGCGACCGGCTCAAGCAGTTCCTGTCCGGAAGCCTCAAATAGAGCTCAACACAGACCCGGATTCAGCCCGCTATTTGGGTTGTAGTCAAACTAGCATTACAAGGCGCTTACTAGCGCCTTTTTTGTTTCGCTCACCTGCGCATTCCGGCGATTTCGGCCGCGAAAACCGCTCTCCGCAAGCCTCGAACTCCCGCCCTCTCGCCCTACTCTGCCGCATTTAAAGCGTCAATAGTGGCAATCCTTAACGTTGCCCGCGCCGATCCGTGATTCCCTTGTCGCATAAGGGTTTCCGCATTTTTCGAAGGTCTTGTAACGGGTCGTCGCGCACATTCGTATTGCAATTTGGAGACATCGATCAAGGCAGGTACTAATTTCTTCTCCCAGTTCAGGGTATTTTTGATAAATTAGTAACCAAAGTAGCAAAACAAAGTTGATTAAAAGTAGTTTCACTTCAAAGCACAGAGGAGAACCGGTCGGCGAGGGATCGGCATGGCGACCAGATAGCCCCAAGGCTACACGTCACGGCAGGAGACCCAATCCACCCGCTAATCTCCCTGGTACCGATTTCTGTTCGGCGCAAATCGCGGCCGAGCACCATTCGCAGTACTGGGTTTCACTTTTTGACAGGGTATGGAGGAGAAGATGAAGAAAGCTTTGCTCGCCGCTGCGCTGATGACAGCCGGTGTTGTTGCGCACGCCCAAAGCAGCGTGACGCTGTACGGCCGCCTTGACGCCGGTATCGAATACATGACGGGCGTTCCGCAAGGCTCGAACGCAGCAGGCCAGGCAACTGGCAGCACGAACCGCTGGCGCGCAGAAAGCGGCGACTGGGGTACCAGCCTGTGGGGCTTGAAGGGCGTTGAGGACATCGGTGGCGGCAACAAGGTCCTGTTCCAGTTGGAAGGCTCCTTCAACACCATGACGGGTGCAGGCCCTGGCGGCGGCGGTCTCTTCAATCGTTGGGCAACTGTCGGCTTGTCGAACGACCAGTACGGTACGTTCACGATGGGCCGCATGCTGTACATCTCGAACGGCGTGTGGGACTTCGACCCGTTCGGTCAATCGAACTGGTCGTCGGCATCGCTGGTGCGTGGCCGCAACTGGCCGCAATCGAGCAACAACTTCGCATACCAGTCGCCGAAGATCGCCGGCTTTGACTTCTACGGTCAATACGCGCTGTCGAACGCAACGAGCTGGAACGGCAACGGCACGACCCCTCAAGGTCGTGAAGCTGGCGCGCAGGTCACCTACACGACCTCGCTGTTCCAGATTCGCGGTATTTACGACGAAATCCGCAATCCGGCTAACGGCGTGCTGTACGGCCCGAACCCGAGCGCGGTCAATACGGCCAATGTCGGCAACGGCGTATTCGCGGCATCGCGTGAATACTCGGCTCTCGTGAACGTGTTCCTCGGCCAGTTCAAGATTCAGGCTGCTTACCAGGCTGTCCGTTCGGCAGGTGCACAGAACGTCCTGCCGGGCCAGCCGACGACTCTCGATCACGAATGGGGCGGTGTGACGTGGCAAGCAACGCCGGCTGCGGCGCTGATTGCAGCGGTCTACCACGTGAACGGCAACAATGGCGCAGGCAACGCGACGATCTACACGGTCGGCGGCTCGTACAACCTGTCCAAGCGCACGCTGCTGGACATCCAGGTCGCGACGACGCAAAACAGCAAGACGGCTAACTACGGCCTGAATGCAAACAATGCAGGTACGGCAACCAGCACGGACAACCCGCTGCCGGGCCATAGCCAAACCGGCGTGTACGCAGGTATTCAACACTCGTTCTAATCGAACGGTGTTCCCCGAAGGGACTTCCTTCGGGGTGTAGTCAAGAGTTCTTCAAGAGAATCTTTTTCACGCTGCTGCGAGAGGCGCGTATCGGTGCGATGTCCGAAAGGGTATCGCACCGTTTTTTATTTGAGCGCACGGTTTTGCCACGGCCCGAGCGCACCGGCGCGGTGCATTCGTGGCTGATGTTGTGCAGCTGACCGCGGTTGGCAAATTCCGGCGCTCGATTCCTGCTTTAAGGCGACGAGCTCAAGTGCCTCAAACCGCTGCTTCGTTTTCTTCGCCGGTACGAATGCGGATCACGCGCTCCACGTCCGCGACGAAAATCTTGCCGTCGCCGATCTTACCGGTGCGCGCCGCGCCGATGATCGCGTCGATCACCTGGTCGCACTGATTGTCCGCCACCACCACTTCGATCTTCACTTTCGGCAGAAAGTCGACCACATACTCTGCACCACGATAGAGCTCGGTATGCCCTTTCTGACGGCCGAAGCCTTTGACCTCGGTCACGGTCAGCCCGGTGAGGCCGACTTCAGCTAGCGCCTCGCGCACTTCGTCGAGTTTGAACGGTTTGATGACTGCAGTGATGCGCTTCATGGCGAACCTCGTCTCGTGTCTGGAAGAGTGAAAGGGAAATGGATGATTTTTATTCTACGCCGCGCCGGATGCATTGCGGCAATCCGGCGCGTGCTTCGGGTTAGTCCGCAGTCGTTCGCCGCGGCTCACTCCACCGGTTCGGTGTAGCGCGACGTGATCGGATAACGCCAGTCGCGCCCGAACGCGCGATGCGTGACGCGAATGCCGATCGGCGCCTGACGCCGCTTGTATTCGTTGATTTTGATGAGGCGCGTGACGCGTTTGACGTCGTCGACCGCATAGCCCGCTGCGATGATTTCGGCGAGCGAGCGGTCCTCTTCCATGTACATGCGCATGATCGCATCGAGGACTTCGTACTCCGGCAAGCTGTCCTGATCGGTCTGGTTCTCGCGCAGTTCCGCCGACGGCGCGCGTGTCAGAATCCGTTCGGGAATGACGTCCTGCTTGTCGAATGTAGTGGCCTGGTTGCGGTAGTGGCACAGCCGGTAGACGAGCGTCTTCGCAATGTCCTTGATCACCGCGAAGCCGCCGGCCATGTCGCCGTACAACGTGCAGTAGCCTACGGCCATTTCGCTCTTGTTGCCGGTGGTCAGCACGATCGAGCCGAACTTGTTCGACAGCGCCATCAGCAAGGTGCCGCGAATGCGCGCCTGAATGTTTTCTTCCGTGGCGTCTTCGGCGCGGCCGGCGAACTCCTGTGCGAGCGACCCGCGGAACGCGTCGAACATCGGCGCGATCGCAATCTCGTCGTAACGCACGCCGACGCGGCGCGCCATCTCGGCGGCGTCCGTGGTGGAAATGTCCGCGGTGTAGCGCGACGGCATCATCACTGCGCGCACCCGGTCCGCGCCGAGCGCGTCGCACGCGACGGCCAGCACCAGCGCCGAATCCACGCCGCCGGACAGGCCGATCAGCGCGCCCGGGAAACCGTTCTTGTTGATGTAGTCGCGCACGCCCATCACGAGCGCGGCATAGACCTGCGCCTCGATCGACAGCTCCGGCGCGATCGCCGCCGGCAACGGCTTGCCGTCTTCGAATTCGACGATCGCGGTCGCTTCCTCGAACTGCGCCATCTTCGCGACCAGTTCGCCTTGCGCGTCGAGGACGAACGAGCCGCCATCGAACACCAGTTCGTCCTGCGCGCCGACCATGTTCACGTAGACCATCGGCAGCCCAGTCTCGCGAATCCGTGCGCGCAGAATGTCGAAGCGCACCACTTCCTTGTTCAGGTGATAAGGCGAGCCGTTCGGAATCAGCACTACTTGCGCGCCCGCCGCCTTCGCCATTTGCGCAGCCGACGCATGCCACGCGTCCTCGCAGATCACCACGCCGTACTTCACGCCGTCCAGTTCGAACACGAACGGCTGCGGATCCGACGCGAAGTAGCGCTTCTCGTCGAACACCTCGGTGTTGGGCAAATCCTGCTTGCGATAGGTGCCGCGCACTTCTCCGTCGACGATCAGCGAGGCTGCGTTGAAGGTATCGACCGGCGGCACGCCGCGCTCGATCGGCGCGTTTGCATTACCATGGCCGTGCGCCGCGCTGTGCGCCACATCACGCAGCGGATGGCCGACGATCACATGCAGGCCGGCGAACGGCTTCAGTTGCGTGGCGAGGTCGGCCAGCGCCGCCGCGCTCGCGGCATAGAACGCGGGACGCAGCAGCAGATCTTCGGGCGGATAGCCGGACAGCGCGAGTTCAGGTGCGATTAGCAGCTTCGCACCATCGTTGTGCGCGGCATGCGCGGCAGCGACAATCTTCGCGACGTTGCCGGCGAAGTCGCCGACGGTGACATTGATTTGAGCAAGAGCGATTCGGGTCTTCATGGCAGGATCGACAGGCAAGCCGACGTGGCTTGCGAGTACCGCGGCTGGTTAGCTCGACGGAATGGACAAATCGGATAAACGAACGGCGTGGCGCTCAGAGCGCCGCGCCGCTCATTGGGAACAGTCACACAGATTGAACCAGGAACGCTTTGATTATCGCACGGGCATTCTGGCGTCGCCCTCCGAGGTGGACGCCGCCGAATGGAATGCCCTTCTCGCGCAGCAGTCGCAGCCCACGCCGTTTCTGCGGCATGAGTTCCTGAGCGCGTTGCACGCGACCCGTTGCGCGGTCGCGGATACCGGCTGGGCGCCGCAATTCGTCACGCTGACGGACCCGCGCACGGACAAACTCGTGGCCGCCGCGCCCGTGTATCTGAAAGGGCACTCATACGGCGAGTACGTGTTCGACTGGGCCTGGGCCGACGCCTACAAGCGCAACGGTTTGCCGTATTACCCGAAGCTGCTGTGCGCCGTGCCGTTCACGCCGGTGCAAGGCAACCGGTTGTTGTCGGCGGATACGCATGCGCTCAGGCACCTGGCCGCGACGCTGATGGCGTTCGCCGAACAGGCCGACGTGTCGTCGCTGCACGTGCTGTTTCCCACCGAAACGGAAGCGGACGCGCTCACCGAAATGGGCATGATGCAACGCGAAGGCGTGCAGTTTCATTGGCTGAACGACGGCTATCGCGACTTCGACGATTTCCTCTCCACGCTCGAACAGAAGAAGCGCAAGAATATTCGCGCCGAGCGGCGCAAAGTGCAGGAGGCCGGCGTGACGATGCGCCGGATTCGCGGCGAGGACATTCAGGACGCGGACTGGCGCTTCTTCAGCAAGTGTTATCGGCAGACGTATCGCGAGCACTTTTCGAGTCCGTATCTGAACCTCGATTTCTTCCGCATGATCGGTGCATCGATGCCGGAGAATCTGCTGCTTGTGATCGCCGAATACGAAGGCAAGCCGATCGCGAGTTCGCTGGTGGTGTATCAGCGCGACGCGAAAACCGGCGGCACGCTGTATGGCCGCTATTGGGGCGCGCTGGAACACGTGCCGTGCCTGCACTTCGAAACGGCGTACTACCAGCCGCTCGAATTCTGCATCGAGGAAAAGCTCGGCGCGTTCGAAGGCGGCGCACAAGGCGAGCACAAGATGGCCCGCGGCTTCCTGCCCACGGTCACGCGCTCGGCGCACTGGCTCGCGCATCCCGCTTTCGCCGATGCGGTCGGCCACTTTCTCGACAACGAAAAGAACAGCATCCACGCGTATGTGGATGAGCTGCGCGAACACAATCCGTTCAAAGGCTGAAGCGCACCCATGGCGTGGTTTCTTTATCTGCTCGAATGCTCGGACGGCAGCGTCTACACAGGCATCGCCGTCGATGTGCAGGCGCGCTTCGACAAACACGTCAGCGGCGAGGGCGCGCGTTATACGCGTTCACGCAAGCCGGTGCAGGTGCTGGCGTCGTTCGAATTGACGAATCGGTCGAGCGCGTCGCGCGCGGAGTATTGGGTCAAGCGGCTGTCGCCGTCCGAGAAGCGTGCGCTTGCAGCGGGCATGCGCACGCTCGAATCGGTGATGCCGTTGCCTGAGCCCGCAGCGATTGCCGACGACGAACAAGCTAAAGAAGAATCCGGCGCGTCCTGAAAGCGCTTGAGCTGCGCTCTTCTTCTTTGCGCTGCCTTGGCTATCCCCTCGCCTCACGCATCCGCTCGTTGAGCAGGCGATGCATCAGCGCAAGCTCGCCCACCGCATCGGCCTCCAGCGAAGTCAGCCCGTCTCGCGCGGGAAGCGCGAGGCGCACCGGCCGCAAATTTCGACTCAACGCGGTGTCGATGTCCGCGCTCACGGTCGCGACCCACGCGCCGAGTTCATCGTGCATGTCGCGCCGGTTCGTACTCAGGCGCAGTTGCGTCGCGGTGCCGGCCATTCTTCGCAACACGCTCAGCACCGTCAGCGTCACCGTATCGACCATCGTGTCCTCGAGTTTTTCAAGGCGAATCCGGCCGATGGCTTCCTCCGCGTTATTGCTGCCCAGACCCGCGGCGCGGCGCAAGCGCTCCATGTCCTTCTCGCTGCGGCGAGGCGATTCCAGCGCGGCTCCCAGATAGGCGAGATTGGCGCGCACCGCCTCGCTCAGATACGCGCGGTAGTCGATCTTTTCGCGCGTCGGCCAGAGGTAGAACGTGGCCAGCAGCGCCAACACGCAGCCGAGCACGTTGTTGCCGAGCCGCGTGAGCGCATAGGCGAATTCGCTCGCGCCCGGCGTCGCGAAGTCGGCCACCAGCACGAAGGTCGGAGTAAGGAACAGCACGAAGAGGCTGTAGCTCACGGGACGCAGCGCCATGGTCGCCATCACTAGTGGAAACACCGCGAGCGAAATGCCGAGCGGCGAATGGATCGCGTAACCGATCGCCGCCGCCAGCACGCCGCCGACGATGCTGCCCGCCGCCCGCTCGATACTGCGCGGCCAGGTCGCGGCAATCGACGGTTGCAGGATCAGCAGCGTCGCCATGGTGGCCCAGTAGCCGAACGGCAGGCCGAGTGCGCGGATCACCAGAAAGCCGGTGGTGGTGGTCACGCCGACGCGGGCCGCATGCCGCAACCCCACGGATTCGACCGACAGGTTGGCCTTGAACGTGGACCAGATGCGCGTGAAGAGCCGCGCGGCGCCGTCGCGCCAGCCTTCGGGCTGCGCAGGCACCGGCGTGAAATCGACCAACTCGAAATCGGACTTCAGCTTCACGGGTTCCATCAAGGCGGTTTCGAGCCGCCGCGCAAAACGCCGCAAGCGCAGTTGCAAATCGCCGAGACGCGCCCACTGTGCGTCGTTGGCGGCCGCGCCGATGCCGCGCAGCACGTCGCCCATGACCGTCAGCAGCCGGGCTGCGCGTTTCGCGCGCCATGCGTCGTCGGGGACTCGTTCACATGCGCCGGAGACGGCAATCAGATACGCGAACAACGCTTCGCTGTCGGTCAGCAAGCCGAGCAGCGTGTCGTAGGTTTCGCGGCCGCCCGTTCTCGAGGCGGGCACGCGCGCCAGCACTTTGCGCGAACGCTCCAGCGCGGCGCGGGCATCGGCGCGAAATTTCGCGGCATGCGTGGCCCACTCGCCGCGTGCCGCCCGCCGTTCGAGCAGCCGGGCGCTGTCCACTGCGATATCGGCGAGGCGCAGGTACACGGCGCGCAGCGTCGAGCGGCTCGTGCCGAACGGATGAATGCGCCAGACCGTCAGACTCAGCGCCACGGCAAACAGACATCCGACCAGATAGATGCCGAGAAACGCCATGCCTTGCCGCAGACTGTGCATTGGCCGGTCGACCATCACGACGCATGCGGTAGCCGCGAGAATCGTCACCTGTGACGTGGCCGCGCCCCAGATCCGGCCGAATGCGCCGAGTGTCGTGAAGGCCAGCACCGCGAGCGCGGCCAATACGGCCCCGGTCCCGGAAGCGAATGACGTCAAGCCGCCGCACAACGTGGACAGCGCCGCGAAGCCCATCATCGACGCAAAGCGCGCGCGGTTGGAGCCGGCCGCGTCGGCGAGGCAGGTCCAGAACGCGCCGATCGCCGCCCACGCGAACGCCGGTTCGTGCAGCACATTGCCGAGTGCGAGCATGGCCGTCGACGCGCAAGCCGCCCTCAATCCTTCCGACAGACTGGCTTCGCTCGTTGAAAACGACACCATCCATACCGGCCGCTTGCGGTAGATCGCGCTGACGACGGCATACAGCCAGCTCGACCAGCGTTGCGAAGACGACGGGTTGGACTTGCGATTCAGCATCCGGACGGTGTGCTCCTGGGAACGCGGATTGGCGCTGCGTCAGCGGACCGCCGCTAGCCAGCGACAGGCAGACGCATGCAAGCGGCCAATCATAAGGGTTTACGCCTAGATATAAAAATGGCTTCGGTTCATCCTCTCGATGCATTGCGTCTATGTGTCCGCACGCAAGACCAGGCGGCGCGCGACGGCCTCGTGTTCGACAGCCCATAAAAAACCGCGCGGCCCTGGCAGGCTCGCGCGGTTTTTTCTATCAAGCAAATCAAACGTGACGCAGCTTACTTCTTGTAGTTCGCCACGCCTTCGGTGATTTCCTTGTGCGCGGCTTCGATGCCCGCCCAGCCCTCGACCTTCACCCACTTGCCCTTCTCGAGCGCCTTGTATTGCTCGAAGAAGTGCTTGATCTGATCTTTCAGGTACGCGGGGACGTCGTCGATCGACTTCAGGTCGGCGGTCATCGGGCAGACCTTGTCGTGCGCGACGGCGACCAGCTTCGCGTCCACGCCGGATTCGTCGGTCATTTGCAGCATGCCAAGTGCGCGGGCACGCACCACCGAGCCAGCCAGCAGCGGGAACGGCGTGATGACCAGCACGTCGACCGGGTCGCCGTCGCCCGACAGCGTTTGCGGAATGTAACCGTAATTCGCCGGATAGCGCATGCCCGTGCTGATGAAACGGTCGACGTGCAGCAGGCCCGTTTCCTTATCGGCTTCGTACTTCACCGGATCGCTTTGCGCCGGGATTTCGATGATGACGTTGAAATCTTGCGGAAGGTCTTTGCCTGCGGGGACGTGATTGAAGCTCATGAGCGCTCTCTGATCAGGATGGAATTCGGAACACGGCGTGCGGTGCGTGGGCTCGAACGGCATGCTTCGTGAAACTCGCCTCGAGCACTGGCGCTGCGGCCGGACAGTGCGGAATACGCCATTATAGCCAATCGGCCGATGGCATCCCTCGTTGGATCGGCGCGATAATCATCTGGCGTCTCTCGATTGTGCCTCTCGTTTGTGAACACCACGTAACCGCAACGCGGCGCACGTGACACCTCAAGGAGCATGCATGGAAGAAGCCCGACACTTCATCGGCGGCGAGTGGTCCGCCGCATCAGGCGGCGAGACGATCGCCGTGCTCGATCCCTCGGACGGCCAGCCCTTCGCCCAACTCGCACGCGGCACCGCGGCGGATATCGACGCCGCCGTACACGCCGCGCGCCGCGCCTTCGAAGGCGCATGGGGCCAGGCGAGTGCCGCCGAACGCGGCCGCGTGCTGTACCGGCTGTCCATGCTGGTCGCCGCGCGCCAGGAAGAACTCGCCCTGCTCGAAGCGCGCGACACCGGCAAGCCGCTCAAGCAGGCGCGCGCCGATTCGGCCGCCCTCGTCCGCTATTTCGAGTTCTACGCCGGCGCGGCGGACAAGCTGCACGGCGAAACGCTGCCGTACCAGACCGGCTACACGGTGCTGACGATCCGCGAACCGCACGGCGTGACCGGCCATATCGTGCCGTGGAATTACCCCATGCAGATTTTCGGCCGCAGCGTGGGCGCGGCGCTTGCAACCGGAAATGCCTGCGTTGTCAAACCGGCCGAGGATGCCTGCCTGTCCGTGTTGCGCGTGGCCGAATTGGCCGCCGAGGCGGGTTTGCCTGCCGGCGCGCTGAATATCGTCACCGGCTATGGGCATGAAGCGGGCGCGGCGCTCGCGCGTCATCCCGGCATCGATCACATTTCGTTCACCGGGTCGCCGGAAACCGGCAAGCTCGTCACGCAGATGGCCGCCGAGAATCACGTGCCGGTCACGCTGGAACTCGGCGGCAAGTCGCCGCAAATCGTTTTCGCCGACGCGGACCTCGACGCGGCGCTGCCCGTGCTGGTGTCGGCGATCGTGCAGAACGCCGGTCAAACCTGCTCGGCGGGCAGTCGCGTGCTGATCGACCGGGCCATTTACGAGCCCTTGCTCGACCGGCTGAGCGGCGCGTTTCACGCATTGCGCGTGGGTCCCTCGCAGGCCGACCTCGACTGCGGGCCGCTGATCAGCGCGAAACAGCAGCGGCGCGTGTGGGATTTCCTCTCGGACGCGCAACACGATGGCATCGCCATGGCGGCGCACGGCGAGGTGATTCCCGAAGCGCCGGAAAGCGGCTTCTATCAGGCGCCGACGCTGCTGCGCGATGTGCCCGCCAGCCACCGCCTCGCACGCGACGAAGTGTTCGGCCCCGTCCTCGCCGCCATGTCCTTTGCCGACGAAGACGAAGCGCTCGCGCTCGCCAACGGCACACCCTTTGGTTTGGTCGCCGGCATCTGGACACGCGACGGCGCGCGGCAGATGCGGCTCGCCCGGCGTTTGCGCTCCGGCCAGGTGTTCATCAACAACTATGGCGCGGGCGGCGGCGTCGAATTGCCGTTCGGCGGCGTCAAGCATTCGGGGCACGGGCGCGAAAAGGGATTCGAGGCGCTTTACGGCTTCACGGTGCTCAAGACCATCGCGATCAAGCACGGTTAGTCAGGCACGCGTATCACCATCCACAACAAACAGCGGAGACATCATGCGGTTGACAGGTAAAACAGCCATCGTCACGGGTGGCGGCTCGGGTTTTGGCGAAGGCATTGCGAAGACCTACGCGCGCGAAGGCGCGAACGTCGTGGTCAACGATCTGAACGGTCCCGCCGCCGAACGCGTGGCAAGCGAAATCGCGCTGGCCGGCGGCAAGGCCATCGCGGTGGCAGGCAACGTCGCCCAGCGCGACGACTGGCAAAAGCTGCGCGAAGCCGCGCTCGAAGACTTCGGCAGCGTGCAAATCGTCGTCAACAACGCCGGCACCACGCATCGCAACAAGCCGGTGCTGCAAGTAACGGAAGCCGAATTTGACCGCGTCTACGCGGTGAACGTGAAGAGCATCTACTGGAGCGTGCAGGAATTCGTGCCGTATTTCCGCGAGCAAGGCGGCGGCAGTTTCATCAATATCGCGTCCACGGCTGGCGTGCGGCCGCGGCCTGGACTCGTCTGGTACAACAGCAGCAAGGGTGCGGTGATCATCGCGAGCAAGTCGCTGGCGGTCGAACTGGGTCCTGACCGCATTCGGGTGAACTGTGTGAATCCGGTAATGGGCGAGACGGCGCTGCTGTCCGAATTCATGGGCGTCGAAGATACGCCGGAGAATCGTCAGCGCTTTCTCGCCGGCATTCCGCTCGGGCGTTTTTCGACGCCGCAGGACATCGCCAACGCCGCGCTTTATCTGGCTTCGGACGAGGCGGAGTTCATCACCGGCGTGTGCCTTGAAGTAGACGGCGGGCGCTGCGTGTAGCGCCGCGCCGCATCCGGTCTGCGAGGGTTTCGTGTGCAGCGACCCTCGCCGCCGTCAGTGTTTTCCCCCGGTATCGATTCGACATGCAAACCACGCAGCACGGATAGAATCGATCGACGGCGGTACTTCAATTCCACAAGAAAAGAGGAGACACCTATGGCTAGTCCCGCAAATCCGCTCCACCATCCCGGCGCGGGCGCGCCGCCTTCCACTTTCGAAGAGGCGACCTATCGCAAAGTCACCTGGCGGCTCGCGCCGCTATTGATGCTCTGTTATGTGGTCGCGTATCTGGATCGCGTCAACGTCGGTTTCGCCAAGCTGCAAATGACCAGCGATCTCGGCCTGAGCGACGCGGTATACGGTTTCGGCGCGGGGATTTTCTTTCTCGGTTATTTCATCTTCGAAATTCCGAGCAATGTGATCCTGCACAAAGTCGGCGCACGCGTGTGGATCGCGCGAATCATGGTGTCGTGGGGCGTGATCTCCATGCTGACCATGTTCGTCACCACGACGACCATGTTCTACGTGATGCGATTCCTGCTCGGTCTTGCTGAAGCGGGCTTTTTCCCCGGCATCATTCTGTACCTCACCTATTGGTATCCGTCGCACCGGCGCGGCCGCATGACCACCTGGTTCATGACGGCGATCGCGTTGTCGGGTGTGATCGGCGGGCCGGTGTCGGGTTATATCCTCAAGAGCTTCAACGGCATGAACGGCTGGCATGGCTGGCAGTGGCTGTTTCTGCTCGAAGGGATTCCGTCGGTGATCGTCGGGATCATGGTCTTCGTCATGCTGGACGACCGTATCTCGAAGGCGAAGTGGCTCACCAAGGAAGAGCAGCAATTGCTCGAGCGCCACGTCTCCGCCGAAGAAGCTACCAAGCACGACATGCCGATTCGCCAGGTGCTGACGAGCGGCCGCGTGTTGATGCTGAGCCTCACGTACTTCTCGTTCGTGATGGGTTTGTATGGCGTGAGCTTCTGGCTGCCAACCATCATCAAGGCGACCGGTGTGACGGATGCGTTCATGATCGGCCTGCTCTCGGCGATTCCTTTTGCGGCGGCTGTGGTGGCGATGGTGTTCGTGTCGCGCAGTGCGGACCGCAAGCGTGAGCGGCGCTGGCATATTGCGCTGCCGGCGTTTGCGGGGGCGATCGGTCTGGTGCTCTCCGTGGTGTGGACGCATAACACTGTGTTGGCGATGGCGTCGCTCACGCTGGCAACGATGGGCATTCTCACTACCTTGCCGCTGTTCTGGAGTTTGCCTACGGCGATTCTGGCGGGGACGGGAGCGGCGGCTGGGATTGCGATGATTAATTCCATCGGCAATCTGGCGGGTTTTTTGAGTCCGTATGCGGTGGGCTGGCTCAAGCAGGCGACGGCCGCGAACGATTCCGGCATGTATATGCTGGCGGCGTTCATGGTGCTGGGCGGTCTGCTTGCGATTAGCGTGCCGGCGAAGATGGTGAATAAGTGAGAGGTTGAGGTGCGGGCCTTGGCGGTGATTCACTGCTGAGGCTTTGCGTTGGTGTACGAAGGAGCGACCAATTCACCGCTGAATATGCTGGTTTCGACGAATGTTGGCCGACTGCTGCCAAGGGCGTGAGGCGATAGTCGGCCAGGAGCGGACGATCGCGGATGGCAGCTATCCTGCGCCCCTGGTGTGGTCTGAATCTCTCGCGCAGCTGCTTGCGCGGATACCCCTGAGCTTGCGCGGTAGTTCAGGTCGGCAGCGTTACGATCGACCCGGCCGCTCGCGACTCGCCCATGGCTCGAGGAGCTTGCCCATTATTATGTGCGGCTCACGGAAACAACTCGGTAAATACATAATCCACTGATACGCGAATCGCAACTAAACCACCTCGATAGGCATTAACACCAATTTCACTCAAATAATAATCGTGCAATGTCTGCCATCACCTGGACTTAAGTCATATCGTCGACATATGCCGGGAATGCAGTGAGAATTCGCATTAAGCCTCGCCAGCAGCCGGCCCGAATTTATGTTCGATTCCGAACAGTAACACGTGTGAATAACCCCTTACCCTTCCAATTGGCCTGTGTGTCAGCATCGAGTCGCATTTTGAATTGACTGATTAAAATATGATTGTCGCGGATGTCCAGGGTAAAACGAACAAATAGAATGATCGTTCGATTCAGAAGTCGAATGAACCTGAAAACCTATATACAAAAGCAGCAGGCAAGGGGAGACGTATGCCTAAAAAACTCGATTTTTCCGAACTCGCGAGTGTCCGCGGACACCTTCCGCTTATCGTCTACGAATTGAATGAGGTACCCTGGCGAATCGTAGACTGGTATGTCAAGCAACGGCCGAATTCGAATCTGGCCAAAATCCTGCCTGCGTCCTTGTCATATACGACGATTACGCATGACCAGGGCGAGTTGCACCCTTGGTCTACCTGGCCGACGGTGCATCGAGGTGTCTATAACGGGCAGCACAATATCCGGTTCATTAATCAGGATCTGGCCCACGCCAGTGAGTTTCCGCCAATCTGGGAAGTGCTCTCGAAACGCGGATATCGGGTCGGTGTTTTCGGCAGTCTTCAATCTTATCCGGTGCCGCAAACGGGAAAATACAGCTTCTATGTTCCTGATACCTTCGCGCGAACCCCGGAAACCTATCCGGCAGAGTATTCGGTATTTCAAAAGATAAACCTGCGACAAACGGAATCGGATGCCGCCATCGCCAGAGACGTAAAGATGGACGGAAGACTCGTCACCGATGCGATGAAACTGCCGTTTATCGGCGTTCGCCCGGTGACCTTTGTCAAACTCGCCACTCATCTCAGGAACGAACGTAAAAACGAGGAATATCGGGCACGCCGGCCGCTGATGCAGGCGCCGCTCGCATTCGACGTTTTTCTGAATGCCTACAAGAAAACAAAGCCCGAATTCTCGACTTTCTTTACCAATCACGTTGCGGGTGCAATGCATAGGTATTGGCGCTATGTCTTTCCCGAAGATTTCAGGCAGCAGAATCTCTCCGCGAGCGACAAGTTCAAGAGCGAAACCGTTCTCGCTGCGATGGATATTGCAGACGAGCAAATCGGCCGCCTCGCAAAAATAACCAAACAGGATGGTGGCTCCCTTCTGATTTTGTCGTCGATGGGGCAAGAGGCAATACAGCGTCCTCCGTATCACGGTGAGCTTCGCCTGAACGACGCAAAGAAACTCGCAGCCGCGATAGGATTCCACCATCCCTTCAAGGCGAATCTCGCCATGCAGCCCGATTTCAATTTCGAATTCGAGTCGAGCGACCATGCCAGGGAGTTCATCGAACGGACGGATCGGCTTCGCGATCACGAAGGAAAATCGATGTGGTTCCGTGCGTGTCAGGAAGGGCCCTCGGTCAACCTTGGGTTGGGCGAGCCGAAGTCCGTCCTGGATAGCGAGTTGATCATCCTTCTTCATGAGGGTCAGCCGAACACGGAAATCCGGCTGTCCGAGTTGGGCATATCGAAGATATTCCGGGACCCCGGTACGGGCTACCATCAGCCCAAAGGCATCATGATCTGGCACGGCGTCAAGCCGAGTGCCGGAAACTCCAGCAGAAAGGTGATCGAGTCCGCTTGGGTCAAGGATATGGTGCTTCACGCGATGTCGGTCGCTTGATATCGAGATGCCGGGAGAGCGCGCGCCGGGCGCCTGCTGCATAGTCAGCCCTGCTTGCGCGCGTGCCGCACCCGCAGAACTTCGACCTGTCTGGATTGAACGCCATACAGTCGACCGATGCCATGATGACTCCGTGTTGCGTACGCGCTGACCGGCTTACCATCTGATCCACACGTTTCCAGAAGGCAGCCGCGACTGCAGGCGGCCTGGCCATCTTGCTGCTCTCACTCTCAAGGCGTTCCGGACCGTGCTGCGCGATCCCAGTAACCGCAACTTGCCCAGGCAGGTCGTGCGTCTACTTCTGCACGTTCATTTTCTATGGGCGGGTCGTGGTGGGAGAGCCGCAAGGCTCGCCGGATTGTTGGAACGCCGGTCTGCCGTGGACCTGGAAAACGTTCTTGGCAAGGTCAAGGCCAATGGTCGCGATCTTCATGATGCTCTCCTTCGCGCTAACGCTTGAGATCCCTACTTTGGCATATCCGTATCGCAGAAGAGGGGGCGTCCATTCCATTAACCCCGCCACGTGCCCGCTCACCCCTTCCCTAGCAAGCCGGTGTCCGGGCGATCCAAAGAAGCAACAGGGAGATCGCACCATGACCAAGTCCGTCAAAAATCAACCGGCTTCGCGTCCGCCAGTCGACGCACTTCAGTACGAAAAGCTTGCCCTTTCCGCGTTCGATTTATGCGCCCGGCAGGTGGGTCAACTGGACACTTTGATCACACTTGCGTCATCGATAGTTAGAAATCCTGCGATTACACGCGACGAAAGAAAGCGTCACCGGACGCTGCTCGAATTGCTAGTGGACACGGCCGAGCAGTATCAGCAGGAACTCGAATGCGACCGCGAGTTGTTCCAGGTGATTGCACTCGACGCGAAGGGCATCCCGCGCAGCCGCCTCACGGCGCAACATGCGACGAACCTGCTGGCTGAAGCGTCGCGGAGAGCAAAAGCGCCTATCGAAGAAGCAAACGCTTTGCCCCGCAAAAAACCGTCCACGAAAAGCGCGATGATCAGGTTGTCCTCCACTACCGTGCAACAACCGTCCACTGCACCGCACTAAGCGTTCAAATCAAGCACCACAGAACAGGCACAGCAGGAAGCACGAATAAAAAATGGCCGCAGCATCCGCCGCGGCCATCAACTCATCAACCAGCAATTTCAAGCTCTCAAAGCAGCACACCAAGAATCACACACGCGCCGCTCAAAAAAACCCTCAAACGATATTCATCGCCAACGCACTTTCACGATAATGCTGGCTCGCCTTATCCGCATCGCCGAGTTGTTCATGCAAACGCGCCAACGCGCGATGCGAGCGAATCTTCAGCGTCTCGTTGTCCGCGAGCTTCAGCGCACGTTCAAGGAACGATTGCGCCTTGCCCCATAACTGCTGATGCAGACACAAGCGACCCAGCGCGAACATCAAGTCCGCATCTTCCGGACGATCCTTCTGCCACGCTTCGGCCTTCTGAATCAACGGCAACGCGTCGCCGCCCGCCGTATCCGGATAGCGACGCAGCAAGCGCGCGTCCCAGTTCTGCGCGAGCGCTTCCTCGACGATCTTGCGCGCTTCCTGCGGACGATTCAGCGCCACCAGCAACTCCGCAGCGAGATCCGCGAGCCGCGGCGAATGACGCTCGGTCGCCGACAACGAATTCCACAGCTCCAGCAGCGCATCGGCATTGTGACGCCGGTCACGCAGCAGGTTTTCCGCCGCGAGCTGGCGCAAACGCACCGCCACCGCCGGATGAATCGCCTCACGCTTTTCCAGCGTCTTGACGAGCTTGAGCACTTCGCCCCAGTTCTTCAATTGCTGTTGCGCGCGCAACATGATCTGCTGCGCGTGAATGCGCCGGCCGCCCTGTGATTGCATTTGGGTCAGCGCGGTCAGCGCGCCGTCCGCGTCACGGCCGTCGGCGCGCATGTCGGCGGTGGCCATCAGGCGTGCGTCCTGCCAGTCGGCCTCGTTGATCTGCGCGAGCCACTCGTCGCGCCGCGCATATTCATGCATACGATGCGCCGCCGTAGCCGCGATCAAACCGGCCGCGCCCTTGTTGTCGCCATTCGCGAGCGCATCTTTGGCGGCCTTCTCAGCACGCGAGAAACGCCCGGCGTACAGGTTGCCGATCGCGTCACGCAGCGCCGCATGCGCTTTCGCGACACGCGAGCGCGCGCGATAAGCGGCCACACGTTGCGGCATGCGCCAGATATTGCGGAAGATGCGCAGCAGTGCATACATCAGGATGAACAGCACCACCAGTCCAACCACGAACAGATTCAACGAAATATCGACGCGGTACGGTGGATAGATCAGCAGCACCTGCCCCATGTCGAAGCGTCCGACCACCGCCAGCACCACTGCGATGGCGAACAGCAATGCAAGCCATAGAAGTCCCCGGATCGCCATGATTAACCTCGGCTCCGGTATTGATTGACGGCCTGCAGGCTCGTGTTCAGGTTCGGCAGTTCAACCGCGGCCGAGCCCGCCTCCACCTGCCTGACGAGATCGGAAACGGTTTGCGTCTTCTTCGACGAGTTGTCGAAGTAACGCGTCAGCGCATTCTCCGCCGCCTTCAAGTCGGACTTCAGCGTGGTCTCGTTGCGCGAGAGCAAGGCGAGACGCGCCGACAGCAAACGCAGCTTGAGATTCTCACGCACGAAGTAGCCCTGATCGGGCGTGACCAGCATCGCGTCGGCGTTGTCGATCCGGCGCACCTGCACGAGGCTCGTCAACTGCTGGCCTATGCCGGTGCTCACTTCACGCCACCACACCTTCCAGCGCGGCTCGCCGGTCGCCGCGGCCACCTTGGCCGTGTCGGCCCAGGTCGCGGCTTGGGGCGTGGCGTGGGCGATCGGTGCTTCGCCCGAGAGCGGCAGCTCGTCGACCTGGTCGATCGCGTTGTCGAGCTTGATCGCCATGCCCGTGAGATCGGTGGAAGGCGCGGCCTTGAGTTTGTCGATGTCCTGCGCGATGGCCTTGCGCACGGTCACCGCTTGCGGACTGTCCGAGGCGGCGAGACGCGTGTCGGCGCTTTGCAGCGCGAACAGCGCGAGCTGCGTGTTGCCGGTGAGCTGCAACTGCTGGCTGGCGGCGGAGAGCATCTGGCCGACTTCGGCGAGCGTCCAGTCGTCGCGATTGCGCGCGAGATCCGCGTACTGCTGTTGCAGCGCCTGCTGCCCGGCTTGCGAATCGGCAAGCTTGCCTTCGAGTTGCGCGACCTGCGAGTCCGACTGATGCACGGTAGCGAGCGCCTGATCCGTCTTGATGCGCAGCTCGTTGGTCTGCGCGTCGTTGGCTTGCTGGCGCTGCACGATCTGCTGCTCCGTGCGCTCCACCTTGCGATTGAGCGCATAGCCGCCCACGCCCGCGGCGCAAGCAATGATCACGACGACAAACCACAGCAGCGGTCCGCTCGCGCTATGGCGCTTTTGCGCTTCGTAGGGCGTGAAGGGTTGATTCGGCGGCAACGCAGTGGTCGCGGCCGGCTGGGGTGAAGCGTTCGTGGATGCGTTCGTTTCAGTCATGCGTGATTTAGCCGGTGAATGAGCCGGGTTGGACGATACCGGTTGGACTACGGGCGGGACGGCGGCAATCAGCGCGCGGGCAATGCGCTCGTCGCCCGCGCCGGACACCGTAATGCTATCAAAACCCAATGCCCGCGCGGTCTGCGCGATACGGGGATGCGGCGTGACGAGCGTGGCGCGTTTGAGCTGCACAATTTCGTCGGCGGTGAGGTGGTCTTGCGCCAGTTCGTGCAGATTGCGCACGCCTTCGGAACTGGTGAGCAGCCACACGTGCGGCACGCCTGCGAGCAACGCGTGCACGCGCGCCCAGCCGCCGATCGATGGTTCCGGCACGAGGCGCCGGTAGGCCGCGACCGCGTCGACTTCGGCGCCGGCTTCGCGCAGACGCTCGGCCAGCCACTCGCGGCCGCCGTCGCCGCGCACGATCAGCACGCGCTTGCCTTCGAGGCTCGTTGCGCCGAGCGCGGTCTCGATCGCCGCGAAGAGGCCTTCGGAATCGAAGCGCGCGGTTTCTTCATCCGCGCCGGACGGCGGGCTGATCACGTTGTACGCCGGCGCCGCGACGCCATGGCGCGCCAACGCCTGCACACTGCCCGGTCCGACGACGCCGATCGGCAGCGCATGCGGCCAGATCGCGTCGCTCTGAGCGAAGGCGTGATCGACGGCATTCGGCGACACGAACACGACGAGCGCATAGCGTTCGAGCGAGGCCAACGCGGCGCGCAACGGCGCGTCGTCGGTGACGGGCGCGATGTCGATCAGCGGAAAGTCGAGCGTGGCGAGGCCGGCCGCGGCGAGTCGTGCGATCAGTTCGTTCGACTGACCGGCCGGTCGCGTAATCACGACCGTGAACGCCGCCTTGTCGACGGATGGGGATGTGTTGCCGGGGATATCGGCCGCCATCACTCGCCGGACGCCGCGCTGTCCGCCGCGCCGTCTTCCGCCGTGCCCTGCTTCGCAGCGGCGGGACCGCCGGCGGTGCTGAGCGCGCGAACGATCTCCATCGCCCCCTGCTGCTCGAGCGCGCTCGCCACTTCCTGGCCGAGCGCAATGGCGCGTTCGACGCTGGGCGCGGGCGCCGACGCCTGTGCGCTCAACACGCGCTGCCCGTCGGGCGTGGCGACGATGCCGCGCAGATGCAGCGCGCCGTCGCGCCAAGTTGCATACGCGGCGAGCGGCACTTCGCAACTGCCGCCGAGCGCGCGCGAGACCATGCGCTCCGCTTCGACGGCGGCCGCCGTGTGGTCGTGATGCAACGGTGCGAGCCATGCCGCGAGGTCCGCGCGATCCGCGCGAATCTCGATGCCGAGCGCGCCTTGGCCCGCCGCGGGCAGGCTGTCTTCGGGATCGAGCAACGCGCGGATGCGCTCGCCCAGACCCAGACGCTTCAGACCGGCTGCGGCCAGAATGATCGCCGCGTAATCGCCGCGATCGAGTTTCGACAGCCGCGTGTCCAGATTGCCGCGCAACGGCCGCACTTCGAGATGCGGATAACGCATGCGCAGCATGGCCTCACGGCGCAGGCTGGAAGTGCCGACCACGGCACCGGCCGGCAGTGCCGCGAGCGAATCGTAATCATTGGAGACCAGCGCGTCGCGCGGATCTTCGCGCTCCATGATGGTGGACAGCGCAAAGCCTTCGGGCAATTCCATCGGCACGTCTTTGAGCGAATGCACGGCGAGGTCGGCGCGGCCATCGGCGAGCGCGGCTTCCAGTTCCTTCACGAAGAGGCCCTTACCACCAACCTTCGACAAAGTGCGATCGAGAATTTGATCGCCACGTGTTGTCATTCCGAGGATTTTTACGTCACAAGATGGATATAATTTGTGCAGCGCACATCGCACATGCTCCGCTTGCCACATGGCCAGGCGGCTCTCTCGCGACGCAATCACAAGCGTGTGGGGTGGCGTGGAAAACGTCTCGGTGTTCATTAGCTTGCTGATCGAATGACGGGATGTAATAACGAACAATGTTAGCACGCGCCCTTGCGTCTCAAGACGTGGCGGGGCGCCGTGCTGAAGCGGTATCGATGGAGGAGACGGGCTTCGCGCGGCGCGCGCCTGCCCCATCCCAGCCTGTTCACGCACGGTCGTTCGCGCACCGGGCCGCCGCATGCGGGATGATGCAATGCGGCCTGACGTCGCTCAGGTGCCGCAGGTGCCTCGAGCGAGTGTCGTGCGGATGCACGGCACCGTTCAGGCGCACAGTCTCCTCTCAGGCGTATCGCCATCGGCGCATACCGTTTCGCGCAGTTCACGTTGCAGTTCATAGTGCAGTTCCGCAGTAGCAGTTCATCACTCAACAGACCCTGGCTTCCCTGAGGAAACCCATCGTGACGTCTTCCGGATCGGCGCGCCCTGCCCGCCGCAACACTGCATCGCCCAACGCTCGCGCGGCCGACGCCGCCAAGCCCGCCGCCTCTGCCGCCGCCGCTGCTGGGCCGACATCGGCCAAACGCGCCGGCAAACCCGCTCAGGCTGCTCACGCCGCCAAAGCCGGCAAGGCCGCCAAAACCTCCACGCCCGTCAAGACGGACAAAGCCGTGAAGGCAGTCAAAACGGATAAGACGACGCAAGCCGCATCGGCCAAGGCGCAAAAAACCGCCAAGGGCGGCTCCGCGAAGATCAAGGTCATTGCCGACGCGCCGCAAGCGCCGACGTTGCAGGCTGTGTCGGCGGAACCGTCTTCGCCCGCTTCCGCTTCCGCGCCGAAGAACAATGGCCGCACGCGCGAGGACAAAGACCATCCGCTGTTCCGGGACATCCGCTATCTCGGACGCCTGCTCGGCGACGTGCTGCGCGAGCAGGAAGGCGACGCGGTGTTCGACGTCGTCGAAACGATCCGTCAGACCGCCGTGCGCTTTCGCCGCGAAGACGACAGCGCCGCCGCGCAAACGCTCGACAAGAAACTGCGCTCGCTGAGCCCGGAGCAAACGGTCAGCGTGGTGCGCGCGTTCAGCTACTTTTCGCATCTCGCGAACATTGCTGAAGACCGCCACCGCAATCGCCGCCACCGGATTCACGCGCTGGCCGGGTCGACCTCGCAACCGGGCACGATTGCCCATGCGCTGGAGCGTCTCGTCGAAGCCAACGCGGCCGCTACGCCCGTCCTGCAGCAGTTCTTCAACGACGCGTTGATCGTGCCGGTGCTCACCGCTCACCCGACCGAAGTGCAGCGCAAGAGCATTCTCGATGCGCAGCACGACGTCGCACGTCTGCTCGCCGAACGCGATCAACAGTTGACCGACCGCGAACGCGCGCACAACGAAGCGATGCTGCGCGCCCGCGTCACGTCGCTGTGGCAAACGCGCATGCTGCGCGACTCGCGCCTCTCCGTGGCCGACGAAATCGAAAACGCGCTGTCGTACTACCGCGCCACCTTCCTCGAAGAAATCCCGGCGCTCTACGCCGATATCGAAGAAGCGCTCACCGAGCACGGCATCGACGCGCGCCTGCCGCCGTTCTTCCAGATGGGCAGCTGGATCGGCGGCGACCGCGACGGCAATCCCAACGTCACAGCCGAAACGCTCGAAAACGCGATCACCCGCCAGGCCGCGGTGATCTTCGAGCACTACATGGAGCAGGTGCACAAGCTCGGCGCCGAGTTGTCGGTGTCGAACCTGCTGGCCGGCGCCAGCGACGCCCTGAAGGAACTCGCCGCCGCCTCGCCCGACCAGTCGCCGCATCGGACCGACGAGCCGTATCGCCGCGCCTTGATCGGCATGTACACGCGGCTCGCGGCAAGCGCACGCGTGCGCCTCGGCGAAGGCAGCGTGCCGGTGCGCAGCGCGGGCCGCGGCGCGGCGCCGATACGCGCCAAGCCGTATGCCGACTCGTCCGAATTCGAGCGCGATCTGCACGTGCTGATCGATTCGCTCGCCGAACATCATGGCGCGCCGCTCGCCGCACCGCGTCTGTCGCCGCTCGCGCGCGCCGCCGAAGTGTTCGGCTTCCATCTGGCGAGCATCGACTTGCGCCAGAGCTCCGACATCCACGAAGCGGTGATCGCAGAACTGCTCAAGCGCGCGGGCGTCGAGGACGACTACGCGGCACTCACGGAAGAAGAAAAGCTCAAGGTGCTGCTCGCCGAACTGGCGCAGCCGCGTCCGTTGCGTCTGCCGTACGCGGAGTACTCCGATCTCGTGAAAAGCGAGCTCGGTGTGCTCGAAGAAGCGCGCATCACGCGTGAGAAATTCGGCGCACGCGCGGTGCGCAACTACATCATCTCGCACACGGAAACCGTGAGCGATCTGGTCGAAGTGATGTTGCTGCAAAAGGAAACCGGCCTGCTGCACGGACGTCTGGGCGATGCGAACGATCCGGCGCAAGCAGGGCTGATGGTGATCCCGTTGTTCGAAACGATCCCCGACTTGCGCAACGCGCCGCACATCATGCGCGATCTGATCGCGCTGCCGGGCGTCGACGCGCTGATCGAACATCAGGGCAACGAGCAGGAAGTCATGCTCGGCTATTCGGACAGCAACAAGGACGGCGGCTTCCTTACGTCGAACTGGGAGTTGTACCGCGCCGAACTCGCGCTCGTATCGCTCTTCAACGAACGCGGCGTGACGCTGCGTCTGTTCCATGGACGCGGAGGCACCGTGGGCCGTGGGGGCGGTCCGACCTATCAGGCGATTCTGTCGCAGCCGCCGGGCACCGTCGACGGCCAGATTCGTTTGACCGAGCAAGGCGAAGTGATCGCGAGCAAGTTCGGCAATCCGGAGATCGGCCGGCGCAATCTGGAGACGGTGGTCGCCGCCACGCTCGAAGCATCGTTGCTGCCGCACGGCATTGCGCCGGCGCAACTGCCCGCGTTCGAAGAGACGATGCAGCAGTTGTCCGACGCGGCGATGGCGTCCTACCGCGCGCTGGTCTACGAAACGCCGGGCTTCAAGGAGTACTTCTTCGAGTCGACGCCGATCGCGGAGATCGCCGAATTGAACATCGGCAGCCGGCCGGCGTCGCGCAAACTGCAGGATCCGAAGCAACGCAAGATCGAAGATCTGCGCGCGATTCCGTGGGGCTTCTCGTGGGGCCAATGCCGTTTGCTGCTGACCGGCTGGTACGGTTTCGGCAGCGCGGTGGCCGCGCATCTGGACAGCGCGCCGAGCGACGCCGAGCGCACGCGCCGTCTCGCGCTGCTGAAGAAAATGCACAAGACGTGGCCGTTCTTCTCGAACCTGCTGTCGAACATGGACATGGTGCTGGCGAAGACCGACCTCGCGGTCGCCTCGCGTTACGCCGCGCTCGTGTCCGACAAGAAACTGCGCAAGCACGTGTTCGAGCGGATCGTAGCGGAATGGGAGCGCACGTCGAAGGTGTTGTCGGAGATCACGGGCAAGAGTGAGCGGCTCGCGGAGAATCCGCTGCTCGCGCGTTCGATCAAGAACCGCTTCCCGTATCTCGATCCGCTGAACCACTTGCAGGTGGAGCTGCTCAAGCGTCACCGCGCGGGCGACACCAACGCGCGCGTGCGGCGCGGGATTCATTTGAGCATCAACGGGATTGCGGCGGGCTTGCGCAATACGGGCTAAGCCGCTGCCAGCAAAGGTTGCACCGAAATCGAAGCCGGTCCCGGATTACTTCGCCGTGACCGGCTTCGGCATTTCTCGCGGGGCAATATTGAACCTGATTTCGGGTTTGTCACGCGTGCGCCTTACCTGGTCGTATGCCTCCAGTTCCGCCGTGACTCGCCGGTCGAAATTCCCGCGCGCTTCTTGTGCCGACGTCACCGCCGAACTCCCTTCCGTGATGCTGGGCGGTTTGAAACCATACTGCGCCGACCGCGGATCCGAGGAAACGCCGTACGGCACGCCACCCGGATAGGAGGCAATCGCGCGTGGCAATGTCGTGCCATTGCGGCTATAGAACTCCTGATTGGTTTCGGCCATGGCGCACGGCAACAGCGTTGCCACCGAGAGGCCAACAAATGCGGTTCGAACCTTTCGTTTCAGCATTGCGATAGCTCCGGCTTGCTAAGCAATCCGGAGAATATCACGGCGTTTCCGTGCATTTATTTTGGGATGTACGGTCGAAAGCGTCACAGAACTCAATGTTCTTAGGACATGTCTCAAGCCGCCTCAATCATCAACGCGTCGAGCTTGAATGAGCCGTCTTGCTGCACGTCGAAGTATTGACGGACTTCATCCGGCGAATTCGCCCACATCGAGCGGATCGCCACCACACGCGGTTCCGGCGTGCGCATGCGCGCCACCCACGAGCCGAACTCGATGTCGATGCGCCAACGCTCGCGAATCGACGCCTTGAACCCGGCCGTGGCAAATAACGCGAGCCACTCGTCGACGCGGTAATCGCGAATATGCGAGCCGTCGCGCAATAACTCGATGGCCTGAATATGCGTGTCGAGCAATGGATGATCGCTGCCGGCGATATCGATGAACAACACCTTGCCGCCCGGCTTCAGCACACGCCGCACTTCGGCGAGCGCGAGCGGAACGTCGTGCCAGTGATGCGCGCTCATCCGGCTGATCACCCAGTCGAACGAATGAGCGTCGAACGGCAATACTTCGGCGGCGCCCTGTTGCGTACGGATGTTGGCGAGACCGCGCTCCTTCGCGGCGCCTTCCACGGTCGCCAGCATTTGCGGCGCGATGTCGTAGGCCACTACCGCTTTCGCGTGCGGCGCAACCGCGAAACTCGCGTGGCCTGCACCGCAACCCATGTCGAGCACCGTCGCATCCGGCGTCATCGCGATCGATTCGGCCAGCGTCCGCAGATCGGCGCCGGTGGCATGGGTCGGGCTCGTCAAATAGGCGGCGGCGGTCGTGCCGAAGGCGGCGGCGACCTGATCGTGATGCTTCATGGGAGGCTCCGGTTATGTATTCGGGGTAGCGCAGGAAGGCGTTGTGCCATTCCAGCCGCTACAATAGAGCCGGCTGTGTACCAGTACAAGTTAAGCAATTATTCTGGTATCTCTATTACCTCCCTCCACTTCGTCCACCTGCGCCGAACAGAATGACCACGCCGTCTTCCGCCGACAACCCGCCGCCGCTCGACGCCACCCCGGCTCGCGCGCTCGGCGACTTCATCCGCGCTCACCGTGAGCGGCTTTCGCCGCAGGCGGTCGGCTTGCCGCCGGGTCCACGCCGCCGCACGCCCGGATTGCGGCGCGAGGAAGTCGCGCAACTGTGCGGCGTGAGTCCGACCTGGTACACGTGGATCGAGCAGGGGCGCCCGGTCTCCGCTTCCGCCGACGCGCTCGCGCGCATCGCGGTCGCGTTGCAACTGTCACGCGCCGAGCGGGCCTATCTGTTCGAACTGGCCGCCCAGCGCGACCCGGCGGAGCCCGATCCGGCCGCCGCCGATGCGCCCGCCACCCTGCTGGAAACCGTGCAACTCGTGAGCGCGCCGGCCTATGTGCTCGACCGCCAGTGGAATGCGCTCGCATGGAATGAGCGCGCCTCGGACCTGTTCGTCGGCTGGCTGGACGGCACGCACGACCGCAATCTGCTGCGCTACACCTTCACCGAACCGGCCGCGCGCGATCTGATCGTCGATTGGGAAACGCGTGCGCGACGGCTTGCCGCCGAATTCCGCGCCGACTCGATCCGCCATCTGAACGACGCGCCCACCCGCGCGCTGATCGACTCGCTGACCGCCGCGAGCGACGCATTCGCGCGCTTCTGGGCGTCGCAGGACGTGGGGGGCCGTGAAGGCGGACGGCGCGAGTTCAACCATCCGCGCGACGGCCGCATCGTGTACGACCAGATCACGTTCAAACCCGCGCATCGCGAGGATCTGAAGCTGGTGGTGCTGGTGCGCGAGTAGGCGTCGGCGGGGCGACGGCCTTGGCGTCACACGCACTCGACGTGCGCGCCCCAGCCGCCATCCGTATCGCCCGACAGGGGCCATGCCGGCGCGGCGCCGCCCGTGTTCGCGCAAGTTGCGCGTGCGAACTTCGGCTGTGTCGCGTACGGCACTTGAAAGCCTGCCGAGTCTTTCCGGCCCGCGCCCAGTGTTAAAATCCCTGTCTTTCCTCGCTTCGACGGCACCTTTGCACGGCACGTGCATTCGCGTCGTCAGCCTCCTCACCGCTCGCTCAACTGCCGCTTAACTGCCCAACACCATGACGTCCCAACTGCACAAAAAAGGCGAAGCCTGGTCGGCTCGCTTCTCGGAGCCGATGTCGGAGCTCGTCAAACGCTACACGTCGTCGGTTTTCTTCGACAAGCGTCTGGCGCTCGTCGATATCGAAGGGTCGCTCGCGCACGCCTCGATGCTGGCCGCGCAGAAGATCATCGCCGCCGACGACCTCGCCGCGATCCAGCGCGGCATGGCGCAGATCAAGGGCGAAATCGAGCGAGGCGAGTTCGAGTGGCAACTCGATCTGGAAGACGTGCACCTGAATATCGAAGCGCGCCTGACCGCGCTGATCGGCGACGCGGGCAAGCGCCTGCACACCGGCCGCTCGCGTAACGACCAGGTCGCGACGGATATCCGCTTGTGGCTGCGCGGCGAGATCGACCGGATCGGCGGTTTGCTGACTGAATTGCGCACAGCGCTGCTCGATATGGCCGAGAAGAACGCCTCGACCATCATGCCGGGCTTCACGCACTTGCAAGTGGCACAGCCGGTCACGTTCGGCCACCACCTGCTCGCTTACGTCGAAATGTTTTCACGCGACGCCGAGCGCATGATCGATTGCCGCAAGCGCGTGAACCGTCTGCCGCTCGGCGCGGCGGCGCTCGCCGGGACGAGCTATCCGATCGACCGTCACGCGGTGGCGAAGACGCTCGGCTTCGACGGCATCTGCGCGAACTCGCTGGACGCGGTGTCCGACCGCGACTTCGCAATCGAATTCACGGCAGCGTCGGCACTCGTAATGACGCACATCTCGCGCTTCTCCGAAGAGCTCGTGCTGTGGATGAGCCCGCGTGTCGGCTTCATCGACCTGGCCGACCGCTTCTGCACGGGTTCGTCGATCATGCCGCAGAAGAAGAACCCGGACGTGCCAGAACTCGCGCGCGGCAAGACCGGCCGTGTGAACGGCCATCTGATCGCACTGCTGACGCTGATGAAAGGCCAGCCGCTCGCTTACAACAAGGACAATCAGGAAGACAAGGAGCCGCTGTTCGACACCGTCGATACGGTCGCGGATACGTTGCGCATCTTCGCTGAAATGGTCGCCGGTATTTCGGTGAAGCCGCAAGCTATGCG
Organism: Paraburkholderia dipogonis; assembly: GCF_046027395.1. Taxonomy (GTDB): domain Bacteria; phylum Pseudomonadota; class Gammaproteobacteria; order Burkholderiales; family Burkholderiaceae; genus Paraburkholderia; species Paraburkholderia dipogonis_A. Next base: position 48,328 of record NZ_JAQQEG010000037.1, on the reverse strand, counting down.
CGACGCTGCGCTGCAAGGCTTCTCCACGGCTACCGATCTGGCCGACTACCTGGTCAAGCGCGGCCTGCCGTTCCGCGATGCGCACGAAGCGGTGGCGCTGGCCGTGCGCGTGTGCGCGGATCGCGGCTGCGATCTGGCGGATCTGACGCTCGACGAAATGCGCAAGGAACTGCCGAACGTCGCGCATCTGATCGGCGAGGACGTGTTCTCGTATCTGACGCTGGAAGGCTCGGTGGCGAGCCGCAATCATCCGGGCGGCACGGCGCCGGAGCAGGTGCTTGCGGCGGTGAAGGCGGCACGTGAAGCGCTGAAATAAACGGCCGCGCGGCATGCGTTGAGCAGGCATCACGCTCATCGCTTGCTTGTCTCTTACTTGCGGCTTGCGGCTTGCGGACAGAAAGGCGAACTCGTTGTCGGGTTCGCCTTTTGTTTTTTGCGCCGCACGTGCCCGCGTGAACCACGCCGCAAAAAAGAAAAAGCCCGCGCGAAGCGGGCTAAATGAAAGACTTCCACCGATGCCTCTCGAAAGAGGCCATCAAAGTGTAGGCGTGTTTTCGCCGCGCACCAATTCGCTCATATTTCAGCCTATTACAGACGGTTGGGCCACATACAGCGGGCGAACGCCAATTGCTTCCTGGCGGTTTTTGACTACCATCAAATTAGGCTCTGTCATTGCGGTTTCCCTGACCATGTTCTCTCGCACGCGTCACCTTCGCCATCGCAACGGACGCCGTGTTCGCAGCGTCGGCGCATGGCCTGCTCATGTGCGCGGTATGCTGCTCGCCGTCGGGTTGGTCATCGGCATGGCGGGCTGCACCATCACGCCACCGCCGCGCGCCAGGGTGCCGACGCCCGCGGCCGCCATCAACAGCGCGACGCTCGATCAATACCGCGATGCCGTTGCCCGGCGCATCATCGAACGCAATCCGTCTTATGTGTTGCGTGGCAAGCCTCAAGCGATGCTGCGCTCGCTGGTGGTGGTGTCGTTCACGGTGGATCGCAACGGCCACGTGCTGGAGTCGTCGGTGTATCGCACCAACGGCGACGACGAAGCCGAGAGCACCGCGCTCGCCACCTTGCGGCGCGCCGCACCGCTGCCGCAACCGCCCGGTAAATTGCTGAACGGCCGTGGCCAGCTCGAGCTATTCGAAGACTGGCTTTTCAACGACGACGGCAAATTCCAGCTTCGCGAGTTGGCCTCGCCGCAAGCGCAAACCATCGATTGAACGCGGTTCGTTTCGTGCAACGCACGCGGCAAACCCGGCGCCGCCTTGCTGCGGCGCGGCCGCGCTCGTTATAATTTTCCAATTCCCTGCGCCGGAGCCTTCCGGCATGGCTCACGCCGCCTGCTCACCCGCCGGCGCGGCAAGAGCCCGATTGCAGCGCCGCCGCGCTATCCGCGAGCGCCGCCTGCTTGATGCACGATGCGCGCGCTGTCGCCCTGATCGCAAATCATCAAGGCCTCGCACCGCACCGGCCGCCTTACCTTGCTCGCTTCAAGCGTCCCGCCTGGGTTATTCGCCTGGTTGGAACGCTTTCGCCGGCTGCCGTTGTAAGCTGTCGCATCGTCGCCCGCGCCGTGCGTGGCCGCCCACCGGTCCGCGAGCGAAGCGAGGCGCACGAACCTGACCAAAGACGCCGCCCACCTACGCGCACCACCGGCTCACGAACCGGGCGCCCGGCGGCATCACGATACCTGGAGACCCTGCATGTCCACTTCGCCGATTTCCGCGGCCCAGCCCAATGCGGCCGGGCAGAACAAGAGTTCGCGGATCATCTTCGCGAGCTTTATCGGCACCGCGATCGAGTTCTACGATTTCTACGTCTATGCGACCGCCGCGGCGCTCGTCATCGGACCGGTGTTTTTCCCGCATGGCTCGGCGACGGCGCAGGCGTTGTCGGCCTTCGTCACGTTCGGCATCGCTTTCGTCGCGCGGCCGATCGGCTCGTTCCTGTTCGGCCACTTCGGTGACCGGATCGGCCGTAAATCCACGCTGGTGGCGTCGCTGCTGGTGATGGGACTGTCCACCACGCTGATCGGCTTCGTGCCCGGCTACGACTCGATCGGCAGCCTCGCACCGATCCTGTTGTGCATCTTGCGCTTTGGCCAGGGCATCGGTCTGGGCGGCGAATGGGGCGGCGCCGCGCTGCTCGCCACCGAGAACGCGCCGGCCGGCAAACGCGGCTGGTTCGGCATGTTCCCGCAGCTCGGGCCGTCGATCGGCTTTCTGGCTTCCAACGGCCTGTTCTTCGCGCTGGCGCTGTCCTTGAGCGACGAGCAATTCCGCAGCTGGGGCTGGCGCGTGCCGTTTCTCGTGAGCGCCGTGCTGGTCGCGCTCGGCTTGTACGTGCGCCTGAAAATCGCCGAGACGCCGGCGTTCCAGGCGGCGATCGACCGTCAGGAACGCGTGAAGGTGCCGATCGCCACGCTGCTGTCGCAACACTGGCTGCCGACTTTGCTCGGCGCGCTCGCGATGGTGGTCTGCTACACGCTGTTCTACAACGCCACCACGTTTTCGCTGTCGTACGGCGTCTCCGTGCTGCATATTCCGCGGCCGACGTTCCTCGGCCTGCTGTGCATCGCGGTGGTGTTCATGGCGCTCGCCACGCCGCTGTCGGCCTGGGCAAGCGACCGCTATGGGCGCAAGCCGGTGCTGATCGTCGGCATCATCGCGGCGATCCTGTCGGGCTTCACGATGGCGCCGCTGCTCGGCAGCGGACAAACGTCGCTGGTGCTGCTGTTCCTCGTCATCGAACTGTTCCTGATGGGCGTGACCTTCGCGCCGATGGGCGCGCTGCTGCCGGAGCTGTTCCCGACCAACGTGCGCTACACCGGCGCGGGCGTGGCGTATAACCTCGGTGGGATTCTCGGCGCGTCCGTCGCGCCGTATATCGCCCAGATGCTCGCCGCGCGTGGCGGGCTGCCGTGGGTCGGCGCGTATGTGTCGATCGCCGCGGCCGTCAGCATGATCGGCGTGCTGTGCATGCGGGAAACGCGCAACACACAACTGATGTAACGAGAGGCGCCGATATCGGCGCCTTTACTCTTCGCTCTTCGCTCGATGCCGCCCGGCGCGCGATTCTCACGCCGCGGCGGCATCGGCCAGCTCCCCCGCCTCCCCGCCGCTTCACGCCCCCCGCTTGCCGAGCATTCCTGAGTAAATTCCCTGCCTTGCGCGTCTTTTTGACATGCCTATACTCGACTCAAATAACCCTATGAGTAGCAGGGAGGCACGGATGAACGTTCATCTTCACAACGCGGATGTCGTGATGATCATTGCGCTGGCGCTGCTATGTTCGCTGTTGCTTGCATTGCGCTTTCGGCCGGCGACATGGAAAGGCATCGTCGTGGAAGCGCTGGCGGCGAATGCCGCTGCCATCGCCGCGGTCGTCGCGTACGAAATGTTGCTGGCCTGACGCGGGCGGATGCCGCAGCGCCATGACGGGCGCCGCGGCGCTCAGCCCGGACGATTACCGGTAGTAATAGCCGCCGTGATGGTAGTAACCACCGCCGCCGCCGTAGTAGCCGGGTGCCGGTGCGACGATGCAGCCGCCGAGTGCCGTTGCGAGTAGCGTGCCTGCGATCAGGCTCAGGATTAAGCGTTTCATATTTGTTCTCCATCGAGTCAGAGTCATTCGAGCCGAAACCCCGAATGACTCGATTGAACACGACGGCGCCTTGCGCGAGCGTTGCCATTTGTAAGGGAAGATCACGACGGTGTTACATGATCGACGCGCGCCATACACTGCGCCCGGCGCGCGCTCACGACGAATTCACATCAGAGGAAAACACCGCCTATACTGGTTTGAACGTGTCGGTCCGGCGCGTGCCTTGCTGGCGGCGCATAGGCGGCGCAAGGTGAAGCTGCCGGATAACGTGCATACGAATGCGCGCACCGCGCCGGCGCCTTTGGCGACGTGAAAAATGCGCAAGTAGTCAATTAGGCACTCAACGAAAAGCGACACATTTAACAGGCGTGTAATGCGCGACGCCTTTTTGGATCGGCGGCTGTGGGGAAGCCGAAGTGCTGCACGAAACCGTGCGGACATTCGCTCCCATACCCGACAGATGAACCAGAGATGAACCCGGCCGGCCGCCACGCGGCGGTCGTCGCGTCGACACTGGGCGCGTGTGTGTGGTCACCGCTCAGTGCGTACCCGGATGTGTTGTTTGCAACGATTCCTCTCCGCCCGCTGTTCCCCGACACGGGCGTTTTCGGAGGCGTTACGAGGCAGCGCTCATTTGCTTGAGCGGACTGCGCGTCACGCCTCTTTTCTTTTCGAGCAAACGATTGCGCACGACCGCACCGCGCGAAAGCGCGCTCAGACGGCAGCGGACCCGTGCTGCACGGCGACGTCATGCGCCTCGGTGTGGACGTAGTCGATCGCCTCGAGCGCGGCGCTGATGGGCGGCACAGACTGGCCGTCGCCGATGGAAATGGAGCGGAACGGCGATTCGATGCCGAAATGCGACGGCGGCGTCGCCACGAAGATCATCACAGTGCGCTTCTGCAGCGCGTGCGCGAGATGGACGAAGCCCGTGTCGGTGCCGACCACGAGCGAGCACGCGTCGATCATCTGCGCGATCTCCGTCACGCTCAGTTTCGGCAGGACGGTCGCGCCCGGCAGTTGCGACGCGATCTGCTCCGCTTCGAGCCGCTCGCCTTCCGAGCCCCACGGCAGCACCAGTTGAAAACCGCGCTGCGCCAGCTCCAGGCCGATCGCCACCCAATGGCTCACCGGCCATTTCTTGTCGTCTTTCGAGGTGGCGTGAAAGAACGCCGCGACCGGGGCGCCGTTCGACTCGAACGGAAGCGTGGCCGGCTCCGGCAGCCGCAGATTGAAGACAGCCGGGCCTTCTATTTCATAGCCCAGCGCCTCGCCCGCGCTGATGCGCATGCCATGCCACGCATTGCATTTCGGACGCGGGCCGAATCGCCCGGTATATGCGAACGCGGCGCCCTGCTCGCCCAGATCCGGGGCCTGGTAGCCGATGCGCCGCGACGAGCGCGCCAGAAACGCAATGATCGCGCTCTTGTACACGCCTTGAATGTCGATGATGAAATCGTAGCGATAGGCGCGCAATTCGGCGATGGACGCCCAGATCGATTTGAAATCGGCCCAGCGGCGCGCTTTCTTGAAGCGGCGCAACGGCGCGCACAGCACGCGGTCCACGTTCTCGCTCCAGTGCACCACTTCGGCGAATGCTTCGTCGGCGGCCCAGTCCACCTGAACGCCAGGAAAGGCGCGTTTGATATCGGCGACCACCGGCAGGGCCTGCACGATATCGCCGAGCGAAGTGACCTTGACGATAAGGACGCGCTTCATTGAGGACCTGTCAGTTGTTCGAACATCACAGCATTTTAGCCGACGAATGGAATAATCATTGCCAAACGAGGCAGCGCGTCTATGGGTCATTCACACGACGGGTGACGTCCAGCCCCTTTCACGCAGCCCTTTTACACCATTTCAAAGTACTTTCACACCGGTTTATGGGCCGGTGCGCCTTATACTGCTCCCTTTTGCGCCAGCCTTCGCTCATGTCCCGGCCCATCCCGCTCCGATCTTCCGCCATCGTTCGACGCGCGAGACGACTCTGGCGCCAATACGGCATCTTCTGGCTCGGCGCGATTGCGGTTGGGCTCGTCGCGGTGCTGTACGCGAGACTCATCGATTGGGGCTACAACGAGTTCCGCTCCGTGCAGCAACAGCATGTGTGGGCGCCCTTGATCATCACGCCCGCGATCGCGGCGCTTGCGGTCTGGCTCACGCGTAAATTCTTCCGCGGCGCCGAAGGCAGCGGCATTCCGCAGGTCATCGCCACCCTTCACTCGAGACCCAGCGAATACGGCGCGCGGCTGCTGTCTTTTCGAATTCTGTTCGGCAAAATCGTTGTGTCGTTTCTGGCGATTCTCGGCGGCCTCACGATCGGCCGCGAAGGGCCGACCGTGCAGGTCGGCGCCGCGCTGATGTTCAATCTGCGCCGGCTCTATCCACGCTCGAACGCGCTGATCGAACGGCAACTGGTGCTGGCCGGCGCGGCGGCGGGTCTGTCCGCGGCGTTCAATACCCCGCTCGCCGGCATCGTCTTCGCGATCGAGGAATTGACGCGCAGCTTCGAGGCGCGCGCGAGCGGCGTGCTGATCACCGCGATCATCATCGCGGGCGTGATCGCGCTCGGCGTGAATGGCAACTACACCTATTTCGGCACCATTCAGATCGGCGCGCACTTTCCTAATGTGCTGGCGCTCGCGGTGCTGCTCACGGCGATCGTCACCGGCCTTGCGGGCGGTTTGTTCGGCTGGCTGCTGCTGAATACCGCGCGCTGGATTCCGGCGCCGCTGCGTCAGTTGCATAGCGAGCGGCCGGTCGCGTTCGCCGCGCTGTGCGGTCTGGTGATCGCGGTGGTCGGCCTGATTTCGGGCGGCACAACTTTCGGCAGCGGCTACGCGGAAGCGCGCGGCTTGCTCGACGGGCACGAGCAGTTGTCCGTGTTCTATCCGTTCATGAAACTGATCTCGATGGTCGGCTCGTATCTGCCGGGCATTCCGGGCGGCATCTTCGCGCCGTCGCTGTCGATCGGCGCGGGTTTCGGCAATCTGCTGCACAGAGTATTCGGCTCGATGGATCTGCCGATGCTGATCGCGCTCGGCATGGTCGGCTATCTGGCCGCTGTCACGCAATCGCCGATCACCTCGTTCGTGATCGTGATGGAGATGATCAACGGCCACGCATTGGTGATCTCGCTGATGGCCACTGCGTTGATTTCAAGCCGCGTGTCGCGCCTGTTCGCGCCGCCGCTGTATGAGTCGCTGGCGGCGCGCTATATGGCACCGTTGCCGCAACCCGCGCCCGCGCCGACACCGGAAGTGCCGGAAGTCGACGCGCCGGATCCGGCCGCTGTGCAAGTTGACAGCGAGCCGCCCACCGCAGATGCCGGTGGTGGCGCTCCGCAAGTCGACGCGCCCGCTCCGGTTGTAGAGAACGCCGGCAGCGAGCCGCCTGCTGAATACGCCGGTGGCAACGCTCCGCAAGTCAACTCGCCCGGCCCGGCTGCCGCTGCGCGAGTCGATGGCGAGCCGCCCGCCGAAGACGCCGACGGCGGCACACCGCGTCAGTAGACGACGATGGCCGGCGCGCGCAGATACACCGGCCGCGCCGGCACGACGACACAGCCGGCCAGCATGACCGCCAGCACGGCGATCAGAAGCAGATTCCTTTTCATCACAACGTTTCCTGAAGCGCGCGCAGGCGAGCGCCACGCCGAGTGGGTGCGCGGCGCCTGCGTTTGTCTGTGCTTATCGAAATGGAAGGAGCGGCACGCGCGGTATTCACCACGCGGTGCCGCGTACGGTCTGAGCCCGTGGCGTTACGCCCAGTGACCCTGAACCCAGTGATAGTTCGGACCGTGCGCGACCCAGTGGCCCGGCACCCAGTGATAGCCGACACGTTCGGCCTGCCAGTGACCGCCGACCCACACATAGCGGCCGTGATCCCAGCGCCAATGACCGTGATCCCACACGTAGCCGACGCGCGGCGCGGGCACGGCTTCATAGCGCACCGGCGGCGGCGCGGACGGCGCGATCACGACGACTTCCGCGGCCGAAGCCGATGCCACAGCGGCTGCGCCAGCAGCGATCAATACAGTGTTGGCAAGCAGCAAACGAAAGGTCTTGTTCATGTTTTCCCTCTGTAGGTGAACACCGAAGGCGGCGTTACCCGTTTAATGCGCGAGGGAACGAAGCGGCTGACTGCGGGCGTGTAACGCCGCACGCTGAAGTGCAACGGATTATTTCGACGCACGGCCGACGCGCGAGAAAGCCCATGCACGCGCGCACGAACACCAAGGAAATGGGAACAACGAAGAGGTACAACAGAGCGGCGCGCACTCGCGCCACACTGCATCACGTCATCTCGACGCAACGCAGCGAAGCGCGCAGCACGTCATCAGAAACCGGCCGCGAGAGGAAACAGACCCTAAGCGATCAGGCCTGCGGTATTTCGATCTTGACCTCGAGCACTTCGAGATCGTCCTGACGTTCGAGACTCACGCGAATATCGTCATTGGAAATCTTCACGTACTTCGAGATCACGGCCACCAGTTCGCGTTGCAACGCAGGCAGGTAATCGGCAGGCGCATGGCCGCCGGCGCGCTCATGCGCGATGATCAACTGCAGGCGTTCCTTCGCTACCGACGCGGACTTCTTCTTCTCGCCCAGCAAAAACGAAAGAATCGACATTACGTGCGCTCCCCTTACTTGGTGCCGAAGAGGCGCTGCAGCAGCCCGGGCTTCTGGTAGTCGGTAAAGCGAAGCGACTTCTGCTCGCCGAGGAAACGCGACACGACGTCCTTATAGGCTTCGGCCACATCGGTGCCGTCCAGATGCACCGCCGGCAAGCCCTGGTTCGATGCGTGCAGCACCGCTTCCGATTCCGGAATCACGCCGATCAGATCGATGCGCAGGATTTCCTGAATGTCGGTGAGCGACAGCATTTCGCCTTCGCTGACGCGCTTGGGGTTGTAGCGGGTGATCAGCAGGTGTTCCTTGATGGGCTCCTTGCTTTCGATCGCGCGCTTGGTCTTCGACGACAGAATGCCGAGGATGCGGTCCGAGTCACGCACCGACGAGACTTCCGGATTCGTCACGATCAGCGCTTCGTCGGCGAAATGCATGGCGAGCAGCGCGCCCGATTCGATACCGGCCGGCGAATCGCAGACGATGAATTCGAAGTCCATCGCGATCAGATCGTTGATGACCTTCTCGACGCCTTCCATGGTCAGCGCGTCTTTGTCACGCGTCTGCGAGGCCGGCAGGATGAACAGGTTCTCGCACTTCTTGTCCTTGATGAGCGCCTGGTTCAGATTGGCTTCGCCCTGGATCACATTGATCAGGTCATACACCACGCGGCGTTCACAACCCATGATGAGGTCGAGGTTACGCAGGCCGACGTCGAAGTCGATCACGGCGGTTTTGCTGCCACGCAGAGCGAGGGCCGATGCAAAACTCGCGCTCGTGGTCGTCTTGCCCACGCCACCCTTGCCCGAAGTCACCACAATGATTTTTGCCATTACCCTTACCTTGTGTTCGTCAAATTCGTCAATTATGTGCGGCCATATTTGCCATGAAACGCAGCGCGCCTCAGATCGATCGAGGCAGCGCGCTTCACCTCGCTTACGTGAGCCGCAGCGGTTCGATCATCAACTTTTCTTCTTCGAGCCAGATCTGCACCGGCTTGCCGAGGACATCCGCCGGCAAAGGGTTCTCAGTCGTTCGATAGATGCCTGCGATCGAGATGAGTTCCGGCTCGAGACACGTGCAGAAAATGCGCGCGTCGTGATTGCCCTGCACGCCGGCCAATGCCCGGCCGCGCAGCGGCGCGTAAATATGGATGTTGCCTTCCGCGATCACTTCCGCGCCGTAGCTCACGAGGCCGAGCACGACCAGGTCGCCCTTGGCGTAAATGCGCTGGCCGGAGCGTAGCGGCTTGTCGACCACCATGGTTTGCGACGACGTGGCGAGACGCACCGGCTCTGCGGCGGGAGCCGGCTCGACCGCGGCGGCCGTGGCCGGCGTCCCGCTTTCCGGCGTGGCTGCGGCTGCTTCGAACAGATCGGCAGGCGGCGTGGCCGTCGCAGCGGTGACGGCCGGCGCCGCAGCAGCGGCGCTGTCTTCGTCAGCGGATTTAGCGGCGGCGCCGCGGCGGTCGCGGGCTTCGAGCAACGGCAACTGCGACTCCGCCGCCCAGGCCTGCTGCGCGTTGGCGACCACGCCGACCGGGCGCATGCGCACGCTGTCGAGCAGTTGCGCGATGTCGGCGAGCGGCACGCGTTCGTTCTCGGCAAGACGGCGCACGTCGATCGCGACGACGTCATTAGCGAAAAATTCGGGGGTCGCCTCGAAGCGCCGGGTCAGTTCGGCACGCATGGCGTCGAGGTCGGTTGTCTTGACCACGAACAGGAGCGTGTCGACAGAGCCGCTGCGAAGTTCGAAAAAGGGCGATTTCTTGGGCGACATAGCATTCGGCAAAAAATTTTGCGTATTTTACAGGCGTCGACGCGCGCGGCCAGCTTTTTTGCCGGGAGAGTGGGCCGCCGCGATTACGACGCGGCCCTGCACAGGCAACGCGACGGCCTCGCAGTGGCCATTCAGGCCGCGCGTCGCGCCGATGACCCGGCGACAGACGCTGAAGAGACGCGGAAGGGAATCGAGCGGCAGACTGTTGCGCCGCTCGCGAGATCACTGCTGAAACACCTGGGACGTGGTCGGCACGTGGCGCACCAGCAGGCTTTCGGCCTGATCCGGCGCACGCATGACGCGGCGGTGCTCGCCGGTCGGACCGAAGCCGAGCGCCTCGTAAAAGCGCATGGCATTGCGGTTGGCGTCGGCGACCCACGCGTAGATTTCCGTGGCGCCTTCATTTGAGAGCCACGCGGCGGCCGAATCGACCAGCAGTTCGCCACCCCGCAGATGACGCACGGCCGGCGCCACCCACAGTTCGCAGACGAATGCGCGGCGCGCCGCGGTGTCGCCGAAGTGCGCTTCGATCAGTCCCGCTGGATGGCCCTCGGTGTAGAGGATGAAGGTGGTGATGGTGAAGGAAACCGCATGATCCGCGGCGGTGGCGTCGAAACTGGCGGCGTCGGCCGACAACGCGTCCTCGAGCGTGGCGCCGAAGGCATACGGTGCCTCCCGCAGCGACGCAGTACGAAGTTCGCGGAAAACGGCGCCCTGATCAGCGGCGATACGGCGAACGGTCAATGACGGACTCATGCAGACGAAAACCCCTTGAAACCCTAAGGCGTAGCTTTAACCGAACCGGCGCGAGAGTCAAATCATTCTTTACCGGAATGTGGCACGCACCGCAGGAATCTCCTTAGGAAGCTACATATGGAGCGTATCCAGACTCAGCAGCATGTCGCGCGCCCGCCTCCGGCACATGAGGCCGGACGCAGTACGCGCCGCCCATGGTCATGGCGCTTCGTAGCTACCGGTGCCATCCGGCCACGGTGTCAGCAGTTCGTAGCCGTCGTCGGTCACGGCGATCATGTGTTCCCATTGCGCCGACAACGAACGGTCCTTGGTGACCACGGTCCAGCCGTCGCGTTGCACCGCGGTGCCGGCGCGGCCAGCGTTGATCATCGGCTCGATCGTGAAGACCATGCCCGGCTTCAGACGCACGCCCTGCCCCGGCTGGCCGTAGTGCAGCACTTGCGGGTCTTCGTGGTAGACCTTGCCGATGCCGTGCCCGCAATAGTCGCGCACGATCGAGAAGCCGTCGCGCTGCGCGACCTTCTGAATCGCATGGCCCACGTCGCCCAGCGTGGCGCCCGGCTTCACTTCGCGGATGCCGGCGAGCATCGCTTCATAGGTCGTGTCGATCAACTGGCGCGCCACGGTGCTCGGCTGGCCGACGCAATACATGCGGCTCGTGTCGCCGAAATAGCCGTCCTTGATGATCGCGACGTCGATATTGATGATGTCGCCGTCCTTCAGGATCTCGCCGCGACTCGGGATGCCGTGGCACACCACCGAGTTGACCGAGGTGCAGACCGTCTTCGGAAAACCCAGATAGCCGACATTTGCCGGAATCGACTTTTGCGTATTGACAATGTAGTCGTTGCACAGTGCGTCCAACTCGTCGGTGGAGACACCGGCCTTGACGTGCTCGCCGATCATCGCCAGCACATCGGCCGCGAGGCGGCCGGAAATGCGCAGCTTGGCGATGTCGTCGGGAGTCTTGTAGGTAATGGCCATGAATTCGGTCGATATGGGTCGAATGGGAGGTCGATGTTCAATCGATCGGCCAATTGTACAGAGGATCGCAACGAAGGCTCCGCGAGCCGCGCGAAACCTGCGGTGTGGGAGATTTCGTCGGCACGTTGGGCATCGCGCCGCAACCACCCGTCACCGGCCACGCTCAGTGCATTTCATGCTGCAAACGCACACAAAATCTTTTGTGAGGTTTGCATCTGGCAGCGTTTTCGCTCCGTAGAGACGGTTGAGGACTCGCTTCTTCTCCCTTCATCATTCAGTTCTTCTCAGAAGAGCGGGGGCCTCTTTGCGTCCGCGTTTTTTGCGTCTTTGCAGCGCGTGAGCGGTGGTTGTCCGCGCGTATGCGCCGCGAGTCCGCGGCATCGGCAGCGAACCATTTGAGGAGCATCGCCATGTCGGAGTCCAGCAATAAATCAGCATCCCTTATCGATGCATTCGATCGACGCGCCGAGCGCCGCCTGCAACGCAGACAGTTCTTTCGCAACGCCGGCGGGCTGAGTCTGGGACTCGTCGGCGGCACGCTGATCAGCGCGTGCGGCGGCGGTTCGGGCTCGATCGTGTCGGCCCAGAGCGCGCCGACCGACGCGGAAATCCTGAACTTCGCGCTGAATCTGGAGTACCTCGAATCGCAGTTCTATACGTACGCGACGACAGGTGCCGGGCTCGCCGCCAGCATGACCGCTGGCGTCGGCACGATGGGCGCGGTAATTCCGGGGCAGCAAGTGCCCTTCCAGGACCCGGTGGTGAAGGCCTACGCCAACGAGATCGCCAACGACGAGCGCGAGCACGTGACCTTCCTGCGCAGCGCGCTGGGTTCGGCCGCGGTTGCCATGCCCGCGATCGATATCGGCGGCACCGATCCGAACGGCGCGTTCTCGAATGCGGCGCGCGCGGCCGGTCTTGTGCCTGCCGGCACTCCGTTCAACCCGTATGCGAACGACAACAACTTTCTGCTCGGCGCGTACATCTTCGAGGACGTCGGCGTGACCGCTTATAAGGGCGCCTCGCCGCTCATCACCAACAAGACTTTCCTCGAAGCAGCGGCCGGCATTCTCGCGGCCGAGGCATATCACGCCGGACTCGTGCGCACCGTGTTGTACTCGAAAGGCGTCGACATGACGAGTCTCGTCACCGCAGCCAACGCGATTTCGACCGCGCGCAACAGCCTCGATCACAACGGCCACGACGACCAGGGCATCACCGGTGCAACGGCCGGCACGTCGAACATCGTGCCGCTGGACAACAATGGGCTCGCGTTCAGCCGCAACTACAGCAACGTCCTCAACATCGTCTATCTGACGAGTTCGGCGGCGACCAAAGGCGGCTTCTTCCCGAACGGTGTGAACGGCTCGCTCAACATGAGCGCCTGAAACACGTGACTTGCCGTGCCGGTTGCTCCGGCAACGGGTCGCCGCGATGACGATCGCGCTCACCCGTTGGCCGGCCTGCATGGGCATGGCCTGAAACGCTGGACGACGCACAGGAGCAGTCATGAACGAAGCGATGAGCCAGGGCGCCGTGCCGCAGACCCTCACCGAACAGGCCTGTTTCGACATCCGCGAAACGCTGGCGGGAAGGCGGCGCGGCGTGCGCGCGATGCTGCCGTTCGTGGGACCGGCGGTGGTGGCGTCGATCGCGTACATGGACCCGGGCAACTTCGCCACCAACATTCAGGCGGGCGCGGGTTACGGTTATACGCTGCTGTGGGTGGTCGCCGTGGCGAACGTCGTCGCGATGCTGTTCCAGTCGCTGTCGGCCAAGCTCGGTCTCGTGACCGGGCGCAATCTTGCCGAGTTATGCCGCGCCGCACTCCCCCGCCGCTATGTGTTCGCGATGTGGGGCATCAGCGAAATCGCGGCCATGGCGACCGATCTGGCCGAATTCGTCGGCGGCGCGATCGGCGTGTCGTTGCTCACGCATCTTCCCATGATGCCGAGCATGCTGATCACCGCGGCCGTCACGTACGGCTTGCTGCAATTCGACAAGCGCGGCTTCCGGCCGCTCGAACTGGCGATCGCGGCGCTGATCGGCGTGATCGGACTGTCGTATCTCGCCGAGTTGCTGATCGCGCCCGTGCATTGGCCTTCCGTGGTGGCGCACACGTTCACGCCGCGCATGCCCGATAGCACTGCGCTGACGATATCCGTCGGCATCATCGGCGCCACCGTCATGCCGCATGTGCTGTTCCTGCATTCGGGGCTCACGCAGAATCGCGTGAAGCCGCGCAACGACGGCGAGCGTGCCAAACTCTTGCGATTCTCCAATATCGAGGTGGTGGTCGCGCTCGGCGTGGCCGGGCTCATCAACATGGCGATGGTGATCATGGCGTCGAGCGCGTTTCATGCCGGGCACTCGGAAATCGCCAGCATCGAGACCGCGTGGCGCACGCTCACGCCGCTCCTCGGCAGCGCCGCGGCGGGGCTCTTTCTGGCCGCGCTGATCGCGTCCGGCGTGTCGAGTTCGGTGGTCGGCACGATGGCCGGGCAAATGATCATGCAGGGCTTCATCGGCATTCATATTCCTGTGTGGGCGCGGCGTCTGATTACGACGGTGCCGGCCTTCGTGGTAGTGGCTTGCGGCGTCGATGCAACTCGCGCGCTAGTACTGAGTCAAGTGGTGCTCAGCATCGCGCTGCCCGTGCCGATGATCGCGCTCGTGTGGTTCACCTCGCGCGGCGATCTGATGGGACGCTACCGGAATCGTCGTGCGACGACCATGGCGGCGATCTTCGGCACGATCATCGTGCTGGCGCTCAATGTCATTCTGTTGTTGCAAGTGGCAGGAATTTCGCCGTGGCCGCCGTTTCATGGCGCGTGAACCAGGCAGGTCATAGCGCGCCCTGCATCCGCTCGGGGAGTTGGCGCGTACATTGTTCGAACGTATCTCTTCGGACTGGCCCGACTCTCATGCCTCGACGCCTGCTTACCTTGACCGCCGCGCTGGCGCTCGCCGCTCTCGGCGGCTGCAGCGCCGCCAGCGCGCTCAACGCCGCCGTATCGAACAGGAACTTCTGCGCTGAGAATGGCCTTGCTTACGGCGACGCGCCGCGCCAGAAACTCGACGTCTACATGCCCGCCACCGACGCGCCGCCAGCCGCTTCTTCCCACGGCCGCCCGGTCGTGGTGTTCTTCTACGGCGGCAGTTGGCAGAACGGCTCGCGCGGCAACTATCTGTTTGTCGGCGCCGCGTTGGCCTCGCGCGGCTTCGTCGCCGTGCTGCCAGACTATCGGACGTGGCCCGACAGCGCCTTCCCCGGCTTCGTCGACGATGCGGCCACGGCCGTGCGCTGGGCACGCGACCACGCAGCCGAGTTTGGCGGCGACCCGTCGCGAATCTTTCTGATGGGACATTCGGCGGGCGCGCATATCGTGATGCTGCTCGCCACCGACGGACGCTATCTCGCCGCACAGCAGATGAGTAAAAGCGACATCAGCGGCGTGATCGGCCTGGCTGGTCCGTATGACTTTTTGCCGTTGCACGACGCGACGCTCGAGGAAATTTTCCCACCGGCGTTGCGCGCCGCGAGTCAGCCGATCAACTTTGTCGTTGGCGACGAGCCGCCGATGTTTCTCGCGGCCGGCCAGCGCGATACGACCGTCGATCCGGGCAACACCGACCGGCTCGCGGCGAAACTGCGTGCATCGGGCGCTAGGGATGTCGAAGTGAAGCACTATCCGCGCGTCGGGCATGCGCTGCTGGTGGGCGCGCTTGCCGGGCCGTTGCGCGGCTTTGCGCCGGTGCTCGACGATATCAGCGTGTTTATCGACAAGCAGGCGAACAATGAAGCACGGCGTGCGCGTGTCGGTGCCGGTGCCGGTGCCGGTGCCGGTGCCGGTAGTGCGCAATCGTTGCCCGCCTCTTCCGACGTGCAAGGCAACGTTTATCAGATGCGCCGGCAACGCGCGAACGCTGCAACCGCGTCGTGTGACGGTCTGGCATCCGACGCCAGTACCGATTGCCAGAAGCAAAGCAATCTCGGCCACAGCGAATAAGCGTCCCCGCTGCTATGCGCCACACAACGTGTGGCGAGCCTACGGCCGATGCTGCCGGCTCGTGACGCGCGCACCCGGTTCCAGCGCTCGATCCGGTGAGCAACCCCAAGCTGGCGCGACACGCCGCGAACTATCGCACCGCCGTCCCGAGCAATTGCTTGCGCAAAGTCGGCGCGCGCGTGGACGGATCGAGCCAGATGCCGAAGAATGCACGCGCGAACGCAGGATCGTCGAACTCACCGGTCATGCACTCGCCGGCATAAAAACGCACGCCCTTGTCCGGCAGATACACCGCGCTTAGCTGATCGCCGGGACCGACATCCACGAAGGCTTGCCTCATGTCCGCGCGCCAGCGTTCCAGCGTGTCGACGGGAATCGGCGCATCCGCCAGGCGCTTGATCTCGCTGATACCGGTATCCACGAGTCGCTCGCGTTTGATGCCGCGCGCGTAGACGATATGCAGTGCGAAGCGTTCGTCGTAATCGACCGGTATGCGTTCGCTCCACATTTGCGCGCGATAGAGCCGAAAGCCGAGCACACTGAAATCGCCTTCGCCGACGAGTTGCGCGGACTGCAAATCGCCGCGCCAATCGGCGCACGCGGCGCTTGCCCACAACACCAGCGCGAGAGCGGCGAACGCGCGCACGTCAGTCCGCCTTCGAGAGCACGAACTGCATCACGTCCGTGCGTCCTTCGTCGAAGCCGGCTTCGCAATACGCCAGATAGAGCCGCCACGTGCGCACGAAAATCTCGTCGAAACCTTGCCGGCGGATCGTGTCGAGTTGCGCTTCGAACGCGCCGCGCCAACGGCGCAACGTCTCCGCGTAATCGCGGCCGAATGCCAGCGACGTGCGCGTCGCGAGCTTGCCGCGCCGCGCGGCTTGCGCGAAACGCTGCGGACTCGGCAACATGCCGCCCGGAAAAATAAACTCGCGGATGAAGTCGCTCGTCGCGCGATACGCGGCAAAGTGCGAGTCGTCGATCGTGATGGTTTGCACCAGCGCGCGAGCGCCCGGCCGCAGACGTTCGCGCAGAATGCGGAAGTAGGTCGGCCAGAATTTTTCGCCGACGGCCTCGAACATTTCGATCGATACGATGCTGTCGTACTGACCGGTCAAGCTGCGGTAGTCGCGCAGTTCGAGTTGCACGCGATCGCTCAGGCCTGCTTCGTTCACGCGCTGCTGAGCGAATTCGAGCTGCGCGGGCGAGATCGTCACGCCATGCACGTGGATGCCCAGACGCGCCGCGTGCATCGCAAAACCGCCCCACCCGCAGCCGATTTCCAGAATGAGCATGCCCTCGCATAGACCGAGCGTATCGATGATCCGTTGATACTTCGCACGCTGCGCGTCTTCGAGTGATTGATGGACATTGCCGTCGAACACCGCGCTCGAATAGGTGAAGGTCGCGTCGAGCCACTGCGCGTAAAACGCGTTGCCGATGTCGTAATGCGCGTGAATGTTGCGCCGGCTGCCCTCGCGCGTGTTGGGTCTCAGTTTATGACGCAGCCCGTACCAGAGTTGCGCGAGCCAGCCGCCGTACACCGTGCGTTGCAGCGCACGCTCATTGCGGATTGCGACGCGCAGCAGCGCGGCCAGGTCGGGCGTATCGACCCAGAACGAGCGCCACGCGTCCGCGAAACCGATATCGCCTTTGCGCAGAATCGCGCCGCACGCGCGCCAGTCACGCAACTCCAGCCGCGCCCCGGGCGCCGCGTGCGGATCGCCGAACACGCGCTGCTGGCCGTCCGGCGTGATCAGTACCAGATGCCCCACCTGGATCCGCTCGAGCAAGGACAGAAACAGACGGCCTGACGCGGGGGCGTTCTGGTGTCCGCTCAGGGTTCTTGAAAGCGCCATGACTGAATCTCCTCAATCGGACGACATGGGGCGCGCGGCGGCGGATGGTTGGCCGGCTGCGGCGTGGTTGGTGGGCGCGTCGTCGGTGCGGGCCGGCGCGGGATGCTTGCCGTGAAACGGCGCTTTCTTGAGAGCAAGGCGCAAGGCCTGCCAGTGAATTCTCGCGACGACGCCGACAGTCAGCAGCGGCTGACGCAGCAGCGCGGCGAGCGCGGTCGCGCGTGTCAGCGGCGTCAGGCAGCCGCCGAGTACG
This sequence comes from Paraburkholderia dipogonis, assembly GCF_046027395.1. Taxonomy (GTDB): domain Bacteria; phylum Pseudomonadota; class Gammaproteobacteria; order Burkholderiales; family Burkholderiaceae; genus Paraburkholderia; species Paraburkholderia dipogonis_A. The sequence continues at coordinate 30,450 of NZ_JAQQEG010000037.1, read as the reverse complement.
GTGCGGATCAACAGACCGTCGGCGTCGTGATAATCGATCGAGACCGACGCGCTGTTGCACGCTTCCCTGACGCGGAAGGTGTAGCCGCCTTCCACACGGCAAAACGGCGACACGTGCAGGACTTTTCGGCACATGAGCCGCGTGTCCGTGGTGATCGGCGCGTTGCCGTTTGCGCTTAGCAGATAGCTGTGGCGCTCGCCGAATGTATTGCGCACTTCGGCCAGCAGTGCGCGCAACTGGCCGTCGCGGTCGTGGCAGTACCAGAAACTGATCGGATTGAACGCGTAGCCGAACACGCGTGGGAACGCTTGCAGCCAGATGCGGCCGTTGGCTTCCTCGATGCCCGCGGCCGATAGTTGCTCGCGCATCCATGTGGCGAGGTCGCTGCCGTCACGCGGACCGTGATCGCGTCGATACAGACTGAGCGGCCGCCAACGGTCGATGCCAAACCAGGCGCTCTCGAGCGAAGCCAGTCGATCCAGGTCGCATCGCACGTAAAACAACGGATACGTGAAGCGATGATGCTTCGGCCGCAGTCGCTCGTGCATCACCTTGCCGGTCAGAAGCCAGGCTGCCGGAACTGGGGCGGCCGTGTCGCTATCGCTGTCGCTCGGCGGTTTCATAGCCTGGCCCATGCCGGCGATGCGTCGAAATCGGCCGCAACCCGCAGCGCCGATTTCAGACCGTCCTCGTGAAAACCGTAGCCCGTCCACGCGCCCGCGAACCACGTGCGGCGCTTGCCCTGCAGTAAGGGCAGACGGTGCTGCGCGTCGATGGCTGCCAGATCGAATAGAGGATGGTCGTAGACGAAGCGGCGCAGTTCGGTGCCAGGCGTCGGCTGGGTCACCGGGTTCAGCGTGACGACGAGCGGCGTCCTGAACGGCAGTGGCTGCAACTGATTGACCAGATAGCTGACGCACACCGGATGCATGCCGTCGACACTGCGGCTACCCAGATAGTTCCACGCCGACCACACGCGCCGGCGACGCGGCAGCAGCTTTGTATCCGTATGCAGCACCGCGACGTTCGGTTGATAGCGCACCGCCGTGAGCACGCCGCGCTCGTCGTGATCGGCGTCTTCCAGCAGGCGCAGCGTGGTCGGCGCGTGAGTGGCGAGCACCAGCGCGTCGAAGTGCTCGGTGCCGTTGTCGGTGAACACGTCGACGCCGTCGGCGTCGCGCCGCACGCCACGGACTGCCGTGCCGATGCGGACGTCGTCGAGCGTGCTCGCAATGCGCTGTACGTACTCCCGGCCGCCGCCGACCACGGTCTTCCACTGCGGCCGGCGATTCACCTGCAGCAGCGCGTGATTCAGACAGAAGCGCAAGAAGGTGGTGGCCGGGAACGCGAGGATGTCGGCGGTGGCGCTCGACCAGATCGCGGCGGCCATCGGCAGCAGATATTGATGCTGGAACGCGCCGCCGTAGCCGCCTTCGGTCAGCAGTTCGCCCATCGACGCGCGCGTTTGCGTCGCCAGTTCGAGGTTGCGTTGCGCGCTGCCGTTAAAGCGCACGATGTCGCGCAGCATGCCGATGAAGGTCGGCGAAAACAGGTTGCGGCGCTGCGCGAACACGGTGTTCAGACTGGTGCCGGCCCATTCGAGGCGGCCTTCGTCGAGCGAGACCGAGAAGGTCATGTCGCTCGGATGCGACCGCACGCCCAGTTCGGCGAACAGCGCGATCAGGTTCGGATAGGTGCGGTCATTGAACACCAGGAAGCCGGTGTCGATGGGATGCGTGTGGCCGTCGAGCGTGACGTCCACTGTGTTGGTATGGCCGCCCAGGTAGCCGGCCGATTCGAACAGCGTGACCCGGTGGTTGCGCGCCAGCAGATAGGCGCTGGCCAGACCCGAGATGCCGGCGCCGATGACCGCGACCCGCGAGCCGCGCGGTAGTGGCGAGGTCGGTGCGGAGTGGGGCATGGGCGCGTCTCCTGGTAGGGGGGCGCGGTTGGTTAGTGGAGTGTGGCTGTGGCGGGGGTTGCGCGTCCTTGAGGGGATTTACGCAGCGAGGCCGGGAATGGATGCAGGGGCGGTGGATTTTGCGGGCGAGCGAAGCTGGCGGGAATCGACAGGACCAATCGGCTTGATCTTTTCCCCTGCCTGATCGGCCGCAGCCACCGCCACCGCCTGAGCGTGGATCGAACCGCAGCAGTTGCTCGTCGGCACGCGCGATTTGTATCTGAGCGGATGTGACCCGGACGCGAGGCTAAGTGGTGCTATGCCGAAGTCGTAGACGCCTACTTGGAAAGGCGCCGGTAGCGCGACTGCTCGGCTCTCAATACGATCAAAGGGCGCCTTCGAGAGCGCCCTTGTTCATGCCCTTGACGCCGGGCTCGCGGTCCAGAATAAAGTCGTGGATAAGCACGACCAACGCTGGGTCCAGGGTCATCTATTCGCCAATGCCTGGATCACGGCATGATGCTTTTCGTACACGCTTTGCGCGGCACGCAGCACTACCTCGCGGCCCTCAGCGGTCGCCGTCGTAATCGCGACTGTGGACTCCCGCCTCCGGTCTCGGGCTTTTACTTCGATACCGTGGATTGTCCCAGTCTTCCCTTTATGGATTGTCATACGGGTTCTCCGTACGTGGATGCTTGCAACCGTAACTAACGGTTTGACGGAAATTCTACCCGTAAGTTTTGCCTGACCTAATCAGCTTCAAGGCCTTCGTGCCTCACGGTTCCGAGTGGCAAAACATGTTTGATGCTTAGGTCAGATCGGCGAGTACGTCGGCAAGCCCAAACGAAAACAGGCCCCGAAGGGCCTGTTTTCTAAATTGGCGGAAAGGGTGAGATTCGAACTCACGGTACCCCTAAAGGTACACTGGATTTCGAGTCCAGCGCATTCGACCACTCTGCCACCTTTCCGGGTCTTCTTACTCGCAGCAACGAGGTTGCTTAGTTCACTGCTGAGTCAGATCCAAGCGGGTCGTTGCTTGGGAGAAAAAGATTATAAAACAGCTGAATTCGATTTCCAAGCCCCTCGGCAAAAATTTTTCAAAGAGGCTTGGCGAGCAACCGCGCTTCGGTCAGGCAGCCGGCAATTCCAGCCGCTCAATACCGCCAAGGTACGGACGCAACGCGGCCGGCACGGTGACCGAACCATCGGCGTTCTGGAAGTTCTCCAGCACTGCCACCAGCGTGCGGCCCACGGCCAGACCCGAACCGTTCAGCGTGTGCACCAGCTCCGGCTTGCCCTGCGCATTGCGATAACGCGCCTGCATGCGGCGAGCCTGAAACGACTCCGTGTTCGAGCAGCTCGAAATTTCGCGATACGTATTCTGCGCCGGCACCCACACTTCCAGGTCGTACGTCTTGGCCGCCGAGAAGCCCATATCGCCCGTGCACAGCGTGATCACGCGGTACGGCAATTCCAGCTTCTGCAGAATCGTCTCAGCGTGGCCGACCATCTCCTCCAGCGCGTCGTACGATGCTTCGGGCGCGACGATCTGCACCATCTCGACCTTGTCGAATTGATGCTGGCGGATCAGACCGCGCGTGTCGCGGCCGTACGAGCCCGCTTCCGAGCGGAAGCACGGCGAATGCGCGGTCAGCTTGACCGGCAGCGCGTCTGCTTCGAGGATGCTGTCGCGCACCGTGTTCGTCAGCGAAATCTCCGACGTGGAGATCAGATATTGCGTGACCGTGTTCTCGTCGCCGCCCTTCTCGACGCGGAACATATCGTCGGCGAATTTCGGCAGTTGGCCGGTGCCGTACAGAATTTCCGGATTCACGATGTACGGCGTGTAGATCTCCGTATAGCCGTGCTGCTGCGTGTGCGTGTCGATCATGAACTGCGCGAGCGCGCGATGCAGCCGCGCAATCTGGCCGCGCAGCATGGTGAAACGCGCGCCCGAGAGCTTCGCGCCGGTCTCGAAGTCGAGCCCGAGCGGCGTGCCGACATCGACGTGATCCTTCACCTCGAAGTCGAACTGACGCGGCGTGCCCCAGCGGCGCACTTCGACGTTGCCGGTTTCGTCCTCGCCCATCGGCACGCTTTCGTGCGGCAGGTTCGGCACACCGAGCATCAGGTCCGACAGACGCTTCTGGATCTCGTCCAGCCTCGCCGCCGACGCCTTCATCTCGTCGCCGATGCCGCCCACTTCGGCCATCACCACCGAGGTGTCCTCGCCCTTGCCTTTCATCGCGCCGATCTGCTTGGACAGGCTGTTGCGGCGCGCCTGCATCTCTTCGGTACGGGTCTGGGTATCGCGGCGTTCCGCTTCGAGCGCGGCGAAGGCCGCCACGTCGAGGGTATAGCCGCGGTCGGCGAGACGTTTGGCGACGCCGTCGAGGTCTTTGCGCAGCAGCTGAATGTCGAGCATGGGATGGGGCGGGTGTTCGTTGTATGAAGATGGGATTTTAGCGCACCGGCGCGAGCGGCCGGTGCGTTAGATGGTGAAGGCGTGCGGAATGGGCGGCAAGGCGAGAAACGCGACGATATGCGGCGAGGCGCAGGATAAGGCACGGTGCGCGGCGAGCCGCAAAGCGCGGCACCGCAAAACCTCAACCCTTCTTCGACTTATTCTCACTGCGCCATTGCGCGTCGAGCTCCGCCAGCCGCGCCATCTTGTCGCCGATCTTGCCTTCGAGACCGCGCGGCGTCGGCTCGTACCAACGCGGATCGCGCATGTTCTCCGGCAGATACGTCTCGCCGGCCGCGTAGGCATCGGGTTCATCGTGCGCGTAGCGGTACTCGTGACCGTAGCCGAGTTCCTTCATCAGCTTGGTCGGCGCGTTGCGCAAATGCACCGGCACGCCGCGCGACTGGTCCTTGCTCACGAAGCGGCGGGCCTCGTTATACGCGTTGTACCCGGCGTTCGACTTCGGCGCGACCGCCAGATAGATGATCGCCTGCGCCAACGCCAGCTCGCCTTCCGGCGTGCCGAGTCGCTCGTAGGTTTCGGCGGCGTCCAGCGCGATGCGCGCGGCGCGCGGATCGGCGAGGCCGATGTCTTCCCACGCCATACGCACGATGCGGCGCGCCAGATAACGCGGGTCCGCGCCGCCGTCGAGCATGCGGCAGAACCAGTAAAGCGCGCCGTCCGGGCTGCTGCCGCGCACCGATTTATGCAGCGCGCTGATCTGGTCGTAGAATGCGTCGCCGCCTTTGTCGAAGCGGCGCAGATTTTCTGCCAAAGCGCTGCCGAGCAAGGTGCCGTCGATCTCGGTGGTCTTTTGCTGCGAGGCCGCCCGGGCGACGATTTCGAGGTTGTTCAGCAGCTTGCGGCCGTCGCCGTCGGCGGAACCGATCAGCGCGTCGCGGGCTTCGTCCGTGAACGTGAGGCCGCCGAGTTCCTGCTGTGCGCGCTCGAGCAACTCGCGCTGCTCTTCGTCGGTCAGGCTTTTCAGCACGTAGACCGCGGCACGCGAGAGCAAGGCGCTATTCACCTCGAACGACGGATTCTCGGTCGTCGCGCCGACGAACACGAACAGCCCCGACTCGACGTGCGGCAAGAATGCGTCTTGCTGGCTCTTGTTGAAGCGATGCACTTCGTCGACGAACACGAGCGTCTGATGCCCGTTCGCGCGATGAATCTGCGCGGTCTCGACCGCCTCGCGGATATCCTTCACGCCCGAGAGCACCGCGGACAGCGCGATGAATTCGGCATGAAACGCATCGGCCATGAGGCGGGCGAGCGTGGTTTTACCGACGCCGGGCGGGCCCCAGAGGATCATCGAATGGGCTTCGCCGGATTCGAACGCGACCCGCAGCGGCTTGTTCGGGCCGAGCAGGTGCTTCTGGCCGATCACTTCGTCGATATTGCGGGGCCGCAGGCGTTCGGCGAGCGGAACATTGGCACGGGTTTCTTCAAACATGACGTTTTGGGGATAATCTCGGCTTTTCCGGACGCGGTCCGTGTGAAGGCGGCGTACTGCCGGTGAGCCACGCCAGCACGCGAACGTGCGGGCAACGTCCTGCATTATGACAGTGACGGCGCCCGGACGAAGGCGGCGCGGCGCGTGGGGACGACGCGGGCGGCTTAGCCTGGGCGAAAATCCGGCAATGAAGACGCGACTGAGTACGCAAGCCACGACATAGCAGCAAACGCAACCGCCGACGCAACTTCGCAGGTAAATTGCCAAACGAGTTGGCAAGCGACACCAAACAGGGACAAGACCAGATGGCACAAGATCCACTCGCCGGCGACGCCGGTTCCACCTACGCACCGCTCACGCCGGTGCCCGACGCGCGCCGCGCGTTCCGCACCGGCGACGCGTTCGCGCTCTGGTTCTCGCTCGGCATCGGCCTCTTGGTCGCGCAAGCGGGCGCGTTGCTCGTGCCGGGACTGTCGCTGCCGCATGCGTTGCTGGCCATCGTGATCGGCAGCGTGATCGGCGTGGTGCTGCTGGCGCTGGCCGGCGTCATCGGTACGGATACGGGGCTCGCGGCGATGTCGTCCCTGCGGCCGACGCTCGGCGTGCGCGGCGCGTCTGTGCCCGCCGTGCTGAACGCGGTGCAACTGGTCGGCTGGGGCTCGTTCGAAGTGATCGTGATGCGCGATTCCGCCGACGCCCTCGCCAAACAGGCCTTCGGCCTCTCCATGCCGCTCATCTGGACGGTGATCTTCGGCTTGCTCGCGACGCTGCTGGCGATCAGCGGCCCGCTGTCGTTCGTGCGGCGCTTTCTGCGCACGTGGGGTATCTGGCTGCTGCTGGCCGGCGCGGCGTGGCTCACGTGGAATCTGCTCGCCAAGCACGATCTGGCCGCGCTGATGCGCCGCCCCGGCACGGGTGAGATGTCGTTCGGCGGCGCCATTGATCTGGTGGTGGCCATGCCGCTGTCGTGGCTGCCACTGATCGCCGACTACACGCGTTTCGGCCGGCGCCCCGGCGAAACGTTCCGCGGCACGCTGCTCGGTTACGGCATCGCCAACATCTGGTTTTACGCGCTCGGGGCGATCTACGGCCTCGCGGCGGGCGGCGGCGACGCGCTGCTCACGGGCGCGCTGGCGCAAGCCGGCGGCGGCCTCGCGCTGCTGCTGATCCTGATCGACGAAGTCGACAACGCCTTCGCCGATATCCATTCCGCCGCGGTGTCGACCGGCACGGTCTGGGCGCGCGGCAGCGTACCTCTGTTGTCGGCGGCGTTCGGCGCGTTGTGCACGCTGATCGCCGTGGCCGTGCCGATGGCGAAGTATCAGAACTTCCTGCTGCTGATCGGCTCGGTGTTCGCACCGCTGTTCGGTGTAGTGCTGGTGGACCACTTCATCGTGCGCAAGCGCCGTATCGAAGCCGCCGCGCTCGCCGACGTGCGCGGCCGTTACGGCTTCTCGGGCGGCTGGCATCTGAGCGCGTTCCTCGCGTGGGCCATCGGCATCATCGCGTATCAGGCGATCAATCAATGGCTGCCGAATCTCGGCGCGACCTTGCCCGCGCTGGTGATCGGCGCGGTGTGCTATCTGGTGTTCGTGTCGGCGCGCAAGACGGCGTATGCCTGAGGCTTGACTGAGCTGGCGTCAGCGTCACATAAACGCAAAAAGGCCTGCAAATGCAGGCCTTTTCTTATCGCTCAAATCGTTTTAGCGCGTGGACGCCCGATACTCGACGCCCGGCAGCACGCACAGTAATTCGAACGCGAGATTCGCGCCGAGCAGCGCGGTCGTACCGAACGGATCATACGGCGGCGCGACCTCGACCAGATCACAGCCGACGATATTCAGCCCACGCGAGCCGCGAATGATTTCCAACGCCTGCGGCACCGTCAAACCAGCGATTTCCGGCGTGCCCGTACCCGGCGCAAAGGCCGGATCGATCCCGTCGATGTCGAACGTGATGTACACCGGGCCGTCGCCCATGCGCTCGCGGATGCGCGCCATCAGCGGCACGAGCGACTGGTTCCAGCATGCTTCGGCCTGAACCACTTCGAAGCCCTGATCGCGGCACCAGTCGAAGTCTTCCGCTGCGTAGCCCGTGCCGCGCAAACCGATCTGCACGACACGATCGCAGTCGAGCAAGCCCTCTTCCACCGCGCGGCGGAACGGCGTGCCGTGCGCGATCTTCTCGCCCATCATGGTGTCGTTGACGTCGGCGTGCGCGTCGACGTGAATCAGGCCGACCTTGCCGTGTTTGCGATGAATCGCGCGCAGGATCGGCAGCGCAATGGTGTGGTCGCCGCCCAGCGTGATCGGCTTGCAATCGTGCTGGAGAATTTCGTCGTACGCGGTTTCGATGCGCTTGATCGAATCGTGCAGGTTGTACGGATTGATGGCGACGTCGCCGAGATCGGCCACGCGCAGCGAATCGAACGGCGCGGCGCGCGTCGCCATGTTGTACGGGCGCAGCAGCACGGATTCGCTGCGGATCTGGCGTGGCCCGAAGCGCGCGCCGGTACGGTTCGAGGTGCCGAGATCGAACGGCACACCGACGAAGCAGGCGTCGAACCCTTCGGCCGAGCCGACGTTCGGCAGCCGCATCATCGTCGCGATGCCGCCGCAGCGGGGCATGGCGTTGCCGGACAGCGGTTGCGGCCGTTCGCCGGCTTCTGGGGAAATGAAGGAAGAGGTATTCATCGTGTCTCGGCAATGAAAAGGGGGCAGCAAGCAAAATCGTGCAGACCGGCCGGGAGAAGCATCAAAGCCGCACCTTGCCGGGCGAATCTCGATTCTTGAGCAGTTTTCGAGAAGTTAAAATACCGACGGAATAAACTTCACATTGATTCTCAGCGATGTATCCTGACGCATGTTCTCCCAACTCACCGACCTCGACCTGCGGCTGATCCGCGTATTTCTCGCCATTGTCGACGCGGGCGGCGTGTCGCCGGCCCAAGCGACCCTCAACGTCGGCCAGTCGACTATCAGCACGCAGCTTGCCACGCTGGAAACGCGCCTCGGCTACCGGCTGTGCGAGCGCGGCCGCGGCGGCTTCAGCCTGACCGCGCGCGGCGAGCAGTTCATCGACGCCGCGCGTGCCCTGCTCTCAGCCGTCGATACCTTCGGCATGCAGGCGCGCAACGTGGGCCGCAAGCTGGTCGGCACGCTCGATATAGGCATGATAGGCCACACGCCGGTGTCGGCGAGCGCGCGCATCAGCGACGCGATCGGCCGGTTCCGGGCGCGCGATCAGTCGGTGCGGTTTTCGATTCTGGTGCGCTCGCCGGGCGAACTCGAAGAACTGCTGCTGAATGGGCGCATTCAGATCGGCATCGGCTATTTCTGGCATCGCGTGCCGTCGCTCGAATACACCGAGGTGTTCGCGGAAGATCAGTTCGCCTATTGCGCGAAAGGGCATCCGCTGTTCGCTCAGGCCGGCGAGGTGCCGCCTGCCGAGGCCGCGCAGCACGAATGGGCGTGGCGCAGTTATCCGCTGCCCGAAGCCGAGAGTTCGACCACACCGCAGAACGTCACCGCCCTCGCCGACAACATGGAAGCGGTCGCGATGCTGGTGCTCTCCGGGCATCACCTCGGCTATCTGCCGGGGCATTTCGCGGCGCCGTTCGTCAAGCAAGGGCTGCTGGCCGCGCTGAATCCGGCGCAGATGCGTTACCGCGTCGCGTTTCACATGGTCACGCGGGCACGGCAGCATCGAACGGATATCGTCGAAGCGTTTATCGACGACATGAAGGCCGCGCATCCGGTGCAGGTTCTGGAAGTGGACGAGTAGTGGACAAATAACGCGCGCGATGAAAAGCCACGGCATGCCGTGGCTTTTTAGCAATCACACACCAACTGCGTAACGGCTTATCCGTTGATCACGTCCGCGCCCTTCGGCACCGTGAACTTGAACGCATCGGCCGGCAGCGGCGGGTTCTTCTGGATATTCGAGAAAGTCAGCAGCGTGACGTTGCCGAACACGTCGTGCAATTCCATCGCTTCGAGATTGCCGTCCTTGAAGCCGATGCCGACGCGCTGGAACTGCGTGTCCTTCGCCTTCGGCGTCAGTTCGAGCCAGTCGATGCCGGCTTTCACGCCCGCGTCACGCAGTGTGAAGTTCTTGTCGAGATCGTTGCTGCCGAACAGGATCGCCGCCGGGCTCGCACCGAGCGCGCCGCCGAGGCTGCGCACCGTCACCTGATTCAGATCCTTGTCATACACGTAAAGCTTGTCGCCGTCCGCTTGCAGCAGTTGTGCATAAGGCTTCTCGTATTGCCAGATGAACTTGCCCGGGCGCGCGAAGGTGAACGTGCCGCTCGAAGTGCCAGTCTTGCCGGTCCCCGTGGTAGACAATGTGCCGCTCGCGCCCTGCGCCTTGCTCGGCGCCCGCACTTCCTGCTGCACGAAGGTGCCGCGCGCCGAATGCACTTGCGCGACGAACGCCTTCAGTTGCTCAGTGCCACTCGCGAACGCCTGCGACGCGAACAGCACCGACGCGCCGATCGCCACGCTGCCGACGTTACGCACGAGAGTCCGGGCGAGCTGGCCGAAACGGCTGGATTGAGCATTTTCTCGAGCGTGCTGCTGCGCGAATAGCTGCATGTGGTTTTCTCCCTTGATTGAATTCGTTGAGCGGTCGTGACCGTCGGCGTATGAACAACGCCTGTGTGCCCGTGGCGGCCATGACTGCCTGGCGCAAAGCCAGGTGGCTTGCCTTCGGCCGGCCCTGCAAACGTCCCACACCAGCTTAAGCAACTAGCCTTAAATGAGCCTTAGAGGGTCGGCCAGCGCCGGAAAGCGGCAAAGCACCGGTTGCCCCGTCCGCTCCACTGCGATAACGAGGCGCCTCGACTTCACGACCGACGTCGCACGGCCCGCCTCGCTGCGGAACTGAGGCCCGACGGTCTATTCCGCTTCCCGCGCCGGCGCGAGAATCTCGCGATTGCCGTTCGACGACATTGCCGACACCACGCCCGAGTTTTCCATCTGCTCGAGCAGGCGGGCCGCGCGGTTATAGCCGATGCGCAAATGCCGCTGCACCAGCGAGATCGACGCACGGCGGTTCTTCAACACCACGTCCACCGCCTGGTCGTATAACGGGTCCGACTCGCCGTCGCCCGATCCGGTTCCTCCAGCGCCCGCGGAGCCTTCGTCGCCCTCGCCCGTCACACCGCCCTCGAGAATGCCCTCGATATAGTTCGGCTCGCCCTGTTCCTTGAGTTTGTCGACGACGCGATGCACTTCTTCGTCAGACACGAACGCGCCGTGCACGCGCACCGGCAAGCCGCTGCCCGGCGGCAGATACAGCATGTCGCCCATGCCGAGCAGCGATTCCGCGCCCTGCTGGTCGAGAATCGTGCGCGAGTCGATCTTGGACGACACCTGGAACGCCATCCGCGTCGGCACGTTCGCCTTGATGAGGCCGGTGATCACATCCACCGACGGACGCTGCGTCGCCAGAATCAGGTGAATGCCGGCCGCGCGCGCCTTCTGCGCGATCCGCGCGATCAACTCTTCGACCTTCTTGCCGACCACCATCATCAGGTCGGCCAGTTCGTCGATCACCACGACAATGTTCGGCAGGCGCGTGAGCGGCTCCGGATCGTCCGGCGTGAGGCTGAACGGATTCGGCAGTTTTTCTTCGCGTTTGGCGGCTTCGTCGATCTTGTTGTTGTAGCCGGCGAGGTTACGCACGCCGAGCTTGCTCATCAGCTTGTAGCGGCGCTCCATCTCGGCCACTGCCCAGTTGAGCGCGTGACCGGCCTGGCGCATGTCCGTCACCACCGGACACAGCAGATGCGGAATGCCTTCGTACACGCTCATTTCGAGCATCTTCGGATCGATCAGGATCATCCGGACCTGCTCGGCGCTCGCCTTGTAGAGCAGCGACAGGATCATCGCGTTGATACCGACCGACTTGCCCGAACCCGTCGTACCCGCCACCAGCAAGTGCGGCATCTTCGCGAGGTCGGCGCACACCGGCTTGCCGCCGATGTCTTTACCGAGGCCCATGGTGAGCGGCGACGCGGCGTCCGCATAGACTGCCGAACCGAGAATCTCCGAGAGACTGACAGTCTGACGACGCTGATTCGGCAACTCCAGTGCCATGAAATTCTTGCCCGGAATGGTTTCGACCACGCGGATCGACACAAGCGACAACGAACGCGCGAGGTCCTTGGCAAGGCCGACGATCTGGCTGCCCTTCACGCCCGTGGCCGGCTCGATCTCATAGCGCGTGACCACCGGACCCGGATATGCCGCGACCACACTCACTTCGACGCCGAAGTCCTTGAGCTTCTTCTCGATCAGTCGCGAGGTGAATTCCAGCGTATCCGCCGAGATGGTTTCCTGCGCGACCGGCGCCGCATCGAGCAGCGAGATGGGCGGCAAGGTGGAATCGCCCGGCAGGTCCGTGAAGAGCGGCACTTGCCGCTCCTTCTCAACGCGTTCCGACTTGGCCGGCGTGACGACCGGCGGCACGATCATGACCGGCTCGTGTTCCTCGATCCGCACGCGGCCCTTCTCGACCTTGCCCTCGCGCTTGACGGCGGCCGCTTCACCGAGCTTGCGGTCGCGGCCAGCCTCACGGCGCAGCTTGGCGAAAGTCACCGCGGAAATGATCGATTCGCCGACCTTCTCCGACACCGACAGCCACGAAAAACGGAAATACAGCGACAAGCCAATGCCAAGCACGATCAGGAGCGCCAGCGTGCCGCCCGTGAAGCCCAACGCATGCGACACGCCGCGCGCGACCGCCTCGCCGATCACGCCGCCCGGCGCGCGCGGCAACTGCACTTTCAGCGACCACATGCGCAGCGCCTCGATGCCGTCGCAGGCCAGCAGCACGAGCATGAAGGCGAACGCATCGGCGAGCCAACTCACGCCGCGCGGCTCGTCTTCCTGCAATTCCTCGTGACGGGTGATGCGCTTGTAGTTCGCGGAGATATGGCGGCCGAGCAGCACGATCCACCAGTAGGCGGACAGGCCGAACAGCAGCAGCAGAATGTCGGACGTCCACGCGCCGACGCGGCCCGCCCAGTTGGCAATATGGTCGACCTGCGCGGCATGGGTCCAGCTCGGATCGCGCCGGCTGTAACTGACGAGCGCCATGAGCAGGAAAACGCCGAGCGCCACCTGCAGGATCCAGCGGATTTCGGTGAAAAGGCGCGACATGCGGTGCGGCAATGCCTGCGCGCTCGCGGAATAGGGAGCTTTTGCCATTGATCCTGTTGCGTGTGTGCCCGATTCCCGGCCTGAGTCGTGGCCAAGCCTCGCCCAGCGCGGCTTCGGGCCCGATCCCGGCTTCCGGGAACTTCGATCCGGCCTATTGTAAACGCAGTGTCCCGCGCGAGGCTGTAAATGACGGTAACTTGGCCGTTTGGCCACAGAAAGGCGTTGCGCGGCCCGCCGCCGACGCTATCGGCGTGATCGGAAAGCTTCATGGAGCAGGCCGGCGCCCCGCCCTTTATAATGTCGCGCTGATACCCATCTACAGTTTCAGCTCAAGTCGCGCGGCCTCGCATGGGCGAGCCGGGCGCCGTAAAAGGATTCGATCATGCCCGCAACTTCCACGAAACACGCCAAGGTTCTGATTCTCGGTTCCGGTCCCGCCGGCTACACCGCCGCGGTCTACGCGGCGCGCGCCAACCTCGCGCCGGTGCTCGTCACGGGTCTGGCCCAAGGCGGCCAGCTCATGACCACGACCGACGTCGAAAACTGGCCCGCCGACGGCAACGGCGTGCAAGGCCCGGAACTGATGGCGCGCTTTCTGGAGCACGCCGAGCGCTTCAACACCGAAATCATTTTCGACCACATCCACACGGCCAAGCTGGATGAGAAGCCGATTCGCCTGATCGGCGACTCGGGCGAATACACCTGCGACTCGCTGATCATCTCGACCGGCGCATCGGCGCAGTATCTCGGCCTGCCGTCGGAAGAAGCGTTCATGGGCAAAGGCGTGTCGGCTTGCGCCACCTGCGACGGCTTCTTCTACAAGCAACAACATGTGGCCGTGATCGGCGGCGGCAATACCGCGGTCGAGGAAGCCCTCTATTTGTCCGGCATCGCCAAAAAGGTGACCGTGATTCATCGCCGCGACAAGTTCCGCGCCGAGCCGATCCTGATCGACCGCCTGCTCGCCAAGGAAAAGGAAGGCCTGGTCGAGATCAAGTGGGACAGCACGCTCGACGAAGTCACCGGCGACCAGTCCGGCGTGACCGGCTTGCGGATCAAGAACACGAAAACGGGCGACACCACGGACATCGCGCTGCAAGGCATCTTCGTCGCGATCGGCCATAAGCCGAACACGGACATTTTTGCAGGCCAACTGGAGATGAAGAACGGCTACATCATCACCAAGGGCGGCCTGAACGGTTTTGCTACGGCTACCAGCGTAGCCGGCGTGTTCGCCGCGGGCGACGTACAGGATCACATCTATCGTCAGGCGATCACCAGCGCGGGCACGGGCTGTATGGCCGCGCTCGACGCGCAACGCTATCTGGAAACCATCGACGAAATGGCCGGCGAGCATGCCATGAGCCAGGAAGCCGAGCGTTGATCGGCCGCGCCGGTCTGCGATCCGGTCGGGAAAATTAGCGCAACGGTAAAATGGCGGCTGGGCATCGCCCGGCCGGCAACTTGAACGAAGGCCGCGGCTGCCAAGCCGGCGGCCTTTTTCCATTCCGGTCTTCCAGTCGCAAGAAAACGTCGCGCGACCGATCTACTTTTCTGCGTGTATTACCCAATATGCCGAAGAACCAGCCCCATCCGAGCGAACCGAAGCGCGCGCGAGCCGTCGCGCGGCCCGCGCCCGAACCGGCTGCGCCCGCCGCCAAACCGAAGCTCGATCCGGCGGCCGGTCTCGCCGGTCTCGGCGCACTGCGCGATGCGCTCAAAGTCGACACGCAACGGCGCGAACGTGAACGGGCGGCCGCCGCGGACGCGCAGCGCGAAGCCTCGGCGGACGCCGATCTGTTTCGCCGCGAGATCGGCGCGGTCGCGCCGCTGGCCGTGCCGCCGCGCGCCACGCTGCCGCGCAATCCTCCGCCGCCGCTGCCAGTGCAAACCAAACTCGACGAAGAAGCCGTGCTGCACGAAGCGATCTCCGACGAGTTCGATCCGGAAATCCTGCTCGAAACCGACGAGACGCTGTCCTATTGCCGCCCCGGCGTGAGCCAGGAAGTCGTGCGCAAATTGCGGCGCGGCGACTGGATCGTGCAGGCGCAAATCGACTTGCACGGCATGCGGCGTGAAGAGGCGCGCGAGGCGTTGGCGGAGTTCATCCGCGAATCGGTGAAGCGCGGCTTGCGGTGTTTGCGCGTGATTCACGGCAAGGGTTTGGGGTCGATCGGCAAGGAGCCGGTGTTGAAGGGCAAAGTGCGCGCTTGGCTCGTGCAGAAGTCCGAAGTCATCGCGTTCTGCCAGGCGCGCCCGCATGACGGCGGCGCCGGCGCGGTGGTCGTGCTGTTGCAGCCGGGCGCATCGCCGGCTCACGCCAAGTCCTGACGGAGCCGCGGTGATCCATCCGAGGCTGACGCTTGCGCTGACCATCATGGAGGCGCTGGCGATTTTCGCGTACGCCCTCTCCGGTTTCATCGAGGCCAAGACTCGCCGGCTCGACGCGGTGGGGACGTTTCTCGTGGCGATCGCCACGGCTTTCGGCGGCGGCACGTTGCGCGACGTGCTGTTGGAGCGGCGGCCCTTTTACTGGGTCGAGCATCAGGATTATCTGATCGCGATCTTCGTGATGTCGCTGTTCGCGCCGACTCTCCTGAAAATGACCTCGCGGCTGTTTTCCGAGCGGGTTCTGCTGGTGGCGGATGCGATCGGGCTGGGGCTGTTCAGCATAGGAGGCACGTCGATCGCGCACGACGCGCAAATGCCGTGGTTCACCTCAGTGATGATGGGCGTGCTGACGGGGGTCTTCGGCGGCGTGATTCGCGACGTGCTGTGCAACGAAGTGCCGCTGATTCTGCGCGACTCGCGGCCTTACGCGACGTGTGCGTTCGTGGGTTGCTGGCTGTATGTGCTGCTCGATTATGCGGACGTCGATACGGTATATAGCGTACTGATCGCCACTGCCTTCATCCTGCTCGCACGGCTCGTGACGTTCCGGTTCAATGTGCGTTTGCCGCACTGACAGCGTGAATCGCCAAACGGCGCATTGCCCGCGAATCGGCAACGCGCCGTCCTTCATTCAAGCTTACTTGTTGGTCGCCAGCGCGCCCGCGCTCTTCGAGCCGCCGAACAACGCCGTCAGGTAGGCCGAGTTATTGTTCATGGTCGCCATCAAGGTGTTCAGCGCGGTGAACTGACTCTGATACTGCTTCGTCAATTGCGTGGCGTAGTCGCTCAGCTTGCTCTGCTGCGCAGTGACACTCTTCAGATCGGCGTTGAGCGCGCTATTGCGCGTGTCGATAATGCCACCCGTCCGCGTGAACTCGTTAATGCTCTTGTTCAATTTGGCGCCGACACCGTCGGTCGAGTTGAACAACGCGGCAACTTGCGCCGGACTGGTATTGAGCGCCGCCGTCAGTTTCGCGCTATCGACAACCAGCGTACCGTCCGCCGGATCACCCTTCAGCGTGATGCCGATATGCCCGAGGCTCACCACCGACGTGCCCGTACCCACCCCGCCGCTCACGATCGACGCCAGCGCGTTCTTGACCGTCAGCAGCGTCGAATCGCCAAGCAACGCGCCGCCCGTCTTCGACGATTTGTCGAACGAGGACAACTTGCTGATCGTGGTGACGACGGTGTTGTACAGATTGGCGAAGTTCGTAATGGCCGTGTTCTGCGCGGTGGTGTCCGGTGCGATGGTTAGCGTTTGCGGATTGCTGACCGAGGCGCTTGACAGATTCAGTGTGACGCCGGCAATCGCATCGGTGACGGCATTGCTGGCGCTGCGCGCCGCGATCCCGCCGATGGTGAGCGACGCGTCCTGCGCCACTTCGCTCTGATGCCACGCATTGCCGGCATCCGACGACACGATCGTGGACGCCCCGCCGTTCGCGCCGGGTGTCGACGTCACGCCGAGGCTCGACAGGCCCGCGTCGTCCTGCACGTTGCTGGTGGCCACGTTGATCGTGTTGGCCGACCCGGTGGTCGCCGAGCGCAATACGAGGTGAGCGCCGCCGGTGCCGGTCACGATCGTCGCCGTGACGCCCGGGTTGTTGGACGCCTTGTTGATCGCGCTGGCGATACCGCTCAGCGTATTGTTGGTGCTGTCGATCGAGACATCCATCGACTTGCCGCCGACCGAGATCGTCAACTTGCCAGTGCCGAGTTGCGTCGTAGCGCCGAACGCCGCCGAAGACAGGCTTTGCGACGAAGCGATCTGCGTCACATCGATCGTATAGCTGCCGGCGACCGCGCCCGGGCCCGCTTTCGGGTCCAGGCCCTTGCCACTCGCGGTCGCCGCGAAGGTGGACAACGTGGTCCCATCCGACAGATTCTTGATCGCCGCCTGCAAGGCGGACAACGCCGAAGTGAGCGCGCCGTACGCGGACAAGGTGGTGCTGTCGCTGGTTTGTCGGGCCTGCAGCGCCGCCGCCTGACCCGCCGTTTTGGCGTTGACGAGCGCCGAGACCAGAGTCGCCACATCCATCGACGAATTGCCGGTCGAACCGCTGATAATGGATTGCGCTGCTTGCTGGACCTGGCTTTGCGCGTTGGCCGTCGCGCTATTCACTGAGGACGTGATCGTAGACATGTAAAGCTCCCCGTGCGTCGAATTTTTTCGTTATTCATTGAGTGACGCCCCGGATCGCTTCTGTTGCGCTATTTATCCGGTCACGTCGGCTTTTCTTACAAATTTTTCAAATGTTACACCATCTTTCTTCATAGCTTTGTGACGGTTTAACGTAGTGAATGTGGGTTAGGGCGATCGTCGTGGGTGTCGATTTGCGCGGTTCCCGCTCGTCGTACGATAAAACGGTCGCTCCGGCCGTTCTCCTGCCACAGCAAACTCGCCAACCGCCCAAGGTGACCACGATGACCCTGAAGCTCTACGCCCATCCCTTCTCCTCTTACTGCCAGAAGGTCCTGACCGCGCTCTACGAAAACGGCACGCCGTTCGAACTGCGCCTGCTGGCACACGACGACCCGCAGGTCATGGCCGAATTCGCCGCGCTCTGGCCGATCAAGCGCTTTCCGGTGCTGGTCGATGGCAGCCGGACCGTGATGGAGGCGAGCATCATCATCGAATATCTGGGCCTCTATCACGCCGGGCCAGTGCCGCTGCTGCCGCCCGACGCCCGCGTCGCGCTGGAAGTGCGCAGCATGGATCGCTTCTTCGACAACTACATCTCGACGCCGCAGCAAAAGATCGTCTACGACAGCATGCGCCCTGAGCCGGAGCGCGACCCTCACGCCGTGGCCGACGCGCGCGCCATGCTCGACACCGCGTACGGCTGGCTGAACAAGGTCATGGCGGAACGCGAATGGGCCGCCGGCGACACCTTCAGCCTTGCCGATTGCGGCGCCGCGCCGTTCCTGTTTTACGCCGACTGGACGCACGCCATCGGCCCGGCGTTTCCGCACGTGCTCGCCTACCGCAAGCGCCTGCTGGCGCGGCCATCGTTCGCACGCGCGGTGGACGAAGCGCGCCCGTATCGCGCGTATTTCCCACTCGGCGCGCCGGACCGCGATTGAGGGCCGCGGCGCGGCCATGTCAGCCGAAAGATGCGCGACGGCGCCCCGCCCACCATCACCGTTTGCGACAACAATTTTTCCAGCCTATACACTTCACTTCGAAACCTACTTCCGCCACTCAACCTTAAGGCAAAACATGGACCGTTTCGAAGCGATGGAGATATTTACGCGTGTGGTCGAAGCGAACAGCTTCACTAAAGTATCCGAGTCGCTCGACCTGCCACGCGCCAAAGTCAGCCGCACCATCCAGGCGCTCGAGGAACACGTCGGCGTGCGTCTGTTGAACCGTTCGACCCGCCAGGTCAGCGTCACCGAAGATGGCGCGCTGTTCTACGAGCGCTGCGTGCGCATCCTCGCCGAAGTCACCGACGCCGAATCGTCGCTGTCGAACAAGCGCGAAAATCCGGCCGGCACGATCCGCGTGGATACGTCCGGCACGCTGGCCCGCGCGCTGCTGCTACCCGCGCTCGACGATTTCTACCGGCAATACCCCGAGATCGATGTGCGGCTCGGCCTCGCCGATCGCAATATCGATCTGATTCAGGACGGCGTGGATTGCGTGATCCGCATGGGCACGCCCGAAGAGTCGAGTCTGGTCGCGCGGCGGATCGGTCAGGCGCGGATCGTCACGTGCGCGTCGCCGGCGTATCTGGAGAAATACGGCGAGCCGACCACGCTCGAAGAATTGAGCGAGCATCGTGCGGTCAACTACGTGTCGGCGCGCACGGGCAGAACGTTTCCGTTCGAATACGAGGTGGACGGTGAGATCGCCAAGGTGTCGCTAAAGAGCGTGCTCGCGGTGAACGACGGCTCGGTCTACATCGGTGCGGCCGCGCTCGGTCACGGCATCATTCAGCCGTCGCGTTTCATGGTCGCCGACCTGATCGCGCAAGGCGCGCTGAAGGAAATTCTCACCGGCTACACGAGTCCCGGCACGCCGCTCTCGGTGCTCTACGCGCATCGCCGCAATCTGAGTTCGCGGCTGCGTGCTTTCATTGAGTGGGTGACCGAACTGGCGCGCAACAATCCGGATCTGCGCATTACTGAGCAGTAAAACGAAGCGCGCAAAACTAAAAAAACCCATGCGTTGTGAAACGCATGGGGTTTTCTTTTCTATTGCAGCAAAACTACGCGATCAGGCAATCCGCTCTTCGTTCGACGGATCGAACAACACCGCTTTCGACGTATCGAACAACAGCGTCGTGTTCGTCAGCGGCTGCGGATTCGACGCCGGGTGCACGCGGCTCACAATGCGCTTGCCGTTGACCTGCGCGAATACCAGCGTGTCCGGACCGGTCGGCTCGATCACGTCGACCTTCACTTCGATCGGTTGCAGCTTCGCGTTGTCGCCATGCGCGCCGCGCGCGTCGGTGATGCGCTCCGGACGCAGGCCGAGAATCACGTCACGGCCGACATGTGACTTCACCTTCGCCGAGTCGAACGGCAGATTCACCGCCGTGCGTGCGACACCCGTATCCAGTTCCAGCGCGACGCCCGCGCCCTGCTCCACCAGCTTGCCCTGGATGAAGTTCATCGGCGGCGCGCCGATGAAACCGGCCACGAACAGGTTCGACGGCGAATCGTAGATTTCCTGCGGTGCGCCGAACTGCTGCACGATGCCGTCTTTCATCACCGCGATGCGGTCGCCGAGTGTCATCGCTTCGATCTGATCGTGCGTCACGTAGACGATCGTCGTGCCGAGGCGTTGATGCAGCAGCTTGATTTCCGAGCGCATCTCGATACGCAGCTTCGCGTCGAGGTTCGACAGCGGTTCGTCGAACAGGAACATGACCGGATCGCGCGCCAAGGCACGGCCCATGGCCACGCGCTGACGCTGGCCGCCGGACAGTTGCCCCGGCTTGCGGTCGAGCAGGTGCGTGATCTGCAGCGTGTTCGACACACGGTCGACGATCTGCGCCTGCTCGTTCTTCGGAACCTTGCGAATGCCCAGGCCGAACGAGATGTTCTCGCGCACCGTCATGGACGGATACAGCGCGTACGACTGGAACACCATCGCGATGTCGCGATCTTTCGGCGACAGGTTGTTCACCGTCTTGCCGTCGATCTGGATCTCGCCCTTGGTCACGGTCTCGAGGCCGGCGATCATGTTGAGCAGCGTCGATTTCCCGCAGCCCGAACCGCCGACGAGAATCAGGAACTGGCCGTCTTCGATGTCGATGTTGACACCCTTCAGGACCGGCACCCCGTTCGGGTAAGTTTTGTACACGTCACGGATGGAAAGGCTTGCCATGCTGTGAATCCTCTTTGTCTCTGGTACTGCTTGAAAACGTCTTGTCGGGTCGCGGCGGCCCAGTCTCGAAGCCGCGCCGCCGCGCTCGGATGGTTTAGCCCTTCACTGCGCCCGCCGTCAGGCCGCGCACAAAATAGCGTCCGGCGATGATGTACACCAGCAGCGTAGGCAACGCAGCGATGATCGCGCCGGCCATGTCCACGTTGTATTCCTTCACGCCGGTCGAGGTGTTCACGAGGTTGTTCAGCGCCACCGTGATCGGCATCGAATCGACACCGGAGAACACAATCCCGAACAGGAAGTCATTCCAGATCTGCGTGAATTGCCAGATCAGGCACACCATGAAAATCGGCAGCGAGACCGGCAGCAGAATCTTCGTAAAAATCGTGAAGAAACCCGCGCCGTCGATACGCGCCGCCTTCACGAGTTCAGCCGGAATGCTGACGTAGAAGTTGCGGAAGAACATCGTGGTGAAGGCGATACCGTAGATCACGTGCACCACCACCAGACCGGTGGTCGTGTTCGACAGGCCGAGGAAGCCTTCGAAACGCGCCATCGGCAGCAGGATGGCCTGGAACGGAATGAAGCAGCCGACCAGGATCATCGTGAAGATCGGATCCGCGCCACGGAAACGCCAGTGCGTGAGCACATAACCGTTGAACGCGCCGATGATCGACGAGATCAGCACGGCGGGAATCACCATCCGCACCGAGTTCATGAAGAACGGCTGCATGCCGTCGCAACGCACACCCGTACAGGCGCCGCTCCATGCCTTGATCCACGGATCGATGGTCCAGTGCGTGGGCGGCGTCAGCAGGTTGCCGGTGCGCAGCTGATCGATGTCCTTGAACGACGTGGACAGCATCACGTACAGCGGGAACAGGAAGTACAGGGCGAACAGAATCAAGGCCGCATAAATGACGGCACGGCTGATCGTCATCTTAGGCTGCATTGCGGGTGCTCCTCGATTCCAGATACATCAGCGGCACGAGCACGGCTACGACAGTGGCGAGCATCATCATCGACGATGCCGCGCCGACGCCCAGCTGCCCGCGATTGAACGAAAACGTGTACATGAAGATAGCCGGCAGCGACGACGACGTGCCCGGACCGCCCGCGGTCAACGCGACGACCAGGTCGAAGGTCTTGATCGTGATGTGGCAGAGAATCAGCAGCACGGAGAAGAACACCGGGCGCATGCTCGGAATCACGATCTTGCGGTAGATGGTGGGCAAGCCCGCGCCGTCCATCTGCGCGGCCTTGAAGATTTCAGCATCGACACCGCGCAGGCCCGCAAGGAACAGCGCCATGACGAAGCCGACGGATTGCCACACGGCCGCGATCACGACGCAGAAGATCGCCTTGTCCGGGTCGCCCAGCCAACCGAACGAAAAGCTCGTCCAGCCCCAGTCGTGAAACACCTTTTCGAGGCCAATGCTCGGCGTCATGATCCATTGCCACGCCGTACCCGTCACGATGAACGAGAGCGCCATCGGGTACAGGAACACGGCGCGCAGCGCGCCTTCGTTGCGGATCTGCTGATCGAGCAGGATCGCGAGGAACAGACCCAGACCGATACAGATACCGATGAACGGAATGCCGAACCAGCCGAGGTTGGCAGCCGACGTCCAGAACACATCGTTATCGAACAGCTCGCGATAACGGTCGAGACCGACAAATTCATAACGTGGCATCAGTCGCGAATTGGACAGCGACAAAAAGCCGGTAATGGCGATGAAGCCATACACGAAGATCAGGCTGATCACGACGCTGGGTGCGAGCACCAGCTTCGGAATCCAGCGATCGGCAAGGGCCGCCATCGGCGACGTGCGGCGGGTCACGGTGGCCGTTTTCCCGTTTCCGCTGATAGAAGCAGTCACTACTCGACTCCTGCTGAAACTGTACCGCCGGGACCTTTACGCCAGAAAGACGCGAGCCCGCAACGGCATAGGTGTGACTCTATGAAACCAGGGTGAAGCCGCCTGTTACCAGTGCATCCAGTGCAATCAGCGACGTGAAGGGCGCGCCCGGCGCCCGATGCTGAACCGCCGGGCGCGCCGCTTCGCTTACTTCACTTACTTGGTCTTCGCTGCCTTCGCGAGCGCGGCAACTGCGCTCTTCGAATCCTGCTGCGAGTTCATGAACTTCGTGACCACGTCCGAGATCGCGCCGGCTGCTGCATCCGGTTGCGCCATGCCGTGTGCCAGCGAAGGCACATAGCCGCCCGACTTGATCGCCACTTGTTCATCCGCGTACGACTTCTTCGCGCAGTCGTCGAACTTGGCCATCGACACGCCCAGACGAACCGGGATGGAACCCTTGTTCAGGCTGAACTGTTCCTGGAAGTCCGGCGACATGATCGTCTTGGCCAGCGCGAGCTGACCCGGCGTTGCCGCCTTCGCGCCCTTCTGCTGGAAGAACACGAACGAGTCGACGTTGAACGTGTACGACTTTTCCGTGCCCGGCACAGCGGCGCAGATGTAGTCCGAGCCCGACTTCTTGCCGGCGTTGGCGAATTCGCCCTTCGCCCAGTCGCCCATGAACTGCATGCCGGCCTTGCCGTTGATGACCATGGCCGTTGCCAGGTTCCAGTCACGGCCCGTGCGGCCCGCGTCGAAGTAACCCTGGATCTTGCGGACCGTGTCGAACACGCCGACCATCTGGTCCGACGTCAGCGTCTTCTCGTCGAGATCGACCAGTGCCTTCTTGTAGAAGCCCGCGCCTTGCGACAGCACGACGTCTTCCCACAGCGTCAGGTCTTGCCACGGCTGGCCACCCATCGCGATCGGCTGGATGCCCGCGGCCTTCATCTTGTCGGCCACTGCGAAGAACTCAGGCCACGTGGTCGGCGCTTTGCCGCCCGCCTTGTCCAGCGCTGCCTTGTTGATGTACAGCCAGTTCACGCGGTGCACCGAGAACGGCGCAGCCACGTAGTGACCGTCTGCGTGCATGATCTTGTCGATTTCCGGCGGCAGGTTCTTCTTCCAGTCACCCGCGACGGAGTCGATCGGCACCAGCACGCCTTGCGACGCCCAGTCCTGGATCAGCGGACCCTTGATCTGCGCGGCGGTCGGTGCGTTGCCCGAGATGACCTGCGTCTTGAGTGCCGTCATGGCAGCCGCGCCGGCGCCACCCGCAACCGCGAAGTCCTTCCACGTGTAACCCTGCTTCGTCATGTCGTCCTTGAGGACGCCGACGGCTTTCGATTCACCGCCCGAAGTCCACCAGTGCAACACTTCGACCGACTCGGCGGCTTGCACAGCCGAGACGCCACACATCAGACCTGCGGCGCACAAAGCGCCCATGATCGCGCGAAATTTCATTGTTTATCTCCTCCAGACACCTGAACAAAAAACAAATGGCCCCTGATGTCGCCAGGGTGCTGTGGTTGGTTCAAACAGGCAAAACACTGGGCGATCGAGCACGGTCGGGCGCATGCGCGAGGCATGTGCCGGTGGACCAATGTCCGGCCGCTGGAAGCTCAAGAGATGAGTGGTTCGGGATGCAACTGACTGTCTCCTCTTTTGATTTTTGCCTGCCCGCGTCGCGCGCGGCAGACTCGAGGTGCCTTGCACGTCAACTTGGGGCAGACCCTGCCGGCCGCTCAACTCCCCGGCTTTCCGTAAAGCCCGCCGGGGCATGCTGGCACGTGCCGACACGCAATGTCCGTTAACATGCAGGGGACGCCTGCCGATTCGGGAAAACGCGCATCTTGACTCACAGCGCACGCTTTTTTCATCGAATTAGCGCTACCTCTTGATTTGGATTGTAGTTAAACTACAATTCAGTGTCAAAAAATATTTTATCGGACTACGGTCGCGCTTTCGCTCACCTTCCGCGGCCCCAGGACATCGACGGAGACTCATGCAAACCGATTCAAGCTTCACCTTCGTTCTCTTCGGCGGAACCGGCGATCTGTCGATGCGCAAGATCCTCCCCGCACTGTTTGAAGCACACCGTGCAGGCGGCATGCTGGCCGACAGCGGCAAGATCGTCGCGGTGGCGCGGCATGCAACGGATCGCGGCGAGTACATCCAGTGGGTGAACGAGCACGTCAAACCGCATGTGTCGAAGAACGGTGTGGACGAGGCGGCATGGGCGAGCTTTCTGGAGCGCATCGAGTTCGTGAACATCGACCTCGGCAAAGCGGAAGACTTCGTGCATTTGCGCGACGCGATCAAGGACCTGCCTGGCATTCGCGTGTTCTATCTGGCTACGGGGCCGTCGCTGTTCGTGCCGATCTGCCATGCGCTGGCATCGGTTGGGCTGAACGAGAACTCGCGCATCGTGCTGGAAAAGCCGCTCGGCTACGACCTCAAGTCGTCGAACGCAATTAATGATGCGGTCGGTGAAATCTTCGCTGAAGAACAGATCTATCGGATCGACCACTACCTCGGCAAAGAACCGGTGCAGAACCTGCTGGCGCTGCGCTTCGGCAATGCGCTGTTCGAGCCGCTGTGGCGCCGCGAGTGGGTCGAGAGCATCCAGATCACGATTGCCGAAGAACTCGGCGTGGAGGCGCGCGGCGACTTCTACGACAACACCGGCGCGTTGCGCGACATGGTGCAGAACCATTTGCTGCAACTGCTTTCCATCGTTGCGATGGAACCGCCGCACTCCATGGATTCGGATTCCGTACGTGACGAAAAGCTGCGCGTGCTGCGCGCTTTGAAGCCCATCGATCCGCGCGATATCGGCAAGGTCGCCGTACGCGGGCAGTATCATTCGGGCGTGATCCGCGGCACTGCGGTGCCTGCCTACGCCACCGAGTCCGGCGTGAGGCCGGACAGCACGACCGAAACGTTTGTTGCGCTGAAGGTCGAGATCGAAAACTGGCGCTGGGCCGGCGTGCCGTTTTTTCTGCGCACCGGCAAGCGCCTGGCGGATCGTGTCGCCGAGATCGTGGTGAACTTTCGTGCAGTGCCGCATTCGGCGCTCGGCGCCTCCGCGCTGCGCGCTGGCGCGAACCGCCTCGTGATCCGCCTGCAGCCGAACGAAACCATTCGCCTCTACTGTCTCGCGAAGCAGCCCGGCGAAGGCATGAACCTCGCCAGCGTCCACCTCGACCTCGCGTTCGACCAGTTCTTCCGCGAAGGACAGATGGAGGCGTATCAGCGTCTCCTGCTCGACGTGATCAACGGCCGCCTCGCGCTGTTTGTGCGGCGCGATGAGCAGGAAGCCGCGTGGCGTTGGGTCGAACCTATCCTGAACGAATGGAAGGCGTCGAACAAGCCGCCCAAGCCGTACGCATCGGGCACGTGGGGACCGGCTGCATCGAGCGCGATGCTGGCGCAGCACGGCACCTGCTGGCTCGAAGAAGAGAATTGAATCACGGCGGCACGTCGTATTGAATGGAATATGGCACGTCGCCCGTAAGACCCACCGACGAACTGAACGGAATGGCGCCGGTATCACGAGGGCGCCTGCAAGTCATCCACTTTGCAGGCATCGCGTGAGAGCAGTACGGCACATTCCGCAGATCACACAAAAAAGCAGCACGGAGGAGAAGTGATCGAGCTTCACACTTTCGACGATCAACGCGCCCAATCCGACGCGTTGGCGAAAGCGGTTGGCGACGCGTTACATGCGTCGCTCGCCGCACAGGCCGCCAGTTCCACTACCGACGCGCGCCCCGCAATGCTTGCAGTGTCCGGCGGCAGCAGTCCACGCCCGTTCCTGCAGACCTTGTCCACGCAAACGTTCGACTGGGCACGCATTGCCGTGACGCTGGTCGACGACCGCTGGGTGCCGGAAACGGACAGCGCGAGCAACTCGCAACTGGTGCACGCCACGCTGTTGCAGAACGCCGCGAAGGACACCGCTTTCTGGCCGCTGGTGGACACCACGCAAGATCTCAACGCGCATGTCGCCGCGCTGAACGCCGACGCGCGTTTTGGCAGCGTGCCGGACGTCGCGATTCTCGGCATGGGTGAAGACGGCCACACCGCGTCGATCTTTGCCGACTCGCCCGAATGGGATCATGCGATCACCACCACCGAGCGCTTTGTTGCCGTGCACCCCGGCAGCGCGCCGCATGCGCGCGTGAGCTGGTCGATGTCCGCGTTGAAGGAAGTGAAGCATCTGTTTTTGCTGATTGCAGGACCGCGCAAGATGGACGTGCTGAACGCCGCGTCCGCTTCGCTACAAAAAAATGCCATCTCGCAGTTGGCAAACGACAAGGGAGTGAGACTCGATGTCTACTGGTGTGCAAACTAAGGCTGTTCCGGGCGCGGGCCAGCACGCCGATGGACCGAGGCTCTTGGCCGACATCGGCGGCACGAATGCGCGTTTCGCGCTGGAGACGAGTCCGGGCGAAATCGGCTCGGTGAAGGTCTATCCGTGCGCGGACTATCCGGGCGTTGCCGAAGTCATCAAGAAGTATCTGAAGGACACCAAGATCGGCCGCGTGAATCATGCGGCGATTGCGATTGCGAACCCGGTCGACGGCGATCAGGTGAGCATGACGAATCACGACTGGAGCTTTTCGATTGAGGCCACGCGGCGCGCGCTTGGTTTCGACACGCTGCTGGTGGTGAACGACTTTACCGCGCTGGCGATGGCGCTGCCTGGTCTCACCGACCAGCAACGCGTGCAGGTGGGCGGTGGCGCGCGTCGTCCGAATAGCGTGATTGGTTTGCTCGGGCCGGGCACCGGCATGGGTGTGTCAGGCCTGATTCCCGCCGATGATCGCTGGATCGCGCTCGGCAGCGAAGGTGGCCACGCTACTTTTGCGCCGGCTGACGAACGCGAAGACATCGTGCTGCAGTACGCGCGTAAGAAGTGGTCGCACGTGTCGTTTGAGCGCGTCGCTGCGGGTCCTGGCATCGAAGTGATTTATCGCGCGCTTGCGGGCCGCGATAAGAAGCGCGTGGCGGCCAACGTCGACACGGTCGAGATCGTCAAGCGCGCTCTCGAAGGCGAACCGCTCGCGGCGGAATCCGTCGATGTATTCTGCGGCATTCTCGGCACGTTCGCGGGGAATATTGCGGTGACGCTTGGGGCGTTGGGCGGGATTTATATCGGCGGCGGCGTCGTACCGCGACTTGGCGAGGTCTTCTCGCGTTCGTCGTTTCGCAAGCGCTTTGAGGCTAAAGGCCGCTTCGAGGCTTATCTGCAGAACGTGCCGACGTATGTGATTACCGCTGAATATCCGGCGTTTCTCGGTGTATCGGCGATTCTTGCCGAGCAGTTGTCGAATCGCGCGGGCGGCAGTTCATCGGCCGTGTTCGAGCGGATTCGCCAGATGCGCGATGCGTTGACGCCGGCCGAGCGACGTGTGGCCGATCTCGCGCTGAATCATCCGCGTTCGATCATTAATGATCCGATTGTGGATATCGCGCGTAAGGCGGATGTGAGTCAGCCGACTGTGATTCGGTTTTGTCGATCGTTGGGTTGCCAGGGGTTGTCGGATTTCAAGCTGAAGCTGGCAACGGGCTTGACTGGCACTATTCCTGTTAGCCATAGCCAGGTGCATCTCGGCGATACAGCGACGGACTTCGGCGCGAAAGTGCTGGATAACACCGTGTCGGCGATTTTGCAGTTGCGCGAGCATTTGAACTTCGATCAGGTCGAGCGGGCGATTGATCTGCTGAACGGCGCGCGGCGGATCGAGTTTTATGGGCTCGGGAATTCGAATATCGTCGCGCAGGATGCGCATTACAAGTTCTTCCGGTTTGGCATTCCTACTATTGCCTACGGCGATTTGTATATGCAGGCGGCGTCTGCTGCTTTGCTTGGGAAGGGGGATGTGATTGTTGCTGTGTCCAAGTCAGGGCGCGCGCCTGAGTTGTTGCGGGTTCTTGACGTGGCTATGCAGGCTGGGGCTAAGGTGATTGCCATTACTTCAAGTAATACGCCTTTGGCTAAGCGGGCTACTGTGGCTTTGGAAACCGATCACATTGAAATTCGTGAGTCGCAGTTGTCCATGATTTCGCGGATCTTGCATCTCGTTATGATCGATATTCTTGCTGTTGGAGTGGCTATTCGGCGCGCTGTGCCTAGTGCTGATGTGGCAGAGACGGTTGCTAAGGCCAGGCAAGGCGCTGATGATGATGCTAGTGCTGTGCTCGATTGGTTGAGTCATGGGGCGGCTTCTTCGGCGCGGGATTAACGTTGGAGGGTTTGGTCTGCGCTGCAAGTTGGTTGTTGGTCTTGGGGTGTTGGCCTTTCCTTGATTTCTTGGTGGTCTGCTTGCCTACGGCGTGGGCCTTTCCTTGAACTCGCGGTGGTCTATTAGCGTTGCCCCTGTGCGGGGCGGCACCTACTTCTCTTTGCCGCCGCAAAGAGAAGTAGGCAAGAGAAAGCGGCTCAAACCGCTAATTCTTAAGCGGGGCCCCCGCACAGTCGCGGTAGTGGTGCATCTGGAATCTGTGTTCTCGCACATTCCGCCTCAGTGACAAGGCGCTCATTCTTCCCGCCTCGCGCGATGCGCTCGCCGGAAGGGGCTGCTTGAATCCGTGGGTTTTTCTGTGCGCGGTGAGGGCCGTCGGCTTCGCCTCGGCGAAGTGCCGCTAAAGGCTTCCGGTTCTTTAACCGTGGTTGCGTCTGGAAAACGTTAGAGCTGACTCGGTACATTCGCGGTCGCCGCGGCACGCGCTTCGCGTCGTGCCGCAGTACCCTCGGAATGTGAAAGGCGCATGCGCCTTTCTTCATGGGCGCGGTGCGATGTCGCGGCTCACGGCTCACGGCTCACGGCTCACGGCTCACGGCTCACGGCTCACGGCTCACGGCTCACTGTCAGTGTGCAGTCGCTGTGCGACGCGAGATCGTTTTGAATTGCATCTGCTTGTTCAACGTCCTCCTCGTTGCTCCGATACGTTCACGGCTATCCACCGCTGTCCGCGTAGCCTTTGCCAGAAGGTCCGCTGCGTGGCGCGCCGTGATGCGGCTCTGCGGAATTCCCTTCGCATCAAGTGCGATCACCTGGTATAACTCGCGGTCAATCTCGACTTCGCGTTGGTAGTCCTCGACAGTGTCCAACAGCAGTTCCAGCAGTTTCCGCTGGCGGTGCCTTTCTTCTCGTGTCACCGCCGGACTCCTAACTATTGAAGCCACAAACGTGACCAGCTTGTCCAGTTGACTTAGCTGCCGTTCAACCAGTCCGAAAGCTGATAAGGCCAGTTTTTCGTATTGAAGTGCGTCTACGGGTGGGCGCGACGTAGTGCGTGAATTCTTGACGGATTTACTCATGGCGCGATCTCCCTGAAACTTACTTGGATCGCCCGACACGCGCTTGCAAGGTGGTGAGCGGGCACAGTGACAAGGTTGGCGGCCGTTACCAAACCGGCAGGCCCGAAGGCCTCCCCATCAAGGCCCGCCCATAAGACGTGCTGAGATAGACACACGCCCCGCCAAAGCAGGCGCGTGTTTGGTAGCAGGCCGCCAAGCCTGGCCGTCGCTGTTTTGACGGCAAATTGAGTTTAAACGTCTTGCATCACGAGTGATCACCCGCGCGAGCTAAAAGCCGCGCACCAGCACGATTTCTGAAATTTCCCAAGCACGCCCACGAACGAAGTACTACGACGCCAAAGAAACGCCGAAAAAAAACGAAGCGATTGGTCGAAGAACGACCGCGACGGCGCGCGCAGCGCCGCCGGAAGAATGAGCGCCTTGTCACTGAGGCGGAATGTGCGAGAACACAGATTCCAGATGCACCACTACCGCGACTGTGCGGGGGCCCCGCTTAAGAATTAGCGGTGTGAGCCGCTTTCTTTTGCCTACTTTTCTTTGCGGCCG
>NZ_JAQQEG010000036.1:0-98019 GCF_046027395.1 Paraburkholderia dipogonis | reverse complement strand
GCTCGCACGGCGGGTTGGAGCGCGCACATCATCGAGCAACGTGTCGACAACAAGATCATCCGTCCGAGCGCGAATTACACCGGTCCTGACGATCTGCCGTTCGTGCCCATTGCAAAACGTGGCTGAGCGCGACCTGCCTTGTCTCCTCCATCGCGCGCAACGAGAGCGGCGCGATGCAGTTGGGCCTTGGTTCGCCTGAACCCACGGGCCAAGGCTATTTTTGTGTCCGACGCATGTTGCTGCATTGCGCCCCTGATGAAGGCGCAATGTTGTCCGGCCCGACTTCCCGCCTGGAAGTCCGCGCGCTTTCTTTGATGGAGCAGACCATGAGCCACCTTTCCAATGTCCGGCCCGATCCGGATAAAGTCCTCGTTGATATCGTCGATTACGTCCTCGACTACAAAGTCGACAGCGCGCTCGCGCTGGAGACCGCGCGCAACTGCCTGATCGACACGCTCGGCTGCGGTCTAGAAGCACTGACCTACCCGGCCTGTACCAAGCTGCTGGGACCGATCGTACCTGGCACGATCGTCCCCAATGGTGCAAAAGTTCCGGGCACCCAGTTCCAGCTCGACCCGGTACAGGCCGCGTTCAATATCGGCGCGATGATCCGCTGGCTCGACTTCAACGACACGTGGCTCGCCGCCGAATGGGGTCATCCGTCAGACAACCTTGGCGGCATTCTGGCGACCGCCGATTGGCTCTCGCGTAACGCCATCGCCGCCGGCAAAAACCCGCTGACGATGAAGGCCGTGTTGGTCGGCATGGTCAAGGCACATGAAATCCAGGGCTGCATCGCGCTGGAGAACTCGTTCAACAAGGTTGGGCTCGATCACGTGCTGCTCGTCAAGCTTGCGTCGACCGCGGTTGTCGGCCAGATGATCGGCCTGACGCGCGACGAGCTGATCAACGCGGTGTCGCTCGCGTTAGTCGACGGCCACTCGCTCCGCACGTACCGCCACGCACCGAACACCGGTTCGCGCAAATCGTGGGCGGCAGGCGACGCAACTTCGCGCGCCGTGCGTCTCGCGCTGGTTGCGAAGACCGGCGAGATGGGCTACCCGTCGGTGCTCACCGCGAAGACCTGGGGCTTCTACGACGTGCTGTTCAAGGGCAACGCGTTCAAGTTCCAGCGCCCGTACGGCTCGTACGTGATGGAAAACGTGCTGTTCAAGATCTCGTTTCCCGCCGAATTTCACGCGCAAACTGCAGCGGAAGCGGCGATGACGTTGCACGCGCAACTCCACGCTCACGGCAAGATCGTAGAGGACATCGCGAAGGTCACGATCCGTACGCACGAAGCCGCGATCCGCATCATCGACAAGAAAGGCCCGCTTTCTAATCCGGCCGACCGCGACCACTGCATTCAATACATGATTGCGGTGCCGCTGACCTACGGTCGTCTAACGGCCGCGGACTACGAAGATTCGGTTGCGCAGGACCCGCGCATCGACTCGCTGCGTGAAAGAATGGTTTGCGTCGAAGATCCGCAGTTCACGAAGGACTACCACGATCCAGAGAAGCGTTCGATCGCTAATGCACTGACGGTCGAATTCAGCGACGGCATGAAGTTCGACGAGGTAGTCGTCGAATACCCCATCGGCCACAAGCGCCGCCGTGAGGAAGGCATTCAGCTGCTGGAAACGAAGTTCCGGACTAACCTTGCGCGCCGCTTCCCGACCAAACAGCAAAAGGCCATCCTGGACGTGTCGCTCGATCAGAAGAAGCTGGAGATGACGTCGGTGAACGAGTACGTCGATCTCTACATCATCTGATTGGACATCGTCAGAATGTTAAGAACCCATGGTGAGTGCCGCTATCGCGCCGCACATCAAGGTATTACTCCTGGAAATCGTGCTTAGGGAAAAGCCTGACCGGATGTGGCGCGCTGATGCAATGTTGGGATCAATGGTGGTCCGAGCGAGTCATTGCGGCATTGGAGCGCCCGTCCTGACGAAGCGCTGTGCCCACGGTTGCCAAAGCCTCGGCGCACCGAGCGTTGTGTAAGAACCGTCCGATATCACAGTGAGCGCACGGCCGTCCTATCCTGGGTTCCATTGAAGGTCATGGGGGGCATCGTATTCCCCTAAAATAGGTGGACTCGTGAACACTATCGAAGAGGAAGCGCCGGTTGGAAGGCGTCGACGCCGTCGCTACAGAGTCGATTTCAAAGCTCAGGTATCGGCTGCTGGCGGGGGCCTGGCGTGTCGCTCGCGGCCATTGCGTTGCACCGGAAACACCTGTCGACCGTTCGACAATTTGCGCAATCTGGATGGGCGGCGAGTACACTCCACAACGGGGAACGTTTGTGACGGTTACTGTGCGCGAGATTGAGGCCGTGCGGCAGTTGGCCGGTGAGTTTATCCGGCCCACGTTTCGGTCCCTCGGGATGCCAGCGCCTTCGCGCGCTGTTCGTGGATTGCTGAGGGACGTAGCCGCGAGTGTTGATTGTTCGGACAAACCCGTATCTAACGTGTTCGAGCCCGCCTAAGTGCGACTGACTCGCCATTTCCGTCACGAGTACGTCTACAAGAACATTATTGCCCGAAGCAGATCTTTGGCGTCCATCGGCCGGAGAAGGCAAGTCTTTTGACGGAGTTCTGGGTCAACTTGTCCAACGCAGGTTGCGTGGGTCTCAACGGAAGCGGCACCGCGTATGAGATCAAGACCGAGTTCGACATCTGGCCAGACTGCCCAAACAGCGGCCGACGATGGTCGGGTGTTCGACCACGTCAACGTGGTGACGCACGTTGACACTTTTGCGTCGGTCTACGATAGTCATCTTTGCGTCCGCTAGAGTAAGCTGAGCGCTTCCAGAATGCCGGGGCGGGCTGGGCCATTAGATTACCTTCCCCTTTGGGAGTGGCTCCATTCGGAGTAGTAGGTCCATTGAGTCCTGTCGCTCGGCAGGATACCCGAGCACATCGGATATCGCGACACCGGGGAGCAGGCCGCTTCTCAGCGTCAAGTGCAGCGTTGCGATGTCGTCGGCGACGATTGAGTCCTCCAATGCGATCATGCAGCCCGCCTCTGCACGGCGAGCATAGTGTTCCAAGGGGCGAGCCGTCTGGTGAGCAGAGTCATCTGGAAGACGCTGGTATTCCATGTAAAAGTTCTTCGGCTCTCGCGTTGAACCGCTGCAGATGAACGATGCGTTGATTGGATTTCGCAACGGCGCGGAGGGTCGTTCGCCAATGGGTGGCAAAGTTGGCAGCAGCTGGTTCCGATTCACACTGTGCTGGCGTGCAACCATCGAGACCGACTTGCCCGGCTCGAAAGTCTCTCGCACTATCGTCAGCTTTTCATCCGCTGACCATCGCCGCCGGCGCTCCGGCATGTCAACACTTCGATCGCTTCTCGCTTGTTGTTCGTGAAAACATAGTCGTATGCCTACGCGCTATTTAATTGGGAGACTGTGTCCGATGATTCAGGAGGTGCTCACACGCCGCGGGCTGCGCAACTAACAACTACTACTCCGATCTCGAACTCGATCTCGAACTCGAACTCGAACTCGAACTCGAACTCGAACTCGAACTCGAACTCGAACTCGAACTCGACTGGAGTGTGAGCTATGGACGCCAGCGTGATAGGGAAGCAAGTCGATTTCAAGTAATAATATGCCGACGCAGCGCCCACGCCACAGAAGAAAAGACGGTACCAATACCTATCAAGGGCATCCAACTCCGTATCGCCCTTTTCTAAATAGCAACGATGCAAAACGCCTGTATAAGCAGCAGCATCGGCGCTATCCCCGCACTCGAGTTAGTGCTTGTCATCAATATGATCCGGAATGAGGTTGCAAAGAGATGACGATCGAGTAACGAGTTGTGGCCTTACATGCAACCAGTTCACCAGGAAGATCGCGAACTATATACGCCACAATCGCGCGCCGGAGAGTAATACGCCCGTGAATTTGTTGCGTCATGCCCTCCCTTTCCAGTGAGTGCTCCCTGCGTCCTTCAAGGCTAGGAGGCTGATTTGCTGCCGGAAAATGACGTAGCCGGACCAGACGCCTTCGGCGCGGCTAGGGACCAAACACATAGCACCGCGCGGGTCGGGTTGGGTCAACTTCTCAGGCTCTGAGCGCGCGATCAACAGGCGAAGACCGCATAACACTACACGCGGATCAAACAGGTGTGGCGACAGGCTTCTGGCCTGGAAACAGTGACAATCGAAGCCCGATTAGAGCATGAAGAGCCTCCCTTCGCTGCTTGCCGCCAGGCATGACAAAGTCGGCAGCGAAAACCGCCATGAATTGGGCAACGGCAGTGTCTATCTCGACTGCAAGATCGTCATGTACTTGTTGCCGGTCTCCGGACTCCAAGCATTGCTGATAGTGCAGCCCAACTCGCTCGAGTACCCGATCCAGCGCAATCGATGCCTCGCGCGTCAACTTTCCCGCAAGTCGGCGGAGGTCCAGCATGTTGAGCGCAATACGCATGTCACGCAAGCTCGCCGTCGCGGCGTGCTTGTCAGCATCGCTCGGCTGGACTCGAGGAATAAGCTGCATCAACCGGTCAAGCATGCGCGCACCCAGATCGCGTTGCTGGGCGTCCGTCAACCCTGCACCACTGAGGATA
Source organism: Paraburkholderia dipogonis (assembly GCF_046027395.1). GTDB lineage: Bacteria > Pseudomonadota > Gammaproteobacteria > Burkholderiales > Burkholderiaceae > Paraburkholderia > Paraburkholderia dipogonis_A. Next base: position 93,439 of record NZ_JAQQEG010000036.1, on the reverse strand, counting down.
ACGTCTCGCCAAGTCGAACGCGTCAGTCTCCCGATCGCGGCGCTTGTACCGAACGGACGTATCACGCCTGTTAATATCGACGCAAAAATCACCCCCGCAAGACCAGCGAGGTTGCCGTTGGTAAACGTCAGAAAGTTGGCGTCGTAGGCGTCGCCGATCCCGAGAAACGTCGCGGTCGTCAACGCCACGAGAGTCGATACCAACGCCCATTTCGGGCGCGCCATCAACAGCCCGAGAGGAACGAAGACAGCGGCGAAAAAAATCACAAGCACGGCGAAATCCTGCCCAATCGGTAACACCACGAACAGATAGAAGGCTGATATCCCTACGCCCAGAGCAGAGCATCTTAGGAAGGTGAGCATCATGGGGACAGGCTCGTCAAGGGCCGCGAAAAAACAGGACCCAATAGCGCCGAGAGACACCGCTGCGGCGCCGTCAGCCCAGCCCGAGGCGATCCATAGGCAAGAAGAAATGAAGATGACGGCACCGGCCGAACTTGCCGAAAACCACGCCAACCCGTGATCGAGATAGCTGTGCTTGGTGCCGAGCCGCCAGTGTCGAAATCGTGGGCGCCAGCTACCGGCCTCATGGACAATGATATAACGCAGCGTCCTGCAGTCGCCCCAAAGGTCCACGAGTTGTCGCATGCGCCAAAGCGCGGCCGATAACACCGCGCCCTGCCAAATTGACATTTCACTGTTAGTCGGCTCCATCTGCGCAATGCGGGCACGTAAGTGCGATGCCTCCACCTCGGCATTGTCAGAAAGGGGCCGGTTCATCCACTGGGCGATATCGCTCAGGAGCCCAACGAAGTCAGTGTCTGACCCAACCCGGGCGCTCAGTGCCGCCTCGAGCGTGTCAGCAAGCGCCGACATGATTGGCAGCATGAGTTCCATTCGGGTATGAAGCTCTTCGCTGCGCGCGAGCATTTCTGGGCTTACGTGATCGTAAGCCAACTGACTCAGTAACAATTCGAAACCTCTTACGGTGGCCGCCATCTTCTGTCGACCACCGGAGACAGCATTTCCTGCAGTTTGACCTGATAGAGACACCGTGGCGTAGAGCACAGCCTGCTGGAACCAAGAATCTGTTCGTTCGATCAATGTCGGCGCGAGCCGGCTCGGCAAGATAACACTTCCGATGATATTGGCGCATACGATGCCGAGCGTTATTTCCTCGGTGCGTGCCACGGCAACGTCGAAGATGCTCAGTGGGTCGGCCAATGCAGGCAAAGCGATCACCGACAGGGAATAGCTGGCGAGCAGAAATACATAACTGCGCGCGGTCCGCGTCGAAATTGAAACGTAAACAAAGACGGCGGTCCACAATGCGATCACCGCGCTGAGCAAATACGGGGTTTCCGCAAACGGTGGGACGAGCGCGACAGCGGCAACGGCGCCGAGAAGCGTGCCCAATACACGGTAAAGGGCCTTTGAGCGTGTTGCGCCGACAAACGGATTTGAGACGATGTAAACGGACGCCAAAGCCCAATAGGGCCGTGGCAAATCGAAATAGAACGCGATGTACAGCGCAGTCATCGCAGCGATGAATGTTTTTAAAGAAAAGATCCAGTCGCGCAATGAAGGTAAGGTCATAAACAATTGCCTAGGTATGTAGTTGTTGTTCGTAAACAACACTGGCAAAGGTGACAACCGTCGATAGTGTGCAGCAAACCGAAAAGATCTGCACTTTTCCTGTCGGAAATGATCAAGCCAATGAAAATAACACGCGTTTGTCGTCAAGGGGGCGGACCTATCCGACCGACTTTCAACTGGTGCTCAGGAAAAGCAACAAATGATGACTGGCAAGTGGCGTACTCGTAACAAATCCATTTAGCTGGCCGGGTCGTTGCGGTCAAAGCCAGGGCGGACGTCGACCCACTGTCGCCGGGCACACCATCGTGAGTCCGGCGGCAGATAGGAGGGGTGGCTTGTCCATTCAAGCGTGCTTGTTGGGCCAATAGTTCTTGGGCTTATTCAACGCCTGTCCGCACGCGCCATCGCGCGTACAGAATCCGCGGACATGGGCAGGTGTCGGACAAACCTCAAGAAATGCTTCCATCGGATACCCGGCAGGTCTCGCGGGCACACCGGCCGTTTGAGTGACGGATTTGTGGGAGGGCGGGCGACGATAATCGACCGACCTCTGCCGGACTCGGTTGGCTCAGTACGCCCTCAGCGGTCTCACAACTTGCTCTCAAGCAACCGTTCGAATACGAATCTTACCCAAAAACACATCAGTGCCAGACGATGGCTATCGCGATCGCTGCAAACAGACACCACTTTATGACGTAATAGGCGGTTCGATTCCAAGCCTTCTGCCGCTTCCCGGCCAGCCGCACCGAATAAATATAGCGGAATACACGATTGAGGCCACCCGTCCGATCGCCTGGATCATTCGGGAACGCCGCCGCGCGTAGCAAAAGACCGCCAATCATCCCGATGATCGCCTGTGCCCAAGCGAATTTCATTGGCCTCTCAATGTCGCAAAAGAGAATAATGCGATCCTGCTCCGTGCGGTTGGCGGCATGGTGTAGATAGGTCTCGTCGAATACCACATCCTCCCCGTCTCGCCAGGAGTATGGGATTCCGTCGACGACGATGGCACAGCGATCGTCGTTCGGCGTGACCAGGCCAAGGTGATAACGCAATGAACCGGCGAATGGATCACGATGCGGATTCAGTGTGCCGCCGGCTGGCAGCATCGCAAACATCGCCGCCTTAACGGACGGAAGGCGCCGCAGGATTTCGACTGTGCGCGGACAGAGGGCCTCCGCTGACGGATGCGGATTGTCATACCACTTCAGATAAAAGCGCTTCCACCCGGTGCGGAAGAACGAGTTGAACCCGATGTCGTTATACCCATCGGCCGCGCGAATGCGGCTTGCTTCTGTCAAAGCAAGTGCCTCCTCCCGAAACACGCGCCATTCTCTCTTTATCATCGCCAAATCCGGAAATTGTTGCGGCGAAAGGTATGGCGTGTTGGGCACGGAGGAGAACAGATACGCAAACCAGTTAAGTGGAGCTGTGAAGGTAGAGTGGTCGGTAAGCTGCCTGAAAAAGCTGCCATGTCGAACCCGTCCGCGCCGATGGGTAAGAATTGCACACAGCATCAATAGTACGAGGATAATCCAGCGCATCGCTCAAAACTCCTCTCCAGTTTTTTGCGATGCCATGAATTATACGATCGCCCACAATTTACTGTCGTCTCCGGCATGCGCCCAACAAGCAGGAAGTAGTGCTGTGCGTGGCATGACCGTGCAGGCCGAAGTGGGTATCGATTGAACGATAAAGGCAGTCGCGTCGTCCGGCGGAAACTGGCCGCCTGCTGGCGTAGATTGCGGTGACCCGATGCCCACCGAGGCGTGGATAGATCGCAGTACCAGTGCTTTCGTGCCTTACAGAGCATGAATAAGTCACAAAAGCACGCCCGCGGGTAACATACCTTCTGAAGTTCGCAATCTCCTAGAGGAGGCGAAGGTCGCCAATTCAGCGATCAGGACCAGTGCCAACTACATCGGGTGCGTCATGACCAAGGACTCGGCAGGCAATTCCAACGACCTTTCTGCAGGCGGCAGTCGCTATCATCAGGTTTATCCGAGGCTGGATGACAGCCAGATGGCAATCCTGGAGCGTTACGGCGAACGACGCAAGCTCAAGGCAGGCGATATTCTCTACTCGGAGGGCGAGCGGCACGTCCCAATGTTTGCCGTTGTGTCGGGAACGCTCGAAGGATCGAGAGCGTCGGTGCACGGTCCAGTCTTGCTCGGCAGTCACGTCCCGGGAAGTTTCACCGGAGAAGTTGGCACGCTCGCTGGCCGAGCCGCTGCCGCTACGACTCGTGCCGCCACAGACTGTGAGGTTATCGTCATCGACGAAGACTCGCTCCGCGCGCTAGTCGTCGCTGAAGCGGAGTTGAGTGAAACGATCATGCGTGCCTTTATCCTGCGCAGGGTCGCCTTCATAGAAGACCAGCATGCAGCCTTGATGGTGATCGGGGGTTCAGCCTCCTTCCACACGCTGCACCTTCGCCACTTCCTCAGCCGCAACGGCCAACCTTCGGCCTACTTCGACATCGTGCAGCACGCCGAGGCTGAAGATCTCTTAACTCGCTACGGTCTGACTGCGGCTGATATACCGGTCGTTGTCACTTCTCAGGGCAATGTTCTCAAGCAGCCAAGCAACCGAGCTGTCGCAGATGCAATCGGCCTGAGCCCCGACAGGTTGAATGGTCAACACTTTGACCTGGTAGTGGTGGGGGCGGGACCCGCGGGTCTAGCGGCCGCCGTGTATGCGGCATCAGAGGGATTGCGAGTCGCAGTGCTTGATGCCAAAGCGCCTGGCGGCCAGGCGGGCACGAGTTCCAAAATTGAAAATTACTTTGGATTTCCGACAGGCATATCGGGACCGGCGTTGGCCGGGCGGGGCCTTTCTCAATGTCGCAAGTTCGGCGCCGAAGTCGGTGTTCCCATCGAAGCGCTGCAAATCGACTGCGAAGACGCGTCATATTTCCGCCTTGGACTGGACTATGACGAATGCGTGCACGCTCGAGCTGTTGTCATTGCCAGCGGCGCACGCTATCGGAAGCCGTCAATCGAGCGACTTGAACAGTACGAAGGGCGCGGCGTTTACTACAGCGCCACATTCATGGAGGTCGCTTTTTGCACCAACGAAGAGCTGATCATCGTCGGTGGCGGAAATTCCGCTGGGCAAGCTGCGGTATTTCTTTCCAGGTTCGTTCGACAAGTGCACATCGTGATTCGCGCGGACGGGCTTAGCGCAAGCATGTCCGACTATCTTATTCGCCGGATCAATGCTGCTGCGAACATCACGCTGCACACGAAGACGCAGCTTGTCGAGTTGCGCGGCGAATCGAGATTGGAGTCGATCGTCTGGGACCGGCTGGGGCATCTCGAGCAGATGTCAATCCGACATGTCTTTCTGTTTCTCGGCGCACAGCCCAGTACGGCGTGGCTCGGCGACTGTGTCGCCCTGGACAAGGATGGTTTTGTACTGACCGGCGCAGATACGGGCAGCAAGTGGAGTTCAGACCGACCACCGCACTTTCTCGAGACCAGCCGCCCAGGCATCTTTGCAGTAGGCGACGTGCGGAGCGGTTCAACCAAACGGGTCGCTGCCGCGGTCGGCGAAGGAGCAGCAGCAATTCAGGCCGTCCATCAATACCTTGCCCGTACTCGCTGACGCAGCAGTGCGATATTCTTGGGCTTCAGATGCATTGGCGTTCGATAGCTAGGAACCGCCCGATATCATAATGCAGCGTCACGAAACTGCGCTCGCACAAGCGGGACTGGCCGATGCAGAATTAATTTGCTGCCGGACCGATTGCCGGTTTGACGCCGCTCTCAAGCTTGAATACCGATACCCGTTCACGCAAGACCAGCGATTGCGCGGCGATTGAGCGGCAGTAGAAGCTTCTTCGATCAAAGCGGCGTTCTGCTGGGTCACTTGGTCCATCTGGCTGATTGCCTGATTGACCTGCTCGATGCCAATCTGCTGCTCGCCGGTTGACGCAGTAATCTAGGCCATCAAATCCGTGACGCGTTTACCGCCTGTACAACGTCGCCGATGGTTTGCCGCGCGTCACTTACAAGAGTTGAGCCGGTCGCGACGTGACCGACCGATTTTTCGATGGGAGCTTAATTTCTTTGGCCCCGGCCGCGCGCCGCTGCGCGAGCGTCCGCACTTCACCCGCAACAACTGCAAAGCCGCGCCCCTCTGCACCCGCCTTCGGGGGCCTGAACGGCCGCGGTCAGGGTTTTGTCGCGATAAGGCGTGGTGGGGAAAGGCAATCCTTATCAAATAGGAATCCTTATTTGGCAAGCGAGTAAAATTGGTCGGCAGGCGTCTTGTTCGAACCGTCGGTCCGCGTTTGCCCCTTGTCGATCATGTGCATCAACTCTATGCCGTCGAGCAGAATGCGAGCACATCGGAAATCCTTGAAGCCCTTCATGGGTCGGGTTCGCCGTTTGATCGCCCGATGATCCTGCTCCACGAATATTGTTCAGGTACTTCGCCTGACGAACCTTGATGGGCTGCTCCTGGCCGGCGTTGATGCTCTCGAGCGCCGCCAGGTTGGCTCCGCCTTTGTCGATGGTTACCGTCCCGGGCTCGCCGTTGTGTCTGATTGTCTTCTCAAAGTGCCGCCGTGCCGCAACCCTGTCCCGCTAGGCTCGCAATAGGAAATCGACGGTGGCGCCGTCCTTATCCACGGCCCGGTTGAGGTATCGCCACTGGCCATTGATCCTGATATACGTTTCGTCCATGCGCCAGCTCTTGCCCACCGGGCGCTTGCGTCGCCGAAAGAGCTTCTCCATCACTGGCAGCAACTTCACCGCCCATCGGTGCACGGTTGAATGGTCGACCGAAATGCCGCGCTCCGACATCATATCTTCGAGATTTCGCAGGCTCAGCGGATAAGCCACGTACCAGCGCACGCACAGCAGCATCGCGTCCAGCGGATAATGCAGCGCTTGAGCACCCGCCCGAGCCCTGCATTCATCCCGTTGATCATCGTCCCTGTCGCCTCTGCTTTCATGACGTCGGCATATCAGACCGTCTTGTTGCGACAGAACCAGTTCGGCCATCTAGAGCGCTTCACCATGGCCTGCGCATGGACGGTCGAACGTCAGCTACGCACTCGACAGCGGACCGTCGGAGCGCCACACGCCTGGTACTAGACAAACGGAGTGGTCGAACCCTTAGTGTACCGGCTCTCACGCCAGTGGCATCGTCGTATAGCGAGGGTCGCAACAGATACCGTTGAAAGCATGGAGCGGGAAACTCGCCTCATCCAGAAAGGGCGCGTGAGCTGACGCTGTTGCGCTGGCCCGTGCACCCGACGCGGGTCCGCGTCGGAGGGTACGAACGAGTCTTTAGAACATCGTGCGAAGTCCGATTGCCACGCCTACCTGATTGGTCCGGCCAATGGTGTTGGTCGGAACGCCCTCGCCGTTGACCCCGCCGGGGTAGTCGGCGGAGAAGGCGCCTGTGCCGCGCGCGAAGTCCGTGATCCCGTAGACTTCCGTGCGCTTCGTGAACGAGTATTCGGCGAGAACGGTGGCCGACTGGTTCACCCCCCTCCCGAGCGTGCCGTCGAGCAGTTCAGCATTGCGCGTCTGCCCGTAGTAGTAGGCGAACGTAAATAGCAGCGCAGGCATGGCGTGCCAGTTCGCACCGACGTAATAGGTGTCGTCGATACGGTTGGGGCTGCCACCCTTCAGTGTCGGCGCGCCAGATTGCTGCATGTAGCTGTCAGTCAAACCAGTGTGGTCCTGCCCTCGCAGCCAGCCGGCCAGGAGGCGGATGTCGTGGGTGACCTGAAACGCGCCGCTGATGTGCAGAAAGTTGGTCTTGGCGCCATTGATTGAGCTGCCGACACTGGTGCCAACCGAAGAGCCAGTCGCAGATGTCGGAACGGAGACCTGCTGGAAGCCTGCGTCGAACATGGCAGGGCCGTACGTGTACGTCAGTTCCACGGCATAGGTGGCGCCGAGACCGACCGCGCCCGGCTGGTTGCCAAAGCCGTAAAGGGCATCGACATCCAGGCCATCGAAGCTGCCCTTGTACTTGACCGAGTTGTTGACTTCAAGGCAAGGGCCGATGCCGTTATACATCCAGCTGTTTTGCCAATAGTTGCCAACGGTCAGCGGGTCGAAGATATCGCCCAAGGTGTCGTAGGCCGGCGCATATTGCCTGCCAAAGGTCACCGAGCCCCACGTTTTGTTCGACAGACCCACGAAAGCTTGCCGACTGAACAGGGTGCCAGGGACGTGTAGTTGCCCATTAAAAGCTTCGAAGCCGTTTTCAAGGCGGAAGACTGCGGACCAGCCGTCCCCCAGATCCTCACTGCCCCGCAAGCCCCAGCGGCTGTGGGTTTCCGGGCCGGACGTCATGGCGACCTGGTCGTTGCCGCCCGGGCCAGCATTCGTCTGATACCGGATGGCTTCATCGACGATGCCGTACAGCGTGACCGAGCTCTGCGCAAATGCCGACGACGCCGCGACAGCGAAAAGTGCGCTAGCGGCGGTGGAAATAAGTATTTTGTTCATTAGTAATCCTCAGTAAATGGTGAGCCGACTGGGAAAATTTTTCAACGCGCGAACAATACGACCGTGAACGGAAGCGTAGCCTGTCATTTCGTGGAGGCACAGATACCAGTTACGGAGTGTTGTTTATTTGCGGTGTCGGGACAGGTATGTACGAACCCAGCCCGTTCGGCCAGCGTATTTCCTTCCTGTTTCCCCGGGAGATGGATTACGCCCACCTCTCGAAGGTGGATTTTTGGCCACGTCCTCCATGCTTACCAAGGGTTTACCCTATATATTGCAACAATCCATTCCTGACATCGGGCTTAATCTTAAGCGTCCGCTTACCTAAACTGTAGTCATGGTTACGAACAAGGTGTTCGTAGCAGGACAAAACAGAATCTGGAGGTAAGTACCATGAAGTCCCTTATTCAAGCTGTCGTCGTTGTCGCTGCCCTTGCAGCGCCGGTTGCCGTGTTCGCCCAATCGAGCCGGCCGGTGACCCGTGCGCAGGTTCGCGCTGAACTGGTTCAACTCGAAAAGGCTGGCTATGACCCGGCAGCACGTAACGATGCGACCTATCCGGCTGAAATCCAGGCTGCTGAAGCCAAGGTTGCGGCGCAGAACGGCGCGGCAAATGGTTACGGCGGTGTGGTGAATGGTTCGTCGGTAGCAGGACGCCCGGCGGTGTCAAAGGCGGACTGGAACGCGATGTACAGCCATCCCTAATGCATTGATTGCCGAAAGCGAGCCAGATGCAGAACGCATGCAGTCATTAAGCACCGTCATCTGAGCGCGCGGCATCCCTTGCGGGCCCGTATTTAAAGAACTGGCTCGCTATCGCGGCAATGCCCGGTAGCGGGCCAGTTTCGTATCAAACCCCTTCCAGCGGGCGCCAGTCCCGCTGGGCTTGCCGGACCTTCACTGTCTGGCGCTTTTTCGCATTCTCGATCGACGCCCCCGGCGCGCGTATGTTGTTGGAGATCGTTAATTTTGGGAGTGGACGAAATCTGGGGGAGGCAACTCTGAAGTTGACCCGGTTCGACGGATAGATTTGCAGTTGAGTCTAATGCGGTGCGGCGCCTCCCGATAAGGTTGAATCGCGGGTTGTCCACGGCCGGGCGGCGGGTCTCCTGTCACGACCACGACGCTGCCCGGCGGTGGACAACCCGCGCGGCGATAAGCTTTGATCTTGCGCATGCAGGTTTTCGAACTCGAGCGGCGAACAGTAGCCGATGCTGCTATGCAGGCGGCGTATGTTGTACCAGCTCTCCAGAAACGAGAAGAGGCGCCGCCGTGCCTGTTCGTGGGTCGCGAAGTGTTCACGACAGAGCAGTTCGGCTTCGAGTGTGCCGAAGAACGACTCGCACATCGCGTTGTCGTAAGCATCGCCGGCCGTGCCCATCGATGGCTGTACGCCTGCTTCGCGGCAGCGCCGTCCAAAGGCAATGGATGTATATTGGCAGCCCTGGTCGGAATGTAGAATCACACCTTCATGGCGTCGTTGCTGCAACGCCATGTCCAGCGCGCGTAACATCAGTTCGGTGTACAGATGGTTTGACATCGCCCAGCCGACGATGCGACGGCTGAACACATCCAGCACGACCGCCAGATAGAGGAATCCTTCACCCGTGGGTACATAGGTCGCATCTGCGACCCACAGCACGTTTGTCGCCTCGGCACTGAAGTGCCGGCGCACCAGATCAGGCGCACGCCGGGCGCCTGCGCGTGGCCGTGTGGTGCGCGGCCAGCGCCGCCGGCTTGCCCCGCACAGACCCGCCATACGCATGAGACGCGCCACCCGCTTGCGACCCACGTGTACGCCTTCGCGCGCGAGCTGCGCATGGATACGCGGTGCCCCATACGTGCCGCGCGAGCTCGCATGTAGTGTGCGGATGTGCGCGAGCAGTTGCGCATCGCTACGTGTGCGCATCGCGGGCTCTCGCACCAGCCACGTGTAATAGCCGCTCGTCGAGACGCCGAGCAGCCGTGCCATCATCGCAATGGGCCAGCGGGCCCGGTTCGCTTTCATGAATCCGTACCGCCCTTCGGTGGAATGGATCCCGTCTCCCTCGCGAACCAGGCTGCCGCGTGAGAGAGGATGTCGCGCTCCATCTTCAGTTGCCGGACTTCAGTCGGCTCGAACTCCTTTTCCAGTTCCTCCGGCCTGCGTCCGGCCTTCACCAGGTCGACCATTTGCGCCCGAAATTCCGCCGGGTACGGGGTACGATGCTTGCCCATTTCGGCACCTCCTTCTCCAAAGGATAGATGTCCGTTTTTGCGGGTCAACCTCAGTATGCCGTTATTGTATTTCTTGCCAGGCCGAGCGATGAGCAACTATCTATCCACCGGCGTGCGTAACAGTTTGAAGCGATCAGCGGGTATCGCCCCCAATCCGGTTCGACCAAAGCGCTGTCTGCACCCATGAATCGTTCTCCCCGGAAGCGTGTTGTCGATCGCCCAGTAACGGACAACGTGCAACAAGCGAAATCGCCTACGCCCCGGGTTATCCACCGGGCTGCTCGCCTCTCGCTATAGAAAAGCGGGCGGCAGCCCGGTGGATAACCCTACGCGAATTCGCGCTTTCCATGCCCTACGCCTATGCATTGACCTACCGTAGCACGACTTCAATTCCAAATAACTAAAACTATCGACCCCTTCGTTTTTTCGGGAAAGGATCGACCAACGATGCGCCCTCTTTTCGGCTACGAATGGCACCGGCGCTTGAACCCGGCCTTCGGCGCGATGCCGATGGCTCGCCTTAGGCCGTCGACGGTCGCTCCGTCAAACGTCAACGACCGGTTCTAATCCTGATAACTCCACGTATCAGGGTTGCGTTTAAAGGCGTATCTGAGCGGTGATAATCCGCATTTTCACCGCAACCCATATGGCCCGAGCCACTCCTGCGGAGATCTTACGGCTGGCGCCCGTCGCCTCTCACGGCTCTTAATCGTCTGGATCAGCGCGAAGCCGAAAAACCGATGTCACATCCGCACAATTGTTTCCGCGTCACTGTTTTCCCGGTCCGCTCATGAGCGAGCGCACCGTGACCGCTTGGTAGAGACAAGGCTGTACGTCGATAGCGACACTCAGACAGCCTCCAGCCGCGTTTTGCAATGCCCCATCGTCTTCGCGACTGATACAAACTGCCTTTGTCGCAGCCAACCCGAGCGTCTATATTGGATAAAGGCAACGCAAGGGCAGCGTGCATCGAATCACGCCCTTCATCGGCAGCCGTCCGCATATCTCCACAGTTCAACGATCGAGGAGTGAGGTAGTGGAAATCCTGAAATGTGTCACTACCGTAGGCGCCCTGATTGGCCTTGTGAAATGTATCCAGTTATTCAGCCGCCACTGCCGTCGCCGTTTTGGACATCGCTTTTTCACGCTTCGCGCATTCTCGTTGGCGGCACTCGCGATCAACCTCATGGGGCTGGGATTTTATTGCTATGCAAGTGACGTACGCGATCATGCTTCCATTAATAATGGATTCGTTCTCGTCGTTTTGAGCTTCGTCCCCATTGTCTGGATGGTCTATGAAAACATCCGTGAAACGGACCTTGTCCACGGTCTAGGCGGTTCGGCATTGCAGTTGGCGTTGTTCTTCCCCGTGGCACTCTATAGCCTCCCGCTCCTGCTGATTGCTATGGCAATTGTGCTTTTCGCATCCTTCAAAGCTGGGCCGGCGTGGCTCGTCGATCGCTAAGTGACGGTTAGCCTTCCGCACCAGTGCGCTTTATCGCGCCGTCCCGCCCTCCACGCACCACACATTGGAACAATACCTGCGGGTCATCTGACCCTTGCAGCCGAAGAGGATCAGTTCTTTATGCGAAGCGGCGCTGTCTGCGCCTACGACCGTACACCGGATGTCCATCATCATCTCACCTCAGCGTTCCGCATCCGGCCCGACATCGTTCGAACGACAATCTCCTCCCCGTGCCCTGTGGTCCGGCCGCGCCGGTCCGGTAATTCGCTCTCGTTCCGCCGCAAGCTTGTCCCCGTGTACCGGCATGGCACCCACGAAATAAGCCATATCAACCGCCAGTTCACGATCCTCCCGCGCACTGGATCCCGCCATCGCAAAGGCCATCGCACGCCATGCGGAAAACACCCCGCCTTGTGCAATCCAACCCGTCTCGCGTTGCGCGTCGGTCGGGACGGCTCGCCAGAAACCCGGCGTCTCGCCACGCTCCATCATGTGCACGACTGCAGGTTTGGGATACCGTTGTGTGACGCCGCGGGTTCGCCGAGAGGTGGCGTTCGCCTCAACACCATGCGCCCGAAGTTGCTCTGCAAAGTACTCACGCCACCTCTGAAGGTCCTTGTGACGTGGATTCAACCGGTGCCCGTCCGGTCTCCGCACTTGCACACTCAAATGCACATGCGGATGAGCCTCATCATCGTGCGCTGCAAAGACGTACGCGCGTCCGTCGCCAAACTCAAGTGCCGCAAAATCACGCGCCGCATCGCGCACGGCCTGCCGGTTCGTTCCCGGTGGCATCGATAGAAGGATATTGAATACTTCGCGGCGAGTGCTGGTGTCCGGTATGCCCCATCCACCGAACTGCCAGGTTTTCGTGAGATCACGTAGTGCATCGACGCCGGAGATTTTGTCGCCGTTCTGATCTTCCAGATCAACCTGACCGTTACGCGAGATGTAACGAAGATGCCGGCGTAGAGCCCCTATTCCCTGCGCACTAGACGCCTTGTTGGTGATCTTGACCATCACCTCCGGGGTACGCCTCAAAGTTCGGGCCAGTTGGCCGCGCATGCGCGCGGCCTGGTCCCGAACTCCCGCTCGTGAAAGCCGAGACGCCCTCGCATGCCTGAACGGCTCGTTAAATAGTCGATCACCCCAGTTCAGGAGCATCGCGTCGACGTAGATTTTTGGATACGGCATGCTATCGGCTCCATCGGTCGAGATTCGCGCGAATCACACCCGCGACAGCACGCAGATGCGCGTCAATTTGTTCCCGGATGCCCACAAAGTCAACCTGCTCCCGGCACGTAAGTCCCGCTCCACCGCCACGCGCAAGCTGCCCTAACGACCGGCTAATGACAGCAAGCTGCTGGTTCGAAGCCGACAGCGAAAGCAGTTCCCGCGCTCCCAACTGCGGCTCCCGTGTCAGCTGCGCGCGGATTAGGGCCACGACCCACCGATTGCGGTTCAGGCCCCACGTTGCGGCGCGCAACTCGACGGCGTCCCGCTCTGCGACGGTCAACCGGATTTCGATCCGACTGAGCGACTCCCCGACTATCGGCTCGGCGAGTGCAGATTCGATCGCAACAGGTCGATCGCCGGGCCCTGCGTTGACCGCGGCAGCAATCAACTGCCGCACGCCCTCGCCAGCCGACACACCACGGCGCGCGCACCAGGCATCCCAGCATGGCCTCACTGCGCCCAGCTCGACACATATGCGCTCACGGACTCTCACGGCACACCCTAACGTGCTGGCATTGACGGTCCGGCCGGCGCCCGTTCGACTTCCCGAGCGGGCACACGCTCAGCCGCCACGCGCATCCGACGATCGCGGCCCGAAGGCGCGTTTGCATCGAATACCTTCGGCGGCGGCAGCGGGATATCCTCCTTCCCGAAAGCGTCCAGTATGCGTGCGGCGCGCTGCTGCACACGGGAAATGGAACGTTCGCTAAAGCCCTGTTCCCGCATCGCAGCGGTCAGGACAGCCAGGTGCAGCCCGCGCTCGTCATCCCCCCGCTGTGCGCCACGACCACGCTGCGGCACAGGCTCTGCGACAGGCTGTAGACGCTCGTCGGCATAAGGTTGAGCGGCATCACCTGATGGCGTTTCGGCTCGCGACGTAGTTTGAGAAGCCGCCCGTCCACGCCGCACAACATCGACCTGCCACGTATTCCGGTGCACGTCTTTCTCTTCCTCGCCCACCACGGCGCCATCGCCATCCAGAATCGGCACCTTGACAGTCACGAGTCGCTTGCCCAAGTTTTCGAGCGTCACCTGCTGCCCGATCGTGGCCAGCGATTCAAGAACAGCACGCTCGAGATCCACGCCCCACAACACGTGATCGACGCCAGCCTCGTCGCGGAATACCACGTAATACGAGTCGCTGCGCGCGGGGTTGTGCTGATAAGGCGCGCCTCCATGCTCGCGCAGTTCTCCGACGTACCGCCGTGGCGCGTCCGGATCGTCATTCGCACTATTCTGGCTGTCCGGAACAGGCGGCGGGGTTGGGCTCTCCTTGTGCGTAGGCCCAGCAGGAGATGCGTCATTCGAAGCGGCTCGCGCACGCGCCTGCGGCGATGGTGACGCTGCATAATGTTCATCTGTGCTCCTTCCCGAACCAGCGATAGCTGTTGGCTCTAGCTTCAGACCTGCTTCAATGCGATTGTTCAGCCGCGCCTGCCGGGCGTCGGCGAGGCGAGCCAGATCCGCAGCCTTTGGCTCGTAGCCGCGCACCTCCATCCCGAGCAGCGTGGCCTGCAGCCACACCTCGCTACGGAACACCTCGTGCCCCGAAACGCGGATGCGTTGCCACGATTTGGCATGCGCCATATCGACCATCGACTCCACCACGTCCGGCCGGTTGTGCTCGGTGACGAGGTACGGCCCCAGATCCTCGAAAGCGAGCTGATACGGTGCCTCCTTCAGGAAATACTGGTTGCCCGCGCGCAGATACCGTTTGCGGACACGCTCCGGTGGCTGGTCGACAGGCACGCGGCCCGTGACGCTATGGTGCTGCAGCACATCGGCGACCGATCGTTCGCCAGGCGGCCGCAGTGCCTCAGCGTCGTCGCGAATCGCCTGATCGCGCAGTCTCGTCCGAGCCGCATCGAACTCTCGCCGACGCCGCGCCGACACCGCATCCAATGCGGCCGAGTTCAGCCTGTCATCACAGTCATTACCTCCTGATGGAGCTGCCGCGCTACTCACGCCCGGCACATCCTCCTCGATCACATTGATAACCGGATCAGAATACTGGGCCGAAGACATGCGTGACATGATGCAACCTCATACTGTTCAGGGCAGGTTTTGCAAATGAACACCGCGACCGCGATGCGCTATCGATCGGGAGGTGCCACCGGTTCAGGCGACGACGTGTGTTCGTTCGATTTCTCCAGTGCCGCGGCGCGTGCCTCTCTAATCCTTGCCCATGATCTCGCTTGCAATTGATCGAGCATCGTCTCGAGATTCGGACTGAAATTCAGTTCACGTGCGGACTTCTTCAGCGAACCGACCGTCCGTTCCAGCAGATCGCGCGCGCGATCCCATGGATAGACCTTCGATCGATCGCCGTCATACCCGACCAGCACCTCGGAGCCATTCAACCGTGCGTTCCCGTCCATCCATTTCAGACGCTCAGAGATGAACTCCATCTGGTCCTTCCGGTGAAACACGACGCTACGCGTTGAGACCTCCTGAATCAGGTAGTGCTCGGTATTGAACACTTCACCGCGGTACGGCCCGCCGTTCTCGCGCGGCGTTGCCATCCTGAGCGGTATGCCGAACCGTTGCCCGGCCAGTGCCTGCATATCTTCCGGAACGTCATCCAATCCAAACAATGGCTCGCCGACCGGCGCACGCGTCGACGCAAACCGTGGCAGAGCGCCAACGGGGACCACCGGAGCAGTCGACTCATCGGACGCAGGCGGTGCAGCAGATTCGGGCACCGCCTGTTTCGCCAAGCCACGTTCCGGTGACTGACGACGCTGATTTTCTTCGGTGTCGTCCGCCGGGCTCTCTTTAGAGCGCTCCATTTCTCCCTCCTCATTCCGTTCATCCATCTCACTTACCTGCACGTCGGACACGACATCCGTATCCCGCAATCTGTTCGCTCTCCCAAGGGACTGACAGGCCGCTTCACGCAGATGATCACCCACGGCATCGAAACCCGACAGTATCGCCATGTCGCTGAAATCGTTCGGAACCTTGCCGTTGATACGCTTGTCTTTGGCAAAGACCGGCCACGCCAGATGCGCCCTTGCACCTTCTGCCGCCCGCCGTGCATCCGCGTCACCTCGCCCTAGTTCGCCAAGCACTATCAGATCGCTATCGGGAAACCGCTCACGCAACGAGGCGGCAACCTGTTCGAGATTCCCACTCGAGAGTGCCGCTGCTGCAAACCAGCCCGTCGCACGGTATGTGGACAGAGCCGTCGCCATGCCCTCACCGATCAGGATCGGTGCGGATGCCTCCTCCAGAGTCGGCGCCGATCCGGTCGTCCAGTACCCCCCCTTCTTCACGCCCCCCGCCAGCGACGATTTCCGGCCGTCCTCGTCGATCAGCTCCAGCGTGGAGATCGCATTGATCCAGACCGGCACAATCAGGACGCGCCCGACCAGCGGCTCTTCCTCGCTCATCGGCGCGTATCCAAGAAGCGAGCGTAGCTCCTGCGCATCCAGTTCACGTAAGGTCTCGACCGGATCGAGGCGCTTGCGCGTCAGGTAAGGATGTTGCGGCCCCACTGGACGCGACCACTGCCAGAGTGCGTCCGCCTCGCGGGCCACCGCGACATGACGGGCCTGCCTGCGTTCTTCCTCGCGCGTGCGGCGCTCAATCACCTCGGGGGAAGGCACGGGGGCAGTTGCCATCCGATCCGGATACTGCGAACGCTTCAGATCGAAACCGTGCTGGCGCGCGAGCCAGAACAACGAGGCAAGGGTCTTGCCGCCTGATGCATCGGCTGAGCGCCACGTGGTGCGCGCGGCACGTTCGCTATAGTTACCCGCGGTGCGGCTCCTCTCATCCCAGATATCGAAGCCCTCGTCGCCGAATCCCTGCTTGAGCGCGAACGCCATGTCCACCCACGTCCCGTAATCGTCCGCAGGAATTGCCGCCAGCGCTGCGCGTGCGCGTGCCGCCTCATCTACATGTGGCTCGTTCATTGACCGCCTCCCTGGATCGGCACAACATTCGCAGGCACGCGCCGCGCAAACGTGCGGCGGGTTCGTGATGGTTCAACCGTGGAAAGCTCCGCCGCATCGAGATCGGCAACCGACAGGCGGCGGGTCGCTGTCTGGACCTTTTCGGCGGGCACCCCAAGCAGCATAAAATGCCGCTCCACATACGCCACGGCATCGTCTTCACTGATGTCAGCGAGGCTCGGCGGGAGATCGCGAGGATCCCATGCCTGCAACACTTCCAGATACTCGGCGGCTGGATTGATGAGGCCCGCGCCTTCCGGATCGATCTCATCTGTCCGCAACTCGCGCAGCCGTCGTTCGACCACGACGCTGAAACGCGCCAGATTCATGGCTGGCACCGAGGGTGCCGCCATCTTGCGCGACACAAATTCTGGATCGCGCCAGTAGCAGATCTTGTCGGCCAGGATCGGCTTGGTGTTTTCGAGCACGATGATTTCCTTTTCGCGCCCCAGCTCCTTCAGTTCCTGCGGCAGCAAGAGTGGGCGGCGCTGCTCGGACACGCTTTCGCTCGACCCACCGCGACCACCGAAGACCCCGTTCGAGCGGCTGACGCTGCGTGACTGGTCCGTAAACGTGCCAAGCATCTCCGAGTAGTCGTTCGCATCTTTCTGCTCACGCGGCGCGTAGAGAATCTGCATTGCGTGATTGGTGATGAAGGTGCGCGCGTCGGGCCGGCCGTAGACAGATTCGAGTTGCGCGATCGACTGGACGATAGACAGCAGGCGCAGGTTATAGCCCGACATGTAGGCAACTGCCCGAGCGATGATGTGGATTTTTCCGATCGCTGTCATTTCGTCAAGCAAGACCAAGCATTGGAATTTCAGCGTGGGATCGGCTTCGGGCAACTGCTTCGTATTGAGATTGACGAGTTGCGAGAACACGAGATTTACGAGCAGCGCTGCCTCCGACAGATGATCGGGCGTGATGCCGATATAGACCGACATGCGGCGTTTGCGCACATCACGCAGATCGAAATCGTTGGCGCTCGTCGCTGCGTCGACGATGGGATTAGCCCAGATTGTCAGCGGCGCATTGAAGGTCGCGAGAATGCTTGCCAGCACCTTATCGTCGTTCGAGAGAAAACGGTTCAGCGCATCGACACACGGTCCAGTCAGCAGACTACGATGCTGAACGAGTGCCCGCTGAAGGTAGGCTTTCACTGGCATGCCATTGCCCGAAGACTGCCGCAAGACCTCCCCCATCGTGACCGGATAGTCCTGAGTCGACGCACCCTTGCCAGCGCGGCGCGCATCACGCCACTCGCACAGCAGCAGCACGATGCCAAGGAAAAGATTCCTCGCCTGATCCTTCCAGAAATCGTCGTGCCCACCAGGCGGATAGAGGGCGTAACCAATCGCGAGAATTTCACCAACGCGGAACAATCCATCCGAGATCGCCGACAGCGGGTTGTACCGATGCGTGCGACCATCCTCCGCGAACGGGTTGAATAGATAGACGTCCTGCCCGCACGCATGCCTGAAACCCGCGGTGATGGCGTAATTCTCCTGCTTGACGTCGAGCACCACTACCGAATCCGGGAAACTCAGCAGATTCGGGATCACAATGCCAACGCCCTTGCCCGAACGCGCGGGCGCCGCCAGCAGGACGAACTGCTGACCGGTGAATCGCAGATAACGTCCACGCCAAACACCAACAACAATGGCAGGCGTCGAATCCATGCTTGCGAGCGTGCTCATAGCAGCCCCGCATCGCGGATTTCCGCGTCGCTGGCAAACCGCGCACTACCATAGAGGCGTCGTCGGCCGGACCGCTCCCACAGAGCATGCAGGCCGAACGCCGGCCCACCGAACGCCAGCGAAACGCCAAAGATAGCCGCACCGGCCAATCGCCGGCCATCACTCGGCATCAGACCGTCGTGTCTCGCGAGTGCCGCGTCGAGCCACCCCCACAAGCCGGCATGCAAGGGATTGATCCGTAGGCTCGCGTAGAGGAAGAACGACGCCAGCCAGAGCGCGGCGACCAAGCCTCCGAACAGGATTGCCAGCACGGTCACTGTGATGACGGCCATTCGTACTTGATGGGACACGAAGAGAGATAGCTTCACCATGACCGTTCTCTCCTACGCAAACGCCGTCTGGACCCTACGAACCGGATCGAACCAGATTTCGGTCATGCCCCAACGCTTACCGGTCTGTTCACCTGCCCCGTTGAAAATCGGCTGCACTTCCATGTGCGCGACGATATCGATGGTGAGAAAAAGCAAACGCTTCAGCGCGGCATCGTCGTAGGCCACAGCCTCGGGGTGTTCCTTCGCCATCAGTGCAAAGCGCTCAATCGCGACCGTCGCATTCGAGGCGTGATAGCTCGTAATCGAACCAGCGTGCCCTGTCGTCAGGAGCTTGAGGAAGTCGTAGGCTTCAGCGCCGCGCAGTTCGGCCAGCAGCACGCGATCGGGGCGCATGCGCATCGTGCTCGCGATCAGATCGGCCGGCGTGACGCGCGCCTGGCCTTGACCGCCTTTGCTGTACAGCAGGTGCACACAGTTTTCGATGTGCCGGATAAAAAGCTCCCGGACATCCTCGATCGTCACGATCCGTTCGGTCCGCGGGATAAAGCGGGAAAGGGTCTTTATGAAACTGGTCTTGCCACAACCCGTGTTACCGACGATCACGATATTCAGCCGCCCAGTGACGGCCAGGTCAAAGAATGCGCCCCAATCCCGCGCATCCAGGCACTGCACGAGTCTGCTATCCCCGGGTCGCAACAAAGGCAACGCGGCGTCGAGCCCGTTTGGGCGATGCCATAGCGTTTCGTCGAACAGTCCCTCGTCACGGTACGTTTCGATGGTCTTTTCGTCAGCGGACGGTCGACGGATTGTGATCGAGACCGTGCGCGGCGGCACAACCGGCGGCACTACAATTTGGATCCGTGCGTCGCCCGGCAACAGCGCCGAGAGCACAGGATGCAGGGCTGAAACCTCTTGGTTCGTGAGCGTGGCCACTGCCACCGCAAACGACATCAGCCGTTCGAAATCGAGCTCCCGATAGTCGTGGCCATGCCAGCCGCGATGTGTCTCGACCAGCACGCGCTGTGGCCGGTTGATGACGAGTTCGGTCACACCCGCGTCATCGAGCAGCGGCGCGAACGGCCGCATCAGCTCCCGTACAGACGCGTCGTCGGGCAGGCGCGCCAGCACGGCGTCATCTGCCTGATTCGATCTGTCCATGCAGACATTCATGGTGTGAACTCCGGCTGCAGCGCATAGACCGACCCGAAATCCAGATCTCGCGCGATCACGATCATGAACTCCGCGCCCTGGTTCTTGGTCAGCGTCGGCGGGATGTTGATCGTGCTGTCGAGCACGCGCGTGGCCATGTCATTGCCCTGCTGCTGCGTGCTCGCGTAGACAACCGAACCGTTGCTGTTCCCGCCGCGTGTGGCTAGATAGCCGATCGCATCCTGGGTGATGCCAAGCATCACCGCGGCACCAACGCGTGGCCTCCAATGATTGTCGACAAAGCCATCGATGCCCATGCGCCCGAGCGCATCGGCTACTGGCGAATCGATCTCGACCGTCACGCCTAACGGCGTCTTGACCAGTGCCGACAAGACGAAGATCCGCTTCTGGCCCGGCGAAAGGTTAGAGCGGTACTCGCTGTTGATCTGCGAGCCTCGTTCGATCAGCACGACCCGGCCATCGTCGGAATACACGTTCTTCGTCACCGTGCAGGTAGACATGCCCGCATCGGTGGAATCGAACGCCGTATCGCCCACACAGTCAATCTTGGCGCCCTGCGCGAGCATGAGGCTGCGATTCCCCAGCATCCCAGCGCGCACGCGCGGTGTGGCGGTCGGCGACAGCGCCTGCGCCAATGCGCCGCCTGCCTGAGCCAGCCTCTCTCCTGATGGCCCGATTCCACCAGAGACTGTGGCCACGACCGACGATGCAACACCCGAAACCTCGGCCGCCGCCGTGTCGTGACCGCCCGCGTCGCCCACTGCAAGCAACGGCGCATCGTAATAGCTGCGACGTGCCCCAATGTGCACGGCGCCGACCGGCTCCGGTGCTGTGCCCGGCCCCGGAACCTGTACGGGACGCACGGCAATAGCGCTTGCAGCAAATGGCGCGGCGGCGGCGACACCCACCGCGGGGGTAGGACCATCCTTGAACACACGCCCCTGGGTCGACGTATCGGCCACAGCATCGCGGTGCGCCTTCGCATCTGCATCGTGACGCGCAAGGAAACCATGCACGGTCCACACCGCGCCGGCACCGACCATGAGGACGATCACAATCGGCGTCAACCACCAGGCACGCGGGCGAGCTCTGCGGTATTGGCCCAGCGCCGGCATGCTGCGATCCACGACCATCCCTGGTGAATCGATACCGCCCATTTCCAGGCCGGACTGCGCACGATCTGACGGGCCATCGGGCTCAATCGTATTGCGAGGCGCATCGTCATTCATCGCCGTGACTCCGCAAGACGCGTTTCACGCCGCTGGCAGTCGTGCCGCCTTGGGGCGGGACGCCATCCATGTCGTAAGCGTCGTTCCAGATTCCGACCACTTCGTCCGCGAGCCGCAGCACGAAGCGCTTCGCAACCTCGTGCACAACGATCGTGTCGCCCTGCACGTGTTTGTCCACGACGCTCTCCGTACCGTCATCGGCCACCCGGAAAACCGCCGGCATCCGCCGGTTGTTCGGGATCCGGAGGTAGGTGAACCGTCCGTCATCCCACGCCGATGTTGGCGCAATGTCATCGGAGTGCGGTATCACTTCCATCGAGTAGTGGACGTTGCGCACCACAGGCGGCTGCGCGAGACGTTGCTCAACAAGCGCAGCATCCGTGTTCGCGCGTGCCAGCGCCTTCACTTCATCCGGATAGGTGAAAGTCACCCGGTACATCACGTCGTGGTTGCCGAACTTCGCCTTGAGCGGCAATACCACCAGATCGAAGCTGTAGCTGCGGCGGTCCGTACGGATCTCCAGATTCGAATCGTGCGCAGCAAGTTGCGGTTTCAGGTACACGTCGTGATCGCCTTTGTTCGCCACAACCTGCCAGCCGTCTCGATCACCAGGTGCTACCACCAGGATCCGTTCGTGCGGGTCGAGAGCGATATGGGTGGCAATGCCCCGTTGTGCCTGAATACGAACGACATCGTCCGGCTCGTACACCACCTGCCGCACGCGCGAATCGCCGAACCAGCCCGGCAAATCGGCAGCGCTCACGGAGTAGGTGAGCAGCAGCCCCACGAGTGCGACACAAGGAGCGAGCGCTTTCATGGGGTGCCTCCCGGCGTCGAGGCTGGAGCTATAGAGACAGCCGGCGGCGTATATTCGAGATCACGACTGTAGGCTGTCACCTTGAACCCGAACGGATTGGCGATCGCAACGCTCTCGCGCGTGAATACGGGTGGCCGGTAAGTAAAGGCGAGCGTGATCACGAAGCGCTGCGTCGGCTCCGCGTTCACCACCCCACTCCTGAACGACGTGCGTTCGATGTGCACGACGGCATGCCCGGGTTGGTCAGGCGGCAGCGTAGTCGAGAGAATGCGGATGCGCCGCTCGATGCCCGGCCCCAGTTGCCGGTCCAGTGCATCCGGACCGCCATAGATGCTGCGGAAATCGCGCGCAACCACGTCATCGCTCATGACGAGCACGCTGTCGTAGTCCATCTGTAGCAGTCCCCAGTCATACCGCTCGCGCGAACGCACATATGCCTCGACCCAGTGCTTATCCTGGATATCCTTCGTGTGTACGTGGCGGGCATCGAGTACGTCGATCACCTGGGCTTCGCCGGTCAGGCGATCAACCTCGATTGGTAGCGGCACGACGCGATAGAACGGCACCATCAGCGCAAGTGCCGCTGCGCTCAATACGGCGACCGCAAGCGCCGCATAGGCTACATACCACCCGCGCCGCTCGGATCGCTCCTGCAGGTAGGTCAGCGATGCCTCGATATCGAGCACGCGCCCATAGTCGTGCGGTGCGCTCATGATCGGACTCCTGCCCCCGACGACACGGGTAGATATTGGGAAGCCGGCGCTGCAGGTGCCGGAAGCACAGAAGTTGGCACTTCAGGCACCGGCAGAATGCCGTTGACGGGCACGCGGTGCAGACCGTCCGGCAACACGGGTTTCGACGGCCCGCTGCCGCAGGCCGCCAGACTCCAGGCTAGGCACCCCGCGAGGACGATGGAGGTAAGCGCACGCATGGCATCCTCCTCAGTTCCCGAACGAAGCCGGCACCATCTGGTCCTGCAATCGGGCCGTGTTGCCAGCCCGACTCAGCGCCAGTTCACTTTGTTGCTCGGCCACGAGCTTGTCCTCGGAATCGGCCAGCATCCGGAAGAGCTGCAGCTTCGTCATCTCGTTGCCGACCGTCGTCGTCTCGGCCTGGATACGCGCCTGCAACTCGGCCACCCCCTTAGGGTCCTGCGTCACGTCGATCTGTTGCATCAAGCTCTGGATCTGGTTCAGCTCATGCAGTTCGGTCTGGTACGCCTGAAGGCCGAACGCCTTGTCCTGAAACGGCTTGTTTAGCGTGCGCTGGCATACCTGCTGGTCAATGCCGGTCTGGTCCTGGCAGTTGTAGATCTGGTTCGCCGAGCGCAACGCCTGGGCGCTGCCCGTCAGGCCCGCGTAGCCACCGTTCTGGATCGCCGTATAGACGCTCTGCCAGTTCGAAGGCAGCGAGCTGGCGACGACCGGATTGCCCAGCAGCGCACCGAAGCCACGCGTGCCGACCGTCGACTGATAGATCTGGATTTCCTGCTGTACCTCCTGCTCAAGCCGGGCAACCGTCGCGATAGCCTGCACCACGTTCTGCGCGTCGAACACAGGAATGCCCTGTGCATGAGCGCCGGAACAGAGCACCACCCACACGATCGCGGCCCGCGCCAATCTGGTTTGTCCTGTCATGGTCATCACCTCACATTCATTCGCCCTGCCGACCCAGGTTTGTGCGCGCTGCGCGCTGGTAAGCGGGCATGGAGTCGTTCGCCGAACCCCCTCCGCCTGATCCGCTGCTGCCGCCACCACCTGAGCCGGTGCGGTTGCGAATCTTTCCGCCAGGCGATGAGCCGCCACCGCTGCGAGAAAACGCCTGAGCGAGTGCGCTGGCCATACGTCGTGCGGCAAAACCCGCCACGAACGCGCCAAACCCGGAAAGCGTGGCCCCACCGGAAAGTCCCGATGCAACTGATGGCAACTGCCAGCCGACCATCGCGAGAAAGACCCCGGTTGCGAACAGACCGATCGCTGCAGCGCCCGCCGCGGCATCGTTGAGAGCAGCGGTAATGCCTTGCATCACAGCCGACGGGTCTGCACCGGGGAAGGCACCAGCGGCATTGAGGGGAGTCAGATCGGCAGAGAATGCCGTGAGCGCCATGCCGAGAAAGGCGGCGACGAGCACCTGCAACAAGGCGTAATTGGCGACCTTCGCGGTCCAGGCCTCGAAGAAGCGCGCGGTTGGAGCAAATGCCGCGCAGGCAATGAAAATAGGACCAAGCCCAAGCACGAGATCGAGCAGCATCCTCGCCATCGCCACTTCGAAGGCGAGGACGATGAGGAAGATCGAACCACCGAGTGCGGCGATGATCCCGCACAGGAAATCACCGATAGCGGCGGCAAGTCCGCTGACACTGATCCCCTCGTGCGTCGCCTTGTCGAAATAGGCGTCCATCACGAGGTCGATCTGCTGGTCGTAGCAGTCGAGCGTCTGGTAGATACTGGTCGCGCTCTGCGCTGTCACGCTGCCGCCATTGACCGACCCGCATCCTGAATTACCGCCGCCCGACGTATTAGCCGCGTTCTGGATCGTCTGGGCAAGCCCGGCCGTTGCACCATTGATCGCCGTCACGACCCGCTGCTGGTAGATGCCGGCGCTCAGCGCGAACGCGAGCGTGATGGCGACCTTTAGCCCCCGCCAGGCAAACGCCGGGACAGCTTCGTGGGCTTCACCCCGCACAACTGCCAGACCGTAGGCAACAACCCAGATCGTAACGGCCGTGGTTATGACTGGCACGAGCGCGCTGGACAGGGCCGATGACACGTTCGTGATGTAGGTGGACATACCGTTTTCGAGAGTGCCACCGACGGCGGTAAAGAGGCCACTCATCGCACACCTCCCGCTCCCGGCGGCAACGGCGAACGCAGCCCGCCGTTCGCCGCGCGCCGCCGGGCAAGCTGCTCGTGGAAAACCGGCAACCAGTCTTCCGGCGCATCGCCCACCTGCGCGCGGATCGTGTCGAGAAGCTCCACGTTGTCGGTCGTGCCCGACAGCACGTCGAGTACGTCTCCGAGGCCGGCAAGATCAAGTCGCCCAATGGCCGAGCGATGGCCCTGCTTGACCAGGAACAGCCGACTGTTCTCGCCGAGATTGCGCACGATGTTGAATTCGGCTTCGGTCAGCTTGAAACCACAAACGTAATCGTCGTAATCGGCGCGTGGGTTCGGCAGGAAGAAGAACGTTGCGCTCTGCTCGATCAGCGCACTGGCGATCTCGCTGTGCAACACATCCGCAGGCGATTGCGTATCGAAAATCCCGAGTCCGTTCTGCTTGCGGATCGTCTTCTGCTTGTTCTTCGCAAAATCGGTGAAAACGGGATCGGAGAGACGCTTCCAGAATTCGGTCATCACGTAGATGAAGCGCCGGCCGTCGATCAGATTTTCGGTCAAGTGCAGCAGGTACATCGTGACCGGCGTCGAGACCTCCGCATCGTCAAGCAACTCGGTATCGTCGAATCCGAACAGTCCCGAGCACGCGAGATCAATGCGATCGGACGGGTTGTCAAATACCCAGCCTAGACGCCCGCCCGAGCACCATTTGGCGAGGCGCGCATGCAGGCTGTTCTCGCCCACGTTCGGCAGGAGTTGCCGCACCATGGAAAGCCGTCGCAGCGTCTTGTCCATGCGGGCAACTTCCCGTACGGCGCGCGAGATATCGAGTTCGTCCCTCGCGGGCAGCGGCACGCCGATATCGACGAACTTGCGCACGAGCCTTTCCCAGAAGTCGAGCACAGCCTCGGTTGGTTCCATCTGGAACGGGTTCAAACCGGTCGGCTCGCCTCGGCGGAACACGGTGTACATGCCGCCCATCGCGCGGATCGCAATCTCGGTACCGCGATCCTTGTCATACAGCACGGCAGTGATGCCGTACTTCATCGCCATCGCGAGTAGGAACAGCTCAAGCACCGTCTTGCCCGCGCCGGCCTGACCGATAATCTGGGTGTTGGCGAGCGCCTTCTCGTCGAGTGAGTCCTTCTTGTCGGGCGTGACGTGGAAGTTCAGATAGAGTGGCTGGCCGCTAGGCGTCTTGACGATCGTGATCGCCTCACCCCACGGATTACCATCACGCTTCCCGGTCGCGAAGTTGTGCAGGCATGCCAGTCCGCAGAAGTTCCGCGACGTAAGCTTGGCCTCACGCGGCCTGTAACGCCAGTTGCCCGGCAGTTGCGCGAACCACGCCGCATCCGCAACGAGATCGATGAGTGCCGTCTGAAAACCCGCGTCGGCAAGTTGCGTGCGCGCCTTCGCCACGCTTTTGGAAACTTCATCCAACGTGTCGCCGAGCACAGCGAGCGAATAATGGTATTCGCCGAGGACGAAATCTCCGTTGATCAGGTCATTAAGCGCAGCTTCCATTGCCTCTACCTGGGACACTGCAGCATCCTCGCCGGCAATCAACTGGTTACGCTGCCGTTCCAATGCCTCTTTCGCGCTCGGCTTGTCGAGGATGGTGAAGCTCTGCGTCTCGATGTACTCAAAGTCGCCGTACAACAAGCCATTGATCATTCCGGGCTCTGTGTCTTCCGGGTAGTCCTTCAGGTCGAGCATCGCGGCAAAGCGGGTCGCGGCCGGCATGCGGATCTCGATCTTCTCGGCCCCAACAAAGAGGCGTGACGTTGGCAGCCCCTCACGGATCGGACCAGCCGGAACCGGCTCGGGCTCCCACGCAGCGTTCACCAGATAGCCAAGCAGTTCCAGCGTCGACGAATATCGGCGCGGGCGCCTGGTATAGCTGCTCTGTCTGGCATAAACGCCGAGCGCGATCGGATCATAGGGCTTCAGACTCGATTCGACCTGGGTGGCCAGCTCTGCCATCGCCTTCAGCGCGTCGTGCTGATCGCGCCGGATATCCTCGCGCGTGCGGCGCGCGGCTCGGCTGAAGACGCGACCGAGCTTCGTGCGGTTCGGCCGGTAGACAAGAGTCAGATACAGCTCGTTGGCCATCATGCGATAGCCGGAAAAGCTCGCGTAATAACGCGTCGCCAGCTCCTGGCAGAAACGGTTGCCGTAGGGCATGGCGAAGTGATCCGACACGCGCCGGCGCAAGCGGTGTGACCAGAGCGCTACGTGGCCGCCCGCGAGCCCGCGCACGAGTTGGTTGAATCCGTCGTGCCGCGCGAGGATGTTGGCCGGATCGGCTGCCTCGAACGCGATGCCGGCGATCCTCCAGATCTGCAGGTAGTCGCCCTCGCGTGTTTTGATGACGTGGTCCGTCACATGCGTCGAGTACGGGATGTAGCCCGCAAGCGGGACTTCGCGGTTCGCCACGGCGACGAGTTGGGGCTCGGAGGGCATGTCACGCCCTCCTTTTCAGGCGGACGGGCACGTAGGCATGCGTCCCCCAGTACCAGCGATTGCCCTGACGGAGCATCATCCGAAGGCGCAGCGCGTACTGAGCGAGGCGCTGATCGTCATGGCGCGTGATCACACGCATCGCGACGAACACCGGAATCATCAGGAAAAGGATGGCGACGCCCAGCGGGGGACTCGCTAGCAGCGCCCAGATCGCCGGAATCAGCATGCCGCCGCCGACCATCAGGAACGGCACTAGGGGTACGCCCCACAGCATCGCAGGACGGGTGCAGCCCTTAAAAACGGGATCCTTGAGAGGGTTCATGAATCGACTCCCAAGGATCAGATTGTCGGGATCAGCATGCCGGCGATCACCGTCGCACAGCCGACGAAGAGTCCGCCGATGAAGACGTTCGCGATGTCGCCGAACCGGGCGTGCTGGAACATCATCCGGAAACCTGCCCAGATGATGGAAATCGAGCAGATCACGCCTCCGATGCCTAGCAGAGTCGTCTGGATTGTGTTCAGTAGCGTATTGACTTGCGAGAGCTGTGCCCACGCCGACGTCGAGAGCAGTAGCGTCGAAGCTGATACGGCAAGTTCCTTCGCCAACTGACGCTCCAAGACGACACGACGCAACAACGAGCATCGATGATATATTTTTCTACGTAATCCTAAATACATGATTGACTCCTTCTCGCCTGCTATCTACCCGCCATCATCTGAATCGCGGATTAGAACACCACCGCGCTACTGTCCGGCTCACCTCCCTGCTGATCCGTTAATGCATCGTCTCGATTGGGCAACAGCGGTCGGCGAGCCACCGGATACGGCCGGACCGGGTTAGCAGAGATTCCTGAATCGACCGGCAACACCGGGATCGGCGCGATAGAAGGAACGGTGATCGGGAACGTGGGAACGGGCTGCTGCGCGTTCTTCACCACACGTTGTACGTAACCCGTGCGATATCCCGTCGAAAAATCGCCGCTCTCATAGCAGCACAGACTTGCCCGAAGCGCCGCTTGGGTATCGACCTGTGCACGATGTACGGACGTGAAACAACGTTGGAGAATGTTGGCGCCGACGGTCACGTTGCGGCAGGGCTCGAATGCGTTTTGCTCCGTCAACCCGTACGCGCGCCAATTGGCGCGGTTTACCTGCGCGAGCCCTACGCTAAAATTCCAGCCGGCGGCCTCGAGTGCGCGCATCGTGGTGGTCGCTTCGACCAAATTCGACGGTTGCCGTATCAGTCGGCCATGCACCACACCAATCGCGTAGGGGTTAAATCCAGACTCAGTGCGCACAAGCGCCGCCATTGTGATCGGGTCGATTTGCGGCGCGCACTGATGGGCAAGCGTCATGAAGTCGATCAGCATTTTTAGTGCCTCCCGCCGAAGCCGTTCTCCTGCTGCTCCACCTGCAGCAGGAAAAGCGCTGCGGACTGTGTCGGGTTGTAGGACACCTGCGCACCCCCGGCACCATAGAATTCGGTGATTGTCGGCACCTGCCCTCTTACGTCCCACCAGACACGGGTATAGAGCTGATCGTCGACGTCAACATTGATCGCGCCGGAAGCGCCACACAGCAGTTCACTCTGCTCCGCTCCGCCCCAGTACAGTAGGTACTCACGACAATAACCACTGCTCGCAAAGGTGTTGGCCGCAAACGTTCCTTGCGAGCTACCAACACCGAAATCGCAGGTCGGAAACGGATCGCCGTGGCGCAGCGCCCGCCATAGCCTTTCGATCGGCGGCACGCATTCGCTGTACTGTTCCGGACCAGCGGGGTTCGACAGGCACAGAATCACTTGGCAACCCCAGTCGTCGGCAAGAGCGTTTACCGAGGGAAACGCGCAAGTGGCAACCAGCGCGAGCGCAATGAAGAACCGGCAACTTGCGGCGTGTCGTTTCAAAGCAGCGCGCATGTCAGGCCTCCACGTCGGAGGCGATTTCATTGAGACGCAAGTACCCGGTCAGCGCCTCGAAACAAGCCAGCATGGTCTGCCATGCCCTACGCGCAGCCGGTTCCCTCCCGACGACCTCCCCTACTGGCACACCCTCCGCCTGTGCCATCTGGACTGCGACGAAGCGTGGGATGTGCAGATACCCGCTCGGTCTCCCCGGATCGGCAATTAGCCAGGGGCCGAACTGGGTCTCGATGGCGCGGGCGTTCTCGCGTCCCAGCGATGTTGCTTCCACCATGTTCGGTAGAAGACCGACGAACTGCAGTGCGGGGTTCAGCTTTGCACGTATCTGCCGTACACCATGCGGGCCATTGATCAGGTCCGCGAGGCTGTCAAGCGACTCCCGATTGAGTTGAACTGGGCTCAACATTGCGTCGGCTGTCGATTCGAAGCAAAGGGCGCGCAGATCCGGGAGGGGCGGACTGTCGATCAGGCAGACATCCGCCAGCTTCGCCACAATGAAAAGGAGATGCCGGACATTGGCGTAGTATCGCGCCCCGTCATCGCCAAGCCCCAGTGTCAACGACGGGACGGTACTCGTTGGCAACACCCAGAATCCCGGCGCCTCTACATCTCCCCGCTCGGATTGTGTGATCGACTTTTCTCCGTGCAGCACGACCGCCCTATGCCCCCGCACCAGCGAGGCGGTGCTACATGGGGGCTCGGCCGCGTCGATAACGAGCACCCGCAGGCGCCGCACCAGATGCAGGTAATGGGCGAACTGGCACAGCATCGCAGTCTTGCCGGCACCACCCTGTTCGGTGGCGATTAGAAGCGTTTTCATGGTCAGTCTCTTGCCTCAGGTGATGCGCCGAACCACCAACCTGTATCTGAGACGACGAACAAGAAGCCCGCGGCGCCGGGAGACAAACCGCAGTTAAAAGGCAAATCTCGAGATGCGCTTCGTTAGAACGCAAAAAAGCCTGCAAATGCAGGCTTTTCCATATTCAGGCAGTCACGCCATTGGCAGATAGGTCAGTACTTCGGGGCCGCTAACGCGTACTCGGTCGTGCTATGCACGTTGACCGGGGCAGATTGTTGAGATCAACTTTAGGATGAATTTATCAGTGTTGCAAGGCCCTCTCGACCGGTCAATTTTTTCCTTAACTCCAACCTGATCCGGACCACTCCGAAGCATTCCAAAATATTTTTAGACTCGTTTTTCATGCAGCAATCGAGCGAGCGCGGCCTTCGCTTGCGTGACCTCGAGTTCGTATCGGTACCAAGGTCGTTGGGGAATTTTCAGACGCCTGCAAATAACGCCACGGCCGGCGCGCCACACGTACGCCATACGCAACAATTCTTGGTGATGTGTTGCGAGCCGACGCCACGCCGCCTCCACGCGCGCAGCGTCTGCGGCGTCACTCCAAACCTTGTCCGCATTGGCCCAGTTGCGCAGACGCTCGTCGAGCCGGAGTGCGCCGTCAGTCTCGCTCATGGGTCTTCTCCCCTCCGCCGTTGTCAGGCGCGAGTGGCGAGCGGTAGCCCGCGGGATCACGCAAAAAGCCATCGATGTCCCCCGCACGCCATCCAACGGCGCGCGCACCCAGCCGGATAGGCCGGGGAAATGTTCCGTCCTTGATGCGTTGATAGATCGTCGATCGCGACAGCCCCACTTCACGTTCGACCTGCTTGCGCCGCAAAATCGCAAGCGAATGACGTATTGTTTCGCTCATGACAAACCCTGTTGTTGTCGCCGGCGAGGTACCGGCCTACAGGGTTCATTCAAGCAAGGGGATCAAGCGACGGGCAAATCCGTCTTACCGTCAGGGTGCCCCGTCAGGTCCGCGACCGCACGTGATGCCGACTGTCGGCTTCCTTGAGCCAGTCTGGCCGAATCGCTGACGCGTACGTTTGTCCGCTGCGCGACGCTTCGCCACCGGGTTGGGCTCTGAGGTTTAAACGTTCGTCGATCGCATGTGCGACCACAGACGATTTGGGCGGATTGTTCTCGTCATAACCGGACCAGAAAGTGTGCATGACATCGAACATCCCCGAAAGAATCTCGGTAATAAAGGGCAAGTGAACCGTGATCCCGTCGGAATGCTCCGACGGCCCGTCACTTACGCACGGGCAGATTTTCCGCGCCGGAACCATCGCACGCAAAGACTCAAGTTCTTCCTCTTGTCGTTCCTCGATCGCATGATGCAAAGCCACCGTGCGCAAGAGCGCCCTCCCCATTTCGCCTAACTGTCGGTCCTTTCCTCTTAACCGCTCCGTTAGCCGACGAACATCGGCCTCTGCCTGATCAACACGCCGCTGCAATGCGTTGATGTCAGACGCTGACGTAGCTCCGTCACGAGCAACTGGTGGCTGGCAGGCGTTATGTGAGTGGTCCATGACACGTCCTCATGCAGCATTACGCCGCATCACTCTTTGCCCCCGGTTGCTCTTCGAACCCGTCACGGGATGATCGCATCGGATAGCGCCTACATTGACGGGGCACCGGCCTAGCGCATCGCGCAATAACGCGCCCAACGTTTAACTTCTTCCTAGAGCTTCGATCCCGTCGGCACAAAACGGACCTATATTCCAAACTGAATATCCATTGCCCCGACTTCCAACGGCGTACGCTTCGAGCGAAGTCGCACCGGTCGTTCCGTCGATACGGAAATTATTGCCAAACCGAACTGAGAGTTGCGGCTATTGGCTGCCCAGTAAGCGAAAGTTTAGTCTGGCATTCCCAAGATCGGGACAACGCCATTTTGCATTGACTTTTCGTCAGAATCGTGATAGTGGGAGCCCAACATGTATGATTTGGATGCTCTGAAAAAGTTTGATCTGGTCATCGACGCGCGAAGCCCGCGCGAATTCGCCGAAGATCATTTGCCGGGAGCCATAAACCTTCCGGTCGTCTTCGACGATGAGCATGCAGAAGTCGGTACTACGCACCGCACCGACCCTATGCGGGCGTATCAGATTGGTGTTGCTTACTCCCTAAAAAATATCGCTCGACACCTCGAGCTTCCGTTTTTTCGGACTAGTCGGCGAATTTCAATTCTCGTTTATTGTTTCCGTGGTGGAAAGCGAAGCAAGCTTTGGACAGACACGCTGGAAACGATCGGCTACAAGGTCGAGCGGCTCCCGGCGGGCTGGAAAGGATATCGAAGCTGGGTGCGTCAAACCCTCGACGAAGTCCCTACACACTTGCAACTCAATGTGCTCTCCGGTCCCACCGGTTGCGGAAAAACTCGCTTGCTACTCGCGTTAAGGGAGGCTGGTGCGCAGGTCATCGACCTGGAGGCTCTTGCCTCGCACCGCGGGTCAATCATAGGAGCGATTCCGGGTCGGGCGCAGCCAAGTCAAAAATTGTTCGACAGCCTCCTGCTTGCCGAGATAGGTCGTCTAGACCTAGCAAAGCAGGTGTGGATTGAAAGTGAAAGCAAGCGAATCGGGCGCGTTCAATTACCAGAAGCGTTGTTTCACAGAATGCATGGCGGACGTCTATTCGCAGTCGAGACTCCAATGCCCGAAAGAATCGCCATGTGGCGCGGCGAGTATCCCCACTTCGAGAGGGACCCCGTAGGTCTGGTCGCTCAACTTGCTCATCTGAAAGCACTCGTAAGCGGAGTGACGTTGGAGAAATGGGTTTCAATGGCCGAACGTCGGGATATCGACGCTCTCTTTAAGAGCATCATGCTGGACTACTACGACCCCGCGTATTTTCGTTCGACGAAGAAAAATTATGTGCATACCGAGCATGCCGTCAAGATCCGACTCGAAACGCTTGACTCAGCGCACCTCACAAACATCGCACGAGGTCTGATTGCAGAGGCAGACGTTCCTGCGTCGCCACCGCCTCAGTAAGACCTTTGCTCGCCGGTCCATTGTCGAAAACCAAAACGGCGGGAAAAGCGTCAACAACAGCATCTGAAAGTAGCCTCCGGGTAAAGTAACTCGTTGCGCAGCAAGACCCAGATAGGGCACTTCACCGTCCCGGTGATGAGCGTTGTGGAATCCGTTGTTCACCAAGAGGCAATTAGACAACCAGAAGTCGACGTCCCACGAAGTGACCGCGGTACGCGAAAGATCCGGGTCGAATCCGTAATGCTGCATGTACCCGACGGCCTCAACGACAAACACGCTAACAATAGCGTATCCGATGTAGAAAAGAGCGATCTTCCATTGCAGGAACGCAGCCAGAACCAGCAACAGAATTGAGAAAAGTGCATTTCGAAAAAGACTACGCGGTACCCTGCCACACGGGTAGGAATGCCGAGAAAACGACGCTATCAGAGCCGCTGCGTAGGAGCGTCCAACATGACGCCAGACCGATGTGCCCAATGACGCCGTCGAGCCGAACTGCGGATTTCCAACGTGTTGATGGTGCAATCTGTGTGCAGCCCGGTAATGCGGATAGCCGGCGATGACAAATGCTAGGTCACTAACCTGTTGCCATATTCGGGCTTGTCGGTGCGTTAGTTCATGCAGGTGCGCCATCGCGGTCGCGCTTAACATTCCGCACGCGACAGCAAACCCAATCAGATTTATCCATGACGCGTTTGACGCACGATACGCACCGATTGCTACAGCTAAAGCCCAAGCTAGGGCGAACCAGGAGGGTACCTGATCTTCATCTGTCTTCTCGTTGGCTTGCCCCGACCGCGGGGTGCCACGCCCTATCGCCGCGTCAAGAGCAGGAAGAACGAAAAGGACCACGGCCACAAATACCCACGGGCGTCCGACGGAAAACGAGATGCCCGCGACGATCGGTAAAGTGAGTGAGAGCCAAAACGCTCCACCCGAGTTACGCCAGAAGGTCATTCACTTCCGCGAACTTAACCGCTTCTGATATGTGCGAAACCCCAAACTTATCCTTAATTTTTTTGTAATTCCCGTAGACTGTCTGGACCGAGACGTCAAGCTCACGAGCGATGTCCTCAGCGGTAAATCCACTTTTAAGGTAACCCACTACGCGAAGATCCATCTCAGTAATACCGTGCGCCTCAAGGACCTCGCGTCTCGCCATTCGGATGGACCAATCAAGCAATTCCATGGCGAGCGCCCTGAAATACAAGCGCTGCGCAGTGAGCCTCTTTTCCCCTACTGCCTGACTATCGTCGGAGCCGATGTACAGAACACCCATGCGTTCTGTAGTGCTGGTATGAACGGGCACGACGATCCCACTTCTGAAGCCGTTTTTGCTTGCCGCCGCGAGCATTTCGCGCTGGCCCTGCGTTTCCACGAGAATCTTCGATCCAGTGATCGGTTCGGTGTTGTTTCGCGCATACTCCAAAAACGGATCCGTCATGTACCATTTATTGGCGTTATACATCTGGCACCATTCGGGACGGCAGCCAATGAGAAAACGATGCGTGACGCGGCTAGCCGTTGTAGCACCGGGATGGAGGGAAACGAACACATATGACTCCCCGCCAAGCGCCGTGACGAGCGATCTTACGTAATCGGCTAATTCAGAGTCGTCCTTGGCGACCATGATCTTTTCGAAAAGTCTGCTTACTTCAGGGGACGTCTGTTGGGCAGTCATATCTTCACCCTCCTCAACCCCTTCACGCGCTCGCCTAGCTATTCGACCACGCGATTTTCTACAAGGTGACGCCTAACTTCGTAATACAACGGCGCCAATTCTGCGGAATAAGGGTCTGCGTTCGCGAATCTGTGTAAGTCCCGCAAGGCAGTAATCGGAAGAACCTGGATGGACGCCGTTTGATCCCTTTCAATAACCCGTCGCTCGAGAGAAAAACCGCGCGCCGTACTGAACAGAGAAAGCACGATGTGTTCCCCACCGGTATTAAGTCCACGCTCAAAAACAAGACTCTTCATCGTCGGCTCCGCTAGGGCGGTTGCGATGACCGCATGAAGAGCAGGCGATTTCCCCTGGGTCGATTTCCGAGACGCTCGTGATAAAGTCTTCGGACCCACAAGCGAGACATTCGACGATCAAACCGTCGAACTCGGTGCCGCAGCACTGGCAGGTGAGGCGGTGAACCTCTCCTACAGCGAGGACTTCCCAACCGTCTTCCATTGGGACGCTGCACTTGGGGCAAAGAAACCCCAGTTCGGATATTACGTTTGACATGTTCGAAAGCTTTATGAAACAAATCGCTTTGCGACAAGTAACGATTTAGCTTAGCACTGTCCGATTTCGTCTGTGCAAATAGCTGCGAAAACGTCGAGCCAAGCCGCCCGTCAAGTCCGTCTTCTAAACGGCCCGCAACGGTCCGGTCGGTGAACCAAAGATCGCGGGCCCATCAGCGGTACTAACGTTGACGCGTGGCCTGCCGGGGCCACAGCGAATCGCAACGCACAACGCCCTCATTTTTTAAATAGGTAGCACGAAAAGCCAGCTTTCCGGAGCGGCTTGGGACGAGTTTGGGTCACTTCCGTTCAATCTCTAACCGCCATTAACATCCGGATTTTTGCGTATACGAGTGCGTATATTTCGCACGGCAAGCAATATTTCTTCTTTTTAATTAAAATGCTTATGACAACAATTCGAGTCCTATTCGGGCGTTAAACGATATTTGACACGATAAACAGGAGTCCGATTCATCAAGAAAAATTTTTGACGTACTACCAAGTTCTGTTTCTTGTCGTCCAGCGTCAAACATGACGATCCGAGTGCAAACGGGTACATTCCTGAGCACACAGAAGTTCGAGCTCAAGAGATGTACGCACGAGTCCTGGCAGGCTGTGCCAGCGTTAGGACGCTCGCCTTCGGATTCGTAGCAATCCAGCCATCCAGCATATCTGCCCACGCCTGGAGCATCGCCCTCCTCTGCTCTGCATACTCCGCCTTGTTGTAGACTGCGCGCACGCCACGCTGTTCGTGAGCGAGGCATTTCTCGATCCAGTCGGTGTTGAACCCTGCTTCGTGCAAGAGCGTGCTGGCCGTCCGACGCAGATCATGTACCGCGAAAGGATCAAAATCTGTCCCGTCGTCGCGTATCAGCTTGACCGTGCTGTCAATGACGCGGTTCAGAGTCGCCATACTTATTGGGGAGGCCGTCTCATAGCGGCCGGGATGCACGTACGAACTCGCTCCGAAGCACGTCTTGAATGCGACCAGAATGTCCAGAGCCTGTTGGCTCAGATAGACAATGTGGGGGCGACCGGCCTTCATCCGTTCCTTCGGAATTGTCCAGACTGCGGTGTCGAAATCTATCTCGCCCCACGTCGCCAGAATGAACTCGGACTTGCGCACCAGTGTGAGCAGCATGAATCTGATAGCAAGGCGCAGCGTAGGCATCGTCGGCGTCTGTTCCAGTGCACTGAAAAACACGTGGATTTCGGCAGGCGACAGTGCCCGATCGCGCGGCCTGAAGCTGGCGATGGCAGACGGGCGGATGGCCTCCGCAGGATTGTCCACCTTTAGTCCCCGCGCCTGCACGAAACGGTAGACCTGCAGAACGATGTCGCGCGCCTGCACGGCAGGGGCCGCGGCGCCCCTTTCCTTGATCTTCTCGCAGCGCGCCATCAGTCGTGCGGGCGTGATCTCTTCCAACTTCAGCCGGCCAAATTCCGACGCGAGATTCCGCTCGTATACCGATTTGCGCATCGCTCGTGTGGAGTCGGCAAGAGCAGTCTCCACAAAGTATTTCTCCGCCCACTTACCAAACGTTAGCGCCTCGGTCGCCTCGACCCGTTTCTCGACTTTCGCGCGTGAGGGACTTTCTCCGCGTTGGATTGCTCCGTAGGCTTGGTCGCGTAGAAGCCGGGCTTCCGGGAGGCTAATAGCCATACCGAATCCGAGTTCGTCTGGCTTGCGTGGCTTCCGTGCGGAAAGTGATGGATCGTAGCGGCCGATAACCAGGGTTTCCCGGCGACCGTTCACCCGATAGTCGTACCGAAAGCTCACCGCGCCTGACGGCGTCACTGCCGCATATAGCCCCCGCTGATCGGCAACCTTGTAGATCTTCTGGGCCGGCCTCAGCGCTCGCAACTGCATGTCTGTGAGCATAGCGACTCCTCGAACGTATACCGTCAACCGATACCGTCAGACTGATTTGACGGTATCGGACAAGGCCGTCCGAGGAAGAAACGTCGGTACCGTCACCGATACCGACATTTCCACCAGGCATTGCCCGGATCACAACAGACTACACCAGACAATAACCTCATGTTTTTAAACGGAAAAACATGGAAAACCGGACCTCCCGGAACGACTTGGGAGCAGTCTAAATCATTCCCACTCGATCGTCGCCGGCGGCTTACCCGAGATGTCGTATACCACCCGGTTAATACCGCGCACTTCATTGATGATCCGGTTCGACACATGCCCGAGCAGCTCATGCGGCAGATGCGCCCAATGCGCGGTCATGAAGTCCAGCGTCTGCACCGCACGCAACGCGACCACATACTCGTAAGTCCGCCCATCGCCCATCACGCCGACACTCTTCACCGGCAGAAACACCGCGAACGCCTGGCTCGTCAGATCGTACCAGGACTTGCCGGTTTCCTTATCGATGAAGGTACGCAGCGTCTCGATGAAAATCGCGTCCGCGCGGCGCAGCAGGTCCGCGAAATCGCGCTTCACTTCGCCGAGAATCCGCACGCCCAGACCCGGGCCCGGGAACGGGTGACGGTACACCATGGCCGGCGGCAAACCGAGCTTGACGCCCAGTTCGCGGACTTCGTCTTTGAACAACTCGCGCAGCGGTTCGAGCAGCTTCAGATTCAGCGTCTCAGGCAGGCCGCCCACGTTGTGGTGGCTCTTGATCGTCTGCGTGGCTTTCTTGCCCTTGCCGGCCGATTCGATCACGTCCGGATAGATCGTGCCTTGCGCCAGCCACTTCGCATCGGTCAGCTTGCCGGCTTCGGTCTGGAACACTTCGACGAATTCCGCGCCGATGATTTTGCGCTTGGCTTCCGGATCGGTCACGCCGGCCAGCTTGCGCAGGAACACTTCGCTTGCGTCGACGTGAATCACCTTTACGCCGAGGTGGTCGGCGAAGGTCGCCATGACCTGCTCGGCTTCGTTCAGGCGCAACAGGCCATGATCGACGAACACGCAAGTCAGTTGATCGCCGATCGCGCGATGCAGGAGCGCCGCCGCCACCGACGAATCCACGCCGCCCGACAGGCCCAGAATCACGTGCTCTTTACCGACCTGCTCGCGAATCTTCGCGACGGCTTCGTCGATGTAGTGGCCCATTTCCCAGTCGGGCTGCGCGCGGCAAATCTGCAGCACGAAGCGTTCGAGCATGGCGCGGCCCTGCACGGTGTGCGTAACTTCCGGGTGCCATTGCAGGCCGTAGAAATGGCGCTGTTCGTCGGCCATCGCCGCGATCGGGCACGATTCCGTCGACGCCATCAGCGCGAAGCCCGGCGGCATTTCCAGCACCTTGTCGCCGTGGCTCATCCACACCTTCAGCATGCCGTGGCCTTCCGGCGTGGTGAAGTCGCTGATGCCTTCGAGCAGGCTCGTGTGATTGCGCGCGCGCACTTCGGCATAACCGAACTCACGCAGGTGGCCGATATCGACCTTGCCGCCGAGTTGCTCGGCCATGGCCTGCATGCCGTAGCAGATGCCGAGCACCGGCACGCCGAGTTCGAATACGGCTTGCGGCACGCGCGGCGTATCCGTTTCGGTGACCGAGCTCGGGCCGCCGGAGAGGATCACGCCCTTCGGCGCGAAGTCGCGAATGAACGACGCATCGACGTCGTACGGATGAATTTCCGAATACACGTTGGCTTCGCGAACGCGACGTGCAATCAGTTGGGTGACTTGCGAACCGAAGTCGAGGATCAGGATCTTGTCATGCATGGCAGCGGACGGAGTCAAAAGTGAGCGGATACGGAATACCGCGCGCGGAGCACGGCGTTGAATTCAAAGCGGTCCACGTGGGGACGATCGAGCATGAAACGTAACGATGCAGCGGATTGGCGCGGACGGTTGCCCGCAGCGCGCGCGCACAAGATCCGGATGCTTCGGCGGACGGCGTGGCGCGCAACGCGTCAGCCATGAAACGGCGGCCGGGGCGCGCCAGGCGCGTCGGCGGCGCCGTTGCGGGCTTCGTCTCGCGCGGCGGCGGCTTCTGCCCGCGCTGCGCGTTCGGACGGCGTCAGACTGGCTTCGTCGACCACCGGATGAAGCGGCGCCCCTGCAACAGGACTCACAGAACCGACAGGCCGCGTAACCGGCACGACGGGCTCGACGACCGGCTCGGCGTGATAGACCGGAAAGCCCGCTGTGACACGGCCCGGCTCGCGCCGGTTGGCCGCGTCTTTCGCGGCGTCTTTGGCAGCCTGCTTTTCGGCGCGCTCGGCAACGACGGCTTCAGCGAGCCGCACTCGTTCACGCCGCCGCACCGCGCCCGACAAACGCACGCCGCCCAGACCGATCACCAGCAGCACCACGCCTGTCAGCACCGCGACGATCTGACCGAAACCGGTCAGCGCCGGCGTATGCAGGCCGAGCAGCCAGATCAGCATCAGCACGCCGGTCAGCCAGTTCACATGACCGATCACCCTGGCAACCGTGGACGTGAGCGCGCCATCGACCGACGCGTGCAAGGCCAGCCATGCGAGCCCGATCAGCGCCACGCCAAACCCCTGACCGACCAGAGCCGGCTGGGTTTGCACCAGAAGCAGCGCGTTGTACAGCGAAGTCCACGGCGTCAGCAGGAACAGCAGGCCGAACGCAAGCAACAGCAAGGCATCGAGGATGAGTACAGCGCGCAGCAATGGCTTCATTGGCGTTTAGTCCACGTGGTAGTTGGGCGCTTCCTTGGTGATTTGCACATCATGCACATGCGACTCGCGCAAGCCCGCGCCCGTGATCTGCACGAACTCGGCCTTGTCGTTCATCTCGGCGATGGTGCGGCAGCCGCAGTAGCCCATGCTGGCGCGCACGCCGCCGATCAGCTGGAACAGGATCGCGTTGACCGAGCCCTTGTAGGCGACTCGGCCTTCGATACCTTCCGGCACCAGCTTGTCGATGTTCGCGGAGTTGTCCTGGAAGTAGCGGTCCGCCGCGCCGTCCTTCATCGCGCCGACCGAGCCCATGCCACGATAAGACTTGTACTGGCGGCCCTGATACAGGAACACGTCGCCCGGCGCTTCTTCAGTGCCGGCGAACATGCTGCCCATCATCACGGCATTCGCGCCCGCTGCCAGCGCCTTGCTGACGTCGCCCGAGAAGCGCACGCCGCCGTCGGCGATGACCGGCACTCCCGTGCCCTTCAGCGCTTCGGACACGTTGGAGATCGCGGTGACTTGCGGCACGCCCACGCCGGCGACGATCCGCGTCGTGCAGATCGAGCCCGGGCCGATGCCGACCTTCACGCCGTCCGCGCCGTATTCAACGAGCGCCTTGGCGGCCGCCGCGGTGGCGATGTTGCCGCCGATCACTTCGACGTGCGGGAAGTTCTGCTTGACCCACTTGACGCGCTCGAGCACGCCCTGGCTATGGCCGTGCGCGGTATCGACGACGATCACGTCGACGCCCGCCTGCACCAGCAGCTCGACGCGTTCTTCATTGTCCGCACCCACACCGACCGCCGCGCCCGCGCGCAGCTTGCCGTGTTCGTCTTTACACGCGTCCGGGTGTTCGGTCTGCTTGGTGATGTCCTTGACGGTCATCAGGCCACGCAGTTCGAATGCGTCGTTGATGACCAGCACGCGCTCCAGCCGGTGGCTGTGCATCAGCGCCTTGGCCTCGGCGAGCGGCGTGCCTTCCTTGACGGTGACGAGGCGCTCGCGCGGCGTCATGATGTTGCGCACCGGCTCATCCAGACGCTCTTCGAAGCGCAAGTCGCGGTTCGTGACGATACCGATCAGTTGCGCGCCTTCGACGACCGGGAAGCCCGAAATGCCATGCTGTTGCGACAGCGCGATCACGTCGCGCACCTTCATCTGCGGCGGCACCGTGATCGGATCACGCACGACGCCCGATTCGAAGCGCTTGACCTTGGCCACTTCACGCGCCTGTTCGGCTGCGGTGAGATTCTTGTGGATGATGCCCACGCCACCCATTTGCGCCATCGCAATGGCGAGGCGTGCTTCGGTGACGGTGTCCATGGCGGCGGACACGAGCGGCATATTCAGGGAAATGTTGCGGGTCAGCCGGGTCTTGAGGCTGGTGTCGCGCGGCAGAACATCGGAGAAAGCCGGGACGAGGAGCACGTCATCGAACGTGAGTGCTGTTTGGATCAGACGCATGGCAAATCCTATAGGCGCAAAAGCGAATTATACGCGATACCTCCCTGGTTTTCACTGCACGAACAGCAGCTTAGCGAATTTCGGGCGGTTTTTTTCGCGCCATCGGGCCCCTGGATTTCGCTTGGCTGTTCGCCTCGGGTTCGATCAGGTTTCGTTTGCGCGTTCGGGCGCAGCGTGGCAGCGGCGGGCTCGAATGTCGCTCGTTCGCGTCGGCGTTCGCAAGGCCGGCCGAGCCCGCACGGGCCCGTGCGGCTATGGAAAACGCGTGCTCAAACCGCACAAAATCCGCCCGAATGCAGGATCGAACAAGACGCCCAGCCCGCCAACCGGCTATTCTGCCGACCATTCCAGTTTTTTTTGCAGGGGCAGTCGATGCAGCGCGGTGTGGCATATGGGGTAATGGCCGGGGCCTTATGGGGCATGGTTTTTCTGGTGCCGCGCGTGCTGCCGGACTTTTCGCCGCCGCTCCTGAGCGCCGGCCGCTACACGATGTACGGCATCGTCTCGCTGGCCGCCGCGCTGCCGATGGCGCGCTCGCTCGTCAAACGCCTGACCCGCGAGGATCTCGGCGCGCTGGTGAAACTGGCTTTGGCCGGCAACCTCCTCTATTACCTCCTGTTGACGGCGGCCGTGCACCTGATCGGCATCGCGCCGGCGTCGCTGATCGTCGGCGTGCTGCCCGTCACGGTGACGCTGCTGGGCCGGCGCGATCACGGCGCGGTGCCCCTCGCCCGCCTCGCCTGGCCGCTGACGATGGTGATGGCTGGCATCGTCTGCATCAACATCGATGTGTTTACGGTGGCGGACAGCACGCCGGTGAGCGTCGTCACCAAGCTGATCGGACTGGCCTGCGCGGTCGGCGCGCTGGGATGCTGGACGTGGTTCGCGGTCGAAAACGCTCGTTATCTGCAACGCCAGACGCATTTCAGCGGCAATGAATGGTCGGTGCTGTGGGGCGTGGTGACGGGCGCACTCGGCGCGGCGCTGTGGCTCGTGGTCGCCGTGTTGCCGGCGGGCGGCCCGCAGGGCGAGCTGGCCGACGGCCGCTGGCACACCTTCTGGATGCTCAATCTGGGGCTCGCGATCGGCGCGTCGTGGCTCGGCAACGGACTGTGGAATGCCGCATCGAAACGGCTGCCGCTGACACTCTCCGGCCAGATGATCGTGTTCGAGACGCTTTTCGCGCTGCTTTATGCGTTCATTTATGACCAGCGACTGCCGCGTCCGCTGGAACTGGCGGCGATTCTGCTGCTGGTGGCCGGGGTGTGCTGGTCGGTGCGCCAGCACGCGGACGACGATACGTCTGGGGTTGCGCGGATCAAGGACAAGCCACAGGTGTCGGCGCCTTGAGGCGGGACATGGCCGGGGGACGAGGCTTGATTGAGGCTGGGTGGACGCAGTACATGGCCGGAGACGCGGCCTGAGTGAGGCTTGACCGAAGCACTTCCCGGCCGGGCGTGCGGCCTATGCGAGGCTTGGCGGAAACAGCTCGCGGCCGCAGGCTCGGCTTGAACCAAGCTTTGACGGACGCAGTTCCTGGCCGCCGCCTTGCGCCCGCCCATGCAAAATCCACCTACCGCGAATCCTTGTTCTGCCAGCGACGCCCTTCGATCGAGCCCGCCTTGCGGGTCTTCTCGACGCGCCGCTGACGCGACACCTTGGGATCGACCAGCAGCGGCCGGTAAATCTCCACCCGATCATGATCGGCCAGCACCGCGTCGAGCGGCTTGAGCTTGCCGAACACGCCCACTTTCTGCGTGTCCAGATCGATCTGCGGGAAACGCCGCAAGATGCCGCTGGCGTCCAGCGCCTGCTGCAGCGTGGCGCCTTCGGGCAGTTCCACGGCAATCAACGCCTGCTCGCCGGCCGACGCATAGCAGACTTCAATCGACAAGCGCGCGCTCATGCCTTACCGTAGCGCTGGTCAGCACGCTTCACGAACGATTCGACGAAGGTATTGGCGATGTGATTGAACACCGGCCCAATGATCTTCTCGAGAATGATGTTGGTGAATTCGTAGTGCAGCGCGAATTCGATCTTGCAAGCGTCGGC
Source organism: Paraburkholderia dipogonis (assembly GCF_046027395.1). GTDB lineage: Bacteria > Pseudomonadota > Gammaproteobacteria > Burkholderiales > Burkholderiaceae > Paraburkholderia > Paraburkholderia dipogonis_A. The sequence goes on along the minus strand of NZ_JAQQEG010000036.1, from coordinate 49,817 downwards.
GCGCAATGGCGTAAAACGCCAGAAGCCGGTGAACTTGCGAAAGGGGCCGTCCGCGAACTCCATATCGATGCGCGTGGGCCGCTCCATGCTGTTGCGCGTGGCGAAGTGCTGCTTGATGCCCTTGAAGTTGATGTCGATCTTCGCCTCCATGCCGGTTTCGTCCCGGCGGCGGATTTCGACTCCCCCGCACCAAGGCAGGAAGTTGGGGTAATCGGCGACGTCGGTGACGAGGTCGAACATCTGTTCCGCCGAATGGCGAATCAACACGGTTTTCTGGACATCTGCCATAAATTGAACAGCGCGTGGCAAGGGTGGACGAGCGCAGCGGGCTTTCCTTGCCCCGCTTTGCTAAAATCGTGATTTTAAACGAGTTGGGCACTTTCCATTCATGAGCATCATCGACAACAGAAAAGCCTTCTACGACTACTCGGTCGAAGAACGCTATGAAGCAGGGCTCGTGCTCGAAGGATGGGAGGTCAAGGCGCTGCGCGCCGGGCGCGGCCAGATCAAGGAAGGTTACGTTGTTATCAAGAATAACGAACTGTTCCTGATCGGCACGCACATCAGCCCGCTGCCCGAAGCCTCGACCCACATCAATCCCGACCCGGTGCGCACGCGCAAGCTGCTGCTGCATAGCGAAGAGATCAGCAAACTGATCGGCAAGGTCGAGCAGCGCGGCTACACGCTCGTGCCGTTGAACTTCCACTACAAGGGCGGCCGCGTCAAATGCGAGATTGGTCTCGCCAAGGGTAAGAAGCAGCACGACAAGCGCGAGACCGAGAAGAAACGCGATTGGGAACGTGAAAAGGCGCGTTTGATGCGCTCGCCGAGTTGATCGGCGGTTTAGTCTGATCGGCGGTTTCGTCTGATCGGCGACGGGCGGTGTGCGGACATGCCGCGCTTCGTTTGCCGCAAAGCCGCCGTGATCGACCTGCAAGCGGCGCGCAATCGGACCCGCAAGCGCTCAAATAGAGATGGCCCGCACAGTCCGCGGGCCATTTTTTTCTGCAGGTAAAAACGCGGTCCGCGCTGCCGGCGTGTTCGGTCCGGTCTGTGCATTCAGCGCAGTCGGCGCGCCTGGGGTATTCGGCGCGCTCGGCGATTTGGTGCGTTCAGCGCAGTCGCTGCAGTCAGCGCAGTCGGCGCATTTAGCGCTGCCGGCGCATTCACCGCACTTCAGTCGCGCCCTTCCCTTTATTCACGATCGTCAGCGCCGAAGCGATCATCGAACTCATGTCCGCGAGGTTGCCCGGCACGATCAGCGTGGTGCCCTGCTTCGCGAGATTGCCGAACGCGTTCACGTATTGTTCAGCCACCTTGAGGTTCACCGCTTCCATCCCACCGTTCGACTGAATCGCCGCCGCGATCTTCTGAATCGCTTGCGAGTTGGCTTCGGCCACGGCCAGAATCGCCGACGCCTGACCTTGCGCCTGATTGATCGCCGCCTGTCGCTCGCCTTCGGACTTCTGGATCGCCGCCTCACGACCGCCCGACGCGATATTGATCTGCTCCTGCTTGCGCCCTTCCGAAGCGGCGATCAGCGCGCGCTTCTCACGCTCGGCGGTGATTTGCGCCTGCATCGCGTGGAGAATTTCCTTGGGCGGCGTCAGATCCTTGATCTCGTAGCGCAGCACCTTCACGCCCCAGTTCGTCGCAGCTTGATCGAGCGACGACACGATGCTGTGGTTGATGAAGTCGCGCTCCTCGAAGGTCTTGTCGAGTTCGAGCTTGCCGATCACCGAGCGCAGTGTGGTTTGCGACAACTGTGTGATCGCGAACACGAAGTTGCTCGACCCGTACGACGCCTTCATGGGATCGGTGACCTGAAAGTACAGCACGCCATCCACCTGCAACTGCGTGTTGTCGCGGGTGATACAAACCTGGCTCGGCACCTCGAGCGGAATTTCCTTGAGGATGTGCTTATAAGCGATCCGGTCGACGAACGGAAACGCGAAGCTCAAGCCCGGCGTCAGCGTACGGTGATAGCGGCCGAGCCGCTCCAGAACCCACGCATGCTGCTGCGGCACGATCTTGATGATCTGCGCCGCCAATACGATCACGATGATCAGAAGCACCGCCCCGACGATGGTCGAATCCATTACTGCCCTCCGGTCCGTAGTTCGAATAGTTGTGTGTGATGCGTGTGTGATGCGCGAACACTCAGGCCGCGGTAGCCCGGGTGTTTGAATGACGCGCCGCCACGACGACGAGGCAACTGCCGCGCAACTCCGTGATTTCGTAGAGAGGCGCGTCTTCCGGCTCGCCAGCGGCCAGTTCGACGTCCCATGCCGCGCCGCGATAATTGGCGCGCGCCCGGCGCTCGTGCCACACCGGCACGGTGAGCGTTTGACCAATGTCGAGATTGACGTCCGGGTTGCGCGACGCCTCCTTGCGCGTTCTGCGGCCAAACCGCGAACGCCTGAGCAGCAGGACCGCCGCCAGCGCCACCACGGCCGCGACCGCGAACTGCACGTCGGCCGCGGCGCCCGCGAGGTGCGCAATGGCGGCCGCCACGCAGCCCAACGCGATCATCAAGAGATAGAAAGTGCCGCTGAGCAACTCCAGCACGACCAGCACACCCGCCCCGATCCACCAGAACAATCCACCTGGCGCCACGTCGACCTCCACAAAGCAAAACACCCCGGATCTACCGGGGTGTTTATAGCACGAAGCGAGCGCATTTCAACGGGCCATGCAGCACGCTTTAACAGGCATTTGACGTACGGATCGCACGTTATGCATGCCGCTTAGGACGCGGCATGCCGTTCGCCTTACTGCTTCGCCGACTTCGCCAGTTGCTGCCACGTCTCGATGATCGTATCCGGGTTCAGCGAGATCGACTTGATGCCTTCGTCGGTCAGCCATTGCGCAAAGTCCGGATGATCCGACGGGCCCTGGCCGCAGATGCCGACGTACTTGTCCAGTCGCAGACACGTGTCGATCGCGCGCTTCAACAGAAACTTGACCGCCGGATCGCGTTCGTCGAAATCCACCGCCAGCAGTTCCATGCCGGAGTCGCGGTCGAGGCCGAGCGTGAGCTGCGTCAGGTCGTTCGAGCCGATAGAGAAACCGTCGAAGAACTGCAGGAATTCCTCGGCCAGAATCGCGTTCGACGGCACTTCGCACATCATGATCAGGCGCAGGCCGTTCTCGCCGCGCTTCAGGCCGTACTTCGCCAGCAGCCCGACCACGCGCTCCGCCTGCTTCAGCGTACGCACGAACGGCACCATGATCTCGACGTTGTCGAGGCCCATCTCTTCACGCACCTTTTTCAGCGCGATGCATTCCATCTGGAACGCTTCGGCGAAGTCGTCGGCGATGTAGCGCGACGCGCCACGGAAACCCAGCATCGGGTTTTCTTCGTCCGGCTCGTAACGCGAACCGCCGATCAGCTTCTTGTACTCGTTCGACTTGAAGTCCGACAGACGCACGATCACGGGCTTCGGATAGAACGCCGCCGCGATCGTCGCGATACCTTCGGTCAGCTTGTCGACGTAGAACGCGCGCGGCGATGCGTGACCGCGAGCGACGCTTTCGACGGCCTTCTTCAGGTCCTGATCAATGTTCGGGTATTCGAGAATCGCCTTCGGGTGAACGCCGATGTTGTTGTTAATGATGAACTCGAGCCGCGCCAGACCCACGCCGGCGTTCGGCAGTTGCGAGAAGTCGAAGGCCAGCTGCGGGTTGCCGACGTTCATCATGATCTTCACCGCAATCGGCGGCAGTTCGCCGCGCTGCACTTCGGTGATTTCGGTTTCGAGCAGGCCGTCGTAGATCTTGCCTTCGTCGCCTTCCGCGCACGACACCGTGACCAGCGCGCCTTCCTTCAGCACGTCGGTCGCGTCGCCGCAGCCGACCACCGCCGGCACACCCAGCTCACGCGCGATGATCGCCGCGTGGCAGGTGCGCCCGCCACGGTTCGTGACGATCGCCGAAGCGCGCTTCATGACCGGCTCCCAGTTCGGGTCGGTCATGTCGGCGACCAGCACGTCGCCCGGCTGCACACGGTCCATTTCCGACGGATCGTGAATCACGCGCACCGGACCCGCGCCGATCTTCTGACCGATTGCGCGGCCGGTTGCCAGCACGTTCGATTGGCCCTTCAGCTTGAAGCGCTGCTCGGCCTTGCCTGCCGCCTGGCTCTTCACCGTTTCCGGGCGCGCCTGCAGAATGAAGATCTTGCCGTCGCGGCCGTCTTTGCCCCACTCGATGTCCATCGGACGCTCGTAGTGCTTTTCGATGATGACGGCATATTTGGCCAGTTCGATCACGTCTTCGTCCGTGATCGAGAAGCGGTTGCGCTGCTCGTGCGCCACGTCGACGGTCTTCACGCGGCCGGCTTCGCCCGCCTTGGTGAATTCCATCTTGATCAGCTTCGAGCCGATCGAGCGGCGGATGATCGGATACTTGCCTTGCTCGAGCGTGGTCTTGTAGACGTAGAACTCGTCCGGATTCACCGCGCCTTGCACCACGGTTTCACCGAGACCATAGCTCGACGTGATGAAAACAGCGTCCTTGAAGCCCGATTCGGTGTCCAGCGTGAACATCACGCCGGCCGCGCCGACGTCCGAGCGCACCATGCGCTGCACACCCGCCGACAACGCGACTTCAGCGTGAGTGAAGCCCTTGTGCACGCGATAGGAGATAGCGCGGTCGTTGTACAGCGACGCAAAAACGTGCTTCATGCGATCGAGCACGTCTTCGACGCCGACCACGTTGAGGTAGCTTTCCTGCTGACCCGCGAACGATGCGTCCGGCAAGTCTTCCGCCGTTGCCGAAGAACGCACGGCGAACGACAGCTCTTCAGGCGAGCTGTTTTGCAGGGTGTCGAAGCCCGCGCGGATATCGGCCTCGAGTTGCGGCTGGAACGGCGCGTCGACGATCCATTGACGGATCTCCTTGCCCGCTTCGGCGAGCGACTTCACGTCGTCGACGTCGAGCGTCTCGAGACGTTTGGCGATGCGTTCGGTCAGGTTGTTGTGATGCAGGAAGTCACGGAAAGCCAGCGCCGTGGTGGCGAAACCGGTCGGCACGCGCACGCCGGCTTCAGCGAGCTGACTGATCATCTCGCCAAGCGACGCGTTCTTGCCACCGACGATTTCCACGTCGGTCATCCGCAACTGCTCAAACGGAACTACATACGCCTTATCCTTTGCGACGGTAACTGCGTTAGTCATACAAGCCCCTAAGTGTGAAAGAAATTCACGGCTGTGCAAGTGGGCTCGAACGCGAGACGCCCATTGGAAGCGTGACCTCGCGTCTTGCACAACCTGTTGGAGAAGCAATCGCTGCAAATTGCCCGAAGCGCCGGATGCGCGACGAAGAAGGTGAATCGACGAATTTATCGATCAATCCATCGCGTTCGCCGCAAGTTACCGACCAAAAGCGCGGCGTTCAACGACCGTTCGCGGTAAGTTAGACGCCGATCGCCTGCAATTGCTTATCCAACAGGTTGCCGCTATTCTACCGTGCCGACTTTGAAAATGTGACAGTCGGACGAGAATTGCGCCTCGAATCGCGCCCCGGACCGGCCAGCGGGCTTTTGCGAGGCCCCGCCGCCATCCGGGCGCAGTTGCGGTGCCCACGGCGCGCTGGTCGAGCGCCGCTGCAGTCTCCGGTTAGCCACCGGGCAGCGTCGTCGACATAGCGATGTTTCTTTCGAGCGCTTTTTTCCGCTCACGTTCCCCAGTCCCACTGATGCCGCCCACCGTATTCATCGTCTCCGACGGTACCGGGATCACTGCCGAAACCTTCGCGCATTCGATCCTCTCCCAGTTCGACCAGAAATTCCGCCTGGTTCGCGTGCCCTTCGTCGACTCGACGGAAAAGGCCTACGCCACGCTCGAAAAGATCAACGAAGCGATCGTGCAGGACGGCCGCCGTCCGATCGTCTTCACGACGCTGGTGGACAGCGCGTCGAATCAGATCGTCAAAGGCTCGAATGCACTCGTGCTGGACATGTTTCAGACCTTCGTCGAGCCGCTCGAACAGGAACTGGAACTGAAGTCGAGCCACGCGATGGGCCGCGGCCACCAGAACGCGGACACCGAGGAGTACAAGAACCGGATCGAGGCGATCAACTTCTCGCTCGCTCACGACGACGGTCAATCGAACCGCAATCTCGCCGACGCCGACGTGATTCTGGTCGGCGTATCGCGCAGCGGCAAGACGCCGACGAGCCTCTATCTGGCCATGCAGTATGGCGTGAAAGCGGCGAACTATCCGCTGATTCCGGAAGATTTCGAACGCGGCAAATTGCCTACGCCGCTACTGGCGCATCGGCAGAAGATGTTCGGTTTGTCGATCGATCCGCAGCGGCTTTCGGAGATTCGCAACGAGCGCCGGCCCGGCAGCAAGTACGCCGCTCCGGAGAATTGCCGTTATGAGATCAACGAAGCCGAAGCGATGATGCGGCGTGAAGGGATCAAGTGGTTGTCGTCGACACACAAGTCGATCGAAGAGATCGCGACGACGATCCTGCAGGAAATCAAGCTGGATAGGCCTTCTTATTGAGCCCGACGGCCTGAAGCAGAGACGCGCGCGGGAACGCGCGTGTCTTTCACGTCAACTACGGCCGCGCTGCTGCCTGCATTGTTCGAACACGCACACGGCCGCCGCGGCCGCCACATTCAGCGACTCCATGCCGCCCGGCTGGGGAATCGTCACCCGCAACGAGACCTTGTCGCGCCAGATCTGCGAGACGCCCGCCCCTTCGTTGCCGAATACCCACGCGAGCGGTCCGCTCAGATCGCAATCGTAGATCGCCTCGGCGCCATGCGAATCCGTGATCACGATCGGCACCGCGAGCCGCTCGATCAACGCCTGCGCTTCCACATCCTCGTGAATCTGCAGCAGGAAGTGCGCGCCCATGCCCGAGCGCAAGACTTTCGACGACCATGCGTATGCCGTCCCCGGCGCGCAGAACACCTGCTGAATGCCCGCGGCGGCCGCGCTGCGCAGAATCGAGCCGACGTTGCCGGCGTCCTGCACGCCGTCGAGCACGAGGCAGGTTTGCGCGACCTCGTCGGGCAGCGGCGTTTCGAGCTTTTCAACCAGCAGCAAAATGCCGACGCCGTGCACGACATTCGACAACTGCCCGAACAACGCGTCCGGCAGCGTCACGAGACGATGATCCTCGATGCGCGAGACGATCGCCTGCGCTTCGTCATGGCGCAGCGCGCCATCGGTGACGATGCACATTTCCGGTTGCCCGGCGACGTCGAGATACGTGCTCGCGAGATGAAACCCTTCGAGCAGCGCGTGGCCGCTCTTGCGCTGTTGATGCGTCGAGCCGGCCAATGCCTTCAGGCGCTTGTAGAGCGGATTGTCCCGCGAGGTGATGGCTTTCACAGGCAGCGAAGACAGTGAGAATGAGGAAGGGTTGGTGACACGCGGCGCTCATGAAGCGCTCGTGTAACGTTCAGAAGGCGTTGCGTTCGCCAAAAGCGTCGTCGTCGAACATCACTTCGGACACGACGATCACTTCACCCGCCGGCAGCGGCACGCCCGTGCCCAGGCGCAGATGCGCTTCGCGCACCGGCGCGAACGAGCGCCGATGATGCTCGCAAGGCCCATGCTCGCGCAGCGCCGCGAGATGCTGCGGCGTGCCGTAACCGGCATGCGCGTTGAAGCCGTAGACGGGATACGTCTGATGCAATTCGAGCAGCATCCGGTCACGCGTGACCTTGGCAAGAATCGACGCCGCCGAGATGCTTTTGACGAGCGCGTCGCCACCGATCACCGCTTCGCTGCGCACGCTCAGCGTCGGACAGCGATTGCCGTCGATCTTCACGAGCGTCGGCACGACGGACAGGCCTTCCACGGCGCGCTTCATGGCCAGCATGGTGGCGTGCAGGATATTCAGCGAATCGATTTCTTCGACCGATGCCGAAGCGATGCAGTAAGCCAGCGCCCGGTCGACGATCTTGTCGTACAGTTCGTCGCGCTTTTTCGCGCTCAGCACTTTGGAGTCGTCGAGACCGCGAATCATCGGCCTGGACGGGTCGAAAATCACCGCCGCAGCCACGACCGGGCCGGCCAACGGTCCGCGCCCTGCTTCGTCGACGCCGCAGACAACGTCGTCCGGCGTCTCGAAGTTCAGGCCGACCTGTTGCGCCGCCGCTCCCGCAACGGTTTTACGGCGAGGTGCGCGTGCAGTGGTCACGGCCGCGCCTTCCGCTTTTCGATGACGCTCGCCACGACTTCCGCCGCGCGCTGCGCGGTATTCTGCTTCAGCACGTGATGCATCTCCGTGAAGATTTCCGTCAGCGTGCGCCGGTTGGTCTCGTCGCGCAACTGTTTCAGCGTAGCTTCCGCCAGCGCCTGCGGCGTGGCGAAGTGCTGCAGAATCTCCGGTACCACGAAGCGCCCCGCCAGAATGTTCGGCAGGCCGACATACGGCAGATAGCCCTGGCGGCGCATGATCTGGCCGGTCAGCCAGGGCACCTTGTACGAAATCACCATCGGCTTTTTCAGCAACGCGGCTTCGAGCGTCACGGTGCCGCTCTTCACGAGGATCGCGTCGGCCGCGGTCATGGCGAGCTGCGCCTGGCCGTCGGTAATCGTCAGCGCGAGACCGGGGTGAGAATCGACCAGCGGCCGCAGCATCTCGCGCAGCGCCGGCGTGGCCGCCGGCATGACGAACCGCAGACTCGGCTCCTGGTGCTGCATCATTTCCATCGCGGCGAAGAACGTCGGGCCGATCAGATCGATCTCCGAGCGCCGGCTGCCCGGCAGCACCGCGATGATCGGGCCGTCTTCCGCGAGACCCAGCTTCCGGCGCGCGCCGAGCGTGTCCGGTACGAGCGGAATTTCGTCAGCGAGCGGATGGCCCACGTACGATGCCGCGACGCCCGCCTTCTCCAGCAGTGCCGTTTCGAACGGGAACACGCACAGCATGTGGTCGACCGCCTTGGCGATCTTCTTGATGCGGCCGCCGCGCCACGCCCAGATGGACGGACACACGAAATGAACGGTCGGGATGCCCGCGTCGCGCAGCGGATGCTCGAGCCCGAAGTTGAAATCGGGCGCATCGACGCCGACGAACACCGCCGGCGGTTCAGCCAGCAGTTGCCGCTTCAGTTCGTTGCGAATGCCGAGGATCCCGGGGATGTGCTTCAGCGCCTCGACATAACCGCGCACCGACAGCTTTTCCATCGGAAAGTGGGCGTCGAAGCCCGTGGCGATCATGCGCGGGCCGCCGATCCCGTAGTACTGGGTCCCGGCAGGCAGACGGCTCGCGAGGCCGTCGAGCAGCGAGGCGGCCAGCAGGTCGCCGGACGGCTCGCCGGCCACCATCGCGACACGCAGTGGACTGGGTTGCAATGCCATCGGTTAGCGGATGATGCCGCGTTGCGACGCTTCGACGAACGCGAGCAGCGTCTGCACCGGCGCATCGCCATCGCCGCCCGCGGACGCGAGTTCGCGCAACTGCACCTTCGCCTCTTCCAGCGACAGGCCATTCTTGTACAGCACGCGATACGCCGCGCGCAGCGCCGAGATCGCGTCCGGCGAGAAACCGCGGCGGCGCAGGCCTTCCACATTGATGCCGTGCGGTTCGGCCTTGTTGCCGGCGGCAATCACGAACGGCGGAATGTCCTGCACCAGCGCCGACGCGCCACCCAGCATGGAATGCGCGCCGATGCGCACGAACTGGTGCACGCCCGACATGCCGCCGACGATCGCGTGGTCGCCGATCGTGACGTGGCCGGCCATCTGTGCGTTGCTCGACAGAATGACGTTGTTGCCGACGTGGCAATCGTGCCCGATGTGCACGTACGCCATGATCCAGTTGTCGTCGCCGAGCGTGGTGACGCCCGAGTCCTGCACCGTACCGGTGTGGATCGTGGTGAACTCGCGGATCGTGTTGCGGTTGCCGATCACGAGCCGGGTCGGCTCGTCCTTGTACTTCATGTCCTGCGGACGGCCGCCGACCGATGCATAGTGGCCGATCCGGTTGTCTTCGCCGAGCGTGGTGTGACCTTCGATCACGCTGTGCGAACCGACCGTGGTCCGCGCGCCGATCGTCACATGTGCGCCGATCACGGCATATGGTCCGACTTCGACGGATTCGTCGAGTTGTGCGCCCGGTTCGACGATCGCAGTGGGATGAATCCTGCTCATGCGTCCTCGCTTCTGATTCTGTTGCGTTGTCTGGATAGGCATCTGGCGGGAGGTCAGCGCGCGCATGACGCCGCCGACCGCCCGGACGCTGATTTAAGCGCCAGGCGCTTAAGTGCGTTTAAGCGTCCTTGTCCGTGTGCCGCACTGCGCACATCAGGTCGGCTTCCGCCGCGACCACGCCATCCACTTCGGCGCGCGCCTTGAACTTCCAGATGCCGCGCATGTGACGCTCGAACGTGCAGTTCAGGATCAACTGATCGCCCGGTTCCACCACGCGCTTGAAGCGCGCGTTGTCGATGCCGACGAACAGATACAGCGTGTTCGACGGGTCGCTCGGCTCTTCCGAAAACGTCAGCAGGGCCGCCGTTTGCGCGAGCGCTTCGAGAATCAGCACGCCCGGCATCACCGGACGGGTCGGGAAATGACCCTGGAAATACGGTTCGTTGATCGACACGTTCTTCAACGCTTTGATGCTCTTGTGCGGCTCGAGTTCGAGCACCCGGTCGACCAGCAGGATCGGGTAACGATGTGGCAGCAGCGTGAGAATCTTATGAATGTCGAGATTGATTTTTTCGGTGCTCATGGTGTTTCTGCTCACGCATTGACTGCGCGGTGATGACTGCGGATGCTGGTGCAGGTGGGTTGGTAACGCGTGCTGCCGGCGCTCGCCGTGACCCGGCGGCCGCGCCACCCGGTCACGGCAACCGACTTTGCTTCCTGATGCTTGCCCGCCATTTTACGCGGAGCCAGCAGGTTGCCCTGCGAAATGCTTAGCCAGTTGCCTTGATGTTTCAGACTTTATCGCCTGCGGCCTTGCTTGCCGCGTTGGCCGCCGGGCTGTCTTGCTTCTCCGCCGCGACATTTTCAAGCGCCTTGATACGATCGCGGAGTTTGTCGATATTGCGCAGCAACGCCGCGCTCTTGTTCCAGTCTGCATGGTTCACGGCCGGGAAGGCACTGGTGTACATACCAGGCTTCAACAGCGACTTCGAGACGCCCGATTTCGCCGTGACGATTACATAGTCGGCCAGCGTGACGTGCCCGGCAATCCCGACGGCGCCGCCGATCATGCAATGACGCCCGATCGTCGTGCTGCCCGCGATGCCCGCGCAGCCGGCGATCACCGTATAAGCGCCGACCTTGCAGTTGTGGCCGATCTGCACGAGGTTGTCGATCTTCACGCACTCTTCGATGATCGTGTCGGCCATTGCGCCACGGTCGATGGTGGTGTTCGCGCCGATTTCGACGTCTGCCGCGATCGACACGCCGCCGACCTGCGGAATCTTCACCCAGCTGCCGGTACGCGCCTCACCCTCGCCGACGAAATCCGGCGCGAAGCCGAAACCGTCCGAGCCGATCACCGCGCCTGCGTGCACGATCACGCGCTCGCCGAGCTTGCAACCGTGATACACCGCGACATTGGGATAAAGATGCGAGCCCGCGCCGACGCGCGTGCCGCGGCCGATCACGACATTGGCGTCGAGCCGCACGTTCTCGCCGATCACCGCGCCCGCTTCCACCGTGACGTGCGGGCCGATCACCGCGCTCGTGGCGATCTGCGCCGACGGGTCGATGGTCGCGCTCGGATGCACGCCGGGGGCCGCCTTGGGTGCAGCGAGGTCGATGAAGGTTTGCGCGACACGCGCGAAGTAAGCGTACGGATTCGGCGTGACGATGAAATTACGATTCTCGCGGGAAGCGAGCTTGGCGAGGTCGTCGGCGTTGATCAACACCGCGCCCGCACGGGTCGTTTCGACCTGCGACAGGTACTTCGGATTGGCGAGGAACGCCAGTTGGTCCGGGCCTGCCTGGTCGAGCGGCGCGAGACTGCCGACGCGCTGCGAACCGTCTCCGACTACTTCACCGCCGAACCGTTGGACGATGTCCACGAGCGTAAATGCCATGCCTATCCTGTCTCCTGTGTCGACCAGAGTTAGCGCTTTAGCGCTTACTCTGGTCCCATGCACATGCGGTCGACCAGAGTTAGCGCTTTAGCGCTTACTCTGGTCCCATGCACATGCGGTCGACCAGAGTTAGCGCTTTAGCGCTTACTCCGATCCCATGCAAGATGGTTACTGCTGTTCAGTCCGACTCGTCAGATCGACTGCCGGGCCTTTCAGCCCGGCAGCCACGTTCAGTTGCCCGACGCCGCCAGCGCCTTCAGCACCTGATCGGTGATATCGATGCGCGGACTCACGTACACCGCTTCCTGGACAATCAAATCGTAATGCTGCGCCTCGGCGATTTGCTTGATCACCTTGTTGGCGCGGTCGAGCACCGCAGCCAGTTCCTCGTTGCGGCGCTGGTTCAGATCCTCACGAAACTCGCGTTGCTTGCGCTGGAAGTCCGTGTCCAGTTGCGACAGATCACGCTGCTTCTGCGCGCGATCGGCGGGCGACATGGACGCACCGTTCTTGTCGAGGGAATCGGACATCGACTTCAGCTTCTGCGCCATGTCGGCAAGGTCCTTGTCACGCTTGGCGAACTCGGCCTCGAGCTTGACCTGCGCGGCCTTCGCGGCAGCGGATTCGCGCAGGATACGGTCGGAATTCACCGCCGCGATCCTGGCTTCCTGCCCATGCGCGACCCCGACACCCAAGGTCATCGCCAGCGCCAGCGCGCACGCCACACGTTTCGAAAACATACCGGTTAGCAAAGTCATCCTCTCGATACTGTAGTTTGGCCGGACCGCCTGCAGCCCGATCAGAATGCCGTCCCGATCTGGAACTGGAACTTCTGATACTGGTCGCCGGTGTGCTTCGTGAGCGGGAAGCCCAGGCTGAGCTTGAGCGGGCCGATCGGCGAGATCCACGCGAGACCGACACCGTAGCCGTAACGCAGGCCGTTGGCGCCGATGCTGTTGCCTTCCGTACCCCAGACGTTACCGGCGTCGAGGAACGTGAAGACGCGCAGCGTGCGGTCGTAGCCCGTGCCCGGCAGCGGGAACGTCAACTCGATGTTACCCACCAGCAGCTTCGAGCCGCCGATCGGGTCGTTCGTCTTGGCGTCGCGCGGACCCAGCGAGCTCGGCTCGTAGCCCCGCACCGAACCGATACCGCCCGCGTAGTAGTTCTTGAAAATCGGATAAGGCTTGCCGCCGAGGCCGTTACCGTAACCGCCCTGGAAGTTGAAGCCCAGCACGAACCCGCGCGCAAACGAGTAATAGTACTGCGCGTTGATGTCGGCCTTGTAGTACTGCGTGCCGCCGATCGGCGTGCCGTACTCGGCGTTCGCCTGCGTGAAGTAACCGCGGCTCGGCACCAGTGCGCTGTCACGCGCGTCACGCGACCAGCCCACCGTAATAGGCACGTTGTTCGACACGCGGCCGAATTCGTTCACGTAGTCGATGTAGCTCTGCGGCGTATTCGCGTCGACGTCCAGCTGGTTCTGCTCGAGGCCGGCGCCGAAGTACACGGTGTCGACTTCGGAGAACGGAATACCGAACTTCAGATCGCCACCGATCGTGACGATCTTGAAGCTCGAATCCGTCGAGTAGTACAGCGGCTGATACGTACGGTAGTAGACGTCGGTAATGCGCTTGATGCCGTCGACCGTAAAGTACGGATCGACCTGCGTAACGGTCAATGTACGGTACGTCTTCGCGGTATTCACGTTCACCGAGAGACTCGTACCCGAACCGAACACGTTGTCTTGCGAGACACCGGCCGAGAGCACCACCTTGTCGGTCGACGAGAAGCCCGCACCCAGCGTGATCGCGCCGGTCGGCTTTTCGGCCACCTTGACGTCGACATCGACCTGGTCCGGCGTGCCTTCGACCGGCACCGTGGTCACGTCCACATCCGTGAAGTAGCCGAGACGGTTGATCCGGTCTTTCGACAGCGCGAGGCGGTTCGAATCGAACCACGAGCTTTCGAGCTGGCGCATTTCGCGGCGCACCACCTCGTCACGCGTACGCGTGTTGCCGACCACGTTGATGCGGCGCACGTAGACGCGGCGGCTCGGGTCCACTTGCAGCGTCAGGTCGACCTTGTGGTTGGCCTGATCAATCTGCGGCTGCGCATTGACGGTGGCGAACGCATAGCCGTATTCGCCCAGCTTGTCGACGATAGCCTTGGTGGTGGCCTGCAGCTTTTCCGCCGAGAAGCGGTCGCCCGGTTTGATCTTGATGAGCCTGGCCAGCTCCGGCTCGCGATCGAGCAGATTGCCCGCCAGCTTGATATTCGAAATCGTGTACGGCTCGCCTTCGTGCAGCGTGACCGTCAGATACATGTCCTTCTTGTCCGGCGTGATCGACACCTGGGTCGACTCGATGTTGAACTCGAGATAGCCGCGATTCAGGTAATACGAGCGAACGTTTTCGAGGTCGCCGGTCAGCTTGTCTTTCGCGTACAGGTCGTTCTTCGTGTACCACGAGAACCAGTTCGGCGTGGACAACTGCATTTCGTCGCGCAGCGTGCCCGTGCTGAACGCCTTGTTGCCGATGAAGTTGATCTGGCGGATCTTCGCGCTCGGACCTTCGGCCACCGAGAACAGCACCGACACGCGATTGCGGTCGATCGGCGTGATCGTGGTGGTGACTTCAGCGGCGTAGTAGCCGCGCGTCAGATACTGACGCTTCAGTTCCTGCTCGGCCTTGTCGACCAACGCCTTGTCGTAATAACGGCCTTGCGACAAACCCACGGCGCGCAGCGCCTTGGTCAGGTTTTCCTTGTCGAACTCATGAATGCCGGCGAAGTCGATCGTGCCAATGGCCGGACGTTCCAGCACCTGCACGATGACGACGTTGCCTTCGGTCGCGATCTTGACGTCGTTGAAGAAGCCCGTGGCATACAGGGCGCGAATGGCCTCCGATGCCTTGTCGTCGCTGAAGGTGTCGCCTTGCTTGATGGGCAGATAGGCGAACACGGTACCAGGTTCGACGCGTTGCAATCCCTCGATCCGGATGTCTTGCACCACGAAGGGCGTCGTTGCGTGAGCAACCAGCCCATGCGCGGCGAATGCCGCGGCTATAACCGTCTTTGGAACAAAGCGATGAGGTTTAAACAACGTGCTTCCCCAGTGTGTATAGCTGCATCAGGTCGGGCGGTCGCCATCGTGAACGCCGCCGAACACTTTAAAAATGGATTAAACGAGCCAGATCGTTGAACAGCGCGATCGCCGACAATGCGACGATGCAGGCGAGACCCGCCCTCTGAAAAACGAGTTGCCAGCGATCGGAGACAACTTTACCGGTCACAGCTTCAACCAAATAATATAACAGATGACCCCCGTCCAATACCGGAATTGGTAACAGGTTCAGTACACCAAGGCTAATACTGACAAGGGCCAGGAACGACAGGAATGCAGAAGGACCTAGACGTGCGCTCTTTCCTGCGTAATCGGCGATCGTCACCGGACCGGAAAGATTCTTCAGCGACGCCTCGCCGACCACCATCCTGCCGAACATGCGCACCGAGTACACCGCGAGATCCCACGTGCGGCGCGCACCCAACTGCAGGCTTTCAACCGGACCGTAATGCACGTCGATCGACGGCACTTGCGTGGCCAGTTCCGCGCCGATGCGGCCGATCTGCTGACCTGTCGTTTCGTCACGCTGGGCCTGCGGCACGATGCTCACATCTTCGAGCTTGCCCGCCGCCTTACCGCCACGCTCGACCTGTAGCGTCACCGCTTTGCCGGCGTGCGATTTTACATAAGCGATGAAGGCCGTGGCGTTGTCGGTCGGAATGCCGTCGACGGCACGCAGACGATCACCCGCGACCAATCCGGCCTTTTGCGCCGCGCTACCCGGCTGCACACCCGCCACCGTCAGCTTGCCACCACCCGGCTCGAAACCGAGATGCGACATGAAGTCGTCGTCGACATCTTTCTCGGTGAGGCCGCGTAGATCGAGCTGGAAATCCGACGTGCCGTGCGCATCTTTCGCGCTCAGCACGACGCGCTTGTGATCGAATGCCGCACCCAGCAGTTTCCAACGCAGATCCGACCAGGAGCGCACCGGCTCGGATTCGCCGGCGTTCTCGGCACGCACGGCGACGATCGTTTCACCGCCGTCGAAACCGGCAACGGCCGCGGGCGTGTTCGGCGCCGGCGCCGCGACCACCGCCGCCGGCTCCGTCACGCCGGTGGCGAAGACCAGCGCGAACAGCACGATGGCCAGCAGGAAGTTCGCGACCGGACCGGCCGCGACGATCGCAAAACGGCGCCACACGGACTGCCGGTTGAACGCATGCGGCAATGCTTCAGCGGGGATCGGCTCGGCGCCGGTCTCGCGCTCGTCGAGCATCTTCACGTAGCCGCCGAGCGGCAACGCAGCAATGGTCCATTCGGTGCCCGTCTTCGGACTCACCCACTGGAACAGCGGCTTGCCGAAGCCGATCGAAAAGCGCAGCACCTTGACGCCGCACAGGCGCGCCACGCTGTAATGCCCGTATTCGTGGACGACCACGAGTACGCCAATCGCGACCGCGAAGGCGAGCAGTTCGATCAGCAGGTTCATGAGCGCCTCACTGGACGGCGCGTTCCGTGCGACGGGCGCCGTCGGGCAGACGCGCGATGAATTCGGCAGCGGCGCGACGCGCGGCGGCATCCGCTTCGATCACGTCTTCGAGCGCGTGGGCGCTGCGGTTCGGCAACGCGTTGAGTACCGCGTCGACCACCTGCGCAATCGTCATGAAGCCGATCTGGCGCGCGAGGAACGCTTCAACCGCGATTTCGTTCGCGGCGTTCAGCGCTGCGCTCGCCACGCCGCCCTCGGCCAGCGCCTTCATGGCGAGTGCGAGGCACGGGAAACGCGTGTAGTCCGGCTTTTCGAACGAAAGCGAAGCGACTTCCGCGAGATCGAGTTGCGCGACGCCCGAATCCACGCGATCCGGGAAGGCCAGCGCATGCGCGATCGGCGTGCGCATGTCGGGGTTACCGAGTTGCGCGAGCACCGAACCGTCGGCGTACGAGACCAGCGAGTGAATCACGCTCTGCGGATGGATCAGCACGTCGATGCGCTCGCCCGGCAGACCGAACAGCCAATGCGCCTCGATCACTTCGAGGCCCTTGTTCATCATGGTGGCCGAGTCGACCGAAATCTTGCGGCCCATGACCCAGTTCGGATGCTTACAGGCTTCTTCCGGCGTGACGTCGACAAGCGTGGCCGGTTCGCGGGTGCGGAACGGGCCGCCCGACGCGGTCAGAATGATCTTGGAGACGCCACCGTGCAGCGCGGCTTCGCGCGGCAGGCATTGGAAAATCGCGTTGTGTTCGCTGTCGACCGGCAGGAGCACGGCGCCGTTGTCGCGCACCGCGTCCATGAAGATCGCGCCCGACATGACCAGCGCTTCCTTGTTGGCGAGCAGGATGCGTTTGCCGGCGCGCGCGGCGGCGAGACTCGGCGCGAGGCCGGCCGCGCCGACGATCGCCGCCACCACCGTATCGCAGCCGTCGCTCTTCGACACGTCGACGAGCGCCTGCGGCCCGTACGTGACCTCGGTTTTGCAACCCGCCTCACGCAGTTTCGCCGCGACGCTCGCGGCCGTGCCGGCGTCGCCGACCACCGCGACTTCAGGCTGAAAGCGCAGGCATTGCTCGACGAGCTTGTCGCCGTTGCGATGCGCGCTCAGCGCATAAACCGAAAAGCGCTCGGGATGACGCGCGACGACGTCGAGCGTGCTGTCTCCAATCGAGCCCGTGGAACCGAGCAATGTCAGACGTTTTTGCATATCTCTTTCTCTAGCCGAGCAGCAGCATGGCAAGCGGCAGCACCGGCAACAAGGCATCGATGCGGTCGAGCACGCCGCCGTGCCCCGGCAACAGGCCGCTTGAATCTTTCACACCGGCCTGGCGTTTCATCATCGATTCGAACAGGTCGCCCACCACGCTGAAAGCCACCAGCAGGGTCAGCGCGAGCAGCGTGCGTACGGCGCCCCAATGCGCCAGCAGCGCAGAATACAGGGTCGGCTCGAACGCATGCAAAAAGACCGCCGCCGCCGCGACGATCATCACCACCAGCCAGCCGCCGATCGCGCCCTCCCAAGTCTTACCCGGACTGATGGCAGGCGCCAGCTTGTGTTTTCCGAAGGCTTTTCCGGAGAAGTATGCGCCGATATCGGCCAGCCATACCAATAGGAGCAGCGACAGCACGAACGGCACGCCCTGCATGCGCGCGGCGACGAGAGCATGCCAGCACGCGACGAATACCACAATGCCGGCAAGAAACAGGAAGGGACGCCAGGCGCCCTGCGCGAGCGTGGGCTTGCGCAGCAGCACGAACGGACCGGCGATCACCCAGAAAATAGCGGCTGCCTGGAAGAGCGGCCGCGCCTGCTCGATCCCGGTACCGAGGCGCGTGCTGGCGACCAGCGCCACCGCCGCCACCAGCGCATAAATGACCGGGCCCGCGCCGCCCAGCTTGAGCAGGCGCGCCCACTCCCATGCGGCGAACACGACGACGAAGGCGATCAGCGCGCCGAACGCGCCCACCGGCGCGAACAACGTGACCGGCAGGAACACCGCCAGCAGGATGATCGCCGTGATGACACGGGTTTTTAGCATGGAAGCGAATCGACGTTTTGCGATTGCGGCTCGAGTTGAGCACTGGTGCGGCCGAAGCGGCGTTCACGCTCGGCGTACGAAGCGATGGCGTGGCCGAGCGCGTCTGCGTCGAAATCCGGCCAGAACGTGTCGGTGAAGTAGAACTCGGTGTAGGCAAGCTGCCACAGCAGGAAGTTGCTGACACGGCGCTCGCCGCCGGTGCGGATGAAGAGATCCGGCTCAGGCGCATAAGCCATGGACAGGTGCTCGGCGAACGATTCCTCGGTCACCTCGACCGCCTTGCCCGCCAGCGCCGACTGTTCGGCGAGCTTGCGGGTGGCCTGCATGATGTCCCAGCGGCCGCCGTAGTTCGCGGCGATCGTGAGCGTAAGACGGGTGTTGCGCGCGGTCTTGGTCTCCGCGCGCTTGATCAGATCGCGGATGCGCGTATCGAAGCGCGACAGATCGCCCACCACGCGCAACCGGATGCCGTTCGCGTGCAGCTTGCCGATCTCGCGCTCCAGCGCGGTCACGAACAGGCGCATCAGGAACGACACTTCGTCGTTCGGACGGCGCCAGTTTTCCGAGCTGAAAGCGAACAGCGTCAGATATTCGACACCCTGACGGGCGCACGCCTCGACGGCCGCACGCACCGCGTCGACGCCGCGCGTATGGCCCGCCACGCGCGGCAAGCGCCGCTGGGTGGCCCAACGGCCGTTGCCGTCCATGATGATCGCGATATGTCGCGGCACCGCGGCGACATCAGGCACGCGCACGGTTGAGCTGGTATAGGTCATGGCCGTCGGGACAGTGACTGCAAATAAAGAAGTGGAGAACGTGAAAGTGCTGAGCCGACCGGCCTCAGACCGTCATGATCTCGGCTTCTTTCGTCACGACGAGCTTGTCGATTTCGGCGACGAACTTGTCCGTCAACTTCTGAACGTCGTCACCTGCACGACGCTCGTCGTCTTCCGAAATTTCCTTGTCTTTCACGAGCTTTTTCAGTTGCTCATTGGCATCGCGACGCAGGTTGCGCACCGCGACCTTGGCCGTTTCCGCTTCGCTCTTGACCACTTTGGTCAGTTCGCGGCGGCGTTCTTCGGTCAGCGCGGGCATCGGCACGCGAATGACGTCGCCTTGCGTGGCCGGGTTCAGACCCAGGTCCGACTCGCGGATCGCCTTTTCGACGACCTGCACCATCTTCTTTTCCCACGGCTGCACGCCGATCGTGCGTGCGTCGATCAGCGTCAGGTTCGCGACTTGCGAAATGGGCACCGGCGAACCGTAGTAGTCGCACTGGATGTGATCGAGCAGGCCCGTGTGCGCACGGCCCGTGCGGATCTTCGACAGGTCGTTCTTGAACGCGTCGATGGAGCGCTGCATCTTTTGTTCAGCGCCCTTCCTGATATCAGCCACAGACATTTTTAAACCTCCGAACCTTCAAAACGGTGCGAGCCGGCCAGCGCGCGCAGGATGCGGCGGCCCGGGCTCGCGCTAAAGCCCACGTTATGTGAACGAGAGTTTACACGTGGACGAGGGTACCCTCGTCCTCGCCTTGTACGATGCGCTTGAGCGCCCCCGGCTTGACGATCGAAAACACCCGGATCGGCAGCTTCTGGTCGCGGCACAGCGCGAATGCCGTGGCGTCCATGACTTGCAGATTGCGGCCGATCGCCTCGTCAAAACTGATCGTGGTGTAACGCGTCGCGCTCGGGTCTTTCTTGGGGTCGGCGGAATAGACGCCGTCCACCTTGGTGGCTTTCAGCACGACTTCCGCGCCGATTTCCGAACCGCGCAATGCGGCGGCCGTGTCGGTCGTGAAGAACGGGTTGCCGGTGCCGGCCGCGAAAATCACGACTTTGCCTTCTTCGAGCTGGCGAATCGCGCGGGGCCGAATGTACGGTTCGACCACCTGGTCCATGCGCAGCGCCGATTGCACGCGCGCCTCGATGCCGGCGTGGCGCATGGCATCCTGCAGCGCCAGCGCGTTCATCATGGTGGCCAGCATGCCCATGTAGTCAGCCGTGGCGCGATCCATACCCGCCGCGCCGCCCGCCACGCCGCGGAAGATATTGCCACCGCCGATCACCACGGCCAGCTGCGTTCCGAGACGGACCACTTCGGCCACGTCCGCCACCATTCGTTCGATGGTTGCGCGATTGATGCCAAAGGCATCGTCGCCCATCAGAGCTTCACCGGAGAGTTTGAGCAGGACGCGTTTATAGGCAGTGGGCATAGGGGTATCCAGATCGCGCAGAACAGGGCAACAACAAGGGACTAATGTAGGGGTGAAATGCTGATTCGGGCAAGCGTCGCCAAATTGACGAACCCTGGGGTTCGCCAGCGGCGGCTGCGCGGCGAGGGTCAACCCGCGCGCAGCCTTGCGGCGCTGCCGACCGCGGCAAAGTCTTGCTCCGCCGCGGGTCCAACGATATTGCAGTGAAGCTCGGGTGAGACTTATTGTTGCTTTGCAGCAGCGACTTGAGCGGCCACTTCAGCTGCGAAGTCGTCCTGCTTCTTCTCGATGCCTTCGCCGACCACGAACAGCGCGAACTTCTGCACGCTCGAGTTGCCGGCCTTCAGCATCTGCTCGATCGTCTGCTTGTCGTTCTTAACGAACGTCTGGTTCAGCAGCGACACTTCCTTCAGGTACTTCTGCACGCTGCCGTCGACCATCTTGGCGACGATTTCAGCCGGCTTGCCCGATTCCGCGGCCTTCTGTTCAGCAATGCTGCGTTCCTTGGCGATCAGATCCGCCGGTACGTCTTCCGACGACAGCGAAACCGGCTTCATCGCGGCGATGTGCATCGCGACGTCCTTGCCGACCTGCTCGTCCGCGCCGGTGTACTCGACCAGCACGCCGATACGCGTGCCGTGCAGGTACGCTGCCAGCTTGTTCGAGGTTTCGAAACGCACGAAACGGCGGATCGACAGGTTTTCACCGATCTTGCCGACCAGTGCCAGACGCACTGCGTCGACCGTCGAGCCGTCCAGCGGCAGTGCCGCCAGCGCGGCGACGTCAGCCGGGTTTTGCGTAGCGACCAACTCAGCGACCTGCTTCGAGAAAGCCAGGAAGTCGTCGTTCTTCGAGACGAAGTCGGTTTCGCAGTTCAGCTCGACCAGCGAACCCGCGTTGCCGCCGATGAACGATGCGACCACGCCTTCAGCCGTCACGCGCGACGCTGCCTTGCTGGCCTTGTTGCCCAGCTTCACGCGCAGCAGCTCTTCAGCGCGCGCCATGTCGCCGTCGGCTTCCGTCAGCGCCTTCTTGCATTCCATCATCGGCGCGTCGGTCTTTGCGCGCAGTTCTGCAACCATGCTTGCGGTAATTGCCGCCATCATTTGCTCCTTGAGTTCCGTCTGTCACACGCCGCCCGGACTTCGATGCCGGCGGCAAGAATTCGTTTCAGCGTTGCGCGTACTTTTTTACGGGCAACGCTTGTAGCACTGCTTCGGACACTGCCGGCAGCGCCCCACTACAATGTCGCGACTTAAAAAAAGGGGGCCTGTAGAAAGCCCCCTTTTTTGCCGGACACGGGGCAGCTTTACGCTTCCGAGTTGACCTCGACGAACTCGTCGCCGTCGCCACCACGTGCAGCCTGCACCACTTCGTTGACCGCGTTCGCACGGCCTTCGACGATCGCGTCAGCCACGCCAGCCGTGTACAGAGCGACAGCCTTCGAGGCGTCGTCGTTACCCGGGATCACGTAGTCGATGCCTTCCGGCGAGTGGTTCGTGTCGACCACGGCGATGACCGGAATACCCAGCTTGTTCGCTTCGGTCACGGCAATCTTGTGGTAGCCGACGTCGACCACGAAGATCGCGTCCGGAATGCCGCCCATGTCTTTCACGCCGCCGATCGACTTGACCAGCTTGGCCATTTCGCGTTCGAACAGGAGCGCTTCCTTCTTGCTCATGCGTTCGGTTTCGCCTGCTTCCAGCGCTGCTTCCATGTCCTTCAGGCGCTTGATCGAGACCTTCAGCGTCTTGAAGTTGGTCAGCATGCCGCCGAGCCAGCGTGCGTTGACGAACGGCATGCCAGCGCGTTGCGCTTCTTCAGCGATCGTGTCGCGCGATTGACGCTTCGTGCCGACAAACAGGATCGTGCCGCGATTGGCTGCCAGTTGACGCGCGTACTTCAGCGCGTCGTTGTACATCGGCAGCGTCTTTTCGAGGTTGATGATGTGAATCTTGTTGCGATGACCGAAAATGAAGGGGGCCATCTTCGGGTTCCAGAAGCGTGTTTGGTGACCGAAGTGGACACCGGCTTCCAGCATTTGACGCATGGTAACTGCCATGAAAATCTCCGCGAGGGTTGGGTCTTAAGCCGGCTGCCGTATCGACCGCGTTGCCATCTCTCTGGCTGAACGCGGCGGACACCCTGGGTGCGCCGGCTTGCGAGTCTGCTGCCTTGGTGCTTCTGCTTTCGCTTCTGCATTTACCTCATAGCGCAGGCAACCGGCGTATGAGAAGCCATTCTTGCCGCTTTTTTGTCCACATGGACGAATAAAGTAAGACAGAGATCGACTTAGCCAAAGATTATAGCACGCGACTATTGCACGACTCAACCTGCCCGGTAGCCCTGTTCGCGGCCGCCGGGTTGCACCCGCGCGAGCCCCGCCCGTCTCGAACGAGCCCGGCCGGGAGCCCGTGAAAGGCGCCGGCCCCGTCGCAAAAGGCTGCGGCAGCCGGAATATGGTGCGATAATCCTGCAATAAATCGCATTTCAGGCCCGACTCATGGCTATTACGCTCAAAAACGAACACGATATCGCGCAGATGCGCGTCGCCTGCAAACTGGCAAGCGAAGTGCTCGACTACATCACCCCGTTCGTTACGGCCGGCGTCACGACCGGCGAACTCGACCGTCTGTGCCACGAATACATGCTGAAGGAACAGGGCACGGTTCCGGCGCCGCTGAATTATCAGCCGCCCGGCTACCCACCCTATCCGAAAGCCACCTGCATTTCGGTCAACGACGTGATCTGCCACGGCATTCCCGGCGACAAGACGCTGAAGAACGGCGACGCGCTGAATATCGACGTCACCGTGATCAAGGAAGGCTATTTCGGCGACACCAGCCGCATGTTCATCGTCGGCGAGGGCTCGATCCTGGCCAAGCGCCTTGTCCAGACCACCTTCGAATGCATGTGGCTCGGTATCGACCAGGTGCGCCCGGGCGCGCATCTCGGCGACATCGGCTACGCGATCCAGAAACATGCGGAAGGCCAGGGCTACAGCGTGGTGCGCGAATACTGCGGCCACGGCATCGGCACGGTATTTCACGAAGACCCGCAGATTCTCCACTACGGCCGTCCCGGCACGGGGCTGGAGTTGCAGACCGGCATGATCTTCACGATCGAGCCGATGATCAATGCCGGCCGCCGCGACATCCGCACCATGCCGGACCAGTGGACCGTCAAGACCAAAGACCGCAGCCTGTCGGCGCAGTGGGAACATACCGTCCTCGTCACCGAAACCGGCTACGACGTGTTGACCGTTTCCGCCGGCACGCCCGCGCGTCCGCCGGTCGTCGCGGCCACGGCCTGACCGACTTCCCACCTCTCCGCCTCCCTGCCAATGAGTAGTGTTCCAGCCGTCGCCCAATCCCCTGCCACGTCGCTCAAGGCGGAGTACAAAGTGGCCAAAGCCCAACTGCTGGAACGCTTCAAGACGGCCACCAACGTCGACGCGTTGATGGCCTCATTGGCGCGCGCCACGGACGACTCCCTGCGCGCCGCCTGGAACACCTGCGAACTGCCGGCCGAACTGGCGCTGGTAGCGGTAGGCGGCTACGGGCGTGGCGAACTGGCGCCGCACTCCGACATCGACATTCTGGTCCTGCTGCCCGACGCGCCGATCGAGCATCTCGAAGCGCGCATCGAACGCTTTATCAGCCTCGCCTGGGATTTGGGGCTGGAGCTTGGCAGCAGCGTGCGCAGCGTGTCGCAATGCCTCGAAGAAGCCGCCAACGACGTCACGGTGCGCACCTCGCTGCTCGAGGCACGGCGCATTACCGGCAGCGCCGCGCTGTTCGATGACTTCACGAAGCGTTACCGCGAAGCGCTCGACCCGAAGGCCTTCTTCCAGGCCAAAGTGCTGGAAATGCGTCAGCGCCACGCCAAGTTCCAGGACACGCCCTACTCGCTCGAACCCAACATCAAGGAAAGCCCGGGCGGCCTGCGCGATCTCCAGTTGATCCTGTGGATCACCCAGGCGGCCGGTTTCGGCAGCAGTTGGCGCGAACTCGAAGCGCGCGGCCTGATCACCGAGCGCGAGGCGCGCGAACTGCGCCGTAACGAGAGTTTCCTGAAAGCGCTGCGCGCCCGGTTGCACGTGATTGCCGGCCGTCGTCAGGACATCATGGTGTTCGACCTGCAAACGGCGGTGGCCGAGAGCTTCGGCTACAAACCGACCGCCACCAAGCGCGCGAGCGAACAGCTGATGCGCCGCTATTACTGGTCCGCCAAGGCGGTCACGCAGCTCGCCACGATCCTGATCCAGAACATCGAAGCGCAGCTCTTCCCCAGCACGAGCGGCATCACGCGCGTGCTGTCGGACCGCTTCGTCGAAAAGCAGGGCATGCTGGAAATCGCCAGTGACGACGTGTTCCAGCGCGAGCCGAACGCGATCCTCGAGGCCTTCCTGCTGTACGAGCAGACGCCCGGCGTGAAGGGCCTGTCGGCGCGCACGCTGCGCGCGATTTACAACGCCCGCGACGTGATGGACCAGCACTGGCGGCGCGATCCGGAAAACGGGCGCCTCTTCATGGACATCCTGAAGCAGCCGGCCGGCATTACCCATGCGCTGCGTCTGATGAACCAGACCAGTGTGCTGGGGCGCTATCTGCTGAACTTCCGGCGCATCGTCGGACAGATGCAACACGATCTGTATCACGTCTACACCGTCGACCAGCACATTCTGATGGTGCTGCGCAATCTGCGCCGCTTCGCGGTGGCCGAACACGCGCACGAATATCCGTTCTGCAGCCAGTTGATCGCCAACTTCGACCGGCCGTGGGTGCTGTACGTGGCGGCGCTGTTTCACGATATCGCCAAAGGCCGCGGCGGCGACCATTCCACGCTCGGCATGGCCGACGCGCGGCGCTTCTGCCGCAATCACGGCATTACGGGCGAAGACGGCGAACTGGTGGTGTGGCTGGTCCAGCAACATCTGACGATGAGCCAGGTCGCGCAAAAGCAGGACACGAGCGACCCGGAAGTCATCAAGCGCTTCGCCGAACTGGTTGGCACCGAGCGCCGGCTTACGGCGCTCTATCTGCTGACCGTGGCCGACATTCGAGGGACCAGCCCGAAAGTCTGGAACACGTGGAAAGGCAAGCTGCTCGAAGACCTGTACCGCGCGACGCTCGCCGTGCTCGGCGGCGCGCGGCCGGATGCGCATTCGGAGCTGAAGTCGCGCCAGGAAGAAGCGCTCGCACTGCTACGCCTCGAAACCGTGCCGGAAGGCGCGCAGAAGGCGCTGTGGGACAAGCTCGACATCGGCTATTTCCTGCGTCACGATGCGGCGGATATCGCGTGGCAAACGCGCGTGCTGTACCGCCATGTCGAAACGCCGACGCCGATCGTGCGGGCCCGTCCGTCGCCGATCGGCGAGGCGCTCCAGGTGCTGGTGTACGTCAAGGACCAGCCGGATCTGTTCGCCGGCATTTGCGCATATTTCGACCGCAACGGTCTGTCGGTGCTCGATGCGCGGGTCAGCACGACCCGTCACGGGTACGCGCTCGATAATTTCCTCGTCGCGCATACCGAAGAAGACGTGCATTATCGCGATATTGCCAATCTGGTCGAACAGGAACTGACCGCCCGCCTCACTGGTGACGGCACCCTGCTTCCGGGACCGTCGAAAGGCCGTTTGTCGCGGCTGTCGCGGACCTTCCCTGTTACCCCGCGCGTCGACCTTCGGGCCGACGAGCGCGGCCAATATTACATCCTGTCCGTGTCGGCGAATGACCGGCCAGGCCTTCTTTATTCGATCGCGCGTGTGCTGGCCGAGCATCGGGTCGGCGTCGCTTCGGCGCGGATCAATACGCTCGGCGAACGCGTCGAAGACGTGTTCCTGCTGGATGGACACGGTCTGTCGGACAGCCGCCTGCAAATTCAGGTCGAGACCGAACTGCTGCGCGCGATCGCAGTGTGAGATTTCATGCGAGTCAAATTAACAGCCAAGCACCCGCGGCCGGCTTCGTCCGAACGCGCCCCTGTCCGTACCGGCAGCACGTCGGCGCGTAAGCCGACGCGCCCGGCGGGCCCCAGGCCGGCGACGCCGGGATCGAGCGGGGCGCGGGGTGAAGGCGCTGGCGCGGCGGGCGGCGGCAAGCGGCCAAGCGCCGGCAAGCCGGCTGGTGGCGGCGCGCGTCCTGCGCGTTCTGCAAAACCCGAAGGGTCGTTTTCGCGCGAGCGGGACGCCGGTGGCGCGCATCGCACGGCGTCGGACCGGGCGCCGCGCCGCGAGGGCGCGGGTGGTGCGCCGCGCCGGTTCGAAGGCGGCGGTGATCGTGCGCCGCGTCGGGATGATGGTGAGCGCGCGCCGCGCCGGTTCGAAGGTGGTGGTGATCGTAGCGAACGCGCGCCGCGTAGGACTGAGGGTGAACGGGCTCCGCGTCGGTTTGAAGGTAGTGGCGACCGCGCCCCCCGTCGGGACGCCGCCGAGCGCGCACCGCGTCGATTTGAAGGTGGCGCGGATCGCAGCGAACGCGCGCCACGCAGGGCCGATGGTGAGCGCAGCCAAGGCGCGCCACGTCGGTTTGAGAGTGGTACTGACCGTGCCGGTAGCGCGCCGCGCCGTTTTGAAGGCGCGGGAGATCGCGGTGAGCGGGCACCGCGCCGGTTCGAAGGCGGTGGTGAGCGCGGCGAACGCGCTCCTCGTCGATTTGAGGGCGGTGGTGATCGCACCGATCGCGCGCCACGTCGTTTTGAAGGTGCAGGCGATCGAGCCGAACGTGCTCCGCGTCGCTTTGAAGGCAATTCAGATCGCGGCGAGCGCGCTCCGCGCCGCTTCGAAAGTGGTGCCGACCGTGGTGACCGCGCGCCGCGTCGTGAAGCCGGTGACCGAGCCGAAGGCGCGCCCCGCCGTTTCGAAGGGAACACGGATCGCAGCGAACGCGCCCCGCGCAGCTTTGGTGATCGCGCCCCGCGCCGCGACGACGGCGAACGCCGTCCGTTCAGCGGTGCGCGCCCAGGCGCAGGCCGTCCGTCGGAAGGCGGTCCGCGTGGCGAGCGTCCGGAACGCCGCGAACGCGACGCATCCGATCGACCGCGTTTCAGCAGCGACCGAGGCGCTCCACAAGACCGCCGCGGCGGCGAGCGTGGGCCGCGCAGCGACAGCGCGCCACGCCGTTTCGAAGGCGAGCGCGGTGCATCCGAGCGTGGCGAACGCAGCTTCGCGAAGCCCATCAAAACCGGCTACGGCGACCGCACGGACCGGCCGGCACGCGCTCCACGCGACGAGCGCGGCGAACGCGCCCCGGCCAAACGCGAATTCGGCGACCGTCCGGCCCGCAGCGCCGGACCCACCGAGCGCACCGACCGTGGCGAGCGCCCTGCCCGTAGTTTCGACAAGACGCTGCCCGCCGCGGGCCGCCGTTTCGGCGACGACCGTCCCGCGCGCGCCGACAAACCGCGCGGCGCAGCCCGAGCCGAACGCGCCAGCGAAACCGATACCGCTCCGCGCACGCCGCGTCGCGACTACGAAGATGCGCCCGGCACGCTGCGCCTCTCCAAGCTCATGTCCGAACTTGGCCTGTGCTCACGCCGCGAAGCCGACGAGTGGATCGAAAAAGGCTGGGTGCTGGTGGACGGCGAGCGCATCGACACGCTCGGCACCAAGGTTCGTCCGGATCAGCGCATCGAAATCGACCCCGCCGCCGAAGCCGCGCAGGCGAGCCAGGTGACGGTGCTGATCCACAAGACGGTGGGTTTCGTCTCGGGTCAGGCGGAAGACGGCTATCAGCCGGCCATCACGCTGGTCACGCCGGAGAATCGCTGGGAAGGCGATCGCTCGGAGATCCGCTTCTCCGTCGCGCATTTGCGCCAGCTCGCGCCGGCCGGCCGTCTGGACATCGATTCGACCGGCTTGCTGGTGCTGACGCAGGACGGCCGGATTGCCAAGCAACTGATCGGCGGCCATTCGGAGATCGACAAGGAGTATCTGGTGCGCGTGGCGTTTGGCGAGCACGCCACCGACGTCGAAAGCCACTTCCCGCCGGAAAGTCTTGCGCTGTTGCGCCACGGCCTGTCGCTCGACGACGTGCCGCTGAAGCCCGCGCAGGTGAGCTGGCAAAACGGCGAGCAGTTGCGTTTCGTGCTGCGCGAAGGCAAGAAGCGCCAGATTCGCCGCATGTGCGAACTGGTCGGCCTCGAAGTGATCGGCCTGAAGCGCGTGCGCATGGGCCAAGTGATGCTGGGCGCGCTGCCACCGGGCCAATGGCGCTATCTGGCGCCGGACGAGTCGTTCTAAAGCCGGGCGTCTGAAGACGCTCCACAAAAAAACCCACGCAATGCGTGGGTTTTTTTATCCCTGCGCCTAGCCGACGATGCCAGCGCAGTGACCGAAGCAGCGCAAGCCGCCTCAATCGTCGCTATTCGGGTCCATATCCGGAAACAGCACCTCCGTGAAGCCGAACTTCGCGAAATCGTTGATCCGCATCGGATACAGCTTGCCGATCAGGTGATCGCACTCGTGCTGCACGACGCGCGCGTGAAAGCCCTCGGCGACCCGGTCGATCGGCTTGCCGAATTGATCGAAGCCGTGATACTTGATCATCGAAAAGCGGCTCACCGCGCCGCGCAAGCCCGGCACCGACAGACAGCCTTCCCAGCCCTCTTCCATGTCCAGCGAGACCGGCGTGATGGTCGGGTTGATCAGCACCGTTTCCGGCACCGGCGGCGCGTCCGGATAGCGCTCGTTGTGCCCGAAGCCGAAGATCACCACCTGCAGATTGACGCCGATCTGTGGCGCGGCAAGACCCGCGCCATTAGCGTCGTGCATGGTCTCGAACATATCTTTGACGAGTTCATGCAACTCGGGCG
Organism: Paraburkholderia dipogonis; assembly: GCF_046027395.1. Classification (GTDB taxonomy): domain Bacteria; phylum Pseudomonadota; class Gammaproteobacteria; order Burkholderiales; family Burkholderiaceae; genus Paraburkholderia; species Paraburkholderia dipogonis_A. The sequence goes on along the minus strand of NZ_JAQQEG010000036.1, from coordinate 20,161 downwards.
TGTCAAAGTGATCGACCGGATCGGCAATGCGCAAAAGGCGCGGATCGCCCATCTTGAGAATTTCGCGGATCATAACTGCCCCTCCAGGAGCTTACGCATACCATCTTCGTCGAGTACGGGGACGCCGAGTTCCTCAGCTTTCGCCAACTTGCTGCCCGCGTCGGCGCCCGCCACCACATAGTCGGTTTTCTTCGATACGGATCCGGCCACTTTCGCGCCGGCCGCTTCCAGCATTTCCTTCGCCTCTTCGCGGGCGAGGCTCGGCAAGGTGCCGGTCAACACGACCGTCTTGCCGGCCAGCACGCCCTGTGGCGCTCTGGGCGCGGGTGGCCCTTCCGGCCACGTGACCTTGCCCGGCGCGCGCAACTGCTCGATCACCGTGCGGTTATGCTCCTCGGCGAAGAACTGATGAATCGACTCGGCGACCACCGGCCCCACGTCGTTGACCTCCAGCAAGGCTTCGACCGAGGCGTCCATGATCGGATCCAGCGAGCCGAAGTGCTTGGCCAGATCCTTCGCCGTAGATTCGCCCACATGGCGGATGCCGAGCGCGTAGATGAAGCGCGCCAACGTGGTGTGCTTGCCCTTTTCGAGCGAGTCGAGCAGATTCTGCGCGGACTTTTCGGCAAAGCGGTCGAGTTCGGCTAGCGTCGCAAAACCGAGGTTGAACAGATCGGCCGGCGTGCGGACGAGGTTCTGCTCAACCAGTTGGTCGATGATCTTTTCGCCGAGGCCGTCGATATCCAGCGCGCGCCGCTGCGCGAAATGCCACAGCGCCTGCTTGCGCTGCGCGGGACAGAACAGGCCGCCGGTACAACGCGCGATCGCCTCGTCCGGCAGCCGCTCGATATTCGAACCGCACACCGGACATTGCGTGGGCATGACGAACTCGCGGGCGTCGTCCGGGCGACGGTCGAGCAGCGCGCTCACCACTTCGGGAATCACGTCACCGGCGCGCCGCACGATCACCGTGTCGCCGATGCGGATGTCCTTGCGGCGCACTTCGTCTTCGTTGTGGAGCGTGGCATTCGTGACCGTCGCGCCTCCGACGAACACCGGTTCCAGCCGCGCCACCGGCGTAATCGCGCCGGTCCGGCCGACCTGCACGTCGATCGCGACGAGTTTGGTCAACGCTTCCTGCGCGGGGAATTTGTGCGCCAGCGCGAAACGCGGCGCGCGCGACACGAAGCCGAGCGCATCCTGCTCGTCGCGCCGGTTGACTTTGTAGACCACACCGTCGATGTCGTACGGCAGCTTGTCGCGCTTCTCGCCGACGCCATGAAAGAAACCCAGCAAGCCCTGCGCGCCCTGCACCACCGCCCGCTCGCCATTCACCGGCAAGCCGAGTTCCTTGTACCAGTCGAGCAGTTCGCTGTGCGTGGCCGGCATCTCCATGCCTTCGAGCACGCCGATGCCATAAGCGAAAAACGACAGCGGCCGGTGCGCGGTGATCTTCGAATCGAGCTGCCGCAAACTGCCCGCCGCGGCGTTGCGCGGATTGGCGAATTCCCGCTGTTCGGCGGCCCGCTGGCGTTCGTTCAGACGCTCGAAATCGCGCTTGAACATCAGCACTTCGCCGCGCACATCAAGCACATGCGGCACGCGTTTGCCCTTGAGTTTGAGCGGAATGGAGCGGATTGTGCGGACGTTCTCGGTGACGTTCTCGCCGGTTGTGCCGTCGCCGCGCGTGGAGGCTTGCACGAACGCGCCGTCAACGTAACGCAGCGAGATGGCAAGGCCGTCGAATTTCAGTTCGGCCGCGTAATCGACCGGCACCGGCGGCTCGCTTGCGTTCTTGCCGAGCGCGTCGCCGACGCGCTTGTCGAACGCGACGATGTCTTCATCAGTGAAACCGTTGTTCAGCGACAGCATGGGCTGGTCGTGCACGACCGGCTCGAAGCCGCTTGCCGCCTCGCCGCCCACGCGCTGGGTGGGCGAATCGGGCACGATCAGGTCCGGATGCTCCGTCTCGATGCTCTCCAGTTCCTTGAACAGCTTGTCGTATTCCGCGTCCGGCAGGTCCGGCTGGTCGAGCACGTAGTACGCGTAGTTGGCGCGTTCGAGTTCCGCGCGCAGCCACGCGGCACGCTCGGCCGGGGCGCTGGTTGCAGGTGATGAGACGGAGGTTCGGGCCATGCTGTCGGAAGGTTCTTCAGTGAAGTTCAGACATTGGATTATCGCAGGAAGCGTGCCCCTTTACATCGGCCGAATGGCCAGTTTCGGCGCGTTGCGCGTCCAGTCGAAAGCCAGGCATGCAGCCGCCGCCTGAAACGACAACGGCCGCACATCGTGCGGCCGTCGGAGACACCGGTAAAACGTAAAAACTTTACTGGCTGAACAAACGCCGCGTGGCCGGCGAGCCTGCCGGAATGCCGGCCTGTTCGAGCTTCGCGTAGAGCGTCATCAACTGCTTTTCGATGGCGAGCAGCGCGGTTTCCGGCAACGGACGACGGCCGTCGTCGACCACCCGCCCGCCGATGCGCTCGGCCAACGATTTTGCGTAGTCGCACATCAGTCGGAACGGCAGGATGTCTTCGTCGGCCACCGGCACGTCGAGCACCAGCGTGATCATCTGGCCGCCCTTGTAGGTGAGGTCGTCGCGCAGGAAGTTGGTGTCGCCGAATTGCAGCATGAACACCGGGCTCTGCCGCGCGTCGAGCTTGACGAAACGCGTACCGTCGCGCGAGAGCAGCAAGCCGTCTTGCGACGCCACCGCCTGCACGTAGTTGGCGGACCACGGCGCGCCGTCGGAGAGCACGTTGATCGACAACTGCGCGTCGCACTGCGCGGCAAAGCCGTCGAGCTCGCGCGCCATCGCAACCGTTTCGAGCATGTCGGGAAATTCCGGCGATGCATCCAGCGCGTCGGCAAACTGCTGCACGCCGGTCACGAACTCGGAGAACTCCAGTTCGTTGAGCGCGCCGCTGCGATTGGCCAGTTGCGCGGCCGCGCGCAACTCTTCATAGCGCGCGCCGTTTTGCAGCAGCTCCCACGCGCCGCCTTCGAGCTTGCCCTCGATATGCACCGGCTTGCTGCCCGCGCGGCGCAACCGCTGCGCAAGCGGAATCACCTTGTCGCCGGCAACCGGGCCGTTCAGACGGATCGGCACGATACAGTCGATGCGCCGATCGACGATAGCCGGCGGCGCCGACGAGATCGTCGTAGCGGCGGGCAGAATCGGTTCGACCGGTTCGCCGGCCTGGCGGGCGGCTTGCGCGGCCCTGCCGGCCTCTGCGCTCTCGCCGCCTTCAGCTTCAGCCACGCCCTCGGCTTCCGGGTAACCGTTCGGCGTGGTCGTCTCGGCCTGAATATCGGCCGCCGTGTCGAGCGGCGCCGTTCCAGCCGCCTGGCCGCCGAACGTCGGTTCGACGCGCGCCGCCGTGGTTTGCTCCGCCGTTTCGGCGCCCACCACCGGCTCGCGGCGCGTGGTCGGCCGGGCCGGTTCGATGAACGGGCTCTGTTCCTCCTGATCGTCCCGCGCGAGATTTTCGGCGGTATCGGCCGGCATCGGCCGCGGCATCTTGCGGCGCACCTTCGCGCTCTGCCACGCGTTGTACACGACCACGCCCCCGACCACCACGGCACCCGCGCCGATCAAACCGAGTGTCAACTCGTCCATGCATGCTCCATCAGCAATTCTTTTATCTGCGGGGCTTAGCGCCCGCTCCACGTGCCGCGCGGCCACCGGCCGCTGCGCTGAACGCGGACACCCGCGATTTTCGACTCAAACGAAACTCAAACGAAACTCAAATGAAACTCAAATGAAACTCAAACGATATTCTGGGCGAAACCGGCAGCCGTTTCCATGTCGACGGCAACGATCCGCGACACGCCCTGCTCCTGCATGGTCACGCCGATCAACTGCTGCGCCATTTCCATCGCGATCTTGTTGTGCGAGATGAACAGGAACTGGGTTTTGTCCGACATCGCCCGCACAAGGTTCGCGAAACGTTCCGTGTTGGCGTCGTCGAGCGGCGCGTCCACTTCGTCCAGCAGACAGAACGGCGCAGGATTCAACTGGAACATCGCGAACACCAGCGCGGTGGCAGTCAGCGCTTTCTCGCCGCCCGACAACAGGTGAATCGTAGAATTCTTCTTACCCGGTGGTTGCGCCATCACCTGCACGCCGGCGTCGAGAATTTCGTCGCCGGTCATGATCAGCTTCGCCTGGCCGCCACCAAAGAGACGTGGGAACAGTTCGCCGAAATGAAGGTTCACCTGGTCGAACGTGCCTTGCAGGAGCGTGCGCGTTTCCGCGTCGATCTTGCGGATGGCGTCTTCGAGCGTTTCGATCGCGCTGTTCAGGTCGGTCGATTGCGCGTCGAGGAACGACTTGCGCTCGGTCGCCGCCTTCAGTTCGTCGAGCGCGGCCATGTTGACCGGGCCCAACGCGGTAATGGCGTTGTTGATGCGTGTGACTTCACCCTGCAGGTACGACGGCTTCATGTCCGGCGTGAGCTTGGCCTGCAACTGCGCCTCGTCCACACCGGCCGCGGCCAGTTGCTCGATGAACTGCTCGCCGTTCAGGCGTGCCGCCTGTTCCTTCAACTGCAATTCGTTGATGCGATCGCGCAGCGGTTGCAGCGCGCGCTCGGCCGTGAGACGTGTTTCGTCGGCGGCACGCAGCTTGGTGGTGAGATCGTCCAGTTCGAGGCGCGCGGCGTGCAGCGCTTCTTCCTTGACCGCGCGAATATCGAGCGCGTCCTGCAAGCCGGTGTGCGCGGTCTGCTCGTTGATGGTTTCCAGTTCGACGCGCGCATCTTCAAGCGACGCCGCGACCCGCTCGCTCTGCTCGTGGGCAACCTGAATGCTGCGCTTCAATTCGTCGATGCGGTTCGCCATGTTGCGCGCCGCGAAGCGCGCGTCGGTGGCGGCGCGGTCGAGATCGCGCGCCTGGCCGCGCGCGACGGTGAGCGCTTCATCGAGCGCCTCGAAAGCGAGTTGATGATCTTCGAAACGTGCCTGCAATTCGGCGAGCTCACCATCGTGACGCTCGAAGTTCGCTTCCGACTCCGCGCGCATGGCGCGCTGCTCTTCGATCTGCGCGGTGATCTCTCCGAGTTCCTCGCGAATTTGCGTGCTGCGCTGGGTGTAACGCTCGTGCGCCTGGGTGAGCTTGAGCACGTCCATTTGCAAGGCATGCACGCGCTGCGTGGCGCGCTCCGCCTGCTGGCGCACGTCGGTCAACGCCTGGGCGGCTTGCGTGTGCGCGGCTTCGGCGCGGATCGCGGCGGCCTTCGCTTCGTCGGCGAGCAAGGCTTGCGCGCGAACCTGGCGCGCCAGATTTTCGATTTCCTGCTGACGGGCCAGCATGCCGGCCTGCTCGGAGTCGGCGGCGTACAGTTGCACGCCGACGCGCGTGACCACGTGTCCCGCCTTGACGACGAACGAGCCGCCTTCCGGCAATTGCGAACGCATCGCGAGTGCTTGCTGCAGGTCGTCGGCGACGAACGAGAGGCCGAGCCAGTCGTTCAGGACCGCGCGGATGCCCGCGTCGTCGATCCGCACCAGCGACAGCAGCGGCCGCAGCGCAGGCGGCGTGGCGGCCGGCTGGCCGGCAACCGGCGGCGCATAAAAGGCGAGCTTGGCGGGCGGCGCGTCGGTGGCGAACGCCTTGACCCAGTCGAGGTTCGATACTTCCAGCGCAGCGAGCCGCTCGCGCAGCACGGCCTCGAGCGCGGCTTCCCAGCCGGCTTCGACATGCAGCTTCTTCCACAGACGCGGCAGACTGCCCAGCTCGTGCTTCTCGAGCCACGGCTGGATCTTGCCTTCGGTCTGGACGTTTTCCTGCAACTGCTTGAGCGCGGCGAGGCGCGCGTCGAGCTGATGAATCTGCGCGCTTTCCGCCTGCACGCGCTCCTGCGCGGCGCGGCGTTCGCCGTCGAGGCGCGGCAGCGTTTCCTGCGCGTCGGCGAGCCGCGTTTGCGCGTCGTGCAGGATTTCCTCGTGCTCGGCGAGCTGCATGCGCAGGTCTTCGAGCTGCGCTTCGTCGGGGGCGTCGAGACCGCCCGCTTCCGACTTCAGGCGCTCGTGACGCGCCTGCAGTTGCTGCAATTGCTGATCGGCATTGCGCTGATGCGCGGCTTCGAGCTTGAGCGCCTGTTCGGTCTGCGCGATACCACCGCGCTCGGCGTTCAACTCCGTCTGCGCATCGCGCCAGCGCGCTTCGAGCGCGGGCATCGCGTCGTGCTTGGCGGCGGCTTCGTCTTCGGCGAGTGCGGCTTTTTCTTCAGCGACGGCCAATTGTTCTTCGGCGTCTTCGAGATCGTCTTGCGCTTTTTGCGCCTGCGACTGCCATTGCTCACGCTGCGCGTTCAGCGCGGCGATCTGCGCCTGCACGCGATTGCGCGATTCGACGATGAACTTGATCTCGGCTTCGAGCCGGCTGACTTCCGAATTCGCCTCGTAGAGCGCGCCTTGCGCGCCCTGCATCGCGTCGCTGGCGGAGTAATGCGCGACGCGCAGCGTTTCGAGTTGCGCTTCGACTTCGCGCAGCTTCGCGGTATGCGCTTCGAGGTCGATCTGGGCCTGTTCGATCGCGCGTTGCTGGCGCTCCTGCTCGCCGCCGGCTTCGTTCTTGCGCAACAGCCAGAGGAGCCGCTGCTTCTCTTCGCCGTCGGCCTGCAATTCCTTGTAGCGCGTGGCGACCACAGCCTGCGCTTCCAGTTTCTCGAGGTTCGCCCCAAGTTCGCGGACGATGTCCTCGACCCGCGTCAGATTCTCACGCGTATCGTGCAGACGGTTCTCGGTTTCGCGGCGGCGTTCCTTGTACTTCGACACGCCCGCGGCTTCTTCGAGGAACACGCGCAACTCTTCCGGCTTCGCCTCGATCAGGCGCGCGATCATGCCCTGCCCGATGATCGCGTACGCGCGCGGCCCGAGGCCGGTGCCGAGGAAGATGTCCTGAATGTCGCGGCGGCGCGCCGGCAGATTGTTGATGTAGTAGCTCGAGGTGCCGTCACGCGTGAGCACGCGCTTCACGGCGATTTCGGCATACTGCCCCCACTGGCCGGCGGCGCGGCCGTCGGCGTTGTCGAACACCAGTTCGACACTGGCGCGGCTACCGGGCTTGCGCGCGGTTGAGCCATTGAAGATCACGTCCTGCATCGACTCGCCGCGCAGCTCGGAGGCGCGCGATTCGCCGAGCACCCAGCGCACGGCGTCGATGATGTTGGACTTGCCGCACCCATTCGGTCCGACCACGCCGACTAGCTGGCCCGGGACCTGGAAATGCGTAGGATCGACGAATGACTTGAAGCCAGCGAGTTTGATCGAGGTCAGACGCACGGCGATTTCGCTGTTTGAAAAGGGAAAAAAATAGGTGGCTCGTGAAGGCCACGCCAGCCGTTCGCCGATAAAGCGACACGGCCCGCGAACCCTCGGGCCTCGGGTGCCGGCTTCATGCGGTGAGGCATGCGCCGGCTAATGAGGGGCAATCATACCATCGCGCGTGGGCGGTTTTTGCCGTCCTTACGGTCGTCGACGCCGGTAGCGCGTCCGTCGGCGAGACTCTCCTCCTGAATGGCCGGATCGGGCGGCATGGCCTTGGTCCGATGCACCCAACTGGACAGCGCCGAAGCCAGCACGATGCACGCGCCACCCGCCCATTCGCGCGGACCGGGCGTCTCGCCGGCGAAGAGCCACGCGGACAGCGCCGTGACCACGATCTCGAACAGCATGATGATCGACGCGCGATTGGCCGGCACGCGCGACAGCCCGTATTGCACCAGCATATTGTTCGACGCCAGCAGAAAGCCGAGGCCGAGCACCAGCCAGGCGGCCGTGCCGAGATGCGCGCCAGTGGGCGGCGTGGGCATCGCCTCGAACAGCGAGGCACAGGCACTGAACAGCGCCGCGCCGCCGAAGATCGTCGCGGTGCGCATTTCCGGCTTCATGTCCGGCAACACGCGGCTGGTCTTGAGAATCAGCACGTTGCTCATGGCGAAGCCCATGCCGCCGGCGAGGCCTGCCCATTCGGCGAGATTGCCGGGCACGGGGATGCCCAGTTGCGGCGACCACAGCATGGTCATCGCGCCGGCCAGCGATAGCGCCGCCAGGCCCGCGCCCGACCACGTCAGCCGTTCGTGCAGGATGAAGTGCGCGAAGAGCGCCGTCCAGGCGGGAGTGAGATAGAACAGCAGCAGCACGCGCATCACCTGGCCGTGAATCGAGCCCCACACGAAACCGAGGTTGGTGATGCCCGCTGCCAGCGCGAGCGCCGGCAGCAACCAGTGCCAGCGTACGGTCTTGAGCGCGCGATAGCGCACCAGCAGTACGAACAGGCAGCCGGCGCCGCTCGTCAGCGCACTGGCTGCCGTGCCCGTCACACCGAGCGCGGCCAGCATGCGCAATGGATACCAGATCACGCCCCACACCGACGCGCCCAGCATGATCGCGAGCGTCGGCCAACCGTTGCGAAGCCAGTTGGTCATGGTGCGGGGCTCCTTGCGGAGGTGTTCGGCGTGTTTCTGTCGCGGACTGCGGTGCTCGTTGCGCTGGCGCTGGTGGCGTTCAGGCCGAGGACTGCGGCGGTCCTCGCAAGGGCGCTAGTGGCGTTCCTACCGAGGACTCCGGGGCTCCTGCGCCTGTTGTGTCCGGTTGTCTCCAAGACTGCTGCGTACATTGCTGCTCCTGCTTCTTTTTTGCGCGAACCGTCGGCGGTTCGCGTCGTTCCCGCTGCAGCGCATTGCCTGCGCCGCCTGGCGGGTTGCGCCGTTGCTCAACGGCGCGATGCCCTCACGTGCTCAACTCGTCAACTTGCCTTTACGGCGCGGCCGTGGATCGCCTGTGTGTGCCGCCGGTGCCATACCCGCCCGTGAGCGGCTGCGCCACGCCACGCCATGCGCGCCACGCTATAATCATCCGCTTGCCGCTCTGCCATGTGTTTCGCGCCGGTTGTGCGCTTTACCACCGGCGCGCGTGCCCCGCTTCTTTCCGCATCCGTCTGTGCCTACCTTCGATCAGGCTCGATCCGCCCAGTGAATCCGCTACTCGACTCCCTTCAGCCCTACCCGTTCGAAAAGCTGCGCGCGCTTTTCGCGGATGTCACGCCGACCGCCGGCCTCGCGCATATCAGCTTCGGCATCGGCGAACCGAAACATCCCACGCCCGCGCTGATTCGCGACGCCGTGGTGGCCTCGCTCGGCGGCTTGTCCTCGTATCCGGCCACGATCGGGTCGCCGGCGCTGCGCGAGTCGATTGCAAAGTGGGTCACGCAACGCTACAACCTGCCGCCGGTCGATCCGGCCACCCAGGTGTTGCCGGTTTCGGGTTCGCGCGAGGCGTTGTTCGCGCTCGCGCAAACCGTGATCGATCCGAAAAAGAATGCTGACGGCGAGCCTGCGATCGTACTCTGTCCGAACCCGTTCTACCAAATCTACGAGGGCGCCGCGATTCTGGCCGGCGCGCAGCCGTACTTCGTGAATAGCGACCCGGCGCGCAACTTCGCCTGCGACTACTCGGCGGTGCCGGCCGACATCTGGGCGCGCACGCAACTGCTCTATGTCTGCTCACCCGGCAATCCGACCGGCGCGGTGCTCACGCTCGACGACTGGCGCGAACTGTTCGCGCTGTCGGACCGTTACGGCTTCGTGATCGCCTCGGACGAGTGCTACTCCGAAATCTATTTCGACGAAGCCAACCCGCCGCTCGGCGGCCTGGAAGCGGCGCACAAGCTCGGCCGCGGTTTCGAGCGTCTCGTCATGCTGTCGAGCCTGTCCAAGCGTTCGAACGTGCCGGGCATGCGCTCGGGCTTCGTCGCGGGCGACGCGGCGATCCTCAAGGACTTCCTGCTATACCGGACATACCACGGCGCGGCCTTGTCGACGGTATTCCAGAGTGCCAGCATCGTGGCCTGGAACGACGAGACGCACGTGCGCGAGAACCGCGCGAAGTACGTGCAGAAGTTTTCCACCGTGACGCCGATGCTCGCCGAAGTGCTCGACGTGCGTCTGCCGGACGCCGCGTTCTACCTGTGGGCGGACGTCTCGCGCACGGGCCTCACGGACACCGAGTTCGCCCAGCGCCTCTACGCCGACTATAATGTGACGGTTCTGCCGGGCTCGTTCCTCGCGCGCACTGCGCACGGCGTGAACCCCGGCCGCAATTTCGTGCGCATGGCGCTCGTCGCCGACGTCGACGAATGCACGCAGGGCGCGCAGCGGATCGTCGATTTTTGCCACGCGCTGGCGGGTTGAATTTTCGTTGATCGCAACCCCGCGCACCGCATCCCTTCTTCCGACTTCAACTCTTCGATAAAGCACGCATATGTCGCAACAACTTCAGCAGATCATTGACACCGCCTGGGAAAACCGCGCCGAACTGTCGCCGAAGGCCGCTCCGGCCGACGTGCGCGAAGCCGTCGCCCACGCTATCGAGCAACTGGACAAGGGCGCGCTGCGCGTCGCGGAAAAGAAGGATGGCGACTGGGTCGTCAATCAGTGGCTGAAGAAAGCCGTGCTGCTGTCGTTCCGCCTGGAAGACAACGCGCCGATGCCGGCCGGCGGCTACTCGCAGTTCTACGACAAGGTGCCGTCGAAGTTCGCCAACTACACCGCTGAAGACTTCGCCGCCGGCGGCTTCCGCGTGGTGCCGCCCGCCATCGCGCGCCGCGGCTCGTTCATCGCGAAGAACGTCGTGCTGATGCCGTCGTACACCAACATCGGCGCGTATGTTGACGAAGGCTCGATGGTCGACACGTGGGCCACCGTCGGTTCGTGCGCGCAGATCGGCAAGAACGTTCACCTGTCGGGTGGCGTGGGCATCGGCGGCGTGCTGGAGCCGCTGCAGGCGAACCCTGTGATCATCGAAGACAACTGCTTTATCGGCGCGCGTTCGGAAGTGGTGGAAGGCGTGATCGTCGAAGAAAACTCGGTGATCTCGATGGGCGTGTACCTCGGCCAGAGCACCAAGATTTACGACCGCGAAACCGGCGAAGTCACGTATGGCCGCATTCCGGCGGGCTCGGTGGTGGTGGCGGGCAACCTGCCGTCGAAAGACGGCTCGCACAGCCTCTACTGCGCCGTGATCGTCAAGAAGGTCGACGCCAAGACGCGCGCGAAGGTCGGCCTGAACGAGCTGCTGCGAGGCGACTGATGGCGCGCGGCACCAAAACCGTCGTCTACGGCATCCCGAACTGCGACACCGTGAAGAAAGCCCGTGTGTGGCTGGAAGAGCACGGCGTCGAGTTCGAGTTCCACGACTTCAAGAAACACGGCGTGACCGAACCGCTCGTGCAGGACTGGCTGAAAGACGTGAAGCTCGACGCCTTGCTGAACCGGCGCGGCACCACGTGGCGCGCGCTGTCCGACGACATGAAAGCGGCCGCGGATACGCAGTCGGGCGCGATCGCGTTGATGATCCACAAGCCGTCGGTGATCAAGCGGCCGGTGCTGGTGGTCAACGGGCGGGTCAAGTCGCTCGGCTTTTCCGCGGACGAGTACACCGCGCTGTTCGCGTAAGAGCAGCGCTGTCCGTCTGATCCGGCGCGCGAAGCTGAACGCCGGAGCGGGCGGCCGGCTCGGGCGCAAGTCTCGGCGCTCGCGCCGAACGCAACACGCAGTAAAACGCGGCCTCGGCCGCGTGACTCAAAAAGCTGTTGCCGGCTGCGGTGTTCAACCGCCAGCCGGCATTTTTTCATTTCAAAGTGGCTGTATCGAATCCATGTCCGGCACCCTCGCCCTTACCGAACAACTGATCGCGCGCGCGTCCGTCACGCCCGACGATCAGCATTGCCAGCGTCTTTTGATCGAGCGCCTGTCCGCGCTCGGCTTCGAGCACGAGACGATCGAATCGAACGGCGTGACCAACCTGTGGGCCGTCAAACGCGGCGTCGACGGCACCGCGGGCAAGCTGCTCGCATTCGCCGGCCATACCGACGTGGTGCCGACCGGCCCGCTCGAACAATGGCACTCGGCACCGTTCGAGCCGACCCATCGTGACGGCAAGCTGTACGGCCGTGGCGCGGCGGACATGAAAGCGTCGATCGCGGGCTTCGTGGTGGCGAGCGAGGAGTTCGTCGCCGCGCACCCGGCGCACCGCGGCTCGATCGCCTTCCTCATTACGAGCGACGAAGAAGGCCCCGCCACCGACGGCACCGTGAAGGTCGTCGAAGCGTTGCAGGCGCGCGGCGAGCGCATGGACTACTGCATCGTCGGCGAACCGACTTCGAGCGCGCAATTCGGCGACATGGTGAAGAACGGCCGGCGCGGTTCGATGTCCGGCAAGCTGATCGTCAAGGGCGTGCAAGGCCATATCGCCTATCCGCATCTGGCGAAGAATCCGGTGCATCTGCTCGCGCCCGCGCTGGCCGAACTGGTCGCCGAACGCTGGGACGACGGCAACGAATATTTCCCGCCCACCACGTGGCAGGTGTCGAACATTCACAGCGGCACTGGCGCGACCAATGTGATTCCGGGCCATGCGGACGTGATGTTCAACTTCCGCTTCTCGACGGCAAGCACGGTGGAAGGTCTGCAGGCGCGCGTGCACGCGATCCTCGACAAGCATGATCTCGACTACGATCTGCAATGGACCGTGAGCGGCCTGCCGTTTCTCACGCCGCGCGGCGATCTGTCGAATGCGCTCGCCAAGGCGATCAAGGACGAAACCGGCGTGAGCACGGAACTGTCGACCACGGGCGGCACCTCGGACGGCCGCTTCATCGCGCGCATCTGCAAGCAGGTGATCGAATTCGGCCCGCTGAACGCCAGCATCCACAAGATCGACGAACATATCGAAGTCGCACACATCGAGCCGCTGAAGAACGTGTATCGCCGCGTGCTCGAACAACTGATTGCGTGACCCAAGGACTATTTGCGATGACGCTCCCGTTTTCCACCGTTCGCGACCTGCTGCGTTTCGCGGTCTCGCGCTTCAACCAGGCCGATCTGTCGTTCGGCCACGGCTCGGCCAATGCCTACGACGAAGCCGTCTATCTGGTCCTGCACACGCTGCATCTGCCGCTCGATCTGCTGGACCCGTTTCTCGACGCGCGTTTGACCACGGCTGAAATCGACGCCGTGCTGAACGTGATCGAGCGCCGCGCCACCGAACGCGTGCCGGCCGCCTACATCACGCAGGAAGCGTGGATGCACGGCTTCCGCTTCCACGTGGACGAGCGCGTGATCGTGCCGCGTTCGTTCATCGGCGAATTGCTGCAGGACGGTTTGCAGCCCTACGTGGAAGATCCTGAACAGGTGAGCGCCGTGCTGGAGTTGTGCACCGGCTCCGGCTGCCTCGCGATCCTCGCCGCGCATGCGTTCCAGAACGCGGATATCGACGCGGTAGATCTGTCGGCGCCCGCGCTCGAAGTCGCCGCGCGCAACGTCTCGGACTACAAGCTCGACGACCGCGTCGCCCTGTTCGAAGGCGATCTGTACGCGCCGCTCGCCGAGCGCCGCTACGACGTGATCATCAGCAACCCGCCGTATGTGAACGCGGCGTCGATGCAGGAACTGCCGCCCGAATACAAGCACGAGCCGGACATGGCGCTGGCGGGCGGCGTCGACGGCATGGACATCGTGCGCCGGATCATCGCCGAAGCGCGCAACTGGCTGACCGACGAAGGCGTACTGGTCGTCGAAATCGGCAACGAGCGGGCGCACGTGGAAGCGGCGTTCGGCGGGCTCGATCTCGTCTGGCTGTCGACCAGTGCCGGCGACGATAACGTGTTCCTGATCCAGGCGGCTGATTTGCCGGTTTGAGGTTTTAGCGCTTCTTCGGGATGCGGTGCGCGTGGCGGGAGTTGTCCCGCTGTGCGTAGCGCTTCCAAGCGAAGCCGCTTTACCGGGCGCTCGCTTTGCGCTCAACTCAGCGTGTCGCTTCAAGGCGAAGCCGCTCTCACAAGCGCTCGCTTTGAGCCCAACTCTCGACCGGGTTCCCCAAGCTCAACTCGCGCGCTTCCGACCTGGCAAAAAGAAAAAATGTCTTGCCCACGTCGACCACACTGCATTCAGGCACGCGCCCCTGAAGCTTGACCGTGGCTTGACCATTCCCCACCCTCAACGCACGCACGTTCGGTAAGATGAGCGCGGTCAGCTGCCTGGCGCTCATCGAGCCGGCTTGGGCAGCGCTTCGCCAACCCAACGCCTGCCTATGCAATTCGACCTGCTTCACATCGGCACGCTGGTCGCCCTCTGCCACATTCTCGGCGTGGCCGCGGCATGCCACGCGATTCTCAATACCCGCACTTCGCAAGGCGCGATCGCGTGGGCCGTGTCGCTGGTCGCGATGCCTTATCTGACGCTGGTGCCGTATCTGTTCCTTGGCCGCAGCAAGTTTGCCGGCTACGCGGACGCACGCCGCGTCGAAAACGAATTGTTGCGCACGCGCGCGCATCCGCCGGAATGGGACACGCGCGCCTCGTCGGCGGGACTGCCTACGCTGGAGCTCGGTGGCCGGCTCGTGCATTCGCTCACCCGCCTCGGCGGCATGCCGTTTCTGCCTGGCAACTCGGTACGCACGCTGGTGAACGGCGCGGCGACCTTCGAGGCCATCTTCGACGCGATCGAGAACGCGCGCCGCTATGTCATCGTGCAGTTCTTCATCGTGCGCGACGACGCGCTCGGCGAGATGCTCAAAGACGCATTGATCGCCAAAGCGCAACAAGGCGTGCGCGTCTATTTCCTGTACGACAGCATCGGCAGCTTCGATCTGCCGCACCGCTATGTGGCGGCGCTGCGCGCGGGCGGCGTGGAGACGCATCCATTCGCCACCAATCGCCGCTTCGTCAACCGTCTGCAACTAAACTTCCGCAATCACCGCAAGATCGTTTCGGTGGATGGCGAACGCGCGTTTGTCGGCGGGCATAACGTGGGCGTGGAATATCTCGGCGGCAAGCCGCCGCTCTCGCCGTGGCGCGATACGCATATCGAGGTGCGAGGCCCGGCGGTCGCCAGCATCCAGTTCGTGTTCACGGAAGACTGGCACTGGGCCACTCAGCAGTTGCCCGAGTTCGACATGCCGCCCGCTCCGGTCGCCGACCCCGCCGCGGGCCAAGGCATGCACTGTCTCGTCGTGCCGAGCGGTCCGGCGGACAAGCAGGAGACCTGCTCGCTCTTTTTCGTCGAAGCGATCAACGCGGCGCGCGAGCGGATCTGGATCACCTCGCCCTATCTGGTTCCCGACGAGTCCGTGTTCGCGGCGTTGCGGCTCGCGGCCCTGCGCGGCGTGGACGTGCGTATTCTGATTCCGAGCCGGCGCGATCACCTTGTGGTGTTCGCCGCCTCGAAACTGTATGCGTACGACTCGCTACGCGCGGGGATCCGGATCTTCCGCTACCAGCCGGGCTTCCTGCATCAGAAGGTGGTGCTGATCGACAGCGTGGCCGCGGCAATCGGCAGCGCGAATCTCGACAATCGTTCGTTCCGGCTGAACTTCGAGATCATGGTGCTGACCGTGGATCGCGGCTTCGCCAAGGAGGTCGAAACGATGTTGCTGGCCGACTTCGCCGAATCGCGCGAAATCGACCGCAACGAGTACCGCAAGGCTACCGCTTTGAAACGCGTGTTGATGCATGTGGCGCGTCTCTTTTCGCCGATCCTGTAGCGGCCGCTGGCTTACAGCAGCTTTTCGATGTCCTCGGTGATCGCCTCAGGCTTCGTCAGCGGCGCATAGCGCTTCACCACGTTGCCGTCGCGGCCGATCAGGAACTTGGTGAAATTCCATTTGATCGCTTCCAGCCCCAGCAGGCCCGGCGCCTCACCCGTCAGATAGCGGAACAGCGGATGCGCGTTCGCACCGTTCACGTCGACCTTGTCGAACATCGGGAACGTCACGCCATAGTTCTTTTCGCAGAAGCTGCCGATCTGCGCGGCGTCGCCAGGCTCCTGCTTGCCGAACTGGTTGCAGGGAAACCCGAGCACCGCGAGCCCGCGTGCCGCGTAGGTGTCGAACAGCTTCTGCAAACCCGCGTACTGCGGCGTGAACCCGCATTCGCTCGCCGTGTTGACGATCAACAAAACCTTACCTTCATACTGCCCGAGGCTGACTTCCTCGCCACCCAACGTGCTTGCCGAAAACGAATAAATCGATGTCATGTGCTCCCCCCGTGAAAGCCGTCAGTCTATGCCAAAAGCTTCGCCGGTACAGTCGGCCGAATGGCCGATCCCGGTTGAGCGCCCTGTGTCGGGCCCGGCAGTCTAAAATAGCGGTTTTCTTCAGCCGGCCTCTTCGTGATCCGCTTTAACCAGTTCAGCCTCGCGCGCGGCACCAAGCCGCTCTTCGACAACACCACGTTCACCCTCAACCCCGGCGAAAAGGCCGGCCTGGTGGGGGCGAACGGCGCGGGCAAGTCGACGCTGTTCGCCGTGCTGCTCGGCGAACTGCATGCGGACGGCGGTGATTTTTCGATCCCGCCGAACTGGCAGATCGCCCACGTCGCGCAGGAAACACCTGCCGCGGACAAAACCGCCCTCGCCTACACGCTGGATGGCGACGCCGCGTTGCGCGCGATCGAAGCGGCGATTGCCGCCGCCTCCGCCGCGCATGACGGCGCGGCCGAAGGCGAAGCGCACGCCGCGTTTGCCGACGCCGACGGCTACACCGCGCCC
Organism: Paraburkholderia dipogonis; assembly: GCF_046027395.1. Taxonomy (GTDB): domain Bacteria; phylum Pseudomonadota; class Gammaproteobacteria; order Burkholderiales; family Burkholderiaceae; genus Paraburkholderia; species Paraburkholderia dipogonis_A. Next base: position 3,611 of record NZ_JAQQEG010000036.1, on the reverse strand, counting down.
GCGCGCGCCGAAGCCCTGCTGCTCGGCCTCGGCTTCACGCTCGAACAGACCCGCGAGCCGGTCAGCAGCTTCTCGGGCGGCTGGCGCATGCGGCTGAATCTGGCGCAGGCGCTGATGTGCCGCTCCGACCTGCTGCTGCTCGACGAACCAACCAACCACCTGGACCTCGACGCGATCGTCTGGCTGGAAGACTGGCTGGCCCGTTATCCGGGCACGCTGATCGTGATCTCGCACGACCGCGAATTCCTCGACTCGGTCTGCAATGTCACGCTGCATCTGGAACAGCAGCAGATCAAGCGTTACGGTGGCAACTACTCGCAATTCGAAGTGCTGCGCGCGCAGCAGATCGCGTTGCAGCAAAGTGCGTACGAAAAGCAGCAGCGCACGGTCGAGCATTTGCAGAGCTACATCAACCGCTTCAAGGCGCAGGCCACCAAGGCGCGCCAGGCGCAGAGCCGCGTCAAGGCGTTGGAAAAGATGGAACTGATCGCGCCGGCGCATGCGTCCTCGCCGTTCACGTTCGAATTCCGCACGCCCGATTCCGCGCCGAACCCGATGATGGTGATGGAAGACGTGCGCTGCGGTTACCGCAGCGAGGTCGATCCCGGCGTCGAGATTCCGATCGTCGATCACGTCATGCTGTCGATCCAGAACGGTCAGCGCATCGGCCTGCTCGGCGCGAACGGCCAGGGCAAGTCCACGCTGATCAAGACGCTCGCCGGCACGCTCGAGGCGCTCGGCGGCCACGTGCGCGAAGGCAAGGGGCTGCGCATCGGCTACTTCGCGCAGCATCAGCTCGAAACCCTGCGCCCGGACGACACGCCGTTGCAGCACCTCGCTCGCCTCGCGCCGGACACGCGCGAGCAGGAATTGCGCGACTTCCTCGGCAGCTTCAATTTTTCCGGCGAGATGGCGACCTCGAAGATCGCGCCCTTCTCCGGCGGCGAGAAAGCCCGCCTCGCGCTCGCGCTGATCATCTGGCAAAAGCCGAACCTGCTGCTGCTCGACGAACCGACGAACCACCTGGATCTCGAAACACGTCACGCGCTGACCATGGCGCTCGCGCAGTTCGAAGGCACGCTGATTCTGGTGTCGCACGACCGGCACTTGCTGCGCGCCACCACGGATCAATTCATGCTGGTCGCGAAACATCGTCTGCAGGAATTCGATGGCGACCTCGATGACTACCGCGACTGGCTGCTCCAGCATGCGGCCGAGCAGCGCGCGGCGCTCAAGGCGGGCGCGGCGTCGAGCGGGGGCAATGGCGGCGACGCCGGCGCGGACAACGGCGTGAACCGCAAGGAACAGCGGCGCCTGGAAGCGGAAACGCGTCAAAAGCTCGCGCACCTGAAAAAACCGCTGCAAAGCCGGATCACGAAGATCGAAAAGGAAATGGACGCGCTCAACGCGGAGAAGGCGACGCTCGATGCGTTCGTCGTCGATCCGGCGAGTTACGAGCCCGAGCAGAAAAGCAAACTGACGGAGGCGATCCGCCGTCAGGCAGATGTGAACGCGCGCCTCGAAACGCTCGAAGCCGAATGGCTCGAGACTCATGAGGAACTCGAACAAATCGGCTAGCGGCACGCTGTTTCAGGTCCGCGCCGGCATCGACGGGAGGCTGGCTTTGTCATCCGCGACATCATCCGTCTCAACGCCAGGGTCATCGGCTGGGTCATCGGCGGCGGCTTCGGCCAAGTCTTCGGCTACCTCACCGGCGGCGACTTCGGCCAACTCATCCGCTACCTCATCGGCGGCGACTTCGGCCGCATCTCCGGCTGCCGCTTTGGCCAGGTCATCGGCTACTTCACGGGCAGCGAGTTCGGCCGCTTCGTCGGCTGTCTCCGCGCCGCCCGCACTGCAAGGGCTGCGCGTGCTCGACCTGACGCGCCTGCTGCCGGGCCCGGTCGCCGCCCTGCGGCTCGCAGAACTGGGCGCCGACGTGCTAAAGATCGAAGCGCCCGGCGCCGGCGACCCCACACGCACGATGATGCAGTCGTCGAGCGATCGCGTGGCGGGGCGGCCCGGCGCGTTTTACCGGCTGGTGAATCGCGGCAAGCGCGAAACGCGCCTCGACCTCAAGTCCGAAGCGGGACGCAACGTGCTGTGCGCGCTCGCGGCGGAAGCGGACGTGCTGATCGAGAGTTTCCGGCCCGGCGTGATGGAGCGGCTGGGCCTCGGTTACGAAACGCTGCGCGCGCTCAATCCGCGGCTGGTCTTCTGCGCGATCAGCGGATACGGCGCGAGCGGTCCGTTCGTCGATCATGCCGGACACGATCTGAACTACATCGGCTACGCGGGCGTGCTGGATCAACTGGCTGGCCGTGACGGTGCGCCGATCCTGCCGAATTTCCAGATTGCCGACCTGCTCGGCGGCGCCTTGAGCGCGGTCACGCAGATTCTCGCGGCGCTATGGCATGTGTCGCGCGGCGGCGAAGGCCGCTTCGTCGATGTCTCCATGACGCATGCCACCTACGCGCACAACGTCGTGGCTCAGGTCGCGCTCGCTAACGAAGGCGTGGCGCCTGCCGTCGGCGCCGGTCTGCTGAATGGCGGCGTGCCTTGCTACAACCTGTATCGCACGCTCGATAACCGCTGGCTCGCGGTCGGCGCGCTCGAACTGAAGTTCTGGGAGACGCTCTGCATGGCGCTCGACCGGCCCGAATGGGCCACGCGCCACTGGAGTCTCGGCCAGGCCATCGGCGGCCCGGACGCCGCCGCGCTCATCCAGGAATTCGCCGACGTGATCGGCAAGCGTCCGCTGGAAGAATGGGTTTTGCTGCTGGAGCCGCTCGACTGCTGTGTCTCGCCGGTGCTGACGGCGGCCGAAGCCGCGCGGCATCCGCTGTTCAATCCGCAGGCTTACGATGCGGCGAGTGCAGACGGTGCAGACGAGAAAGACAGGTTGATCAGGTAGCGCGCGGGTGAATTTGTTCGGCGGGCCAGTCCAGGCTGGTCGGCAAAACGGCGCTTGATACGAAGCGCGTTCGCTCCCGTCAGCCTCATTGGCCGCATTGGCGGCGTTGGCGGCGCTGGCCTCGTCGCGCCATTTGCGGCATTGGCCTCATGTGGCATGAGCGGCAACTGGGGCACAAAACCAATCATTAACCCCGCCGCGCAGGTCCGCGCCGCGCCCCAGAAGCCCTCAGCGCCGCGCCACCGTCTGCCGCGGCAAAGTCTGACGCGGCGTCTTTTCGTCGTCGTACAGCACATGCTTGCGGCCTTCCACATGACGGTTGATGGTCGCGCGGACTTCGGCGGCCGTGGCGTCTTCGGCCACGACCCGCCGCGAGATCTGCCCCGCCGTGTCGATCCATTCGACGATCCGGCAGGCGCCGCCCCACGGCTGGCGAATAGGCGCGGAGACGCGGCAGCCGCGCACCTGGATCGGCTGCTCGGCTACGGTTTCATATGACTGTTTCAAGGCGCGATCCTTTTTCGGGCATCAGAAGGGATGCATACCCTTGCAGCTTAGGAAAAAGGAATGTCGGGTAGGTTACAGCCAATATGGAGATATTTACCGGCCATTACGGAACGTCGGGCGCCCCCAACCGCCCCCCCCCCCCGCGATTAGCGCGGGCGGGCCCCGGCGATACCCCGTTGGCTACCCGCGC
>NZ_JAQQEG010000035.1:0-98791 GCF_046027395.1 Paraburkholderia dipogonis | reverse complement strand
TTTTTTAATACATGGGGGGGGGGGGGGGGGGGGCGCCCCCCCCCCCCCCCCGCAACTCAAACGCCCTTTGCCGCCTCGCCCACCCACCATGCCGTGCCGGCTGCGCACGGCATTTTTTTGCCTCGAAATACCAGAGAATAGTTTTGGGTAAGGGAAAACCCGTATAATCCTTTGCAAGAGGTCAGACAACTAGAGGACACCAGTCGTCAAGACCCTGACCTGCGCCGGCCGCGCAGCGTCCACCTTGAAAAGCTTTCCCCTCAGATCCGTGAACCCGACCGCCACTGCCCTGCCGTTCCGCAACGCCCTGTTCGCCATGCTCGGCATCGGCCTCGTCAACATGCTGGTCGCACTCGATCAGACGGTCGTCAGCACCGCGCTGCCTTCCATCGTCGCCGAGTTGCACGACTTCGAGTACTACGCGTGGATCGCCAGTGCGTATCTGCTGGCTTCGGTGGTGACGGTGCCGGTGTTCGGGCGGCTCGGCGACTACTTCGGCCGCAAGCGCTTCGTGATTGCCGCGGTCATCACGTTCACCGTGGCGTCGGTGCTCTGTGGCGTCGCCAACGACATGCTGTTTCTCGTGATCGCGCGCGGCTTGCAAGGCGTCGGCGGCGGGATGATGGTCGGCACGGCGTTCGCTTCCATTCCCGATCTGTTTCCCGATCCGCGCGCGCGAGTGCGCTGGCAAGTGGTGATGGCCGCCGCGTACGGCATCGGCACAGCGGCGGGACCGTCGCTCGGCGGCTGGATGAGCGAACACTGGGGCTGGCGCTCGACCTTCCTGATCAATTTGCCGGTCGGTGCGGCGGCACTCTATTTCATCTGGGCGCATCTGCCGAGCTTTCGCCGTCCGCATGAAGGCGATGTCAAAATCGACTGGCTCGGCGCGGCGTTGGTCGCCGCCGTGCTCGGTGGTCTGCAGGCCTTCATCGAAGCCGTGCCAAAAACCGGCCTGACCGCCGGCAATCTCACGTTGGCCGCTTGCGTGATCGTGGGCACGGCCGCCCTGCTGATCTGCGAGAAGCGCGCCACGCATCCGATCATTCCACTCGATCTGTTCAAGGACCCGCAACTCGTCACGCTGTTCACGCTCGGCATGCTGTCGGGCTTCGTGATGTTCTCGCTGATCTTCTTCGCGCCGCTGCTGCTGCAAGGCGGCTTCGGACTCTCGCCGCAACAGGCCGGCCTGCTCGCCACGCCGATCGCGGCCTGTATCGCGCTTGGCAGTCTGCTGAATACGCGCATCGTGATTCACATGAAAAAGCCGACGCAGATCCTGTCGATCGGCTTCGCGTTGCTGCTGTTCGCGTCGATCGCGCTGGCGTTTGCGAATCCGGAGACGCCGCACATATGGATCGAATTGCCGATGGCCGCGGTCGGCATCGGCCTCGGTTTCATTCTCAACAATTTGAATGTGTTCGGCCAGGAGATCGCTGGGCACGAGCGCTTCGGCATCACCACGGCGCTGCTGCAATCCGCGCGCATGGTGGGCGGCATGCTGGGCACGAGCATCGTCGCAACCGTGGTGCAGCATCATTACCGCGACGTGGTCACGCGCACGATGAGCGTGCTCGGCGAGCCGGCCGCGTCGCAATGGCGGCCTCGCTTCGTCGACCTGCGCATTCTTATCGACGAAGCGTCGCGTCTGAAGCTGATCGCGGATATGAAGCCGTCAGGGCTCAATACGCTCGCGTTGATCGACACGGCGCGCGACGCGCTGGTGCAGTCGATTCATATCGGCGTGTGGCTGACGGCGGTCGCGGCGCTGGCGGCCGCGCTGCTGGTGCAGCGGATCTCGCACGTGGTGTTTCGCAAGGGTTGAACGCATTGGCCGGATTGAGCACATGCCGCGTGGGCCACGTTGCGCTTTTCGGCCGCTGTGATTGCGTTGGGAGCACAGCGGCCAGTCCCAACCGTTAAGACGAACGCCGCACGTGCATGGCTGCGTTGTATTCGCGGAAATCCAGCGCCTGCTTACTGTGCGCCGAGCTTCCTGATCAGCGCATCGAGTTGCGCCATCTCTTCGTCGGTGAGATCGGTGAGCGGTGCGCGGACCGGACCAGCATCGTGGCCCACCAGCTTCGCGCCCGCCTTCACGATACTCACCGCGTAACCCGCGCGACGATTCCGGATCGCCAGATACGGCAGGAAGAATTCGTCGAGCAGCCTGGCTTGCGTTGCATGTTCGTCGGCGGCGACCGCGCGGTAAAACTCCATCGCCGTCTTCGGAATGAAGTTGAACACCGCCGACGAATACACCGGCACGCCCAACGCCTTATAAGCCGCGGCATAAACTTCCGCGGTCGGCAGCCCACCGAGATACGAGAAGCGGTCGCCGAGGCGGCGGCGAATCGTCACCATCGCTTCGATTTCACCCACGCCATCCTTGAAGCCGATCAGGTTCGGGCAGCGGTCCGCGAGACGCTCGAGCATGTCCGCGTTCAGCTTCGAATTTGCCCGGTTGTAGACGATCACGCCGATGTTCGGCACGGACTTGCACACCTGCTCCACGTGCGCCGCGATGCCTTCCTGCGACGCCTCGGTCAGATAATGCGGCATCAGCAGCACACCGCTTGCGCCAAGACGTTCGGCTTCCCGCGCGTAGTCGATCGCCACCCGGGTCGGGCCGCCCGCGCCCGCGAGAATCGGCACCTTGCCCCTGCAGGTGTCGGTCGCTGTGCGGATCACGTTCGTGTAGTCGCTTTTCGTCAGCGAAAAGAATTCGCCCGTGCCGCCTGCGGCGAACAGCGCGGTCGCGCCGTAGGGCGCCAGCCATTCGAGGCGCGCAGCATAGGTATCCGCACGGAAATCGCCGTGCGCGTCGAAGTCGGTCACGGGAAAGGACAGCAGCCCTTCGGAAACGATGGCTTTGAGTTCTTGAGGTGAAGTCATGGCGTGGATGGCGTTTAAGGCTTCAAGTGGGGTGAGCGCGCGCGGTTATCCGCGCCGCCGCCCGGATCATCGTTGGTTTAGCGCACCAGGCACGGGCGCTTGTTATCGAACTTCCAGTTCGGAATCAGATATTGCATGGCCACGCCGTCGTCGCGCGCACCCAGGCCGTGCTGCTGATAAAGCGCGTGCGCCTTCTCGATCTCATCCATGTCGAGTTCGATACCGAGCCCTGCGGCCTGCGGCACCTTGACCTTGCCGCCGACGATCTGCAGCGGCTCGCGCGTCAGACGCTGGCCGTCCTGCCAGATCCAGTGCGTGTCGATCGCCGTGATCTTGCCGGGCGCGGCGGCCGCCACGTGCGTGAACATCGCGAGCGAAATGTCGAAGTGATTGTTCGAGTGCGAACCCCACGTGAGGCCCCAGTCGTTGCACATCTGCGCGACGCGCACCGAGCCCTGCATGGTCCAGAAGTGCGGATCGGCCAGCGGGATATCCACGGACTGCAACTGGATTGCGTGACCCATCTGGCGCCAGTCGGTGGCGATCATGTTGGTCGCCGTCGGCAAGCCGGTCGCGCGGCGGAACTCGGCCATCACCTCGCGGCCCGAATAGCCGTTCTCGGCGCCGCACGGATCTTCCGCGTAGGCCAGCACGTCGTGCTGGTCGCGGCACAGGCGCACCGCTTCCGCCAGCGACCAGGCGCCGTTCGGATCGAGCGTGACGCGGGCCTTTGGGAAACGTTCGGCGAGCGCGGTGACGGCTTCGATCTCGGCGTCGCCGGACAGCACGCCGCCTTTGAGCTTGAAGTCGTTGAAGCCGTAGCGCGCCTGCGCGGCTTCGGCGAGACGCACGACGGCCTCGGGCGTCATGGCTTCTTCGGTGCGCACGCGCTCCCAGTCGTCGCGGCCATCGGCGCCGCTCGCGTATTCCAGGTCGGTCTTCTTGCGATCGCCGATATAGAACAGATAGCCGAGCATTTCCACTTCGTCGCGTTGCTGGCCTTCGCCGAGCAGCGCGGCGACGGGCACGCCGAGATGTTGGCCGAGCAGATCGAGCAGCGCGGCTTCGAGCGCGGTCACCGCGTGAATCGTGGTGCGCAGATCGAAGGTCTGCAAACCGCGGCCGCCGGCGTCGCGGTCGGCGAATTGCGTGCGCGCCTTGTTGAGGACCGCTTGCAGATTGCCGATCGACTGACCGACGACGAGCGGACGCGCGTCGTCGATGGTCTTGCGGATGCTCTCGCCGCCCGGCACTTCACCGACGCCGGTGTGTCCCGCGCTGTCGCGCAGAATGACGATATTGCGCGTGAAGAACGGGCCATGCGCGCCGCTCAGATTGAGCAACATGCTGTCGCGCCCGGCGACAGGCACGACACGTAGTTCAGTAACAACCGGAGTGGCGTTCAGTTCGGAAGATTTCGTGGACATGATGTTGGATCCGATGAGTTAGTGAGCCGGGTGGCGAAATTGGAGGCGCTATGCGATCGCGCTAGACACCGACACCGGACGGAAACTGGAAATTAGATGATGCATGCTGAGCGGTTCTGTCAGTCAGTGTAGTCAGTGGACTTTGTGCTGCAGCGATTCCGGCGGCGCGTCGTGATTCACGCGCCGGTTGCGGGTCAGGAAACCGGCCGCCGCCGCGATCAACGAAGCCACGGCGAGGCCGTACAGACCACCGGTAATCGACCCGGTGTGCTGCTGCAGATAACCGAACGCGGCGGGCGCGAAGAATCCGCCGAGGTTGCCTACCGAGTTGATCAACGCGATCACCGCCGCGGCCACGCGGGCGTCCAGATAGCCTTGCGGGATCGGCCAGAACAGCGAAGCCGCCGCCTTGAAGCCGATCGCCGAGAAACAGATGGCCACGAACGACAACACCGGATTGCCCGAAGTCGAAGCGAACAGCCCGCACGCCGCAATGACGAGCGCCACGGCCAGCCACGCCTGCTGGAAGCGCCATTTCGCCGACAACAACGCGAAGCAGTACATCGCGAACATGGCGATGAGCCAGGGAATCGCGTTGAGCATGCCGACCTGGAAGTCGGAGAGGCCGCCCATTTTGCGGATGATCGTGGGCAGCCAGAAGGTGGCCGCGTAGATGGTCAATTGAATCGCGAAGTACAGAAAGCAGAACAGCAAAATCTGCGGATCCTTCAGCAGCTTCATGGCCGGCAGATGCGCGCCGCCCTGTGCCTCGCGCTCGGCCTGCTCCGCCGCGATCGACGTCTGAAGCACGTTCTGCTCTTCAGTTGTAAGCCAGGAGGCATCGCGAATACGCGACTTCAGCAACATCCAGCTCACCGCGCACAGCACGATCGAAAAGCCGCCTTCGACGAGAAACATCCATTGCCAGCCGTGCAAACCGAAGCCGCGAATGGACAGCAGGCTGCCGGTGATCGGACCGGAGAGAACCGACGCGAGCGCAGAGCCGCCGAGAAAAACCGCCACCGCCTTGCCGCGTTCCTTCTGCGGCAGCCATTGCGTGAAGTAAAAAACCACGCCGGGAAAGAAGCCGGCCTCGGCGACGCCGAGCAGGAATCGCAACACATAGAACGAGGTGTCGTTCCAGACGAACGCCATCGCCGCCGCGACCAGCCCCCACGTGCCCATGATGCGCGTGAGCCAAACGCGCGCGCCGTACTTCTGCATCAACACGTTCGAGGGCACCTCGAACAGCGCGTAGCCGATAAAGAATAGACCGCTCCCAAGGCCGTACGCCGCGGCGCCGATGCCGAGGTCCGTCTGCATGTGGGAATTGACGAAGCCGATGTTCACGCGGTCGATGTAGTTCGCGATGAACATGATCAGAAACAGCGGCAGCACGTGCCGCTTGACCTTGGAGACGGCTGATTCGAGCGGATCGGCGGCGGTGGTGAGAGCAGACGTCAAGATTGTCTCCAGTTTCGGCCGCTCAGGCGGCCTGATCGAGCGCAACGCGGCGCATTCAAACAGGCCGGTCTTCCGTCCCGAAACGCGTGATACGTTGTCTGACGACAGACTACCATGTTTTTATGGGCGATTCCAACGCCGTGTTTACCCTGCTGGTGTGACGCGTAATGCTGCGCCGGCAAGGCAATATCCCCTAATGAAGCCAAACACGTAAAAATTGAACTAAGATGTCTGATGACATTAAAAAACCGCCGCGCTTTTCACCCTGCATGCCGAGCCCGAACCTCGTCTCCACAAACCATCGCAAACGCGAGAATCAAATCGTTCTTATCGGGACAAACGCTATGATGGCTATACCGAGGCGTCACACGCCGCAAATCGCACGCGCACCGTGTGCATCCCCAGCCGAACAATCAACCAGCCACAGAAATGAGCAGCCTAACTGAGAAGGTGGTGGCCACCCTTTCCGATGAAATCCGCCGCGGCGCCCTGAGGCCGGGCGACCGCATCCCCACCGAAGTCGCGATGATGAAGCAGCTCTCGGTGAGCCGCTCCGTGGTGCGCGAGGCGATTTCGCGGCTGCAGGCGGCCAAGGTGGTCGAGACGCGTCACGGCATCGGCACCTTCGTACTGGCGCCGGCCACGGAAAAATCCATGCAGTTGCCCGCCGCCGATCTCTCCAGCATGCTGGACGTGATGGCGATCATCGAATTCCGCATCGACGTCGAAGCCGCCTCCGCCGCGCTCGCCGCGGCGCGGCGCACCGACCAGAACCTCAAGCAGATCCGCGGCGCGCTGGAGCGTTTCGAGTCCGAACTCGAGCGCGGCAGCACCGATACGCTCGCGCACGACATCGAGTTTCATTTGCAGATCGCCCGCGCAAGCGGCAACCGTTATTTCTTCGACGTGCTCAGCCAGCTTGGCCGCGCGGTGAGTCCCCGCACGCGGCTCGGCTCCGCGGAGATCGCGGAACTCGACCATATCGAGCATCTGCGTAACGTGCTCAGCGAGCATCAGATGATTTATCGCGCGATCGAACGGCAAGACCCGGACGACGCGCGCGCCGCCATGCGCATGCACCTGAGCAACAGCCGCGAACGGCTGCGCCGCGCTCACGAGTTGAGCAAAGCGGGCGACTGATTCGCCAGTGAGCGGGCGGCCGCCCGCCGCCCTCCTCTCTTTTTAAAAAATACAATCGTACTGGTTTAGATATAGACCGGGTGGAATGGCGCGACCGCAAGCCTCGGCGCCTGCGTAGCATTGTTAGCGTCAGCGGAATAGTGCATTCATGTCGAGCCGCTTGATGGGTTTAATACGTTCGTCCATATTTCTCCCAGCGCGTGTTGCTGTCCAACCCGACAGCAGCGCGGACCTTGAATCCACTTTGAGATCCATCATGAAACTCACAGGCAACACTATTTTCATCACCGGCGGCGGTTCGGGCATCGGCCGCGGACTCGCTGAAGCGTTCCACAAGCTCGGCAATCAGGTCATCATCGCCGGCCGCCGCAAGGCGAATCTCGAAGAGACGATTGCCGCCAACCCCGGCATGCAGTCGGTCGAACTGGACATCACGGACCCGCAGAGCATCGCCTCGGTCTCGCAACAACTGATCGCGCAGTACCCGTCGCTGAACGTGCTGATCAACAACGCCGGCATCATGCAAATCGACGACCTCAGCAAGCCGGTCGACGACGCGCTGATCGTCTCCACACTCACGACCAACCTGATGGGCCCGATCCGCCTGACGGGCGCGCTCGTCGAGCATCTGAAGCAACAAGGCGACGCGACCATCATCAACGTGTCGTCGGTACTCGGCTTCGTGCCGATGGCCATCGCCGGCGTCTATTCGTCGACCAAGGCCGCGATCCACTCGTACACGCAATCGCTGCGCTTCAAACTGAAGGACACCTCCGTGCGCGTCGTCGAAATCGCGCCGCCGTGGGTGCAGACCGACTTGCTCGACAGCAAGAACGAACCGCGCGCCATGCCGCTTGCGCCGTTCATCGAACAAACCATCCATGAACTCGGCACGGACGCCGACGAAGCCGTCGTCGAGATCGCCCGTCCCATGCGCAACAATCCCGGCCCGAACGAAGCCGCGTTCGTCACGCAGTTCAACGACCAGTTCGCTGGCGTTTGATCAATCGTTGTTTGGGCCGGCCGGAAACAGGTTGTCGTGTTTCTGTCCGGCCTCTTTGCGCGTTTGCGCGCAGGTGGTCCCATGACTGAGAATTCCGCAGTATCCAGCGCCGCGCCGATCCGCGTCGGTATCGTCGGCGTAGGCAACTGGGCGCAACACGGCCACGTGCGCGTGCTGAGCCTATTGCCCCAATACGAATTGACCGCAGTGTTCAGCCAGCGTCGCGAAGCGGCGCAAGGTGTCGCCGAACGTTACGGCCTCAAATACGTGGTCGAGTCGCTCGACGCACTGGTCAAACATCCCGAAGTCGATCTGGTCATCGTTCTGACGACGGCGCCGCAGCACGCAGAAGGCGTGCGCGCCGCGATCGCAGCCGGCAAGGACGTCTACTGCGAGTGGCCGCTGACGCCGAACGTCGCCACCTCGCAGGAACTGATCGATCTCGCGCGTGAGGCGAATGTGCGTCACGTGGTCGGCTTGCAACGGCGACTCGCGCCGCACAACCGCTACGTGCGCGATCTGATCGCGCAAGGCTATGTCGGCAAGCTGCGCTCGGTACGCATTCACGTGAGCATGAATTACTTCCAGGCGCTGCGTTCGCAATCGCTGCGCTGGACCGTCCCGCCGGAAAACTTCTCGAGCGTGATCGCGATCTACGCAGGCCACTTCCTCGACATGCTGTTCGAAGCGACAGGTTGGCCGCACAGCATTGCCGCGCTGAGCGTCAATCAGTTCGAACAGGTGACGATCGCGGAGACCGGCGAAGTCATGCCGACCACGACGCCCGACCAACTCGTGCTCGCCGGTCGCTTGCCGGACGGCGCGGTGCTGTCGGTGCATATCGAAGGCGGCAAGCGCAACGGCTCGGGCGTGCAGATCGACATCACCGGTACGGAAGGCGATCTGCGTATCACGAATCGCTCGGCGTTCGGCAATGTCGGCGACGACTACGTGATCGAAGGCGCGCACGGCAACAACCTGCCGCTCGCGACGCTGCCGGTGCCCGCGTCGTACGACCGGCTGCCGCCATCCGATTTGCCCTCCGCAGTGTTGGAGCTCGCCCAGTTGTACGCCGCCTTCGCCGACGACGTCCGCACCGGCAGCCGCACCGCGCCGACGTTCGAGCATGCAGTCCGTCTGCACAAGCTGCTCGACGCCGCCGTAGAATCATCAGACAGCGGCCGCCATATCGAAGTGAACTGAAGCGGTCCACCCATCAGCCGCCCCGCACTTGTGCATGACACCATGCGGGGCGCCTGTATTGCCAGAGAGCTTCCGACCATGCCGAAACCTTCACACAAAGACACGCTGATCGCCGAGGGCATGCGCGTCATCCACGAATTCGGCTTCAACGGCGCGAGCGTGCGGGACATCGTCAAGGCGGCGGGCGTGCCACATGGCTCGTTCACGAACCACTTCACCTCGAAAGAAGCATTCGGCCTCGAAGTGATCGAACTGTATTTCGAGCGGGCGCGTGGCGAGATGCGCGATACGCTGCTCAACGACGAACTGAAACCGCTGTATCGGCTCGGCAAATACATCGACGTCCATATCCGGCTCATCAGTCAGAACGATTCGCGCAATGGCTGCCTGCTCGGCAACTTCGCCGCCGACTCGAGCGACAGCGAAGCGATCCGCGCGCGGCTCAATGCGATTTTCGCCGAAATCGAAAAGTCCGTTCTCTATTGCCTGCGGGCCGCCGTCGCGGCGCGCGAAGTGCGAGCCGATACGAATTGCGAGCAACTCGCCACGTTCATCGTGTCGTCCATGCAAGGCGCGTTTCTGCTCGCCAAAGCGCAGCGCGATCCGGCGCCGGTCGTCAATCTGAAGGAAGTGCTGTTTTCCAGCGTTTTGCAGCGGGCCTGATAAGGAGCTCCCGATGACGCAGCCCAATCAAGCTGGCCCTCCCGCCGCAAACACGGCGAGTTCACCGGCACCGCCTGCCGCCGCCGAAAGCGGCGCCTCGCCAGGCGCGATGGACCGGTTCGGCTCGCTCAACGTGTTCGTGCGCGCCGCCGAAACCCGCAGCTTCACTGAAGCGGGCCGCCAGTTGGGCATTTCGTCGTCGGCGGTCGGCAAGGCGATCTCGCGGCTCGAAGGACGGCTCGGCGTGCGCCTCTTTCATCGCAGCACGCGCAGTATCGCGTTGACGCCCGAGGGCGCGACCTTTCTGACGCGCTGCCAGCGCATCATCGGAGAAATCGAGGCGGCCGAGAACGAACTGGCGCTCGCCAATGCCGCGCCACGCGGACTGCTGCGCGTCAGCATGCCGATGGTGAGCACGCTGATGATGCCGGTGATCGCCGCTTTCATGAAGACGTACCCGGACATTGTGCTCGATATCGACTTCTCCGACCGCATGGTCGATGTGATCGAGGAAGGCTTCGACGTCGTCACTCGCACCGGCGATGCGCTCGACTCCACGCTCGTCACGCGCACCATGGGCACGTACCGGCATGTGATCGTCGGCTCGCCGGCCTACTTCGCGCAACGCGGCGTGCCTGGCGAACCCGAACAACTGCGCGACCACGCGTGCCTTCAACATCGGTTTCCGACCACCAACAAACTGCGCCGCTGGCCGTTGATCCGCGACGGCGAGATGCTGAACATCGACCTTCCGACGACGGCCATCGCCACCGCCGTCGAGCCTTTGACCATGCTTGCCGAACAGGACCTGGGCCTTGCCTGCGTGCCCGACTTCACGATACGCGCGCAGCTCGCGCGAGGCTCGCTGGTTGCCGTACTGCAAACGTACACGGATACGCCGACCGTATTTCGCGCGTTGTGGCCGTCCGGGCGTCAGATCTCGCCTAAAGCGCGGGTCTTCGTCGATTACTTGAGCGAGCATCTGTTTCCGGTTTCCGCTGCGGCGGCGCGGGCTGCTGGCCGCGCTTGAGTGTGATGCTGTCGGCGCTCGGGACTTTTCAACGTGTATCGGCCCGCACGAAAAAGCCGGCGTGTTCAGCAACACACTGAACACGCCGGCTTCCACAACATCTGCATCGACCATCAACGATGCTTATGCGCTCACTGTCTCTTCTTCATAAAACGGATAGTCCGTGTAGCCCACTTCCGTGCCGCCAAAGAACGTCGGCCGGTCGTACGTATTGAGCGGCAGCTTGCGGCGCAACCGTTCCGGCAGATCCGGATTGGCGATGAAATCGCGGCCGAACGCGACGAGATCGGCATCGCCGTCGGCGAGGATCGCTTCCGCCGAATCGCGCTTGAAACCACCCGCGGCGATGATCGTCCCCGCGTAGTGCTGGCGGATCGTCTGCGCGGCGACCGGCTCCGGATTGCGGCTTTCATCTTCGACATTGCCGGCGATACGCGGCTCGATCAGATGCAGATACGCGAGATCGAGCCTGGCCAGTTCGGCCGCGACGTAGCTAAAGAGGCCGACCGGATCGCTATCCGACATATCGCCCCACGAACCGCTCGGTCCGAGACGCACCGCAACCTTGTTGCTGCCCCATACGGAAATCACCGCACGGGTGGCTTCCATCAACAGGCGCGCGCGATTTTCGAACGAACCGCCGTAGGCATCCGTGCGCTTGTTGCTGCCGTCTTGAAGGAACTGATCGAAGAGATAGCCATTCGCGGCGTGCAATTCAACGCCGTCGAAGCCTGCCTTCACGCCACGTTCAGCGGCCGTGCGGAAACTCTCCACGATTGCGGCGATCTCGTCGATCTCCAGCGCGCGGTTCGGCGTGTTCGGAATCCAGCCGGCCCTGGTATAAGCGACGCCGCCGTGCAGCACTTCCGACGGGCCCACCGGCCGGCGTCCTTCGGGCTGCAACTCGGCGTTCGACTGACGTCCTGCGTGATACAGCTGCAGGAAAATCTTGCCGCCCTTCGCGTGCACCGCGTCGGTGACTTCGCGCCAGCCGGCGATCTGGCCGTCGTCGTAAAGGCCGGGAGCGCCGAGGTAACCGTTCCCGTCGGGCGCGGCGATCGTCGCCTCGCCGATCAGCAATGCACCTGCGGACGTGCGCTGCGCATAATACTCGGCCATCAGACGACCGGGGCGCGCGCCGTCTTCGGCACGCATGCGGGTCAGCGGTGCGAGGACGACGCGGTGCGCGAGTTCATAAGGTCCTACTTTGACTGAGGTGAAGAGCTTGCTCATGAGGTTCTTTTCTCTTGAAGTTGATCCGGTGAATGATTGCCGCCGAGCGTTGCGTACGCTGTCTGGCGTTGAATGACAATCTATAGGCGCGGGTCGTTAAGAAAAACGGGCCACGGCTCCGAAGACTTGGGAGCCTGCAGTCCGCAATGCGCCGAAACCCTTGCGCCTGCTGGACTGCACAGCCATCACCGATTGTTTCGATGGCGCAGCAACTGTGTTTCAACAGCGCGCCGGCTATTTGTCGAGCACGTCCTTCAGGCTCGCGTGGCGCGTGCTGAACGTCATCATCACGAGCAGGCTCAGCACCGCGAGTGCGCCGCCGAAGTGCATCGTCGAGGCGATGCTGAGATGATCGACCACCGCGCCGCCCGTCAGCGAGCCGAGCGCGATCGAGGTCTGCACGGTGCTGACGAACATCGACGAACCCGCTTCAGGGCGATCCGGCGAAGTCCATTGCATCCAGATGCTCAGGCTCAGCGGGATCGCGCCGTACGCGATGCCCCACACCATCACCGCCGCGATCACGCCGACACGGGACACCTGCAGCATCGGCAAGGCGAACAAGGCGAGCGTCATCAGCGCGCCCAACATCAGCAGCGAGACCTTGAGATGGCGCGTCACCAAAGCGGAAACCGCGAAATTCGCAGCGAAGCCGACGACGCCGAAACCGAGCAACACGGCCGTCACCCACGACGGACCGAACGCCGCATTGCGCTCGAGAAACGGCGCGATATACGTATAGGCCGCGAAGTGCGCGCCGAATAGCAACGCGACCAGCAACAGACTCCGGCGCACGTTCGAGCGTGCCAGCATGGCGCGGAAGTCGTCCGGTCGAATCGCCGCCTTGGGCGGCAGCGAAGGCAGGAACACGGCCTGCGCGGCCAACGCGACGGCCGCGAGCACCGAGGTCGCGAGGAACGCCATGCGCCACGAACTCAGGTCGGCGATCAAGGTGCCGAGCGGCACGCCGATCACCGTCGCCAGCGTGATGCCCATAAAAATCGTCGCGCTCGCACGCGCGGCCTGCTCTTCGCGCACGAGTTGCCCTGATGCGCCGAGCGCGACGGTCCAGAACCCGCCGAGGCTCGCACCCAGCAATGCGCGGCCCACCAGCATCACGGCGAAGCTCGGCGCAAGTGCCGAGATCACGTTCGATGCGACCAGCAGCACAGCCAGCAGCAACAGGATCAAACGGCGGTTGATGCGCCCCGCGGCCAGCAGCAGCAGCGGCGCCGAGATCGCGGCGATGATGCCCGGCGTCGTCACCATCAGTCCTGCCGTGCCGGGCGTGACGCCGAGTTCGTGCGCGATCTGCGGCAACAAGCCGACAGGCATGTATTCCGTGGCGACGAAAGCGAATGAGCCGACAGCGACGGATAAAACCGCGGCCCAAGACGGTCCGCGCGTGGCCGCCACCACAGTCGGCATGAGCGGCGCGCCGTCGCTAGCGAGTGCCGGTCTCGCGGACGATCCGGCAAGTTGATTGGCATCCATGGATGTTCTCCGATTCAGACATTGAAATTGAGGGGACTGCGTCCTGAACGGAGAGTAGGAGGATCGATGGGGAATGTGGCTCCCCTTCACCGCGACAGACGGGCGACGCGATATCATCGGAACGCGACGGATCGCGCGAAGCCGCTCATCCACATTGCACACACCCGTTGGGGAGGATCTCGACTTGGCGCTCGGCAACATCAACGACATCGCGACCTTCGTCACCGTGGTCAAGGCGGGCAGCTTTACGTCGGCGGGGCAGCAGCTCGGTATCACGCGCTCGGCGGTCGGCAAGATCATTGCCCGACTCGAGGCGCGCTTGCAGGTGCGTCTGCTGCATCGAACGCCGCATAGTCTGGGACTCACGGACGACGGCTCCGTGTTTTACGCGCGTTGCACGCAGATTCTCGAAGACCTCGAAGAGACCGAGACGGCCATGGCGGTGCGCAGCGGGACGCCGGCAGGCACGTTACGCATCAGCCTGCCGATTGCGCTCGGTCACCGTCAGGTGTTGCCGATCATCGCGTCGTTTCTCGAACGCTGGCCCACGGTCAGCGCCGAGGTCAGCTTCACGGACCGCTTCGTCGATCTCGTCGACGAGGGGATCGACGTCGCCATCCGCGTCGGCGAACCGAAACCGGACTCGCGGCTCATCGCCCGCACAGTGGCCACGCAAAAGCTGATCACGTGTGCGTCGCCGGCTTATCTGGCGAAGCGCGGCGCGCCTGTCTCGCCGCTCGATCTCGCGCACCACGAGTGCCTGCAATTCGTCAGCGCGGGACGTCCGCAACCGTGGCAGTTCGCCGGCGTCGAGCAACAGGTCGTGGAGACGGGTGGAAGATTGAAAATGGACAGCGCCGAGGCGTTGATCGGCGCGGCGGTGAATGGCGTGGGCATCATCAATCTGCCCAACTATCTGGTTGCAAGCGAGATCCGTGACGGCCGCTTGCAACCGCTGCTGCAATCGTTCGCAGCGGAGCCGCTGCCGATTCGCGCGATCTATCCGACGCGCCGGCATCTGACGCCGAAGGTGCGGCTTTTCATCGATGAATTGATCGAGGCGTGGCAGCCGGTGCCGCCTTGGGAAGAAGCGGACGCCTGAAGGCGGCCGCAAACGTATAAGCGCACTACGAAGCAGGCGCCTCGACATCGAGATCCATCAACGCCGAACTCAGCGACTTGCCGTGCGCATCGAGTGCGAGCGAACGCGTCACGCCGCCGCCGAGCGCATTGCCAAGCACGAAGTTGAACGCCGCAATGTCGGGCAGATCGTAGCGCACCACCTCGCCCTGCACAACATCACGCAGATGCGCTTTGACCCGTTCCGGCGTCAGCACCGTGCGTAGATGTTCGTAATTCTTCATGTCATAGCAGATCACCGAGATGTTCAGCGTATTGCCTTTGTCGCCGGTACGCGAATGAGCCAGTTCACGTAATTTCATCTCACGCCTCCACCATCGAAAACGCCGGCGCCACATGCTCGCGCGGCAGCAAAACCGATTGCACCGCGACGATTTCGCGCGCCGACTTCGTGACGCCGCCTCCGCCTGCCGGACCATTGGTGTAGAGCGTCTCCACCTCGTTACCGATCTGCACCGCTTGCGCGAGCGAGGCCGTGCGCCCCGCCACTCGCGCACGCACTTCATAAGGTTCGGCATAACCGCCGGCCGCCGTTTCGCCATGCAATGCGTTCACGCCGATCAGATCGAAGCACAATTCACGCGTCTGCACGCCGGTCAGCGTGAGCCGTTCCCGCACGATAGCCAGTGCGAGCCGCGCGCGCGCCAACGCACCGGGACCGCCGTAGGAAATTTGCCCTTCACCGATATAACCATCGAAATAAGCAACCGACACCTTCAGCGTATCCGTACGCGACGTGCCTCGCCCGCCGCTCACGCGAACGCGATCCGGCGCTTCCTGCGCGACACGCACGTGTGAGAAATCCGCGACCACGTCCGGTTGCAAATAGCGCTGCGGGTCGTGAATCTCGTACAGCAGTTGTTCCTTGCAGGTCGCCTCGGTGACGCGTCCGCCGGCTTGCGCGAGCTTGGTGATGACCACCGCGCCGTCCGGCCCGACTTCGGCAATCGGAAAGCCGAGCCTCGCCAGTTCAGGAACATCCTTGAAGCCCGGATCCGCGAAATAGCCGCCGGTGATTTGCCCCGCGCATTCGAGCAGATGGCCGATCACCGTCGCCTGACCGAGCGTCTGCCAGTCGTCCATGCGCCAGCCGAATTCGTGAATCAGCGGCGCGACGAACAACGACGGATCGGCTACGCGTCCGGTCAATACGATCTGCGCGCCGGCCGCGAGCGCATCGACGATCGCGCTCGCGCCGAGATACGCGTTCGCGGACACGAGCCGGTCCTTGCAGTCCGACACACGTTCTCCGGATTCCACGAAGCAGAAATCGCCCTGGCGAACGACGTCGAGCACATCGTCGCCGGTGACCGCTGCGATCTTCACGTCGCCGAGACCGAGCGAGCGCGCGATCTCCGCGGTCTTGCGCGCCGCCGCGAGCGGATTTGCGGCACCCATGTTTGAAATGATCCGCACGCCGTTGCGCAACGCGGCCGGCAGCACCGCTTTCATGCGCGCTTCGAGCAACGGGTCGTAGCCAAGTTCAGGGTCCTTGCTGCGCGCCTGCTGCGCGATCGCAATCGTGCGTTCGGCAAGGCACTCGAAGACGAGGTAATCGAGCGCACCGTGTTCCGCCAGTTCGACGGCGGGTTCGATACGGTCGCCGGAATACCCCGCGCCCGCGCCGATGCGCACGGTCCGTTGAGATTGAGTGGCTGTCATGCTGGTCACATCCGTTCAGTGAGGCTCACAGTGAGAATATCCCCAGCGCGACGCAGGCAATCGTCATGACGATCGACGCGCCGAACAGCAACGGGAACGTGAATTTCTGATGGTCGGCGAGATCGATGCCGCACAAGCCGACCACAAGGAAAGTGGCCGGTGTCAGCGGGCTGACCGGAAAGCCGGTCGTCATCTGACCGAGCAAGGCGGCCTGGCCGACATGCACGGCGGGCACGCCGAGTTGGCCGGCTACTTCGGCGATCACCGGCAGCACGCCGAAGTAAAACGAGTCGGGGTCGAACAACATGCTGAGCGGCATCGACAGCAAGCCGAGCGCGACGGGAATATGGCTGGCCATCGCGGGCGGCACGAAACCGACCGCCGCCTGCGCCATCGCCTTCAGCATGCCGCTGCCTTGCAGCACACCGGTGAACACGCCGGCCGCGAGCAGAATGCCGGCCATCATCAACGCGGCACGAGCATGCGCGTCGATCCGTTTGCGCTGCATGTCGACGTTCGGATAGTTCACCATCAGCGCGATACACAGGCCGACCATGAACATGATCGCCGGCGGAATCTTCTCGCCCATCACGACCATCGTGCCGAGCACCACCAGCGTCAGCACGATGTTGAACCAGAAGTTCTTCGGCCGGCGCAGCGCCTGTTCTTCGGGTGTCAGTTCGCGTTTGGGCATGGGCACCGACCCGCTCGCGGCCGTGAGGCCGAGCCGTTTTTCCTCGCGCCGCCCGAGCCAGAACGCCATGCCGAACACGAACACGAGGCCGATCGCCTGCACGGGAATCAGCGGATTGAACAGCGCCGAGATCGGTAGATGCAGCGAGGCGGAGGCGCGAATCATCGGCCCCGTCCACGGCAGAAAGTTGATGCCGGCCGCCATCGAAACCGCTGCGGCCAGCACGCGCCGGTCCATCTTCAGGCGATCGTAGAGCGGCAGCATGGCGGGAATCGTGACCAGGAAGCAGACGGCGCCGGAGCCGTCCAGATGGATCAGCAATGCGAGCAGCGTGGTGCCCATCACGATCCGCGTGGGCCGTGTACCGACGGCGCGCAGAATGCGGTCGATGATCGGATCGAGCGTGCCCGCGTCGGTGATGGTGCCGAAGTAAAGAATCGCGAACACGAACATGCCGACGACCGGCGCGAGACTCTTGAGCCCGTCGATCACGAACTTGCTGGTCTGAAAGCCGAAGCCGCCGATGAGCGACGCCGCGATCGGCACGATGATCAGCGCCACCAGCGGCGACATGCGTTTCGACAGAATCGCGCCGAGCAACACGACGATGGTAGCGAGCCCCAGTAATGGCAGCATGCGCTTGTCTCCGAGATTGTTTTTTACTGCGATCCAGCGTAAGTTCGAAGCGGCTATAAATCAATTGAAATGATTTGATCGCAGCAATTACAAACTATCATGGATCTGAATCTTCGGGACATCCGCGCGTTTATCGCGGTGGCGCAAACGGGCAGCTTCACGCGCGCGGCGACACGGCTGCATCTGTCGCAACCGGCGTTGACGGTGCAGATTCGCCGCCTCGAAGAAACGGTCGGCTTGCGCCTCTTTGACCGCAATAGCCGCAACGTCGCGCTGACGCCGACCGGCCGTGAACTGCTGCCGCTCCTGCAGAAGTCGCTGCATGACATGGAGCACGTGCTGATCGACGCGCGCGCGCTCGGCGAAGGCGCGAGCGGCACCGTGCGGATCGCCTGCCTGCCCACGTTCGCGGCCAGCGTGTTGCCCGAGCTGGTGCAGAACATCAAGAAAGCCGTGCCGCGCGTAAGCTTTCTTGTGCGCGACGTGGTCGCCAGCATGGTCAATACGCTGGTGCGCAATGAGGAGGTCGACATCGGCCTGACCGGCGGCCAGCTCGACGATGCCGCGTTCGAGGTGCTGCATGCGGGCATCGACCGGCTGGTTGCCGTGTTTCCGAAGCGCCATCCGCTCGCCCGGCGGCGGCGCATTACGCTCGCCGACCTCGCCGCCGCGCCGCTCGTGTTGACCGCCCAGGGCACGAGCGTGCGCGCGGTAGTCGACAGCGCTTTCGCGAACGCTCGCTGCACGCCGGAGATCGCGTGCGAGCCGACCTACATGATGAGCGCGGTCGCGATGGTGCGCGCCGGACTCGGCGTGACGATCCTGCCGGCGTCGGCCCGCGAAGTCAGAGCGGAACCCGAATTGATCGTGCGCGCCGTCGACGACCCCGCGTTCACTCGCCCAATCGCCCTCATCAAGAAGCGCGGCCGGACGCTGCCGCCCGTGACGGAAACCTTCGTTTCGATGCTGATCGAGAAACTCGGCGAGGATTGATCGGCGGATGCGCGTTAACTTTCATTTTCAAATAGAGCCCAATTGCCATCATTAATCGTCTGATTTAACCAAACACGCTCGCGCTAATATCGGCTTCGCGCGGGCTCGAGGATAAAAACCGTTCGCGCGTATTCTCCAAAAACTTCGAAAACGAAAAAATGATAATGAGTCAATTTCGAATGCTCGCGGTGACCGTAGCGTCGTTCGCGCTGGCCGCTCCGGCGTATGCCGCATTGGGCGGCGCGCCGACCTATCCGGTCACGGCCAGCAGCACGAGTGCAGGGGCGGCCAGCCAGAATAGCGCGGCGGTGGCGCGCTTCGCCGCTAGCGGCAGTGCGGCGTCGGCGAACTACACCGTAAGCCAGACGACGCTGCCATCGGGCACCGTGGTAAGCGAGTACGTCAGCGCTGGCAATACGGTCTTCGCATTGAGCTGGGAAGGCCCGACCATGCCGCCGCTCAAAACGCTGCTCGCCACTTACTTCCCGACGTATGTCCAGGCGCTCACCGATGCCCACGCCACGCAAGGCGGCGGTTACGGACCCGCCGCGGTGCATCAGTCGGCGCTGGTCGTGGAGACCGGCGGCCATATGGGCGCCTTCGTGGGCCGCGCCTATTTACCGCAAGCGCTGCCGCAAGGTGTGAGCGCTGACGATATCAAGTAACTCATTAAAATCATTAGAGAGAGAACAACAGTGCGCAAAATCGCAAGGATTATTGCCACGGCGCTCGGGCTCGGGTTGGCGCTCAATCTTGCCGGCTGCGGCGGCGGTGGCGGTGGCTCCAGCGGCACCTCGGCTAACGCACCGGCTGCCGCCAGTGCGCCGGCGGCCCCGGGTGACACGACGTCCAATCCCCTTATCAGCGACTCGACACCCAACGTGCTCGCCGTCGACGCGTCTGCCGTGCCGACACCGGCCGGCGCCGGCAACACGATGTCGGTGACGGTGAGCGGAACGGGCATTCACAATCAGCCGATGGTCAGCGTCAAGATCTGCGCCCCCGGCTCCAACGCGAGTGCGAGTTGCACGACGATTCCGAACGTGATCGTCGATACGGCATCGTTCGGGCTGCGTCTGGTGCGCTCCGCGATCCCGAATTCCACGTTCAGTGCGCTCACTGCCGAAACGGATCAATCGAGCGGCTTGCCGCTCGCCGAATGCGCGTTGTTCGGCAGTGGCTACGCATGGGGTTCGGTGCATCTCGCGGACATTGCGCTGTCGAGCGAGACTGCGCCGTCGGTGCCGATTCATGTGATCGGCGATTCGCAGCTGACCATTGCCGCGCCGAGCGAATGCCAGGTGGGCCGGCCACTGGCCACGGCGGGTGATCTCGGCGCGAACGGCATTCTCGGCATCGGCGTGAGCCCGACGGACTGCGGCTCTCAGTGTGCGCTGACAGCGCTCTCACAGTTCTATTACACCAATGCCGGCAATGTCACCTCGGTGCCCGTCGCAAAACAGATCAGCAACCCGGTCGCGCGATTCTCGCAGGATAACAACGGTGTGATTCTGGAAATGGCGCAGGTGTCCGACAGCGGCAGCGCAACGGCTCAAGGCACGCTCGTGTTCGGCATCGACACGCAGGCCAATAACGTGCTGAACGGCACGGGCGCGCCCATTTTCCGAACGAACCTGAATGGCGACTTCACGTCGTCCTATGGCGGCACCACGTTCACGCAGACGTTCTTCGATTCGGGTTCGACGGTGCTGTTCTTTCCGGACACGACGATCGCGCGCGACACGTCGTCCGGATACTACATCCCGGCTGCGACCGTGGGCCGTACTTCGACGCTGGCGGGGTCCAATTCGGCAAGCGTGACGCTCGGCTTCAATATCGCGAACGGCGCGACGCTGACTTCGTCGGGGAATAACGCGTTCAACAATCTCGGGATCTATATGACCCGGCAGTTCGACTTCGGTTTGCCGTTCTTTTATGGCCGTCATGTGTATTACGGCATTTCGGGCCGCGCATCGACGGGCGGTGGCACGGGACCGTATGTGGCGTATGTATCGAGCTGAGTGCCGGTCGTCCCGCCTATGAATGACGATTGATCCGCTATGCCGTGACAACGGCACGGCGACGATAAAACGAAACCCGGCTTGCGTGCCGGGTTTTGTTTTAGCGCATTCGAATCCGGCGCATCCTTTTCAGTAAATCCCCATCGCCGCTTCCACACTGCGCACCATCGAAACAAGGCGCGGCCCGATATCGCCTTCCAGTTGATTCTCTTTCAGCAGATAAGAAGGCACGCCGCAATTGAACACGAGAATCTCGCCATCGGCTGACGGCTTCATCGGCACGGCGACGGCGTGCACCTCGCGTCGGAGGTCGCCATACGAAACGCAAAAGCCGCGCTCGTAGAAATAGTCGATCGCGCTCATCACGCGCTCGCGGAAGGTGCTCCATTCGTGCGGCGACTTCACCGCGATTTCATTGCAGAGCGCCTCGCGCCGCTCGGCCGGCAGCGCCGCGAGTAGCGCGCGGCCCATCGCAGTTCGCACGATCGGATAGCTCAGCCCGATGTCGGCCGGCAATCCGAGCGGCGTGTTGCTGCGGCTGCTTTCCAGATACACGACGTTGAGCCGGTCACGCATGCCGAGCGAGACTGAACCGCGAATCTGATCTGCCAGTTCTTTCATCGACGGCCGCGCGATCTGGCGCACGCTCAGGCTCGCGAGCAAGGGATAGCTCAGGGACAGCACGGCCGAGCCGAGCTGAAACTTGTTATTCATCCGATTGACACGCAGGTAGCCGAGCCGCGTGAGCGTGTAGGTGAAGCGTGAAATCGTGGCCTTGGTCATGCCGGTGCGCGCCGCCAGCTCGGCATTGCCGAGTTGCGATTCGCGCGGCGTGAAGCAATGCAGGATGTCGAGGCCGCGCGCCAGCGTGGTGGCGAACTGACGATCGCCGTCGAATTCATCCGGTACGTAGCGCGCCTTCGAATCCAGATAATCGCTGGCGAGCGCCGCCGGCTCGGAATGCTTGCTGTTGGCTGCCATGGGTTTCTCTCTTCCGTGAGAGACCTATTTTGCGCCTCGCGTTCTGCATATCCAAACTCTGTTCTGCAGAGTCGAACAAATTGCTCCGTGCGTCAGTAAATCTTCGATAGTGAAGCCATGGATTGACCCACATGAGCAACTGACATGAGCGACTCCCACGAGCGACTCACATGACGGAGACAAAGCATGACCAGCCATTCCTCGCATTTCGACTCGATGCTTGCCGGCGTCGCACGGTTCGTGCGCGACGAAGCGATCCCGCGTGAAAACGAGATCGAACAGGCGGACGCCGTGCCGGCGGACCTCGTTCAACGCATGCGTGAACTCGGCTATTTCGGCTGGAGCATTCCGCGCGACTTCGGCGGCGCCGGGCTGTCGACGGAGCAGTTGGTGCGCGGCGCGTTCGAGCTCTCGCAAGCGTCGGTGGCATTTCGTGCTCGCGTGGGCACCAACACCGGCATCGGTTCGGAAGCACTGGTCGCCGACGGCACGGACGCGCAGAAACAGCGCTATCTGCCACGGCTCGCTTCAGGCGAATTCACCGGCGCCTTCGCGTTGACCGAGGCCGAGGCCGGCTCGGACGCCACGGCATTGCGCACGGCTGCACGGCGCGACGGCGATCACTACATTCTCGACGGCAGCAAGTGCTTCATCACCAATGCGCCGATTGCCGATCTGTTCACCGTGATGGCGCGAACCGACCCGGCCACGCCGGGCGCCGGCGGCATTTCCGCGTTTCTCGTCGAACGCGGCACGCGGGGGCTCTCCACCAGTTCGCCGTACGACAAAATGGGCCAGGCGGGCTCCCCAGTCGGCGACGTGGTGTTCGAAGGATGCCGCGTACCGGTGGCCAATCTGATCGGCGGCAAAGAGGGCATGGGCTTCCGTACCGCGATGAAGGTGCTGAACAAACAGCGCATTCATCTCGCCGCGCTGTGCACGGGCCCCGCCATGCGCATGCTTGAAGAAGCGGTCGCCTACACCTCGCGGCGCGAGCAGTTCGGCAAGCCAGTGGCCGAATTCCAACTCGTGCAGGCGCTGATCGCCGAATGTCAGACTGAAATCTACGCCGCGCGCTCGATGATCCTCGAAACCGCGCGCAAGCGTGACGCCGGTGAGGACGTCGCGCTGGAAGCTTCGATGTGCAAGATGTTCGCCTCGGAAATGTGCGGCCGCGTCGCGGACCGCGCGGTCCAGATGCTCGGTGGACGCGGCTATCTGGCGGGCAACGCGGTCGAACGGTTTTACCGCGACGTGCGCGCCTTTCGCATCTACGAAGGCACCACGCAGATCCATCAATTGAACATCGCGAAGATCACGCTGCGGCGCGCCGCCGAACGGGATCAGGCGAAAGTTCGAGCCGACGCCGCGTGCGCAGCATGAGGACCGCCATGAACTCAGCAACCCATTGCGTAAGCGCGCTCGATATCGGCCGGCTTGTCGATCCGCGTTCCATTGCGATCATCGGCGCGTCGAACGATCCGAAGTCGATCAGCGGCCAGCCGATGCGTTTTCTCATACAGCACGGCTACCAGGGCGCGCTCTATCCCGTGAATCCGAAATATGCGGAGATCGACGGCGTGGCGTGCTATGACAGCGTCGCCGCTTTGCCGGCCTCGCCCGATCTCGCGCTGATCCTGGTCGCGGCGCGCCGCGTTCCAGACATGCTGCGTCAGTGCGGCGAAAAAGGCGTGGGCTTCGCCATCGTCTATAGCTCGGGCTTCGCCGAAGCAGGCGAAGCGGGCGCCGCATTGCAGCGCGAATGCGCGGATATCGCGAAGGCGTATGGCATCCGCGTGATCGGACCGAACTGCCAGGGTTTCGTCAGCACGGGCGCAAATGTCTACGCGGGATTCGGCGCGCCCTTCGGCGTCGCTTACCGGCGTGGCGGCCTGTCGCTGATTTCGCAAAGCGGCGGCTTCGGCTGCGCGCTGCTTCTCATGGCCGACGAACTCGGCATCGGCTTGCGGCATTTCCTCACCACCGGCAACGAGGCCGATGTCAGCCTTCTCGATCTCGTCGACGCCTGCATCGCCGATCCGCACACCTCGCTGATCGCGACGTACATCGAAGGTCTGAAAGATGCGCGACGACTGGTCGACGTGGCGAATCGCGCGCTCGACGCGGGCAAGCCGCTGCTCGCCTGGAAGGTCGGCAACACCGCCGATGGCGCCAAGGCCGCCGCGTCGCACACGGCGAATCTGGGCGGCGCGTCGGCGCTGTATCGCACGGCCTTCCGCCAGACCGGCGTGATCGAAGTGACCGACGTTGCCGACCTCGGCGACTACGCGCGCGCGTTCGAAGCCGGACGACTGCCGGGCGGCAAGCGGATTGCGGTCGTCACGCTGTCGGGCGGCGCCGGTATTCTCATCACCGACGCCTGCACTGAACGCGGCATGTCGGTGCCCGCGCTGTCGGCGGCCACGCTCGAGCGCCTCAAGCCGATCGTGCCCGCGTTCGCCTCGCTGAACAATCCGATCGACCTGACCGCGGGCATCCTGGCGGAGCCGAAAATCTTCGCTGACACCTTGCAGATCATCGCCGACGATCCGAACATCGACGCCATCGCGATCATGGCAGCGGCGGCCAGCGGCGACGTCGCGCAAGCGATGGCCACGGCGATCGTGCGCGTCTACGGCAGCATCGACAAGCCGCTGATGCTCGCCTGGAATGCGCGCCGCGACATGGCCCGTGAAGCGTACGAGACGATCGAGGCGCACGGCGTGCCTTTGTATGCGACGCCGGTGCGATGCGGGCGCGCGTTCGCCGCATTGTCCGACTATGCGCAGGCGCGCCGCACGCGGGCAGAAGCGCGCCATGCGGGACCGCGCGCGCTGCGTCGCTACGACGTCGAGCAAGCCCGCGCGTTGCTGGCCGCCAATCAGGGCGAGCCGGGCGACCTGACCGAACATGCGTCGCAAGCGCTGCTGCGCGATTACGGCATCGACACCCCGAAAAGTGGACTCGCGCAGAATCGTGACGAAGCATGCGCCCTGGCACGAGCGATCGGTTTTCCGCTGGTCATCAAGGTTCAATCGCCCGACATCGCGCATAAGACCGAAGCCGGCGCCGTGCGGGTCGGCATCCGCGATGAAGCGGCGCTGGCCGTCGCCTTCGATGAAATCATCGGGAACGCGCGGCGCCATGTGCCTCACGCACGGATCGAAGGCGTGCTGGTGCAGGAAGAAATCCGCGATGCGATCGAGATGATCGTCGGTATCGAGAACGATGCGTCGTTCGGACCGGCGATCATGTGCGGCCTTGGCGGCATCTATGCCGAGGTACTCAAGGACGTGACCTTCCGGCTCGCGCCGGTCACGCACGCCGAAGCCCACGCGATGATCCGCGAACTGCGATCGTTCGCCATACTCGACGGTGCGCGCGGCAAGCCGCCCGGCGATATCGAGGCGCTCGCGGAGACGATCGTCGCGCTCTCCACCATGGCGCTCGGCCAGCAGTCGAGTCTGCGGGAACTGGATATCAATCCGCTCTTCGTGCTGCCCGCGGGCAAAGGCGTGAGGGCCGGCGATGCGCTGGCGCGCTTGCTGCCGCGCGCTGCTGGCTCCAACGACGCTGCCGTCCCGACCGACGCCACGCACAAAACCGAGCATTGCGCACCGGCCGTGGTGGACGGATAGTGCGGCGATGCCGGGCCGCTTTGAGATTGGGCGCCGCCGGGTCGCCGCATGACGCGCAACACTAATCCGCGACATGCAACAGCACCTGACGACAAGCACGGCGACGCTCACCGCAGTTGGCATTTTTCGCGCGAGACCATCATGCACGGCTATTCGCATTCAGGCACATCGACCACGGGCGACATGACGTCCGCCGACGTCGAACGCACTTATCGCAAGATCTTTTTCCGGCTGATTCCGTTGCTGTTTCTCTGCTACGTGATCAGCTATATCGACCGCGTCAACATCAGCTTCGCCAAGCTCCAGTTCATGCACGACCTCGGCTTCTCGGAGTCGACGTATGGCCTGGGCGCGGGGCTTTTTTTCATCGGCTACGTGCTCTTTGAAGTGCCGAGCAACCTGTGGATGCAGCGTATCGGCGCACGCCGCACGCTCTTGCGCATCATGTTCGCGTGGGGACTGGTGTCGAGTCTGATGATGTTCGTGCGCACGCCGACGCAGTTCTACGCCATGCGCTTCCTGCTCGGCGTGACCGAAGCGGGCTTCTTCCCCGGCATCATCTACTATCTGAGCTGCTGGTTTCCAGGCGCGCGGCGCGCTCGCGTCACCGCCTTCCTGATGATGGCGACGGCGGTGGCCGGTATCGTCGGCGGCCCGATGTCGGGGTTCATCATGACGCGACTGGCGGGCGTGGGCGGCTTGCCCGGCTGGCAGTGGCTGTTCCTGCTCGAAGGCGTGCCGGCGGTAACGCTCGGCATCGTCGCCTTCCTCACGCTGGGCGACAAACCGGATGATGTGAGCTGGCTCGACGAGCACGAGAAAGCGCTGGTCTCGCGTGAACTCGCCGCCGACGAAAAGGCGAAGCAGACCGGCCATCTCGACGGATTGCGCGGCGCGCTCGCCAACCCGCGCGTGTATTTCGCGGCGCTCGTCTACTTCGCGGTGATGATGCCATTCAACGCGATCGGCTTCTGGGCGCCGACCATCATCCGCGACCTGGGCGTCGCCAGTGTGCTGGACGTGGGCCTGTTGTCGGCGCTGGTGTTTGTCGCCGCAGCGCTAGGGACCTACGTCGTGGGCGCCAGCTCCGACCGAACCATGGAGCGACGCTGGCACGTCGCGGCGAGCGCCTGCGTCACCGCGCTGGCGTTCGCCTTGCTGCCGGCCGCCGGCCACAACGTCGCGCTCGGCGTCGGCCTGCTGGCGCTCGCCGCGGCCGCGTCGTACGGCTCGTTCGTGGTGTTCTGGACGATTCCGCAGACCTTCCTGCCGCGCTCGTCGGCGGCAGGCGGCATTGCGATGATCACGAGTCTTGGCGGCACCGGCGGATTCGTAAGTCCGGCGTTCGTCGGCTGGGTGAAGACACAGACCGGCAGCGCGCAATACGGACTGATCGGACTGGCTGTCGTTTTGCTGGCGGGCGTCGTGTTGATGCTGGTGGTGTTTCCTGCGCCGGGCAGAAAGCTCGCTGTTGCCGCGACAGGCGGCAACGCGTCGGCACAGTCTGGGCTCGGACAGACGCATCGCTGAAAAGAACGGTGTTGGGACGCACGAAGGCATCTCGACACCGCTCGAACGCAAAAACTCGTAGGCGGGTTGATCTCCTGCCCGGAAAGCTGGCAACCTAGCGAATCCCCAAGGCAAGCATGTGGCATGGGACCAGGGTAAGTGCTCTGTATGGGACCGGAGTAACACGCTGAAGCGCGAACTCCGGTCGACAGCTGAAGCGCCAACTCCGGTCGACACAGCGGAGACAACGACGATGGAACCCTCCAGCAACCTGCACGACGACCACCTCGAACACTTCGAAGCTCACGGCGCAGCACCGCTGCCGGCCCCGACCGACGAAGGCCACGTCGAGCACGAAGGCGCACGAATCTGGTACGCGTCGTATGGCGCCGGCGCGCCGGTAGTCCTGCTGCACGGCGGTCTTGGACACAGCGGCAATTGGGGCTACCAGCTTCCGGCGCTGCTCGACGCGGGGCATCGCGTGGTGGTGGTCGACAGCCGCGGGCACGGCCGCAGCACCCGCGACGCACGCCCCTACCGGTACGAGTTGATGGCGTCCGACGTGCTGGCCGTCATGGACACCTTGCAACTGGACCGCGCCGCGCTGGTGGGCTGGAGCGACGGCGCCTGCGTCGCGATGGTGTTGGGCAGCATCGCGCCGCAGCGCGTGGCGGGCGTGTTCTTCTTCGGCTGCAATATGGATCCGAGCGGCACGAAGCCGTTCGCGCCGACGCCGGTGATCGAGCGCTGCTTCAGCCGCCATGCCAAAGACTACGCGCAACTATCGGCGACCCCGGACGACTTCGAGGCGTTCGTCGGCGCGGTCAGCACGATGATGAAAACCGAGCCCAATTATTGCGCCGACGATCTGGCGCAGGTGCGCGTGCCGGTCGCCATCGTGCAAAGCGAACACGACGAGTTCATCAAGCCGGAACACGCCGACTATCTCGCCCGCAGCATTCCCGGCGCGGAGTTGATTCTGCTGCCCGGCGTAAGCCATTTCGCCCCGCTGCAACGGCCGGCGCAATTCAACCACGTGGTGCTCGATTTCCTGCGCCGGATTGCGGGCTGATCCGAATAGCGGCACTCGCCGCATCGCTCTGCGTTTCTACCGCCCGGTGCAAACACTTCTCGGAACCCCTCGAAATTTCACGATGTGGAACGATCGAGCGCTTCGTAAAAAATCGTGGTGCGTGGCACAAATCCGGCATTTCGCAATGTCGCCCCACGTTGCACATCGTGGAATGAAAGAGATAAGTATATATTTTAAAAAGGTATTTTTTGACAGAACGAGGCATCTAACAACCCCTTGCGCCACTGCCTGCTGACGTAGACTCTTTTACAAGAGCCGGCGCTTTAGTAGCGAGTTGAATTGGATGAGACGGAATCTCTGTCTGATGTATCCCAAACTCTCGGACGAAGCCGCCACGGCACCGCGGTTTTTAAATGGCAATTGGGAGACTAAAAATGAAAGGCTTTCGCTTCGGTTCGAATCAGGGTGCTTTCTACATTTTGCCGGGCCAGGACGGTTGGGAGGCGACTTACGGCAACGAAACGCTCGGTGAATTTGCCAGCCCGCAACAGGCGGCCGACGACCTCGCACGCGGCTTGACCTGCCCGCATCTCTCGGAAGGCGACGACACGTCGACGCTCGAAATTCCGGAGAAGCTCAGCGAATGGGAAATTGTTCACGTGTGATGGCCGGTATGGCCGTTGTCCACGTTGGCGTAGAAACGACGATGGCGCTCGAAAGCGCCATCGTCATGTTTACCGCTTACTTCTGTGCAGCCTACTGCTTCAGTGCCTTAAGCAACCGCGTCCACGATCTTGTTCAGCGTGGCGCTCGGGCGCATGGCCTTGCTCGTCAGCTCGACATTCGGACGATAGTAACCGCCGATATCCACCGGCTTGCCTTGTGCCGCAGCCAGTTCTTCGACGATCTTCGCTTCGTTCTCAGCCAGTGCCTTCGCCACGCCGGCGAATTGCGCCTGCAGCGCCGCGTCTTCGGTTTGCGCGGCCAGTGCTTCCGCCCAGTACAGCGCGAGGTAGAAGTGGCTGCCACGGTTGTCGATGCCGCCAACCTTGCGCGCCGGCGACTTGTCGTTGTCGAGGAACTTGCCGGTTGCCTGATCCAGCGTCTTGGCCAGCACCTGTGCCTTCGGGTTGTGATACGCGCTGCTCAGATGTTCGAGCGACGCGGCCAACGCCAGGAATTCACCCAGCGAGTCCCAACGCAGGAAACCTTCTTCGACCAGTTGCTGAACGTGCTTCGGCGCCGAACCGCCCGCGCCGGTTTCGAACATGCCGCCACCTGCCATCAGCGGAACGATCGACAGCATCTTCGCGCTGGTGCCCAGTTCCATGATCGGGAACAGGTCGGTCAGGTAGTCGCGCAGCACGTTGCCGGTGACCGAGATCGTGTCCTTGCCGGCGCGGATGCGCTCGATCGAGAACTTCGTCGCTTCGACCGGCTTCATGACGCGAATGTCCAGACCGTTGGTGTCGTGGTTCTTCAGGTATTGCTCGACCTTCTTGATGATCTGGGCGTCGTGCGCGCGAGCCGCGTCCAGCCAGAACACGGCAGGCGTATTGGTGGCGCGGGCGCGGTTGACCGCGAGCTTGACCCAGTCCTGAACCGGCGCGTCCTTGGTCTGGCACATGCGCCAGATGTCGCCCGCTTCCACTTGCTGTTCGATCAGCACCGTGCCGGCTGCGTCCGTCACGCGAACCACGCCGTTTGCCGGGATCTGGAACGTCTTGTCGTGTGAACCGTATTCTTCAGCAGCCTGCGCCATCAGGCCGACGTTCGGCACCGTGCCCATGGTGACCGGGTCGAATGCGCCGTGCTTCTTGCAGTCTTCGATCACTGCTTGATAAACGTCCGCGTAGCAACGGTCCGGAATCACGGCCTTCGCATCGTGCAGCGCGCCGTCCGCGCCCCACATCTTGCCCGACTCGCGAATCATGGCCGGCATGGACGCGTCGACGATCACGTCGCTCGGCACGTGCAGGCTGGTAATGCCCTTATCCGAATTGACCATGGCCAGTTGCGGACGCTGTGCGTATTGCGCCTTGATGTCGGCTTCGATCGCGGCGACCGTTTCCGCCGGCAGGTCTTTCAGGCGCGCGTACAGATCGCCGATACCGTTATTCGGGTTGAAACCGGCTTGCGCCAGCACGTCGGCGTGCTTGGTCAGCACGTCTTTGTAGAACACCGACACCACGTGACCGAAGATGATCGGATCCGACACCTTCATCATGGTGGCCTTCAGGTGCACCGAGAAGAGCACGCCCTTCGCCTTCGCGTCGGCGATTTCCGCTTCGATGAAGCTGCGCAGCGCGTTTTTCGACAGCACGGAAGCGTCGATGATCTCGCCTGCTTGCACGGCCGTTTTTTCTTTGAGGACCGTCTTCGAGCCGTCGGCGGCCGTCAGTTCGATCTTCACGGCGCCGGCTGCGCCGATCAGCGCCGACTTCTCGCTGCCGTAGAAATCACCGCCGTTCATGTGCGCGACGTGCGACTTCGAGTCCGCGCTCCAGGCGCCCATCTTGTGCGGATGCTTGCGGGCGTAGTTCTTGACCGACAGCGGCGCGCGGCGGTCTGAGTTGCCTTCGCGCAGCACCGGGTTGACCGCGCTGCCCTTGATCTTGTCGTAACGAGCCTTGACGTCTTTTTCGGCGTCGGTATTCGCGACGTCCGGATACGCCGGCAGCTTGTAGCCCTGATCGCGCAGTTCCGTGATCGCGGCCTTCAGTTGCGGCACCGACGCGCTGATGTTCGGCAGCTTGATGACGTTCGCTTCCGGACGCGTGCTGAGTCCACCCAGTTCCGCCAGATCGTCGGGACCCTTCTGTTCCGCGCTCAGGTAATCGGGGAATGCAGCGATGATCCGGCCGGCAAGCGAAATATCGCGCGTCTCGACGATCACGTCGGACGAGCGCGTGAACGCCTTCACGATCGGCAGCAGCGAGTAGGTCGCCAGAGCAGGCGCTTCGTCGGTCAGGGTGTAGATGATCTTCGGCGGTGTGGACATGTTCGGTGCTTTGCTAGGTGAAGTGTTAGACAGAGCGTTGAGTGGTGCCGACCGGCGCGTTGCGGCAAAACAACAATGCGGCGCGACGCACGGCACTACTTTCTACGGCCAGACCGTGAGTATATGCGTGTTTTCCTCTACTCGCTGCTAAACAAACATATCCCGCAAACACCCTCGACGGGGTCGAGCCCCGCCAGATAAGGCTTTGAGCCGATTTCACGTCGTCTTATGACAGATGTCTTATAGATGACTAAGAACTCAGAACAAACAGATTGTTAATGCGAATCAGATGCATTACCATTTGGACGCAGTCGCGTTCTTACACTTCGATTACTTAACCACTCGCATCCGATGATGTCGTTTCGCACGCTTCTGGTGCGGGACGGGCATCACTCTGTCCAATTCGAACAACATGCAGAAATTCTTTGTCGCCGGCCGACCGGCGTTTGTGCGCGGCCAACGCCGCACTCCCTCGCTGCTGAGCGCGGGGCTTCTCGCCAGCGTCGGTTTGACGCTTTCCACGCTGTCGACTCCGGGCTGGGCGCAAGTCGCGGCCAGCGACGCCGGCGCGACGCTGCCGGCCGTGAGCGTCTCGGCGGCAAAAGACACCGTCGTGGCGCAAGCCGACACGGTCAGCGCAGGCGCGCTGGGTTCGCGCAAGCAGGTGGACACGCCGTTCTCGACCCACGTCGTGACGAGCGACGAAGCGCAGGACCTGTTCGCGACGACCGCGAATGATCTGTACAAGTACGATCCGGCCGTCTCGGTGATCAGCGAGAACGCGATCAGCGAAAATTCCATGTTCACCGTGCGCGGCATGCCGATCGACACGCTGAACAGCATCAAGGTGGACGGCCAGACTTTCCCGTCGTGGGATACCGATCTCTCGCTCGAACCGTTCGAGCAGGTCGAATTGCTCAAGGGCCTGTCGGGCTTCATGTACGGCTTCGGCTCGCCGGGCGGCATCGTCAACTACGTGTTGAAGCGCCCCACCGACACGCCGTACCGCAGCATCACGGTCGGCTACAAGTCGGCGGGCGTGTTCAGCGAAGCTGTCGATCTGGGCGGCCGCTTCGGCAATGACGACCGTTTCGGCTATCGCCTGAACCTCGTCAACGAAGACGGCAACACTGCGGAAGATCACGGCCACGTGCGCCGCCAGGTCGCGTCGCTCGCATTCGACTTCCGCATCACGCCGGACCTGACGTGGAGCGCCGACGCGTTCTACCAGAAGCGCAGAACCAACGGCACGCTGTTCGGCCTGATGTTCGGCGCCGACGCCGGCGGCATTCCCGACGCGAGCAAGGTCACCCACGCGCTCACGCAACCGCAGAACTACTACGAGACCGAGATGGCCTCGTTCGGCACGGGCCTGGATTACCGCATCTCCGAAAACTGGCACGCGAGCATCAAGTACCGCTTCGCCAAGGAGAACCGCACCAATTCGGATAGCTTCCTGTTCGTTTCCGACGCCGCAGGCAACTACTCGAACACGCTATATGCGGCCATGACGCGCTACTTCTACCAGAACGTCGACGCGATGGTGCAAGGCCACTTCAACACGGGCAGCATCAAGCATGACGTGGTGGTGGGCGCCGGTTTCGAAACGCAAACCAGCGAGTACAGCAACAGCACGGGTTGGAACGAAGGCTACTTCCTCGGCAACGGCAATCTGTATAGCAGCACCTTACTGACCAACGACGAAGTCAGCATCGGCTCGGACCTGTACCGTCAGCAGCGCACCACGCAAGCCGCCGTATACGCGAGCGACACCGTGCAACTGACGTCGCGTCTGTCGGCGCTGGTCGGCGTGCGCTACACGCAGTACCAGCAGCACGTGTACGACCCGAGCGGCGCGGTATCGTCGCAATACCAGGCGGACCCGGTCACGCCGACCTTCGCGCTGATGTTCAAGACCGATCCGTATTCGACGCTGTATGCGAGCTACGTGGAGTCGCTGGAACAGGGTGGCGCGGCTTCGAACACCAACCTCAACTATCCGGACACGTTCGGTCCGCTGAAGAGCAAGCAGTATGAAGTCGGCTTCAAAACCGACCACAGCAAGTGGGGCGCCAACCTCGCGCTGTTCCGCGTCGATCAGGGCTACAACTACACGAACTCCGCCAACATCTTCGTGCAGGACGGCACGAAGCGCTACCAGGGCGTCGACGCGAGCGGCTGGCTTGCGCTGACGAGCGAATGGCGCGTGCTGGGCGGCGTGATGTGGCTCGACACGAAGGCCATGGACGTGGACGATCCGACCGTGGAAGGCAAGCGCATCTACGGCGCGCCGCGCTTCACCGTGACGGGCCGCATCGAATACAACCCGTCGTATCTGCGTCCGCTGACGCTGGCGTTCGGCGGCAAGTATGTCGGCAACCAGGCCGTCGACGCGCAGAACACGCAGTTCGTGCCCGCCTATACCACGTTCGATCTGAGCGGCCGGTATGAGACGAAGATCGCCGGCAAGGACGTGACGTTCCGCGCGGGGATCAACAACCTGTTCAACCGCCGTTACTGGACGACCGCGTGGGGCTACTACGTGGCGCCGTCGCCGACGCGCACGGCCGTAGCCAGCGCAACGCTGCAATTCTAAGCATCGCGTGAACGAGGGGCGTCCGCAGCGGACGCCCCGATCATGGCGGGAATCTCCGCGACCAGCGCATCGATCGCACAGCGCGTTTTCAATGCCAGATAGCGACTCTTCGGCCACACCAGGTGGATCTCCTGAGCAGGCCGGAAACAATTGTCCATCACCGTCACCAGCTCGCCTGTTTGCGCATAACGGGCCAGTAGCCAACTCGGCAGCCACGCGAGGCCGAAGCCGGCGAGAGCGGCATCGACAATCCCCTTCATGTCGTCGAAACCGAGTTGCGGCTGAACTTGCGCGCGGCGGGTTTGCCCGTCGACGTCGACCACATCCCACGGCTGCGCCGACCCTGCCCGCAAGTAGGCAATCACGGCGTGGCCGCGCAATTCGTCCACGCTGCGGGGCGTGCCATGACGTGCCAGATAAGCCGGCGCGGCGCCGATACTCGCGTGCTGCATGCCGAGCTTGCGCGCGGCGAGGCTCACGCTGTCGGCGAGCGGTCCCACACGCACCACGAGATCGAAACCCTCTTCGATCACGTCGACGAAGCGGTCGGTAATCGAAATGTCGATCTTCAATTGCGGATGCTTGCGGGCGAGGCCGAGGAGCACGGGCGCCACGCAGTAGTGACCGAAAGCCTGCGGCACGCTCACGCGCAAACGGCCTTTGGGCTCGCGGCGTCCTGAGTCGAGATCGGCCTCGGCGGCTTCGAGTTCGGCCAGCGCGCGCACGCAGCGGTCGTAGTAGGCCTGCCCGTCTTCGGTGAGGCTCTGGCTGCGCGTCGTGCGATTGAGCAGACGCACGCCGAGACGCTTCTCGAGCCGCACGATCACCTTGCCGACCGCCGAGCGCGTCAGGTTCATCCGCTCAGCGGCCAGCGCAAAACTGCCCGTTTCCACCACGCGCACGAACGTCGTCACGCCATCGAGGATGTCGCCCATACCTTTGCCTTATTGGTTCCCGACGAGACACATTGCTGGGATTTTCATGCGTCAATAGGGACCAGAATTCCCCCTATATTACACAGTCCGTGGTGGGCAAGCCCATCGACTAATGAGGTGAGATTCCATGTCCAATGATCCGATCGCGCCGCCACGGCGCGAAGAACGGCCCCGCGCTGCCGCAGAACATCGACCGGTCACGCGCGAGACGCGCCCCGCACGAACCGTCGCGAGTGAAACTCGGCAACCGGCCACCTTCCTCTCGCTCCGCAAAAACACGCTGGCGTTGGGCGCGGTGTGCCTTGCGTCGCTGATGTTCGGCCTCGAAATCTCCAGCGTGCCGGTGATCCTGCCGACGCTCGAGCGCGTGCTGCATGGCGACTTCAAAGGCATGCAGTGGATCATGAACGCGTACACGCTCGCGGTGACCACCGTCCTCATGGCGACCGGCACGCTGGCCGACCGCTTCGGCCGCCGACGCATCTTCGTGATCGGCATCGCCCTGTTCGGCATCACCTCGTTGATCTGCGGACTCGCGCAAAGCGTGCCGACGCTGATCGTCGCGCGCCTGCTGCAAGGCGCGAGCGGCGGCGTCATGCTGATCTGCCAGGTGGCCGTGCTATCGCATCAGTTCAGCGAAGGACCCGAACGCGCTCGCGCATTCAGCGCGTGGGGCATCATCTTCGGCATCGGACTCGGCTTTGGGCCGATCATCGGCGGGGCGATCGTGGCGCTGTCGAGCTGGCAATGGGTCTTCTGGCTGCACGCGCTGCTCGCTGTCGTGACCTTGACGCTCGTTTTCAGCGGCGTGCAGGAATCGCGCGACCCGCATGCGCATACGCTCGACGTTGCCGGCATCGTCACGTTGTCGCTCGCGGTGTTCGGGCTCGTGTATTTCATCACGCAGGTCCCGGCGCTCGGCTTCGGCAATCCGCGTGCGCTCTCCATCATCGCGGCGACGCTGGTCGCGTTCGTGCCTTTTCTGTTTGCTGAGAAATTCAGTGCACGCCCCATGTTCGACTTTTCTGTGTTCAGGATTCCGCAGTTTTCCGGCGCTTTGATGGGCTCGGCGGGCATGAACTTCAGCTTCTGGCCGTTCATGATCTATCTGCCCATCTATTTCCAGATCGGCCTCGGCTATGACAGCGTGAGCGCCGGACTCGCGTTGCTCGCTTATACGCTGCCGACGCTGCTGTTTCCGCCACTCGGCGAACGTCTCGCATTGCGCTATGGCTCGGGAATCGCCATACCTGCTGGCCTCTTCACGATCGGCCTCGGCTTCATGCTGATGCGATACGGCAGCAGCGCCGCGCATGCTGACGTATGGACCATGTTGCCCGGCTGCGTGGTGGCGGGCGCGGGCCTCGGCCTCACCAACACGCCCGTCACCAATACGACGACCGCCGCGGTTCCCGCGGAACGCGCGGGCATGGCGTCCGGCATCGATATGAGTGCGCGGATGATTACGCTCGCGATCAACATCGCCTTGATGGGCGCGATCCTGGTCGGCGGCATTCTCGTCAGTCTGAAGACGCGATTGCCGAAGACGCTCGACACCGCGCCGCTCGGCAGGCTGGCGGAGAAAATCGCGGCGGGCGATGTAGAAGCGGTCAGAACGGGGATTCCAGCGTTGGCGCAAATCGATCCGTCAGGCGGCGTCGTGCATGCCGCGCTGATGCAGGGCTTCGGCTGGGTGATGGTCTACGGTGGAGTCGGCGTGTGGGTGCTCGCTGCGCTCAGTTTTGTGATTTCCGGCAGCGCGTCGCGAAGACTGAGCGTAAAGAAGCACACGACTGTGCAGCAGCAACAGCAAGCAGCCCGATGCGACGCGTGCTGAACAGCACTTCGTCGACGGCGGTGTGCGCCCGCAAGTAACATCCAAAGCGGCGCACGCCTCGCTAATCACACCTCGACTTGCACCGACTGCCCCGCCATCATCGCGAGCCCTTCGTTCAAAGCAGGGAAAAGGCTGCGGTTGAAATTGTTCCAGCGCAGTTCGAGGATCGTATCGTCCTTATCGATTTCGGTATTCAGCACGTCGTGAATCACCTCGCCGGAATCGATCCCGTTGTCGACATAGTGAAACGATGCGCCTGTCAGATAGAGCGGTTCGACCGCCACGGTCTCCATCGTCTTCCAGTTGACTACTTTCTTGCCGCGCGCGCCGTAGAGCGCATCGAGCGTCGCATACGCGCCGCGCCGCTCATACGGCGATTCGGCGCGCGTCACGCCCGGATGGATATTCACGATCTTGCGATAGAACGGCGCACCCGGCCGGACCAGCTCATCGAGAATGATCAGCAAGCCGTCCAGCACGACGATATCGGCCTTCAACTCCACCAGCGTAGCGAGCAGATGCTTTTCAAAAGCGCTCTTGCCTGCCGGGCGTCCGGGCGCATCGAGCGAGTGACGCCGATACGTCGATGGAATTGCGAGCAGTAGATCGTTGACCGGCTTGCCCTGCACGCGCAGATTCGGCGGATAGAACCAGCGCTTGCCCGGCTCATACGCGAAGCCATATTCCTTCAGCTTCTCGCGATCCGCGTTGGAGCCCGCGTCGTCGTCGTAGATGACTTTTTCGAGCGAGTACTGATCGCCTAGTTCGGTGCCATTGAGCGCCTCGACGAGCGACTCCAGCACCGACTTCATGTAGCGCGTGCCGCTTTTATACGCGATGTCCTGGCCGGCCTTGTCGGCGGCAGCGTTTCTCAGCGACCAGATGTAAACGAGTTTCTTCTTCGGCATAGTCGGTTCCTATGTGTGAATCTTTGCCACATGCTTACCAGTCGTATTTCGCGGTTGCGATCACCGTGCGCAGATTCCCGTAGAAACAGGTGTTCACGGACTGGCAACCGCTCACGAACCGGCGATTGAAAATATTCTGGCCGTTCACCGCGAAGCGCCAGTTGCGCGTTTCGTAATGAACCGCCGCGTCGTACACGGTGTAGCTCGGGGCGTACAGCGA
This sequence comes from Paraburkholderia dipogonis, assembly GCF_046027395.1. Lineage (GTDB taxonomy): Bacteria > Pseudomonadota > Gammaproteobacteria > Burkholderiales > Burkholderiaceae > Paraburkholderia > Paraburkholderia dipogonis_A. The sequence continues at coordinate 61,435 of NZ_JAQQEG010000035.1, read as the reverse complement.
GTTGTCGGCGGCGCCCGCCGCGCCGTGACGACATTGATCGTCTGCGGAATTTCCTTCAGCGGGGTGTCGGTCTTGGTGCCGGTGCTGCTACGGCGTGCAACGAGGCCTACCGTGTCGTCATTTTCCGTCGAGCCTTTGACGCTGATCGAAGGCAGCGTACTGGCCGAAGTCGCGGCCTGTTGACTTGTCCTGGTTTTCTGCTGTGCATTGCCCTCGGGTTGCGCCGACTGCTGCGCCTGTGCGGTAGCGGCTGCGGTTGCATAAAACGCAACACTCGCCGGGGCGGCGGTTGCAGTCCGGCGCGTGCTTATAGCCCACTCCATCTCTCGATGCTCCAGGTTTTTGTGCGGCCAACAGGCCGTTTTTATTAAAGAGCGAAGGCCATGCGGCCCGCGCTCGTCGCGTTTTCTTGTGCTTGTTGTGTCCGGCCCGCCGACCGGTCTTGCGATGTGCGGTGTGCGAGCGAAGCGGCGATTTCGTCGGAGCGCAGCGCGAGGACCGACAGCAGCGTGTCGGAAAGCCCGTGGCTGTCTTCGCAACAGCCCTGCAGATAAATGCGCGGTTTGAAACTCGCCGGCGTGGCGAGCCGGTAATCGCGTTCGACGTTGCCTTGCGCGAGCGCGTCGCCCAGATGCGGCGCAAGCCCTTCCAGCAAGTCGAAATGCGTGTCGCGGCGATAGCCCGTTGCGAGCACGAGCGCGTCGAATTGCTCGGCGCGGGCGTGGCCGCTCAGGCGGTCACGCAATGTGAGTTCGATCTGTCCGCCGGCCGTGCGCACCGCGCTTTCGATGCCGGTGTTCGCCAGCAGCCGGTGTCGCGGATCGGCGGACACGTTCTGCAGATAAAGCATTTCGTAGATCTGCTCGATCAACGGACGGTCGACCACCGCGTAGTTGGTGTCGCGAAAGCGCTCGATCAGCGAACGGCGGCCGTCGCGCGGCTGCGCGTAGACGATATCGGTAAAGGCGGGGCTGAAAATCTCGTTGACGAACGGGCTGTCGTCGGCCGGTTTCAGCGCGCTCGAGCGGATGATGAGGCTCGCGTCGACGTGCGGATAGCGGCGCGTCAGATCGACGAACACCTCGGCCGCGCTCTGGCCCGCGCCGATCACCGCCACGCGTTTTCGTGCGCCGTTCGCGGGTCCGACCACGCGGTCGATGGAAGTCAGGTACTGCGACGAATGCACGATGTTGTGCGTACCGAGCGCGGCAAAGGCTTCCGGCACCTGCGGACCGCCGCCGATACCGACCGACAGCGCCCGCGTCGCGCGCTGCCACTCGCGGCCTTCGTGGTCGCGCGAGAAAACCCGCAGCGCTTCGACGTCGTTCGTATTCGCGGTGCTCTTGACCGCTTCGATGCCGGTCACGGTCTGTCCGTAGTTCACGCGATCGTCGAACGACGCCGCGACCCAGCTCAGGTAATCATGGAACTCCACACGCGTCGGATAGAAGTTCTTCAGATTGACGAAATCCGCCAGACGTCCGCGCTCGAACAGATAGTTGATGAACGTGAAGCGGCTTTTCGGATCGCGCATCGTCACGAGATCCTTGAGGAAGGAAATCTGCATCCGGCAATCGTCGAGGAGCATGCCGCGATGCCAGCCGAATTCCGGCTGACGCTCGATGAAGCAATGCGCGAGTTCCGACACCCCGGCCCCTTCGGCGAGGCGCACGGCAAGCGCCAGATTCGACGGTCCGAAGCCGATTCCGATCAGATCAAATACGGTGTCTCTGTGCATGTCGCAGGTCCTTATCGGTGGAAACCGGCGCGCCGGATGCGCGGACCGGTGAAAAATCTTTCGTGATTAATGCGGTTTTTATTGATTGCGGTTTTTTGCTGGCGTTTCTTTGCCGGGTTTCGCGACCGCTTCAGGCGCCGTCCCGTAACTCGGCGACGTTCGATGCCCGCGCAAACAGCCGCGCCGCCAGTTGCGCGAAGGTCGGCGCGGCGAATACATCGGCGATCTCCAGCGCATGACCGATGGCTCGCGCGGCATCGACGAAGCGCACCACGTCGAACGAACTCGCGCCGGCTTCGAACAGGTCGTCGTGATGCGCGGGCGTGTTGCCTTCAAAGAGATCGCTCCAGACGCGCTCGAGCGCCTGGGCGCGCTGCGATGCTTCGTCGTGAGAGGTCGCGTTTACCTGCGCGCTGGCCGCAGGGCTCGCGGACTCCAATGCAAAGCGCGCGGCTGGCGCACCCAGTCGTTCATGCGGCGCGTCGACGAATTGCTGCACCACGTCCAGATAGTCAGCGGTCAATATCTCGACGAAGCGGCCGTCCACCAGTTCGTTCGCATAGGAAAAGGCGCCGGTCACGCGTCCGTCGGCATGCTCGACCACATCCAGTTCCAGTTCGAACACGACCCGATGCCGCACGTCGTTGAAATCGTCTAGCGTGAGGCCAGCCCAGTCGCGTTCCGCTGTTCCCGCCGGACGCAGGTAGTTGAACATCACTGAGAACAAAGGATTGCCGGCTTCGGCGCGAGGAACGCGCAATGCCGCGACCACATCGGCGAACGGCGTGTCCGCGTGCGCATAAGCGGCGAGCGCTGCGTCGCGGACTTCAGCGAGCAGCGTCGCCGGCGTGTCGGTTTTCGCGAGCCGCGTGCGCACGACAACGGCGTTGATGAAGAGTCCGAGCGCGCGGCGCGCGGCCTCGCCTGTCAGTTCACGCGTCGAGGCGAGAACGCCGACCGGTTGATCGGTGGCGCCTGTCGCACGATAGAAGGCTACATTCAGCGCGGCGTGCAGCAACATGGGCAAGGTCGCGTGAACTTCGAGCGCCATCGAGCGCGCGCGGCGAACGAGCGCCGGGCTGAATTCGAACGCGAGACGTCCGGCGCTCCAACTCGGCGACGCTGCGCGGCCCGACGACGGCGACGGCAACACTTGCGACGGCGCATCGGCCAACGCATCGCGCCAGAACGACACGCGCGCTCGCGGCGCGGCGACCGGCAAGATCAGTTCCTGATGCGAAGCCGATCCCAATACCGAAACCGCCGGCGACGCGCCTCGCACGATTGCGACATAAGTGGTGCGTACGTCATCGAGCCATAGATCGATCGACTGACCGTCCGACACGATGTGATGCACGACCAGCGACAACACATGATCCTGCTCGGCAAGGCGCAACAAGCGCACACGCCAGAGCGGCACATCGTCGAGCAGTTGGAATGGCGTGAGCGCATCTTCGTCGGTGAGCGCGACTGCGGCGCTCTCGCCGAGAGCATCGGCCGAATCGCCCGACAGGTCCACCACCGGCAACTCAAACGGCGTCGGATCTCCGACTCGTTGGCCGGGCAATTGCCCTTCACGCTCGACGAGCCGCACACGCAACGCCGGATGTCGCGCGGCCGCTTGAGCAAACGCTTCGCGCAACGCATCGACATCGAGCGCGCCACGCAAACGCAGCGCAACAGGAATGTTGTAGGCCGCGCTATCCGGCTGCGAGCGCCACAGGAACCACAAGCTCAATTGCGCGGAAGAAAGCGGCAGCACGCCGTTCGCGTCGGCTATCGGGTGTGAATTCGAAGCGCCGCTCAAAGCTTCGTTACCCACATCGGCCATCGCCTCGCTGCGCGCCGCGGCCATCACCCGCTGCGCGTATTGCGCAAGCGTCGGCGCTTCGAAGAGCGTGCGCACTGGCACATCGCGCGCAAGCCGTTCGGCCACGCGCGTCGCCACGCGAACCGCCGCGAGCGAGTGCCCGCCGAGTTCGAAGAAGTGATCGGCACGGCCGACACGCTCCACGCCCAACACTTCACGGAAAATCTGCGCAAGCGCGGTTTCGAGTCCCGCTGCAGGCGCCTGATAGGCACGCGCGACACGCTGCGGTTCCGGCAACGCCGCGCGGTCCACTTTGCTGTTGGCGTTGCGCGGCAACGCGTCGAGCACGACGATATGCGCAGGCACCATATAGTCCGGCAACGTATGGCGCAGATGCGCGTCGAGCTCGGCCGCATCCGCGCGTGTGCTACGTTCGCGTGCTTCCGCGCTCAATTCGACATACGCCACCAGCGCCGCTTGCGCGCCCTTGCCATGCACGATCGCTACAGCTTCGCGCACGTCATCGTGCGCGGCGAGCTGTGCTTCGATCTCACCCAGTTCGATCCGCAAGCCGCGCAGCTTCACCTGATGATCGACGCGGCCGATAAAGTCGAACACGCCGTCCGCACGCCGCTTGACGAGGTCGCCCGTACGGTAGAGCCGCGCGCCCGGCGCGCCGAACGGATCGGGCACGAAGCGCTCGGCCGTGAGCGCCGGCCGGTCGAGATAACCGCGCGCGACGCCCACGCCCTCGCCGCCCAGATACAACTCGCCAATCACGCCCACCGGCAGCGGATTCAAGCGTGCATCGAGCACATGCGCGGAACGCGCGCCGACCAGCGTGCCGATCGGCAGATAGGCGCTCTCCGCGAGCTTCGCGGTGTCGTCGGTCGGATAGAACATCCACAGCATCGGCGTGATGACGGTTTCAGTCGGCCCGTATCCGTTGACGATGCGCGCATTCGGAAACGCCCGGCGCATCAGCGCGAACGCTTCACGCGAGGTGGCCTCACCGCCCACCGTCAGCGAACGCAAGCTGGGCGGCGCACCGTGCGCGAGCGCCCACTCGGCGAGTTGCGTTGCGCAACCGGGCGGCACGTAGGTCATGGTCACGCCTTCGCGCACCATCATCCGGCAGGTTTGCGCGGGCGGCCACAGCGTGTCCGCCGTGATCGCCACGGCTGCACCGGACATGTACTGCGAGAACCAGCCTTCATGCGCGCCGTCGAAATTGACCGACTGGAACAGCAGGAACACTTCACGCTCGCCTGCGCCATAGCGCTCCGCGATCGCCGCGCAATGTAGTGCAAACGAACCGTGATCGACCACCACGCCCTTCGGCTTGCCCGTCGAACCGGACGTATAAATCACATACGCCGCCTGATGCGGCGACACGCGTGGCAACTCGACCTCCGCCGCCGAGGGTTCGTCAGCCTGCGGTTCCTCGTCGATCAGCCACAACCGCAGACGATCCGACTCCGGCAATGCGGCGAGACTCGCGCGTTCCGTGATGACGTGCGTGATTTGCGCATCGTCGAGAATCTGCGCGAGGCGTTCGCGCGGATGGCTCGGGTCGAGCGGCACGAACGCACCGCCCGATTTCAACGCCGCGATCAGACCGACCAGCAGATCCACCGAGCGGCTCAGCGCCACGCCGACCCGCATCTCCGCCCTCACGCCTGCTGCAACGAGTCGTTGCGCCAAACGCGTGGCTTGCGCATCCACTTCGCCCCGCGTGAGCGAGCGATGCATATCGGCGACGCCACGAGCGTCCGGCCGCGCGCTGGCGTGGTCGGCCACGCGCTGATGCACCGGCCTGAATGCCGTTTCATGCGGGAGCGCCGTGCTATTCCATGCGTCGAGTTGTGCGCGCTCCGCTTCCGGCAGCCATCGCAAATCGCCAACCGAGGTCGCAGGCACTGCCGTCGCTTTCGATAGCAACTCGATGAATCGCGCGGCGAGGCGCTCTATCGCATCGGCGTCGAACAGATCGAGTGCGTAGATGAAGTAGGCATCGATCGAACCGTCGTCCCGTTCCTCGAAGCTCAGCGTCAGATCGAACTTGGCAAACGGTGCACCCGAAGGCAACTCCGTCATGTGGACTTCCGCGAGCGACGGCAAACGGCGCCGCGCACCATAGGCGGCCATTACCTGAAACAGCGGATGATGACTCGCGCTGCGCACCACGCCGAGCGCTTCGACCACCTGTTCGAATGGCACGTCCTGATACGATTGGGCGTCGATCAGCGTTTGCTGCGTCGCGCCGACCACCGCGGCGAATGGCTGCGTCGCGGGAATCGGCGTCGCAAGCGTGAGCGTGTTCACGAAGAAGCCGACGAGACCGGCCACTTCGCCGCGCTCGCGATTCGCCGCGGGCACGCCGATCTGAATCTGCGTTTCACCCGACGACCGCGCGAGCAACGCGCTCAGTGCCGCCAGCAATACCGCGAACGGCGTCGCGCGCTGCGCATTGGCCAGTGTCTTCACTTGCTGCGCGAGCGCGGCATCGAGAACGAAACGATGCCGTGCGCCACGCGCGCTGCGCTGCGCCGGACGCGGCGCCGCGCCCGGCAGCATCAGCACGTCGCGATTCGCATCCAGCCGCTCGCGCCAGAAGGCCAACTGACGTTCCCGTTCGCCCGCGTCGAGCCAGCGGCGCTGCCATAGCGCGAAGTCGGCGTATTGGATCGGCAACGGCGCGAGCGACACCGCTTCGCTCTTTGCATACGCGCGATAAAACGATGCCAGTTCGGCCAGAATCACGTCCGCGGACCAACCGTCCGAGACGATGTGATGCGTCGTCAGCGCGAGCCAGTGCGTGGTCGCGTCGAGACGAATCAGGTGCGCGCGCATCAGCGGCCCGAGCGACAGATCGAAGGACTTCGCTTCGTCGGCCCGTGCGATGTCGGCGGCACGCGCCTCGCGCTGATCCGCGGGCAACGCGCTCACGTCGCTCGCGTGCCACGGGCAGCGCGACGGCGCATGCACCGTCTGCAACACGCCGTCGCCGCTTTCGGTAAAGGTCGTGCGCAGCGCTTCGTGGCGCGCGATCAGCGCATCGCACGAAAGACGCAGCGCATTGGCATCGAGCGCGCCGTCGAGCCTCAGGCGTTCGGTGATGTGATACGCCGCCGGTTCATCGATCATCCGTGCATGCAGCCACAGACGCGTTTGCGCGAACGAAGCCGGCACACTCGCGGTGCGCTCGGCGCGCGGTGGAATCGGCAGCACGCGAAAGTCGATGCCGGCGGCGTCGAGCTTCGTGAGAAAGGCCTTGCGTTGCGCATCAGGCAACAGCGCGAAGCGTGACGCGAGGGAAAGCAGATCCGGTTTGGCAGTGGTCATGCTGGGTTGTCTCAGTACGGGTCGGCTGGCCGACGAATCGACGTGTTGGGCAGCGTATTGGGCTTATTGCAGTTCGAATTCGTCGAGGAGTGCATCGATCGCGCTCGCGGTATCGCCTGCACCGTGTGCGTCGCGTTCGGCAAGTGCGCGATCGATCGCGGCGGCGCAGCGCTGCAACGTGCGTTCGTCGAACAAGGTGCGTAGCGGCAGGATCAGCGTCCAGTGCAGATTCGCTTGCGCGTTGGCTTGCGTCGCGAGCAGCGAGTGACCGCCCAGCGCGAAGAAGTCGTCGTCGCGGTTGACCGTGTCGATGCGCAGCACCCGCTTCCAGATTTCGGCGAGTTCGCGCTCGGTGTCGGTGGCTGGTAACGCAAGGGCGTTTTCTGAGGCGGTGCCTCGCACTGGAGCCGGCAATGCGTGGCGGTCGCATTTGCCGTTCGGCGTGACCGGCAGCGCATCCACCGCGATCAGATGCGAAGGCACCATGTACGACGGCAGTTGCGCGCGCAAATCGTCGAGCAGCGTCTGCGTGTCGAGCGAGTTGTCCGCGCCGCACGCCACGTAGCCGATCAATTGCTCGTCACGCACGATGACCACGGCGTCGTGCACGCCCGGTGCCGCACGCAACAGTGCTTCGATTTCGCCGGGCTCGATACGCTGGCCACGCAGTTTCACTTGCGTATCCATGCGGCCGAGATAGTCGAGTGCGCCGTCCGCGCGACGGCGTACAAGGTCGCCGGTTCGATAGAGCCGCGTGCCGTGCGAGAACGGATCGGGAACGAAACGTTCCGCCGTCAGCGCGGCGCGGCCAAGATAACCGCGCGCCAGTCCCACGCCGCCCAGGTAGAGTTCGCCGATCGCGCCTTGCGGCAGCGGCTGCAACGCCGCGTCCAGCACGTGCAGTTGCAAGTTCGCGATTGGATGACCGATCGGCACGGACGTCGCATCGGCATCGCGCGCGCCGCACGTCCAGTGCGAAACGTCGATGGAGGCTTCGGTCGGGCCGTAGAGGTTGTAGAGCCGCGCGTGGGGCAATTGTTTTCCGACGCGCGCCACCAGTTCCGGCGCAAGCGCTTCGCCGCTGGCGATGATTCGCTCGATGCTTGCGCAGCGCGCCGCCGCGTGGAAGTCTTCCAGATGGGCGACGAAGGCCGCGAGCATCGACGGAACGAAATGCAGTGTCGTGACGCGATGTGATTCGATTGCTGCAACGAGGCGCGCCGGATCGCGATGGTCGCCGGGGGCCGCAATCGCGAGCTTCGCGCCGACGGCGAGCGGCCACACGAACTCCCACACCGATACGTCGAAGCCGAACGGTGTCTTGTGCAACACGACGTCGTTGGTGTCGAGTCGATACGCGTCCTGCATCCACGCAATGCGGTTCGCCAGCGCATGGTGTGTATTGCCCGCGCCTTTCGGCTTGCCGGTCGAACCGGACGTGTAGATCAGGTAGGCCAGCTGATCGGGCGCGACTGCCACGGGAGCGCTGAGCGTGAAGTCGGCGCCGCGTAGTGCGTCGACGCTCAGGACTGTTACGCGGGCGCTGTCGACCGCTGCCGCGACGCGTTCCAGCAGATGCGGCTGCGTCAGCACGACGGCCGGTTTCGCGTCGTTGAGTAGATACGCGATGCGGTCCGCGGGATAGTCCGGATCGATGGGCAGATAAGCCGCCCCCGCTTTGAGCACGCCGATCAGCGCCACCACCATGTCGAACGAACGCTCGACGCACAGCGCTACTGCCGTATCTGCGCGCACGCCGGCTTCGATGAGCGAGGCGGCGACGCGATCGGCGTTCGCATCGAGCTCGCCGTAGCTCATCTGCTGCGTGCGCCCTCGCATGTCGACGAATTCGAGCGCGATCGCATGGGGCGACGCCAGCGCCTTCTGTTCGAACTGGCGATGCAGCGCTTGCTGTTGCGTGTGCGGCCACGCTTGCGCGGTCGAGTTGAAGCGGTCCAGCGCGGCCAGCTCGTCGACGGTGGAAATCGAAATCGTGCCGAGCGGTGCGTCCGGATCGGCGATCAAGCCCGCAAGGCACGCGGCAAACGCGCGATGCAATGCGGCGACGCGCGCTTCATCGAGTTGCGCGGCGTCGTAGCCGTAATCGATCGTGAGGGTCGCGCCCGCCTCGATCACCAGCGTGAGCGCGAAATCGGTCGCCTCGATATTGCGCAACTCGCGCAGCTTGAGCGCGCGCTCGTCGCGCCCTTGCCATGCTTCATCCACGGGATAGTTTTCGAACACGATCAGCGTGTCGAATAGCGCGCCACCGCCTTGGCCGGCCCATGGCTGGATTTCATAGAGTGGCGTATGCGCGTGCTCCGCAGCCGCGGCGTTGTCGCGCTGCAGATCGTGCAGCCATGCCGATGCCCGGCGTTGCGGCAACGGCACCGTGATCACCGGCAGCGTGTTGATGAAAAGACCGAGCACGGTGTCGACGTCCGGCAGCGCATCGGGACGGCCGGCGACGGTCGCGCCGAACGCGACGGCAGTGTGATGCGTCATCCGTTGCAGCGCGAGTGCCCACGCGCCCTGCACCATCGTGTTGACCGTGACCTTCAGACGGCGCGCGCTGTCGGTGAGACGTGCCATCGTCGCCGCGTCAAGCGATTCACGCCGCGTGAGATGCTGCGGCTCTCGGCCGTTCGCGGACTCACGTTCGGCAACCAGCGTCGGTTCGTCGAGCAAAGCGAGACGTTGCAACCAGAACCCGCGCTCGCTTTTGGCGTCGCGTGCGGCCAGCCACGCGATAAAGTCGCGATAGCGCGTCTTCGCGGGCGCGGCGAACGGTTGCGGACGCGGCGGCTCGATATAGTCGCGCAGCACGTCAGCGAAGAAACGCGCCGTGCTCCAGCCGTCGAGCAGCAAATGGTGACGCGTCCAGACGAGACGCCATGCGTCATCCGTCATGCGGACCAGCGCCACGCGCATCAACGGCGGCGACGTCAGATCGAAACCGCGCGCACGGTCGGCGCCGAGCCAGCTTTCGAATGCATCATGCGCGCCTGCACCGCGCTCGCGCCAATCGAGAATCTCGACGGGCATGCGCGCCTGGCGATGCACGATCTGCATTGGTGTCGCCTCATCCGGCGTAAAGCCGGTGCGCAAGATGTCGTGACGCGGCACGGCGGCTTCGAATGCCGCGCGCAGGCGTTCCACGTCCGGCTCGATCAACGTCGCGACCAGTTGGTTCACGTAGGTGGGTTGCTCGGGCGCGAACAGCGAATGAAACAGAATCCCGTGCTGCATCGGCGAAAGCGGATAGATGTCGTCGATGGTGCGCAAGTCGAGCGGCACGCGCTCCAGCGCGGCCTGCGTCAAGCCACCCGCGCGCGCGAGCGGATAGTCGCCGGGCGTTGCTCCACCGCCGCGTTGCGCGAGACGCGCGGCGCACGCGACGGTCAATTCCGCGAGCGCGCTTTCGAAGCGCCGCGCGATGGCTTCCACGGTAGCGCGCTCGAATTGCGTCGCGCCGTAGACCCAATGGACCTTGAGCGTACGCGTGGCGTCGCCGTCGATATAGGCGTGAATCGCCAACGCGTTGCCGATCGGACCCGCCGGATCGCGTTCTTGCCCCGCGCCGCCGAAACGCGGCACGAGCGCCGCTTCGCGCGGCGCGTCGAACTGGCCGAGATAGTTGAACGTCACATGCGGGCGCGGAACGGCGGCGAGCGCGGCGCGCGTCGCCGTGTCGCCGTAGTGGCGCAGCACGCCAAAGCCGAGACCTTTGTTCGGCACTGCGCGCAGCGTGTCCTTGATGGCGCCGAGCGTGGCCGCCGGCGAATTTTCAAGAGTGAATTGCACCGGATAGTGACTCGTCAGCCAGCCGGGCGTGCGGCTGACGTCGACGTCGTCGAACAAAGCCTCGCGGCCATGGCCTTCGAGTTCGATACGACACACGGGCATGTCGAGCGACTGCGCTAGCGCCGCGATCAGCAGTTCGATCATCTGCGTGCGGTAAGCGGCATTCGCTTCCGTCAACGCGGCGCGCGTCAGATCGGCGCCGATGGTCTGGATCACGGATTGCGCTTCGGCGTTGGTCGCCTTGGCTTGCGGACGGTCGAGCGGCAAGTCGTCGTAGGGCGCGGCGAGCGCGCTCCAGTATGGAAGTTCGGCGGCAAACGGCGAGTTCGCGGTGTCGAGCGCGGCGCGCGCGAGCCGTGCCGCCCATTCCTGCGCGCTCGTTCCCGTCGACGCGAGGCGCACGCTGCGACGCTCGCAAGCGGCGCGATAGGCGGCGTCGAGGTCGTCCAGCAGCACACGCCACGTCACTCCGTCGACGATGATGTGGTGGATCGCCAGATAGAGCTTCGTGGTGCCGTCGGGCAGCAGCGCGGCCAATGCGCAGACGAGCGGGCCGTGTGTCAGATCGAGGGTGCTTTGCAATGCGTCGAATTGGGCGAGTGCGTCGGCTTCGTCGCGTGCGGAAATTGCGGCGAGCGGCAGTGTTTCGAATGCGCGCTCGGCCAGAGTCAGCCGCCATTCACCTTGCGAACCCACCGGTGCGAAACGCTGGCGGAAAATTTCGTGGTGCGTCAGCAGCGTTTCGAAAGCGCGCGCGAAAGCGTCGAAGTCGAACGGCGCTTGCGTGTCGATTTCGATGGATTGATTCCAGTGACCACGCCGCGAAATATCCAGTGCGAAGAAACGCAGTTGTGCGGGCGTGAGTGTGGTGGCCTGCTCGAGTTTGGATGGCGCGGCTTGCGCCTTCGATGCGCCCGATGCAGCCTGCGCAGCAACATCCACCGTCGTGGCGACACGCGCGAGTTGCGCGAGCGTGGGCGCATCGAACAGTTGCTTCGGCGTGAAGCGCACGCCGCGCTTGCGCGAACGGGCAATCACCTGCAACACCAGAATCGAATCGCCGCCGAGCTCGAAGAAGTTGTCGTCGCGGCCCACGCGTTCGGCTTTGAGCACGTCCTTCCAGACGGCCGCAAGGGCTTCTTCCGTTGCGCCTTGCGGCGCATCGCCCGCGGCCGCTGACGGCGCCGGTGCAGCCGCCAGCGCCCGCAATGCCGTGCGATCCACCTTGCCGTTGGCGGTCACAGGCAACACGGCGACATGCTGCAACACGGCCGGTACCATGTAGTCCGGCAAGCGCGCGCTCAACGCCGCGCGCAACGCGGCTTCGTCGAAACGCGCACCACTCTTCAAGGCGACGAACGATGCCAGACGCAAACGCCCTTCATGCTCCACGGCAAGCGTTTCGGCCTGAGCGATGCCGTCGAGTGCGCGCAGTCCCGCACTAACCTCGCCAGGTTCGACGCGGTAGCCGCGAATCTTTACCTGGTCGTCGAGCCGGCCCAGAAAATCCAGCCGACGATCAGCGCGCAGTCTCACGCGATCGCCCGTTCGATAGAGACGCTCACCCGGCGCGAACGGATTCGGTACGAAGCGCTCAGCGGTCGCGGCGGCGCGATTCAGATAACCGCGCGCCAAACCCGGTCCGCCGAGATACAACTCGCCGATTGCACCCGGCGGCACGCTCGCGCCGTGGCCGTCGAGCACGCAGGCATAGGCGTTCGGCAACGGCAGACCGAGCGGCACGGCGTGCGCGCTCAGCGCGTGCAATGCGGCTTGCGCTGGCGAAGACGTGTCGCACGTCAATGCGCCTACCGTTGCTTCGGTCGGGCCATAGTGATTGATCACGCGGCAGGCCGGCTTCAGTGCCGCGATCCGCTCGACCAGCGACCACGGCAGCGTTTCGCCGCCTGTCACCAGCGCATGCGCGGGCAGTACGTCAGCCGGATGCTGCGCGTCGAGCAGCGCGTGCAGGTGGCTCGGCACGATCTTGAGAATGCCGACGTTGCGCGTACGCATTTCATGCGCGAAGCGATCGGGATCGAATGCGCATTGCGCGGGCAATAGATGCAGGGTTCGGCCCGAGCACAGCGCGCCGAATAGCGTCGTATGGCCGAGGTCGGCGGCGGCGGTGGAGACCATTGCCATGGACGCGTCGTCGGCGAATGCGAGTTCGTCCAGCATGCCTTCGACATAGTCGGCCAATGCGCCATGCGAGATGACGACGCCTTTCGGCGTGCCCGTCGACCCTGAGGTGAAGATCAGGTAGGCGGCTTGGTTCGCCAATAGCGGCGCGCGCATTGCGGTTGCGGTTGCGGTTGCGGTTGCGGTTGCGGTTGCGGTTGCGGTTGCGTCACCCACGCTCGCTGGCGATGAAGCCTGCGTGAGCGTATCGAAATCGAGCGCGGTCGCTGCGCCTGCAGTCGTGACGTTTTTACTCGTTGTCAGAATCCACCGCGCGCCACACGCGTCAACCGAAGCAGTCAGACGCTCACGCGGCGCGGCAGGATCGAGCGGCACGACATACGCACCGGACTTCATCACGCCGATCAGCGCGACGGCAAAGCGCACCGAACGCTCGATACACACGGCCACCGACTGCTCCACGTCCGCCCCGCGTTGGCGCAAAGCAAGCGCGATACGGTCCGACGCCGCGTCGAGTTCGGCGTAAGTGAGTTGCGTGTCGGCATCCGCGAGCGCCACCCGATGCGGCGTTTCACGCGCATGCCGCGCGAACAGCGCGAGCACGTTGTCAGCCGCAGGCTTTAACTCGCGGCCACGTCGGGCGGCACGATATTCCGCGCTATCCGCGCAATCCAGTTCGGCAATCTTGCGTTGCGGATCGCGCACGGCATCGGCGACGAGCGCGGCGTAGCTGTGCAGCCACGCCTGAGCGGTCGCTTCGTCGATACCGTCGAGCGCATAAGCGACCACCAGTGCGATGCCGCGCGGGTCATCGGTGAAATCGAGCGCGTAGTCGAAACGGGCGGCGAGATCCAAACCCGGCGACATGCGTACCGAAGCGCCCGGCAATTCAGCCGACAGTTCCAGATCGAACTGCTGCGCGAACTTGACCTTGAGCCACGCGTCGCCGCGCCGCACCGGCGGCTTCACGGCGTCGAGCACCTGGTCGAACGGCACATCCTGATGTCCGAACGCATCGAACGCGGAACGGCGTACACCGTCGAGCAACGCGGCGAACGATTGGTCCGGCGCGACACGCGCGCGCAGCGCAAGCGTGTTGAGGAAAAGACCCACCAGCGGCGCGGTCTCCGCCCGCTGCCGATGCGCGATCGGCGCGGCCACGACGACGTCGGTCGCGCCAGTCAATCGGTAAAGCCAGGCGTCGAAGGCGGCGAGCAGCACCGTGAACGGCGATGCCTGCGTGCGTCGCGCAACTTCACGCACGGCTTCGGAGAGCGCCACAGGCAAACGCAGCGCGAGGCGGCCGCCGCGATAGTCGTGTTCCGGCGAGCGTGGCCGGTCAAGCGGCAATGCTAGCGCTTCGGGTGCGTCGCGCAATGCGTCGCGCCAGTATGCAAGCTGCCTTTCGCCTTCGCCGGCAGCAAGCCAGTCGCGTTGCCATTGCGCATAGTCGGCGTACTGGACCGTCAACGCCGGCAATTGCGGCTCGCTTCCCGTCGCGAAAGCGGAATAGGCGGCCCGCAGTTCGTCGAAGGCGCAGCGAGAACTCCAACCGTCGCAGATCGAATGATGCGTGGTCAACAGGAAGCGCTGCGTGTTGTCAGTGAGCGTAACAAGGGCGGCACGCACCAGCGGACCTTTCGACAGATCGAAGGCCGCGCCGACATGTTGCTCTGTGAACGCTGCCAGTCGCGACATGCGTTCGGCCTCGCCATCGCCGCGCAAGTCGATTTGGGCGATCGCCACCGGCAAGCGCGCGTGAATATGCTGCACGACGATACCGTCGTCGGACTCGACCAGCGTGGTTCGCCACGCCTGATGACGCGCGATCAAACAATCGAGCGCGCGTTGCAGTGTGCCGATGTCGAGCGCGCCCTGCACCTCCCATTGCACGGCAACGTGATAGGCCGCGCCAGCGTCCTGCGTTTGCGCGAGCACCCAGAACCGCTGTTGCGCGAACGACGCAGCGCGGTCGACGAACGGTGCGTCGGTGGTCTGCACCACCGTAATGGCATGCGAACCCACCAACGCTTCAATCTCAGTGTTGTCGATCAGACGCGCCAGCGTTTCGATCGGTTGATCGTCGAACAATGTGTCGAGCCGCAGATTCACACGCCATTCGATACGGATCGCCGCCTGCAATTGCATCGCCGCAAGCGAATCACCGCCGCGTGCGAAGAAGCGGTCGCCGCAGCCGATCGGCGCCGGGTCGTTCAACAGGGTTTGCCAAAACGCGGCGAGGCGCGTTTCGGTGGCGGTTCGAGGCGCGACGTGATTCGCATCGACGACAGCCGGCGCCGTTGCAATGAAGTCGCGCAATGCGGCGCGATCGAGCTTGCCGTTCAACGTATACGGCAGACGCTCGAAGCGCACCAGACGATGCGGCATCCAGGCCTGCGGCAAATGCGCGGCCAGATGCGCTTGCAGCGCGGCATCGTCGAGGGTGTCTTGCAGCACGACGCACGCGATCAGCTGCGTTCGGCCATGAGCAGATTCGGCCAGCACGCCTGCGTCAGCCACCGCTGGATGCGTCAGCAGACAAGCCGCGATCTCGCCGGGTTCGACGCGCACGCCGCGCACCTGAACCTGATCGTCGATGCGGCCGAGATAGTCGAACGAGCCGTCCGCGCGCTCACGCGCGAGGTCGCCAGTGCGGTAAATCCGTTCGCCCGGCTCGCCGGTCGGATCCGGCAGAAAACGTTCGGCCGTCAGCGCCGCGCGACCGTGATAGCCACGCGCGAGACACACACCGCCGAGCAGCAGTTCACCGCTTTCGCCCTGTTGTGCCGCGCCGTCGATGCGCGCCACGCGTCGCCCGATCGGCCAGCCGATCGGCAGCGAGGCAAAACCATTTCCTTCCTCGAGCGCCGGCGTCATACCCGGATCGACGGGCCACAGCATCGGCGAGATCACCGCCTCGGTCGGCCCATAGCCATTGACGAGACGCACCGACGGGAACACGCGGCGAATCTCGTCGAAACTGTCTTGCGACATCGCCTCGCCGCCGAACAGCAACGTGCGCAGCGAAGGTGGCACGCCGAGGCGCTCGCAAACGTTCGCGAACTCGCGCACATAAGCGGGCGGCAGCGTCGTATTGGTGACGCCTTCACGCAGCATGAACGCATGCGTGGTTTCCGGCGCGAACGGCGGCGGATCGCTGATCACCACGCTAGCGCCGACGGCAAGCGGTACTAGCCATGCCTCGATGGAGACGTCGAAATTGACCGAGGCGAAATGCAGCACGCGGTCACTGGCACCGATCGGCAACGAGTCGGCGAGCGCTTCACCGTGCGCGGCAAGCGGTCCGTGTTCGACGGCCACGGCTTTCGGCGTGCCGGTCGAACCCGACGTGTAGATCAGGTAGGCTGCCGCGCGTGGATGCACCGGCGTGTCTTCTCCATCGCCGTCGAAAGGAGGCGCCGTCACCTCTGTCGCAGCAGCGCTTGCGACGTCGAAGCATTGCGCGAAACGCGCGCGCATTGCCGCATCGGCGGAACCGTCGACGATGCCGTGCATGAGCCCCGCATCCCGTGCGACCCAATCGAGGCGCGCCGCCGGATGACGTGGATCGAGCGCGACAAACACGCCGCCCGCCTTCAATACAGCGAGCAAGGCGACGAACAGATCGCAGGACCGCGCGACGCAAACCCCCACGCGCACTTCAGTCGTCACACCCGCCGCGCGCAGTCGCGCCGCAAGCCGCGCCGCGCGGCTATCCAGTTCACCGCGCGTCAGCCGCACGGTGTGCGGCGTGAAGGACGCCAGCGCGGGCGCATCGGGATCGATGCGCGCCATGGCGCGGATCTGGTGGTGCAACGCAATCGGGAAGCTCGTCATGGGCATGAAATCCGTTAGAACTGGCCGCCTTGGCCAAGTCGCAGGCCGCAATGGGCCGCTTCATTGGTGTGACGATCCGCGATCGCAAATCTTTACCGCGTGGGTTGTTTTTATTTGGACTGCATCTTTTTGATGTGGCAGATGAACGCGCACGGTAAATGTTTGCTTCGCCCATTCGTCTATCAAGCGAGGGGCGTGTCTTTGCGCCCCGCTGAATGGCCGCATGCACGCATGCGCCGCCATTCGCCGATCCATTTGCGACCCACTGCGACACATTGCCGATGACCGCTGCCAACGAGCGCTACGACGCGCCACCCTCGTCTGCTTCACCTCCCTCCAACCCCGCGGGCAAACCCGCCATGCGCCTGATCGTGGCGCTGCTCAAGCGTTCTCGCGGCTCTTTCGCGATCGCGCTGACTGCCTGCGTGCTGAACGGCATCGCGAGCGTGCTGCTCGTGGCGACCTTGAGCCGTGCGCTGTCGCAAACGGGCGCCGCCGATATGTCGCTCGCGATGCGTTTCGCGTTGTGCGCGGTCGTCGCACTCGTCACGCGCGTGATCACCGGCGTGCTGTTCGCGCGCCTCTCGCAGGACACGATGGCGCAGTTGCGCGAACACGTCGCGCGGCGCGTCGCCGAAGCCGAGTTGCGCGATGTCGAACGGATCGGCGCGGCGCCCGTGCAGTCCGTGCTGACCGACGACGCCACCAACGTGTCGATGCTGTTCTTCGCGCTGCCCAATCTGGTGATGCATGGCTCAATCGTGTTCGGCTGCCTCGGTTATCTGGCGTGGCTGTCGTGGCCGGTCTGCGTGCTCGCGGTGGCAGCGATCCTGGTCGGCTCGCTCGGCTACCACGCTGGCGACAAGCGCGCGATCGCCTCACTCGAAGCCGCGGGCCGCTCGCAGGACAAACTGTTCGGCTATCTCGGCGCGCTCTTCACCGGCGCAAAGGAACTGAAGCTGCATCAGGCGCGATCGCGTCAGTTCGTGGACGGCCAACTGGGCTCGGCTATTGACGAAGTGCGTGACCATCGGCGTAAGGCGTTCAGCGCCTATGCGGTCGGGGTCGGCTGGATCGTGTTTCTGTTTTACGTGTTTCTGGGCGTCGCCGCGTTCTGGCCGGCACTCGGCGTGCACGCCGATGCGACGTCGGCATCGGGCTACGTGGTGGTGTTCCTGTTCATGCTGCTGCCGCTGGACGGCCTGCTCAACAATGTGCCGACGCTAAATGCGGCGCGCGTCTCGCTCGATCGCATCGAGAAGGTGATGGGCGAATTCGGCGCGTTGCGCACTTCGCCGCCGCCCGATGAAAACGCTTCGCACGCGCCGTATCGGACGCTTACGCTTAGCAACGTCACGCACTCGTACTTTCATGAGCGTGACGAGCGGATGTTCCGCGTCGGGCCGGTCAATCTGACTTTCAGGCCGGGCGAGCTGGTGTTTATTGTCGGTGGCAACGGCAGCGGCAAGACGACGCTCGCGAAAGTGCTGACTGGTCTCTACGAACCCGAAGACGGCACGATCGAACTGGACGGCAAGCCGGTCGGCTTCGCCGAGCGCGCCGCGTACCGTCAGCGCTTCACGGCTGTGTTCAACGATTTCCATCTGTTCGACGCGCTGCTTGGTATTGTCGATCCGAATGACGCCTCGCGCGCGCAGGCGGATGCGCGCGCCAACGCGTTGGTCGCGAAGCTCGCGCTCGATCACAAGGTGCAGGTCGTGAATGGTGCGTTCTCTACGCGAGCGCTTTCCACCGGGCAGCGCAAGCGGCTCGCGTTGGTGGTCGCGTATCTGGAAGACCGGCCTTTCTATCTGTTCGATGAATGGGCCGCGGATCAGGATCCTCAGTTCAAAGCGGTGTTCTACGAGCAATTGCTGCCGGAACTGCGCTCGCGCGGCAAGACCGTGCTGGTGATCAGCCATGACGACCGGTACTTCCATCTCGCGGATCGGGTGTTGAAGCTGGAGAACGGCAGTATCGTCAGTGAGACGCATGGTTCGGCACAAGCGGTGCTGAGCCCGGCCGTGGCTATGTAGTTGACGCTGAACAATTCAATTCCCAAGCGGCCGACGTCACGCTGTCACGTCGGCGGCAATGCAGCGCTCAAGCAAAGCAGTGAGAATGAAGAAGTGCAAAAGCCGCAACTTCGTCAGGATCATCCGGAGGTTGTGGCCAACCACAGTCGTTCCTCGCGAGTCGTTGTGATCGGCACCTTCACGCCGAATGCGTACGGCTTGCGGGCCTTGCCTTTGGCCAGACGTTCGACTTCAGGCGGAAGTTCCAGCGCACGAGGCTCGGCTAGTTATCGATATCGTCAATGGCCGGCACAGTTTTGACTCCTCTAAATGCTCGAGGGCTGATCGGCTGATAAGTTCCAGGATCGCAGATTCGGTTTGAAACCACCTTTCCATTGCGCTTTATATAAATCCCCCTTGGATCGCCTTGATACAACACATAGTGATAGCTTCCAGAGCTAAATTTAAAGTGTGTAAAACTTAAGTTCCCACCCGATATATCGCTGATCGAGAACAGTTTGCGAGGTGGATATGGTTTTTCTGGATATGCGAGTTCGATGTGGTCAACTCGGCCAAAGCGATATTGAACATATCCATTATCCGGCGAGATGTTTCCTGACGCGCAGACTGAGAGCATCTTCCCGCGAGTAGGGCAACTGAAATACACCTCCTCGTGAGACTGGCAAAGGGTAGCGTCGGCTGCCACCACTTTTGGAGCAAACAGAATCAGTCCTACGACAGAAGCTGTCCTCGACAGCACCGAGAACGGCGTCAGGCGCGGCGCGAGTTTGACCTCATAGGCTTGGGACGGCAGCCCCATCGATTTCGTAAACATTTTTCCTCGTTGGTGTATGGCGTGCAAATGCCAACGGCATCACTGGGTGGGCCTTTCTTTTGCAACGTCGTCGGACGCGACCAGTTCCCGATCGACCAGTTCCAGCTTCAGCGGCGCATCCGCTGACAGCTTCTTCTTCGGAATCACACGACGCCAAGTCCCATTCGAATCGGGAGCGCGATAGAAAGCGGCGATACCTACGTATTCCGTCTCCGGCCGCATCGGCTGAGACACACTGGCGGATGCGCCGGGGTTGACCACCGTCGCAATGCTGGCCTGCAGATCCTGCGCAAGCATGGTCTTGTCATTTTTCAGCAGATCGTCATACGAGGCCTTGTCGAAGAGCTTGTGATCCTTGAGTTGATATACGCGCACAGCCACTGAAGTCGAGTGCATCGCTTCATCGGGGTTGACTGAAGCGCGCGCGGTCAGATCGACGTTCAGCACCTTGACCTGTTTATAGAAGACCGCGTGATACGCGCTCGAAGTCGAGTCCGACACGGTCTGCCATGCGCCGCATGCGCTCAGCAGCAGACTGGCGGCAAGGAGGGTCATGGTTATCGTGGCCAAGCGGATAGGCATAGAGGTACTCCAGAATCAGGCACGCGACGCGAGGAACGGATTCGCTCCCGGCGCCGGAAACGCTTCGTAGCAACCGAGCGGAATAGTGATCAAACGTTCATCGTCTGACGGCAGAATGGTCGTCCATGCAAGGCGTGGCGCCGGGCCTTCCGCCGCTGCGCCGATTTTCGGTGCGGGTGCGATTCGCGACGATACTTCCATGCGCAGGAACACGTCGGCCTTCGTCCCCGCGTACAGACGGATAAAGGCCATCAACTCGCGATGCAGCCACGCTCCGGGCAACAGGTCGTGGGCCTGTTCCGCGCTCGCTGGCCGCAATGTCACGCGGGCGGCCCGGCTTCTGTACGTGAGACGCCTGCCCAACACGTAGCCACCACCGAGGCCCCGGCGCCGGCCCTCGCTTTGTGCGCCGTCAGCACTGCCCGCAGACGTGAGCGGTCGGGGCTTGCCGGCGCCCTTAAGTGTCGGGAAGAACTCGTCGACGCGAACATCGACGCCGGGCACGGCGAGTGCGATGACCCCGGCAAGACCTTCAGCGGTACGTGTGCGCTGGATCAGCAGCCCCAGAAGCGCCAGCACGCGCGAGTCGGGCAGCCCGGCGCGCGCGGGCTTCTCCCCCCAGCCGAAACCCGCCAGGGACAGCAACTTGCGCGAATGCGCATCGGTGCCGCCTGGACGGAAGCCAATCGGATAGCGGTACTTTTTCCACGCTCGGTACAGCAGCGTGACGATCCGATGATTGAACTGATCGAGAAACGCTTCGAGCGCGTCGTGTCCTTCGGTTCGCAGCACGATGTCGTCGATCATGTGCGAGGGCATCGCGGCATCCACGCCGTATAGGCCCATGAACGTCGTGCGCACGGTCGGCGGAGCGTTGGGTCCGTATGTGACACCCTCCTCGCCTAACTCGACTGAGGCGATTTCGCCGGCTGGAAATCCGACGCGAGCTCGCGGGCGAAATCTCACGGGCTCGTGCTCCGGTGTGTCACGCGTGCCGAAGCCGGGTTGCTCCGGCACGCGCCCTTCGAGCAGCTGACATAACTGCATGAAGTTCATCAACGGAGCGCGTGCGAGCAGCGATGCGACCAGCGGCTCCAGGTTGGGCAAATCTCTCGCGTTCATAGCGCGGAGCGCAGCGCTTTGCTGCGGGGCCATTCGGTGCGTTGCTGCGACGGCAGGCTCACAATCGCAAGCTTTGTGAACAGGTTGATTTCCGCGTACAGCGCGAAGAAGCGGTGCAGCAGTTCGCCGAACAGCATTACGTCGCCTTCGCCCGCGAATGCGTGACTGTCGAGCGTGACCTCGATCAACGCGCCCCGCTCGACCGAACCACCCGAGACCTCCTCCAGTAGTTCCTCCGAGACGTGCAGGATGCCCGCGAGGCGGCGGCGGTTCAGTTCATCATTGGTCCAGTCATAGAGCGCCAGTGCACCGCGCAGCACTTCCGCGTCCATCATCGACAGGAAGTTCGGCGCGAGATGCGACAGCACCCGCCACTGGAAGCGGTCGCCTGTAGGCGGATAGAGCGGCAGCGTCGGCGCCGCCAGATTACGCACGGCCGCCACGTTCGGCGTGCTCTCGCCCAGTTGGTTGATGCTCGCTTCGCGCAGGCCCTTTCTCGGCAGCATGCCGTTCGTGCCCGTCACGCGTAGCGACAGGTTTTCTGCTGGCAGATCCGCCATCGACTCCCACGCGTGGCCGCCGAGGATGACCCACGTGTCATGCAGGCCTGTCACGCCCTGCCTGACGCGCGTATGGAAGTATCGCTCCGGTGCCTCATGGCGCAACATCCCGCCACGGTGCCGGAACGTCGCGAACGGCACATACTCGTAACGCTCGGCGTTGGCATGATCGAACGACTCGATCGCGTCAACCGAGTAGGTTTCGACATGGGCCCCCTGGTGGCCGGCGGCGACGACCCGGTATTCCGTCTCGTGGTGATTCACGTCGATCGGCTCGGCGTCGAGCGGAAACAGGTTGATGACCGGCGTACAGAAGAGCCGCACGTTCTCCGCGGTGAAGCGCTGATCGGACGGGTAAGCGCGTTTGAGCACGATCTCCAGTTCGAAGCTGGACGCGTTTGCCGGCAGTTTGGCGACATCCAGACCACACAGATCAACGAACAAAAACTTCTCACGAAAAGTGAAATATTCGAGTAGGAGTTGATAGCCGGAAAACGCGGCCTCAGCTTTTGGCCACAAGCGTTCTTCAGTGGAAAAGCCCGCGGGTTCGATGCTCACGCCCTCAAGCAGCCGTGCCTCGCCGGCCGCGCGGTCTTGGTGCGTCTCGTGAATGCGCCAGGAAATCGATTCGACCTGACGCGTGAGCGCGAGGTGCATCGCGAAGGCCGTCGGCAGATCCGCGTTCAGGTATAGGCGCAGTCTCGACAGATCGGTGGCTTCACGCCGCGCCGAGTGGTCGATCCCGAAACGCAGCCGGATCACCGAGCGGCCGTCGTGGCGCACGTCCGGTCCCGCGTCCGTCAGACGTAGAGGCTGGAGCGTCACCGCCTGGGTCGTGCGATAGATGCATTGCACGGTCTTCGGTATCGTGCCTGCCACGCCAGGAGTCGGTGGCGTCGCTATCGGCGCGGAGCGCACCGGCACCCCGGCGGGCACCGTTTCGGTCTTCTGCAGCTTTTCGGCGAGCGGAAACAGTTCCACGATCGACAGCGATGGAATCATACGCAGATAGTGCGGCCACAGGAGACTCACCAGCCCCTCGGTCAGCTCCGGCAGTTCGTCGTCGAGCTTCTGCTGCAGACGCCCCGTCAGGAATGCGAAGCCTTCGTACAGGCGTTCGACGGAAGGATCGCGATCGCCAACGCGATCGAGATTGAGCATGCGTGCGCGGTCGGGATGCGCCCGCGCGAATTCCTTGCCGGACTCATGCAGGTAGCGCATTTCCGCTTCGTAATAGCGCAGGATCGAATCGTCTTGGTCCATGGAGAATCGTTGTTGTTATAGCGCGAGGGTTCGCGCGGGGTCCAGCACGGTCAGCTCGCCATGAAGTTGGTCGATACGTCGTGCGAGCGTCGGCCTGTCGGCGTCCTTACGGCTGCTCATGGCTTTGAGCGCCCTGATCAGATGGTGCTTCACCTCAAAGGCGAGCGCGGGCTCCCAGCGCACGAGCGGTATGTTTTGTGTCGCGGCGTCGAGTTCGGCGAGCAGCGGCAAGGCGGCATCGGTGCGGCCTGCATGATCGGCGAGGCGCGCCATGACGAAACGTTGCAGGTAGCGCTGGCGCTCGGTCCTGACACCGGGCAGCGATTCCAGCCACGCAAACGCCACCTCGAGACTTTGACTTGCGGCAAGATCCCTCGCCTGTGCCTCGATCTCGGGCCAGTCGCCGGTCGGGCGATCGTCACTATCGGCCGAGACCGGCAACGGTGCGACGGTCTCGCCCGCTTCGAGGTCGCGTACGACTGCGTGTCGCGCGATCCATTCGAGCGTGGTGTCATCCGCGAACGCCGTGCCGTCGTTGAACGCGAGACGCTCTATACCGGGCAGGCGTTCGAGGAAGAGTGCGAAGTCGGCCCGCAGCAGTTCGCGCCAGGTGTTGTACGGCGCGCCGACATGATCGAGCGCGATGTGCTGGAAGTATTGCAAGTCGAACCACAGATGATTCACGCCTTCCATGAACGCCCCTTCGACGCGTTCAAGCAGTTCGTGCCAGTGTTTCTGCAGCACGAGCCGCCTCATCTGCTGACGCAGTTCCGTGCGCGGTGGAACGAGGCGCGTGCGGAACTGCGCGTCGGCGGGCGGCACCTCGTGCAGTGTGTCCCAGCGCACGCTGCGCACCAGCCGCACTGACGGCAGGTAGCCGTTTTCCTGATCGCGCAGCCATGTCGCCATCGTGCGTGCCTGATCCAGTAGATCGCGTGTCGACGATACGGTGCCGGCGGTTTTGCCCGTGGCACCTTGCGCTTGTTGCTGGGATGAGTCCGCCTCATGTTCGGCACTGCGCGGCGACTCGCCGTTGCGTCTTGCGAAGCGCGCGACGAGCGGTTGCAAGTTCGGGCGCGCTGCTTCAGGCCACTCGCCGGTATGCGTGACGAGCAGATCGAGCGCCGCGATCGCGCGCTCGAGGTCCATCGGCGCGAATTCGCCCCGGTTTTCGAGCAGATCGACCATCCGCGTGGTCGCGAGAATTTCAAGCGCGCCCTTCTTCGTTTCGGCACGTGCCGGCAGCAACGCGACGCCAAAGCGGTCGACCAGCGCCGCGATCAATTCCAGGCCGTCCGCAAAACCGGCCGGCCCGTCCTGCCGCAATCGCGCGAACGTGTAGTAGCCGGCCACGCGCAGGTCCTTGCCCGTTTCCCTGATCAACTGTTCGCACGAACGCACGATCAGGGCGTCATCGATGCCTGTGAGCTTCGCGGCTTCGTCCTTCAGTTCAAAGAACGCATCCTCGTAGCCGGGATCGCGGCCGCAGGGCAGTTCGCCGGGAAACGGCGTGAGCCACGACGACCAGACATCGGCTCGGGCTGGTGGCAACGAAGGAGCTGGGCTCGTACCCAGCAGATTCTTGACGAAATGAGTCAGCACCGGTGGACCTCAATATACAAACGCATTGGCCAGCAGGCGACTCGCATTGCTCGCCCCCGCTTTAAGCCGGCCGACCCGAGGCGGTTTCGAATCAGACAGCGGTCTTCCCTCGCTGGATTCCGTCGACGCCGACGATGTCGCCGCCGCCTCGCTGACCGCAGGCTTCGCCCGCCTTTCCGTGACTTTGGGCGTGAGCAGCCGGGTCTGCGCTGGACCACTGGCCACTGGAGTTTGACGGGCGCCTGCATCCGTGAAGACGTTGTCTACATGGCCGCCCTGGCTGGCGCCGCCGGGCAGGCCAAGAGGAAGCGGCACCTCCGCAAGCCTTGCGGATTCCAGCATCGCGGCGGGCAGCGGCGGCGGCCCGTTGAGGGCTTGGCTACGTGCGCCTTGCGACAAACCCGTCACGAAAATCCGCTGCGGCAAGGAGAAATGCCGCAGGGCGAGCATGTCGAGCGGCCCCGCGCCCGCTTCGCTGCGCAATTGCACTTTCAGCGGAATGCCCTGACTCTGGTCCGGTGTCCAGGCAAGCAGGTAGCGCGCGTTATCCTGCGGGGTGACCGTCGCGCGTTCGAGCAGCCGGATCAGTCCGAAGCGGCCCGGCTTATCGAGCGCCGATCGCAGTCCACCCTCCTGCGTCTGCCATTCGATCCGCGAAATGTTCTCCAGCGCATCGCCCGGCCAGATGAACGGCGTCCACTCTTCCTTCTGGTTGAAGTAGTGCAGTTCCCGGCCTGCCAGCACGAACGTCATATCGGTGACGCCCGGCGTCGGCACCGCACGCAGTTCGAAGCGCACGCGCGCATCGCCGGACGGAAAGAGCGAGGTCGAAACGCGCATGAGTGTGTTCAACGCGGTGAGGAAGGCCGGGTCGACCGTCAGCGAGTTATGTCCCGATCCGTGCGCGGGCACCCAACGGTCCCCGTGCCGCTCGACGACGCCCGCCAACTGCGTCGTTACGAACTCGCTAATCACGCCGCTGTCGGGGCGCATGAAGCGGCCCATTTCCGGCAGCGATGCGTCGTTGTCGGAGTCGGCGAATGGGTAGCGACCGCCGAAGTTCCGGTTCCAGTCGGCGAGAATGCCGGTGCGCCACGTGTCGTTCAGGCTCGACGCCGCCGGCTGCAGCACGACCTGCCACGTCTGGTCGAGCGGCTGCTGGAACAGATCACCGAAGCCCGCCCATTGCTGGCCAAGGCTTGCGGCCACTCGACTCGCGTAGTCGCGGCTGTCGGCGATATCCGAGGTCTTGCCCTGCAGCACGGCCTGTGCGGCCGCACGCGACAGCGCATCCGGATCATTGCCCATCATGATCTGCTGCAGTTTCAGTCGCATCGCTGTGACGCGTTCCATGTAGCGTGGCACGCTGAGCTCGCTGGTGGCGGCCGCTTGTGCTGCGGCGATAGCGTTGCCGTTGGTGTTCACCGGAGCAACCAGATCACTGCCGGCCAGGCGCAGGAGCGGACCGAATGCGGACGCAAGCGGCGCGGTGTTTTGCGGCTGGCCCGATTTTGATGGGTCTTTCGCCCTGCCGGCGGCTTCGGCGGCGCCGACCAATTGCTGTGCCTTGTTGATCAGCGTGTCCGACAGCGACTGCGTGGTCGCACCCGCTCCTGCCTGATACACGACCACATTCATCAAGGCCGCGAGCGGCGAGCGCTGAGGATCGGCCAACAGCGTCAACTGGTCGACGGTGCCCGAAAGCGTCGTGGCGGGTTGCCAGCGGACACTGTTGAGGAACTGCTCCCATGCGCGCCCGTAGTCGTCGAAGTAGCGCTGCTGCAGTTCGGCTTTTAGCGATGAAGCCGGCGTTGCGTCAGCTCGGGTGTCGGAAAGCACCCAGTCGCCTACGATGCCGTGCTGTTCGCCCGCTTCGTCGATTGCCTTTGAGATGCGTTCCTCCCAGGCGGCCCGCGTGAAGATGCCAGGCACCGTGGCCGTCGTGTTGAAGAGGCCACGGCTGCTGGAGTGTGCCAGCAGTGTCGCGAGCGAGACCGGTGGATACTTGGGCTTTGCGTCGTCAAGAATCTGCTGATAGGTCGAATCGGTCGAGTTCCGGATGCCTCTCACACCAATCACCGTCTGGCGTGCCCCGGCGACGAGCCCCGTGTCGGCGGTGATCGCGAGCGACAGGCCGTTGGCTGCCTTGCGTCGTGCGAGATGGTTTGCGTAGAACGTGATCAGTCGCTGGCGCAGATCCTGCCATGCGCCTTCGCTCAGGGATGCATTGATCGGTCGCGCTGGCGCTGCGGCCGCGATGAGTTGCGGAGTCAGAAACTTTGCGTCCGCGTGCTCGGGCTTGGCGAGCATCAGGTATGTCTTGAGCGCGTCGTACGCTGACTTAATCTCTGCATCGCCGCCGCTCGCGATTTCCGCATCCGACAGCGATGCGAGTTGCCGCAGCCGTCCCTCCAGCATCGTGCGAATTGGGGCGACGACGATTCGAGCGGCACCGCTTTCGTAGCTCGGCCACAGGACGGCGAAAAGTTCGGCGTCGCGGTTCAGGCCGAAGCGGCTGTACCAAGGGGCGCTGTCGTGCTGGTGCACTTCGAGGGTGTCGAGTTGCTTTTGCAGGGCGTCGAGGGCTAGGGCGGATTGCGCGGGATCTTGTGCGGTCGAGAGTCTCGAAGCCGCGTTGGCGGCCTGCGCGATTGTCGACCGATTGGTGAAGCCCGAAAGCATGATGCCCGTGATCCAGAGCCCGACCAGCGCGGTCGTCATCCACGCGGCAGCTGTCGAGAACGAGAAACCGACGCGGCGACCATGGATGCGGCGGCTATGCTCGGCGATCGTCTGCCAGACGGCACGGGGTAAGTCATGTTCCTCAACATGGGCCGATGCAGCGGCAGCGGTAGCTTCAGGAGTTGTTGCTGTGCGCTCCTTGAACAGGGGCGCGAAGAGCACGCCATGCACGGCACTCCGCCAGATACGCGACTGGCCGATCTGCACGGCCAACTCGGACAACGAGCATTCGTATCGCGAGATGTGTCCGGACAGTTCGCCCGCATACCGGTCTGACAGACCCTTCGTGAGACGGACGACGCCGGCATCGGCCAATTCGGTCGAAAGCGTCCGCAATGAGGCATTGATCTCTTCCAGACGAGTCCACGCGTTTGACCATGCACATCCAATCGATTCGTCCGGGCCAGTGGTGTCGCTGGCAAAATCTGTCGCGTTCAATAGATAGGTAGGCGCCGCCCAGCGCAGCGCGCGGGCGTGGCGGACCAGACGCCGGGTCATGCGTTCCGTGTCGAATGGGAAATTGCCGGCGGTTTGTGCCCGCACGACGCCAACGATAGCGTCGATTGGGCGACGCTGGCGCAGACGGCGGATCTGGTCGAGCCACGCGGTATCCAACTGGTCGCCGGTCTGCTTCGCGTAAAGCAGGACGGTGCCGCCGGAGATGATGTAGCCGCTATTCGCGAGGCCGGGTGCAAGGCGCTTGACGCTCGGCTCATCCCCAGCGACCACCACCCACCGGTCACGGTATCGCCAGCGCCACCCGTGACGCTCGCGAAGCGCATTGCGCAACGCATCGGATCGCCCCATCCCTTCTTGAGACGGATCGGCTTGTCCACCGCGACCGTGAGCTTGCCGTTTCCAATCGTACTGTGCGAGCCACCTCGCTGCACGCATAGACGCTATCCACAACAGGACAGCCTCGAAGTACTTCACAAGGATGACTGATACAAGCAAGCCCGATAACAAACTCAACTCGATGATGATCCGTGTATCGCGCGACCATCCGCGACCGGGCCCCTCGACCCAGACGGCAATGCCCAATGCAACGAAAACGATGCCAATTGCGATGCCGACGAAGATCGGTACGAGCGGCGACTTCTGTTCGTTCATATTTGCTTTCTGCACACGAGGGCAATCATGTCGCTGCCCTCCTGGGTGATGACGAATTGCGGATCGCCAGTGAGCGATGCATGTTCCGCGGCCAAGACCGTTGCGAGCCAAGCACCCGCGCCATCACACGTTCCAACCGTTGCGCCAAGATCAATCCATCGAGTTTGGTTGCTGAACTGCGGGGATGATTTGAGCGAACGCACGAGTTCATTGGCGAGGCCGTGACTCCATATCGTCCGGATGTAAGTCGAATCGGCCCGCCCCCAACGCGCGGCGAGTTCGAGTGCCGTGCTCACTGCGTCTGACGCTCCGATAGCCGGGCGATGCAAACATAGCGACGTCCCATTGGCAGGCATGTTTCGGACGATGCCCGGATGGCCCAGCAGCAGCGCAACGCCGGTCTCGGCGACGCCGTCCTGCAATCGTTCACTGACCGCTTTACGCAACTGGATCGCGAGCAGCAAATGCGCCGTGCCTGGCCTCATGTCGTCATGCCACACGTCCGTCTGTAGGAGCGATAGGTGCTCGCCACTTGCCTTGACTCTCACCTGCAGAGCCGGCGCCCTGGCTGAAAGCAATTCCTGCAAGCGGGCGCGCACGTCCTCCAGATCCAATGCCGATTGCACGCGCAGATCGACCTGAACGGCGGTGCCACCTGGTAGCGCAATAAGTTCGGTACTAATTTGGCTAACTAACTTGTTCAGCAGCCAGTCGGACACCACCCGATGACGCGCGTGTTCCGTCAGTTCGTTTCCGGCGTAGAACGGCTTTCCAGGAATTTCCAGCCATCGTGCTTTGATATCGAGCCCCGGTACTGCGCGACTGGATCGGGCGCCTATCGTCACAGTGCCGTCGACCAGTCCCTCAATGGCGTTCTCCTGATCGTCGCAGGAAAAGCACCATGCGTGGCCGAGCACCGCGAGAGGCGCGCTGGCCTGCGTATGGCATTTCAGTTCCGCTGCCTCGCTGACCCGATTGTTTGCAATGGCTGCGCTGCGTCGTGCGTACGAATATCCGAGATGGCAACACAGCAAAAACGCATACGCGAGAATCGGATAGCCGAACACGCAGAACCAGAACCAGGCGGTGGTCGTCGGCCTTCCTGCCGGCCAAAGAAAAATCGCCAGCGCGGCGCCCAGGCAGATGACCACAGCGAACAGCACTGCCCACAGAAGTTTCGATGGTCGGGGCGGTTCTGGTATTGCGACCTGCGGTGGTACCCGTGCAAAGTCAATTGGCATTTATCGGACCGTCGCGCCATCTGATGTAGCAATGAGAAAACTGCCGCATTGGGTCCGATCGCCGTCCCGCGAAACCGGAACACCGGCGTCTGTCATGCCGGCGCTGCCTTCGATGATTTCGTTGTCGCCGTGGATTGGGCACGAAACGATGTCGCCAATCCGCGCCGCCCGGCGGCCGTTGATGTTGATGCGGTCTGAACCGCTGAGGATCGTTCCGCCATGGGTTGTGTGGTCGCCTTCGTGGGCTAGGTTTTTCAAAACGCCCCCTGAGTCAATTGGCTGCAACTCCAAGCCTTTTCAGAATGTATGCAGCATCGGCACGATCGCCTTCCTTTATCAGCTGGCGAGCGATTAAGGTGTAGGAATTCCGGTTGCTTGCAGTTGGCGGCTCGCATGCCATCATGTTGACCACGCCCAAATTATCGACGAGATATTGCTTAATCCTCGCAGTGCCATTCAATGTAGTGGACTTTGAAAATTGACCCCACATGTCGCTTGCTTTAGAGAATCCGTATCCAACCATCGCCTCTGTGGCATCGTATCCATACCCAGTGACGAGCCACTTATCAGCGTTTCCGGACCAATCTCCACCGCAAAGCTCGCCCGTTTGCATGCTAACAAGGCATCCTGATGCAGTATTGAGCACTGGACAGTATTGTCTGCTTGATTCTTCGGGCGTTCCCGAAGGGCCAGGATCTACAACCCCGCCTCGCACGACGTCCAGAACTGCGTAGTCGCCCGATGGAGAAATTCTCAGAGAGTGGCTTCCGGCAAAAATCAACCCGCCCGTCGCCGAAGCGAAATATTCCATCTGAAAGAGCGGAATCTGGTTTCCCGTCGTCTCAAGGAAGACCGCTCTCTTCCATCCCAGTCCAAATTTCTTTGCTTCGTTATGTTTTAATGGCTGAGAGAAAACTATGGACGAACCACCTCGAAAGTTTATTTTTTCCTGCTCGACGCTTGTATCAACGCTCGCTTGCGCAGAGGTCGACGCAATCGACACGCATGCGATAACCAATGCTTCATAGGTGCGCCCTCGCATGTCAGTTTTCCCCGCCCCGTTCATTCGTCAAGTGTTCCATCGATACAAAACTTTCCGCTAGTGGCCATCATGGTCATCAATCACATCCAAAACTCCCCACTGCAACCCTTCTCTGGATTTCTTTGAAAAAGGTATATAGCTACCACCCTTGCAAATCTTATCGAAAACTATTTGACCGCTTTTCGCAACATAAACTTCACCAGGGACAAGCGCATTCGAAACGATGTATTCATAATCGTCACTTTTGAATTTTAAGTGGGTTCCCATTCCCTCAGCGAGCCGCGAGACATCAACTAATGAAATCCTGCCTCGCGGTGGCAGGCGAGCCAATGGGTATTTAAAGTCAATTTTTGATTTGGTTCCATATCGATATTGCACGTAGCCGTTGTCCGGAGAGGTGTTTCGAGCGGCACATATCGACACAGTTTTGCGTACGCCTTCCAACTCGCAGGTGAAATAGACGTCCTCAGCGCCGACGCAGAGCGATTCTTCGTCCCTCGATCTTGCGCTTGCGATCAACGTCGTCTCGGCAAACAGAATAAAAGCGAGGAGCAAATATAGGAATTTCGTGAAATTCACTGCAATCCTCCCCAGCTATCAAGCTCATGGAAATGAAGTCTTCGCCCATTAATGCTTTCTGTTTTCGTCAGATTTGGCATTCCATGAAATAGCCCAGGATTGATTTTTTGGGTAATTTGATCAACCACGTCGGAAGTCGATCCGCCATCCGCAATAACGAAGAGTCGATTGACAACCCAAAAATAGCAGGCGGACCGGACCGCATACTTAACTTCTCCAACCGAATCAGGATCCGACTCAAAATTTATGCTGGCATCCTGCGGCCAATTTTCGCCATTATTCGTGTGCCAGGTCGTGAACCTGCTATAGCCACCTTTGTGGGTCAGTTGAATCATGCCTCGGCCTCGGTAGCGCCATCCGTCGCCACTTTCGGGCGCCCCATTTCCGTCCCTACCCGCGTAGACCCGATTGGCGATAGCTTCCTGGTTTGCGGGATGTTGGTTCGTACGTCCATAGATCTGAGCCTCCTCCGGATGCGCCATGAAATACGAAAATGTTCCGGTGACCAATGCAGAAGCGGCATAATTTAGACTTTCGCTATGTAGCGTTAACCCGGCACCGACTTCTTGTAGAATTTGACAAAAAAAATGATTCCGCCGTTTCGGATTATCGAGTTTAAACAGGAGAATATGAGTATTCAGTTCGTCAATGACCCCCTGCAGCGTCACATTATCTGCGTGTGGAAACATGTGCTGCATCATTGCCAAAGTGAATTGAAAACCACTCGTTCGGAAATTCCCCGTTAAAGCGATCGGATGCACATGAAACACGTCCGACCCAGGCAGGTCATTCAACTGGCTCTTGACGTCATCCCACCAAACAAGCCTTTCGATCCGTTTCTGCTCCGCCTCGTGCTGAGCTTGCGGGCCGGTCTGCTTTTCGATCTCCCCAATGAGCTGCGTCCACTTGCCTGGATTTGCCCACTCGCTCTCGTGCTTCACGATCAGCCTCGACGCACGGAAGGTGGTCCACAGGTTCTCTGCAGTGGCGCAAAGCTCGTTAGCAGCGGTGCTACCGTCTCCAGTCGGATATAACGCTCGATAGATCGATGTCATCAGCGGACTCAGTTTGTCGCACGAGCCTACATCCGCCACATCCGCGCCAATCGAATAATCGACAAACGCATTCGTGGTTGCAAACATCGTATGCGTCGGGTCATGCGCATCGTCCAGAGTCTGAAAGTCCACCCACTTCTGCGCAAACTCGCGCGTCACCTGACCGCCTGCAAAGTTCTCTTCACGCACCCACCCATCAACGGCCTTGCCCTGCACGTCCGCACTATCAACATGCCACCAGTGCAGTTTCAACCCGTCTGAACCCGGCCGTGTGTCGACAGGCTGCTCGCTACGCTTCGCCAACTCTGCGAGCGCCGTGACCACAATCTCGCCCGTTTGCTTTGCATCCTGACCCTGATGCTCTGCCAATCTATACAGCGTCGTATTTTTATCCACACGCCAGATTGTCGGATCGCTTGACAGACCCAATTGCCGCCATCTGTCGGGATGCGCCCCGTTGTTGCTAATCCACGTTCGACCCTGCTCCATGAACGACTTGATACTGTCGTCACAGAACACCTCAATGTGAACCATGCGGTTCGAGGTCTGCTGACTCAACGAGTCATAGCGCCCAAGATGACCGATCAGTTCACCTGCATTAATATGAACGGGCGTGGATGGCACCATCACGCAATCAAGCGACGAGTCCGGCATGATCTCCTCGACAACGGGACCACCGTTCTCCGGGCCCAGGAAGATCCATCCACTTGTCGCATTCGCAGCCACAACCCCGCCCGTCGTCGGCGCAAACAGCTGCGACCCATGCGTATCCTTTAGCTGCCCCCAGTCTCCGTCGCGTTTGCCGATGCTGACCCGTGCTCCCTGCGGCAAGATGCCAAGGACCGTACCGTGCGGCCTGGTTGCACGTATTCTTAGCCCTTGCTGTTCGGCCGATGCCACCTGCCCGTTCTGGCCGGGGTGAGGCTTGTCTCTGGCAAACTCAGTGACCTTGAACTGGGTCGACCAATAGGCCGGCCTCGGCTGTGACGTTTCACTTTCATAGCCGGCAATATCCTGCACGTGCATGTACAGGCTGAAAAACTTCAGCGTGGTGCCGCGCGGAAACTCCATCGCGTGACGTACCAGCGTGAATCCCGTGCTATACGGTGCGCTAATGGCCGGCTTGTCGTCCTGGGCAGGAATTTCGCTGACCGGGTAGGCACGGTCGACACGCCACGCAACTACGTCACCGTCGGCAATGCATCGCACGCCATATCCCAGGTCCAAAGCTCCACCCGCGCCGGCCTCGCTAACATGAATGCCGCCATGCCACATCCCTTTGCCGCTTAGCGCATAGGAGCCCGACGGTTCCTGTTTCAGTATTTCGTGGAAATCGTGCTCATTGGTAAAGTCAGCGGATGAGCCGGCATTGCCTTGTGTCTTCTTACGAAACGGAAACGCGAAGCGAAGTTGCTTCAACGGAGTGCTGGGCGGATTCGCCGGTGTCGTATTTGCCATGACTGCGCTTACTCGGAAAACCCGAAGTTCATATTCCCCTTCACATCCTTGAGCGGCACGTCGGACCAATTGGGGAACGTGAAATTGCCACCCGCCGGGTCGGCAATATTCAGCTTGCCCTTGACGTCGATCTGCCCGCTTGGACTGGCGATCTCGATCTTGCCGTTGACGATCTTCACGTATGCGCCAGCGCCGTCACCTAACGTGATGCCTTTCGAACCGGTAATGATCACCTCGCCCGCGGATGAGCTGACCGCAACGTTTTTGAGCGCCATCAATTCCATCGCATCGCCCTGCGCCTGGACCTGCACCTTGCCTTTGGCCGCGAAAATACAGATGCCAAGCTGCGCGGCAAAGAGCGAAATCGCTTCGCCCGCCGCAGCGGTGATGCGTTTGAACACACCGATATCCAGGCCGTCTCCCGCCGTCACGAACATCTGGTTGCGCGCGGCCAGTTGCATGTGCTGGCCGCTCGCAATGCCTACGCCTTCAGGCGCGCCGGCGATGATCACAGGTCTCTGAAGGTTCGCGAGCTTCTGCTCGATGAGAGCGCGCTGCTGATCGATCTCGGCAAGCCAAGCCTTCGCCGCATTGGCCGAGTCGTTCAGGGAGCGCATCATCTCCACCGCCAGGCGGAGCGTGCCGTCTGCTCCCGGCATGTCGAGTTGCTGGCCCGTCGCGTTGGGCTGAGCTTCTGCGGTTAGCAGCACGCCCTTTCCACCCCGCACGGCTATGTGCTCGTCTGTGCGCAACTCCGCTCCCTGCCCCCGCTCCTGGCGCTCCCCATCCACCATGTGCCCAAGATTCAGCTCACTTGTCTGATACGGCGTGGTCAGGTGAATATGCTCATTCCCCGCCTTATCCTCCATGCGCATCTCGTTCTGCGCGGCGGTACGAATCAGGTTGCGGGTGTGGTTGAGGTTGTTGACGAGATCCGGATGCAGGCTGTCGTGCATCGCACCGATGATCACCGGCCGGTCCGGATCCCCGTCCGTATGGATGATCGCCACCTCCGCGCCATCGATAAGCGGGAAGTGATGGCCATAGTTGTCACCACTGTAGGGCTTCGCGAGCCGCACAGGTCGGCTCGTGCCACCCGGACTCCACGTATCGAGGTCGAACGGCAGCCTGATCACATACCAGCCTTCCTCAGTCAGATAAGCCCGCGTGTAATCCCCCGGCGACGTGATACGTGCCGGCAAAATGCCGTTGATGACCGGCCGCGCAGCCGGAACAACCGGCGTGCGCCAGACCCGATCAGACGGGATGCCGACAAACGTATTCGAATACGCCTGCTTGCGGCCGCCACTGGAAGAAACGGAGACGATGAACAGGCCGTGCGGCGCGTCGGCGAATTGCTGATCAAGATTCAGCACCTCACCTGCTTCAAGCGCAAACACATTGCCTATGCCCTCGAAGGTGATCTGCTGCGCCAGATGCGCCTCGTGACGCAGTTGCGCGATGCGCTGCCCGTCTTCAGGCGTGCTGTAGTGTTCGCCCCAGCGATAGTCGACTGCGTTCGTGGTCTTGTCATCACGCGCCGCGTTCCGTTCGACGAGTAGCGACACGCCGGCCTGACGATGGTTGTAGTCGTTCAGGCGGACCGCTTCGGGCACGCGTCGCATGCGGCGCTCAACCGACCTCACGGACTCGGTTCCGGCGTTGCTCAGCCCGGCATGGCGCCGGAACGGCACGGTGCGCTGGTTGCGGGCATACGCGTCGAGGTCATCGCCGAAGACAATGACTTCGTGGTCCTTCGCCTGCTCGAAGCGGAACCAGATCCCTTCATCAGCCGCAATGCGCTGGACGAAGGCGAAAGTCGTCTCGTGATACTGGGTGATGTAGTCGTGGCGCCTATACTGCCCACGCAAGTTGAACTTGAAGTCGACGCCTTCACGATACCCGTAATGACGCAACGTGTCGGCGATGATCTCCTGCACCGACTGCTTCTGGAACAGCCGGCTCGTCACCGCGCGAGCCAGATCGGCCACCCGCGGTTCGATGACGAGCCGGTAACGCGTCTCGTCCGCCGAGGTGTCGAACTGGTCGAACTGCGTCACGATGCCGTGTATCGTGCGCGCCGGTGGCATCTCGCTGAACTTCGACGCATGCTCGCCAAACATCCTGTGCAGATAGTCGGCGTTCGGATCGACGGGGTCGATCACGAACTGCGCAGGGCGCCCCAACACCAGGTCCATCGCAATGTCGGCGACGCTACTCGTGAACGCGATGTCATAGCGGTACAGGCGGCTGACACCTTCGTCGCCTTCGAACTTCAGCACAGAGAACGGCGCCGGATGCGGCGCGAGTTTGACCTCGTAGGCCTGGGACGGCAACACCATCGATCCCATCAACGACTCCATTGAACACGTGTGACCTCAAAGACGACGCCATCGGGACGCGTGCGTTCGCGCCCGACGGGCTACATCGGCTACAACCGATCAGTTCTTCGCCCTGGGCATCTGCGACACCAGCGACAGTCCGATGTCCATGCCCTCCACCTGGAAGTGCGGAATGACGAACAACTTGATGCGGAAAAATCCCGGGTTGTCTTCGATGTCCTCGACCGTCACCTGCGCCTCACGCAGAGGGTGCGATGCCTGCAGTTCGTCGCCGGGATCCTTCATTTCGGTGACGAGTCCCTTGACCCAGTTGTTCAGCTCAAGCTCGAGCAGACGCCGGTCCTTGGTCGTGCCGATGTTTTCGCGCTGGATCAACTTCAGGTAGTGCGCGATACGCGAGAGCAGGAAAATGTATGGCAGACGCGCGTTGATCCGGCTGTTGGCCGTCGCTTCCTTCGTCTCGTACAGAGTTGGCTTTTGCGCCGAGTTGGCGGAAAAGAAACACGCGAAGTCGTGATTCTTGTAAAACGACAACGGGATGAAGCCGAGGTTGGCGAACTCGAACTCGCGCGTTTCGGGGATCAGCACTTCGGTCGGAATCTTGGGCTGGTAGCCCGTGCCGAGGTCATACAGGTGAACTGGCAGATCCTCGACCTTGCCGCCCGCTTGCGGACCGCGGATCTGCACACACCAGCCATTGCTGGTGAAGCTGCGCACCATGTTCGCGGCGAACGCAAACGACGCGTTGACCCACAGATAGCGGTCGTGGTCCGGACCCTTGACCGCCTCTTCGTAGTTGAACGCCCGCACCGGCGTCGTGTCCTTGCCGTATGGCAGACGGCCCAGCACGCGTGGCATCGTCAGACCCACGTAACGGGCATCATCCGTGTCGCGGAAACTCTTCCATTTGATGTACTCGACACGATCGAAGTAGTTGCCGATATCCTGGATCGCAGCCACTTCCTCCATTGACTGCTTACCGAAAAACGCCGGCCCGACGGAGCCGATGAACGGCATGTGCGCGGCCGCGGCCACCTTCGAGATGTTGCGCAGCAAACCGATGTCCTGCGGCGAATTCGCAAATTCAAAATCACTGATCAGTGCGCCGATAGGTTGACCTCCGGGCGTGTCGTATTCCTCGACGTAGGTGAGGCGATACAGCCCGCTCTGGACAAGTTCGGGCGTGTCCTCGAAGTCACGGATCAACGCGTCCTTCGATACGTCGAGCACTTCGATGCGGGTATTCTTGCGAAAATCAGTGCGGCTCACGAGCATCTTGAGCCCGCGCCAGCGTCCTTCCAGCGCCTGGAATTCCGGCGTATGCATCACGGCATCAAGCTGACGGCTGATCTTGCGATCGAGCTGTCCGATGTGAAAATCGAGCAACGACTTGTCCAGCCGATCGACAGGCCTGCTTGCTTCGCCCACCAGTTGCAGGAAGGCGCTCATTGCCCGCGCCAGCCGCTCGTCGGCCGACGACTCGGAGAGCAGGTCATGATCCCGGAACGCCTCGAGCGGGCGCGCCGCGCTCACGGGCTTCAGGTTGATCTTGCCGCACAGCGATTCATAGACGCTGTTGCTAACCAGCACGACGGCCTCAGTCGTGCCGCGTTGCTCGGATTCATTACGTGACATGTTGGATCCTATCGCTACCGTCCCATCGGGACTCGTATGACTCGTTGTCCGGAATGCAGTAAAGGCCGCTCTGGCCTTACGCCCGACCTTCTGACTGCGTGGCCGCCGTCGCGATCTGTGCAAGCTCGCCGCGCAACTGCCGCGAGAGCGCGTTATCTTTCAGAATCCTCTCGAACTCGCGTCGGAACGTGCCGTTGTCGAGCAGATTCGACTTCAGGTCGCGCAGCAGATTGCGCATTGCCAGTAGCGCCTGCAGTTCAGGAATCTGACGTGCCACCTGCTCCGGCTCAAAGTCCTTCATCGATCTGAAACTGAGCGATACCGGAAGCTCGGAGCCGTCCTCGGCAAACGTGTTCCTGGCCATAACCCGAAGCTCCGGGGACAGGTCGGACAGGACAGCGTCGAAGTTGTTCTTGTCGATATTGGTCTTCCGGCGCTCTGCAAGCGGCGCCTGCTCCTTGCCGGCACTGAAGTCCCCAGCGACCAGCAGTTTGAGGGGCAACTCGACTTTCTTCTGAGCACCGCCCGTGTGGAGATCCAATGTGATCGAGACGCGAGACTTCGGGATTTCGCGCTGGAAGCTGTCCATATGTAGTCCTGATAATGAGATGGTCACCGTGGTATTGCAAAAACGCTCCATGCGCTGAGGTATCTCCGTCGTCACCCCGAGGCGGCAACTGCATTCCGCTTTCGAATGACGCTGTCAGGCACCCATGGCGCGGCCCTCAACTATGCGATTGTTTTTAATTCGATGGATATTAAACACGCCACCAGATCGTCAAGTCAACGGATTTTTGATTTTCTGGAAATCACCAATTTTACAAAAATCCACAATCCCAATTAATGCCAAGAACCGAAAGACTATTTGCCTCTTTCATTCCCCGGCGCCGACAGCCCATCTGTCAGGATATGGCGCACATGTCGCGCGAAAATTCTGATTTTCACCCTCCTAATTAGGAGATACCTATTCTGAATATAACCATATCGAAGAACCGATTAATATCAATGGAACGATTGATCTACACACCTCAGAACTTCACTATTGAATTAACGATTAAATGTGTACCCGCGCCTTTTACAGCGCATAGAATCCGCAATCCAGATTAAAAGACAATCAGAGAAGACCATAGTCATGAGGATCAACAAACCGCTCTGGTACGAAGGCCTGATCCTCAACCAGCAGCAATTCCAGCAGCGAGACCGGTGGACGGATTTTGTGCACCGCCAGTTCGCCGCCGCAGCGATCGCCGAGCCGTGGGGTACGCTCGATGTGGCGATTGACGAGGAAGCGCTGCCCAATGCACGGCTCAAGCTCACGTGCCTGAAACTTTGTTTTCCCGACGGTACGTTGTTCGATACCTCGGTGAGCGACGCACTGCCTTCCGCACGTGATCTCACGCAAGCTCTGCCAGCCGATACGCAAAGCGTCGTGGTGCTGGCGGCACTGCCGCTCATGAACGCCACGGGGAGCAACTGCCGCTTCGATGAAACGACACTCGCTCGGCCACGTCGGTCTTACCGCGAATTCGTGAAAGTTACCGATCTGAACGGCACGGACGAGGCGGAAATCGCTGCCGAACGCCACGCGGTGCGGCTACTGTTCGACTTCGAACCGCACGCGGATGACACGGTTTGCGCGATCGCGCGCCTTACACGTGGCACGGGCGGTCACTTGCGGGTCGACCATCGCTACGTGCCACCGTGTCTGACGCTCGCGGGTCATTCGCTGCACGTCGAGCGGGCGAAGCGTCTTGCCGACATCCTGCAGGCAAAAAGCGTTGCACTGAGTGCTCGCAAGAGCGAGCGTAAGGGCGCCGTCGCAGAATATGGCGTCGCCGACGTATCGCTGTTCTGGCTGCTGCACTGCATTCACACCTACTGGCCACAACTGCGGTTCTTCGGCACGCACCCAAGTCAGCCGCCCGAGCGCCTCTATTCGACGCTCGCGCAACTGGCCAGCGTGCTGATGACGTTTTCGACAGGCGCTCAGTTGAACGAGATCCCGGCGTACGACCACGCACAGGCCGACGGAATTTTCGCAAAGCTCGAGACACTGATCCGCGATCTGCTCGACTCGATCATTCCGTCGCGCGTAATATCGATCAACCTCACGCGTAAGAGTCCCACCACGTGGTCCGGCCAGTTTCTAGACGAACGCCTCGTCGCCGGCGCCGATTACTACCTCTCAGTCAACTCAACGGGCGCGCCTTTTGAGCTGGCCGAGCAATTTCCGAAACTCTGCAAGATCGGCGCGCCGGACGACGTCGAGCACATCGTCAATTCCGCGCTTGCGGGCATTCCGCTGAAGGCGGTCCAGCGTGTGCCGGCCGCGATTCCGGTCCGTCTGGACAACCTGTATTTCGCCCTCGACCCAGGCAATCCGGCGCACGCCAAGATGTTGGCCGCCCGTGCCTGCCAGATCTATCTGCCGACAACGGTGGCCGATCCATCGCTCGAACTCTACGCGGTGATGCGCTCATGACAACGCTCACAAGCAACCTGAAGAAAGTCTCCTTGATGGATGCCCAGCCGGTCCTCGACCGGACAGCCGGCGCCGGCATTCGTGATCTGTTGCGCGACACGGCATTGCTGGTCAGCACGCTCGCGCAGGGTGGCACGACAGACCGCGTGGACCAGTTGCGCCAGCGCTGCGTGCAGTTGATGGCAGCATTTTCCGCCTCACTCGAACAGCGCGGCTTCGCCGCCGACCTGCGGGAAGACGCTCAATACGCCCAGTGCGGGTTGCTCGATGAAGCGGTATTGCGCTATGCGTCGATAGAAGACAGGTCCAGCTGGGAGGCTCACCCGCTGCAAGTCGAGCGGTTCGGCAAGTTCGACGCCGGCGATCACGTCTTTGACCGGCTCGCGGAGCGCTTGCGTGAGGCATCGCCCAATGTCGATTTGCTCGAATGCTACGCGGCCGTCCTTGGGCTCGGTTTCATGGGCCGCTATGCGCGTGAAGGGGAAGCGAAGCGCGCGACGTTGATTGCAACACTCGACGCCCGGCTGGAGAAGCTGCGGCCGGCCGTCAGGCGCACGTTCGTCGCCGATCGCCCTGGGCGACGCATGAGGGACTGGTTCTATCGCCTGTCGCCGTGGGCAATCGCCGCGCTCGGCTGTATCGTTGCTGTCCTCGTCTACCTGATCTGGGACCAGGCGCTCAATGCGCAACTCGCCCATCTGGTGTCGTCCGTGTCCGCAATGAAGCCGTGATGTTCGAGTTGCGTATGGGGTATCCGTTTCGCGCGATGGTCGTTTTTGCGGCTGTGTTGGCGCTTGCGATACTGTTTCTGGTTCTTCCCGTCGACCGAGGCGTGGCTTGGACAGTCGCCGTGAGCACGGGACTGATCGCGTTCGCCGCAGTCGCTCTTCGTACGCTGCAACGCAGCCGGGCCCGCGCACAAAGCGCGCATGTGCTTGCCGCGTTAGGTGCCACGTCTGCCGATCTGCCCCAGAGTCTGCGCACTCGCGTGCCGCTTGTGCTGGTTACGGGAGATGCGCTCCGGGAGCTGTTCAACCGCGCGGGTCATGAGGAACGGCTGGCACAAGTGGGCGACGGAGCGATCTGGTTGCGGGTCAACAACCCGCGCGACCTGCCGCGCGTCGCGGTCGCAGTGAAACAATGGCGCGATGGTCGCGCACCGGATGGTGTCGTGCTGTCCATCGCACCTGCCTCGCATGCCAGCGAAGACGCGCTCACGCAGGCGCTGCGCGTCGCACGCCAGGCAGCAAGCGACGCTTCACGAATGCTCGGCGCGCAGTTGCCCGGCTACGTTGCCATCTACCAGCGGCTCACCGCATCGCCCGCCGCGAATCCACAATGGTATGGCGTGTCGTCGGCCAGCAGACTGACGGACGCGCGGCGCTTCGAAGCGGTGTTGCGATCCGCCGAAACGCAGGTCCAGCAGGCCGGGGGCAATCCTGCTCCCGCCGCTCGCGCGGCGGGTCTCGCATCGATCATCGGCTGGACGCAGCGCGTCGTGACTGGCCCGCTCACCGACGCACCGCAGCCAGCGGCGGCATGGCAGCTATTGGGCGCCGGCTGGATCGATTGCGGCCCGGCGAGCGATCCCCGCTCGCCATGGGCGCAGGACGTTCACACACACTCGCGAATCCTGCCCCCGCCGATGGCTGCCTCGCCCGCGCCGTGGCCGTTGCCGCAACCGCTGATCGAAGGCATGCCACGGCGGCCGTGGGTGTCGCCGCGTCTGGCTGCGCTCGCTCACGCGATCGCCCTCCTCGCCTGCGTCGGTGCGCTGGCCATCTGGGGTTCGGCAAAAAACAACCAGGCCTTGCTCATGCACGTCGACGCCGACCTTGGCCGGTACTTCACGACTCCAGCCGAGTATGACACCGCGCGCCGCGACGCGTTGCAGGCGCTCGTGGCGGACCGCGACCGGATTGACCGTTACACGCGCCTCGGCGTTCCGCTGCACCTGTCGTTCGGCATGTACCGCGGGGCGGCTCTCATGCCAGTCCTCAACACCGCGATCGCCTCGTATCAGGCGCCGGCTCCGCCGCCAGCAGTGGTGACACTCGACAGCATGTCGCTCTTCGACAGCGGGAAAGCGCAACTCAAGGCAGGTTCAACCCGTGCGATCGTCGGCGCGCTGGAAATGATCAAGGCGCATCCGGATAAGCGGATTCTGGTCGCCGGATATACCGATAACGTCGGCGATGCCGACAACAACCTGACCCTGTCAATGGCACGCGCCGAAGCGGTACGCGACTGGCTGGTTGAAGCATCGGGCATTCCGCTCACGCAGTTCGCGATCCAGGGCTACGGCGATACGCGCCCAATTGCCGACAACGAAACCGACGCCGGACGTGCGAAGAACCGGCGTGTCGAAATCACACTGGTGCCGGACGTCTCGAAGAAAGTCGCCAGAGGGGGTTCCACCGGCACCTGACCAGGACACGAGCACGTCGCTCGAAGGAAGCAGTCCGGACCTGAAGCATGGCTTTGGGACATTCGCGGTCCGGGGATCGACTCCGGACGATTGTTGCAGTTAAACCGAAGGAGAAAGAAGAATGGCAATTCCGGCATACATGTGGATCAAGGACGATGGCGGCGCCGACGTCAAAGGCTCTGTCACGGTTCAGGGCCGCGAAGGCAGCGTCGAAGTGGTTGCGCTCGATCACAGCGTCAATATTCCAACCGATTCGAATACAGGCAAGCTGACGGGCACGCGTGTGCACGCTCCGATCACCTTCACGAAGGAGACCGACGCCTCGACGCCGTACCTTTACAAGGCAGTGACGAGTGGCCAGACGCTGAAGTCGATTGAGATCAAGTGGTACAAGATCGATGACGCGGGTAAGGAGAAGGAGTATTTCAACACGAAGCTCGACAACGTGAAGGTCGTGGCGGTCAAGCCGAAGATGCTCGACATCAAGAATCCGGCATTTGAGAAGCACA
This sequence comes from Paraburkholderia dipogonis, assembly GCF_046027395.1. GTDB lineage: Bacteria > Pseudomonadota > Gammaproteobacteria > Burkholderiales > Burkholderiaceae > Paraburkholderia > Paraburkholderia dipogonis_A. The sequence continues at coordinate 18,157 of NZ_JAQQEG010000035.1, read as the reverse complement.
ACCACCTCGAAGACGTCGAGCTGCGCTACGAAAAGATCACATGGTCGTACAAGGATGGCAACATCATTCACGCCGACAGCTGGAACGAACGCTCGTAAAACTCTCAGAGAAGACGGCGAGGGCCACCTGATCTCCGGATCAGGATGTGCATCAGCCTCTTTTTCGCCAGGCCGCCTTGCACGGGCTGGCGGCTCTTATTCATATCCCGCAGCCGGCCAGGCTTCGGGTTCCCGATTTTTTCCGAACGATCATGACGCTGCGGAACTCCACCCATCTGCTTCACAAGCTCACCCCGCACTGCGCGAGCGCGCAGCCGCGGACCTCCGTGACCGCTGACGATCCGATTGCGTCCGCTACCTGACGGAGAACGCGATGCCAGTCGGCGCTTCGCTGTACGACAAATTGCTGGGCCAGATCGACGGTGAACCCCTGAACGCCTACGATGACAGGACACTCGAGATACTGAGCGTTCAGCAGAATATACGACGCATCCTCAACTCAAGGGCTGGCGCGCTCAAGCACTTGCCGGATTACGGACTTCCGGATCTGACGAACATCTACAAGGCGCTGCCAGCTTCCGCTCATCTCCTCAAGCAGGAGATGGAGGCGACACTGCTTGTGTACGAACCGCGCATCCGGTCGATCGAAGTGGAATACATCGACAACCCCGATCCCGGTGTGTCGGTGAGTTACGAAATGACGTGTCACCTGAAGAAGGCTGGACTGGTGCGATTCGGAACGTACTTTGAGCCGCCGGGCCGTATGCGCGTGCAGCGGATTCAGGGGGAAAGCTGAGTCGGCATGGCGGGCAAAAATTATCGCGCGAGACGTGGCAGCGTATTCGTACCCGAACAAACAGGTCGGATTGCGCACGGGCTATAGGGCGATTACGCCTCGCCCAATCTCGATGACACGGCCACCAACATGTATTTCGCCACTCTCGGTCACAGATAGATGCAGCAGATTGGGACGCCCGACCGCTTCACCTTGTTCGATCTCGAACGCCGCCGGCAATTTACTCTCGTTGGCGAGCAACCAGCCGCCCAGGTTTGCGCATGCCGAACCCGTACCCGGATCTTCCGAAAAGCCGCCACTCTTCGTCGCAAAGAAATAGCGCGATAGCACGCTTCCCGGCCGGGCGGAATCGAATGCGAACACGTATGCAGTCTTTCGGCCGAGACTGCTTTTCGGCCAACTATCCAACCGTGCGCTGTCGGGCCGTGCACGGCGAACCGCTTCCGTGCTGTTGACAGCGATCAGCAACTGATCTGAACCGGTATTGACCCATATTGGCGAGGTCAGTAAATCATCTTCGCTCAGGCCTAATAGCGATGCGATTTCTCCATCGGTCAGCGTACTGGCTGCGGTCTTCGGCTTGCCTGCATGCGGCGCCGCGAAAGTCCACACGTCATCGCGCGCGGTCACGGGTACAACCCCCGCCTTAAACTCGAGAGTCAGGTTGTCACCGGTCTGGAAGATGTCTCGCACCACGTGTGCCGTACCGAGCGCCGGATGTCCCGCAAATGGCATTTCATAGCCCGGGGTGAAGACCCGAACCTGCGCGCTTGCACGATCCGAAGGTAAAACAAACGTTGTTTCGGAAAGGTTGAATTGAGCGGCGAGAGCAAGCATTGTCGACTCATTCAAGCCTCGCGCGTCCTCGAACACGCACAACGGATTACCTCCGAAAGTGGATTCGGCAAACACGTTTAACAGGCGGAATGCGTAGTTATTCATTCAACAATACCTCGACGACAGATTGGCAAACAGCTGTCGAGACATCATACCCGAGCAGCTATGTGGTCGACCTGCGTCGAGTTAGCGTTCCTGATGCTTAACGCCTGGTGCCGGCAACGACAGCAGCGTATCAGTCATCGTGTCCGCAAGCCGCAGCGCCGACATCGGCCCACCAAAGCCCCAGATGTTCCTTTCGACAAGTCCAACGCGCCCGGCACTGCGAGCCGGCACGAAGCCCCAGATCGGCGAGTCGAGTTTGGTGGCGAGTGGGACATCCGTTTCAGTCGCGCTGACGAACAACACGGTCAGCTTCGGCTTCTTCAATAGATCTTCCGAACTCACGTACGCGGTGCCTTCGCGAGTCGCTTCTGCGGGCCACAGGTTGAGCCCGAGTGCATGCGCGACACCCGCCGCCGTGCTGTTGCCGGTGAATGCCCAATAACGGTCCGGCAAGCCCAATTCCTGCAACCACGCGACCTGTTCACCGCGACGGCCTGCGTCGGCGAGACGCTGCGCGTCGCGGGCGAAACCTGCGTCTACTTTGGCTTCGACGGCGCGCGCCGCCTCCTCACGTCCCGTGAGACAGCCGATGGTGCGCAAAATCTTGCGGCCCCAATCGAGCTGCGTGACGCGGGCGCCGTCTTCGCTAAAGTTCGGGCCGTATTTGAACAGCACGGTCGGTGCGATGCGTTCGAGCGCCGCAAAAATCGGGGCATGGCGCAAACCGACGCCGAGGATCAGATCCGGTTTGGCCGCTGCAATCGCCTCCAGACTCGGCTCCTGCCGCGTGCCGATATCGGGCACCGACGCAAGACGCGCATTGTCATAGCCGATCCACACTGGGTAATACTCGGGATCGGCCATGCCGACCGGTGTGATGCCGATCGCCGCAAGGTCTTCGGCGAACATGAATTCGAGGACGACGATGCGTTTCGGATGCGCGGGCAGCGACGGACTTGTTTGCGAGACGATCGGGTTGTCGGCGAGCGGCGTGCAGGTTTGCTGATGCGCTTGCGCGGTGCTTGCGTGAGCCGCGCTTGGGTCCGCCGCGGGGGCGCCGCCACCACTACCTTGCGCAAACGCATACGAGTTGAAAAACAGCGTCGCTGCCACCGCAGTACTCACGCAAAGTTGCCGGAACCAGAGGGTTTTCTTCGTGCGGCGCGACCACCGCGCCGATGGCGTCGTCGGTGTCATTGGTGTCATTGACGTCAATGCGAAGCGGCCTGCAATGCGATTTCCGCATCGCTCATCGTCAACAGCAGGGGGCAGCGTCCACACAGTTGCGTCTCTCCAGGAATTTCATAACGTACGCAGCACACGCGCCGTGCGCTGAACGGATTCGGCAAACTCGCGGCACGCGGTTTTGCGGGGCGCACAGGCAGACGCAGCGGATTGGACTCGCCATCGGCGGCGATCGGACCGAACAGCCACGCGATGTCGTCGGTCAGATCGAATTGCGGCGTGCATTGTTCGAACAGGTAGTCCAGCAGATTGCCCGCGTTGCTCCACAACACGCGCGGTGCGATTTTGGTCATCGCACACAGCGTCTCGATCACCGCATTCAGATGATTGACGAGCGGCGCGTAACGGCGTGCCGGGTCGCACTCAACCGGCTGCAAAGCGTCGTGCTCGAAATACGCGGCAACAGGCAGGCCATCGCGCAGCACGACATAAGTTTTATCCGACGACATCGCAAGCGGCCGGCGCAGCAACGCTGCCGACACGAATCCGGCCGTCGCCGTAAAACCGAAGTAGTACTTGGTCCATTGCGACAACAACGCGCGTGCATGCGTTTCGCGCTCACCGCCGTAGAGCGTGACCATTGCATCGAGCAATGCGGCACGATGCTCAACCAGTTCGCTGACGGGGATCACGCTCAGCGAAGCGACTGGATCGCCGGCGAGTGCAGGTTCCTCGATCGCGTTCGGCGTGCCGAGCCACACGTGTTCGAGGTAATGCGCGATCGACTCCGGCGCAAAACCCGCGAAGCACTGCGCGCGCTCGTCGTGATCAAGTTTGCGCATCACCGTTTGCCCCGCTTCTCGCGCCGAGCCTCCACGATCAGCAGCCCAAGCAGATAAGGTGCGCCGATCAGCGCGGTCAATACGCCGGCGGGAATTTCGCGCGGCGCCAGCAGCGTGCGCGCCGCGATATCGGCGACGACCAGCACCAGCGCGCCGCACGCCGCCGCCAGCCACAAGCGCGTGCGATGAGCACGCGCGCCGAGCATCGACGCCAGATGCGGCGCCATCAAACCGATGAAGCCCACCGGCCCCACCGCGGCCACCGCCGCGCAGGCCGCGAGCGTCGCCACGGTCAGCACCAGTGGACGCAGCACGCCGATCGGCAACCCCAGCGAGGCAGCCTGGTCATCGCCCAACGCAAGCAGATCGAGCGGCCGCGCGAGCAGCGCGAACACCGGCACAGCCAGCACGCACCACGGCAGCAACGTCGTCACTTCGCCCCAACTGCGCCCATACGTGCCGCCCACCAGCCACACGACGAAGCGCGCCGGCTGCACGCTTTGCTGCGTGATGAGCCATTGCGACAGCGTCGTCCACAGCGTGCCGATCACGATGCCCGTCAGCGCGACCGCGAGCGGCGTATAGCGATGCCGGCGATTCAGCAAGAGCGTCAAGGCCAGCGTGACACCGCCGCCGGCGAGCGAAGCGACGGCCAGCGTCGAATGTGCAGCAAGCGGCCACATCACGAGAGCCGCGAGCGTCGCGAGGCCCGCGCCTTGGGTCACGCCGAGCACTTCCGGTCCGGCGAGCGGATTGCGCACGATGCTTTGCATCAACACCCCGCTTGCGGCGAGCAGCGCGCCCGCCAGCAACGCGCAGATGAGACGCGGCAAACGTAGATCGAGCAGCATCCTCGCGAGTTCGTCGCGATGATCGAACGCGGCGAGCCAACGCGGCACACCGATCGTCGTGGGACCGAACGATGCGCCCGCGCACACGAGCACGATACCGAGCAGCACCAACACGCTTGCGGTCAGCGGCCACGGCCACGCATCCATCACGCGCACGAAGCGCGTACCCGCTCGCACGACGGCACGCTCCTGACCCGCATGCAATGCGCCCGACCACGCGGCGCCGCTGCGGATCATCGCGAGCATCAACGGCGTGCCGACGAACGCAATCGCCACGCCGGTCGAGAGGGTCGCGTCGAGATCGAGCGCCTGCACGGCGCTATCGGTGACGAGCACCAGCGCGCCGCCGACCAGTGCGGACAAGGGCACGAGCGCGGCCAGGCGTGACGATTTCGCGCCACGCATCTGTCGCAACAGATTCGGTGCGATCAGGCCGACATACGAGAGTGGTCCAGCGACACTCACTGCGACGCTCGCGAATCCCACCGCCACCACCATCGCAGCGAGTCGCGTGGCGTCCACGCGAACGCCGGCCGCTGCCGCCGCGTCGTCGCCCAGGGCGAGCGGGTCCAGCGGACGAATCACGAACGGCAAGGCAATCAGCGGCAACACGAGCCACGACGCGGCGATCTTCAAACCCGCCGCACCGGGTTGATACAGACTGCCGCTCGCCCACAACGACACGCCGACGATGCTCTGCTCGAAGAACGCGAGAATCAGCGTGGTCAGCGCGGAGAACAGCAGCATGCAGACGCTGCCGGCGAGGACGAGCCGCAGCGGCGTCGCGCGCCAGCCGCCTGCCGCGGCACCAACGCACAAGGCGGCGCCGAGACCGCACACGAACAGCAGCGGCACGGACGCCACGCCGGCCAGCGACGGCACCAGCATCGCCGCGAGCAAGCCGAGTTGCGCGCCGCCAGTGATCCCGAGCAGATCGGGCGAAGCCAAAGGATTGCGCGTGAGCGATTGAAACAACGTGCCGGCCACCGCGAGGCAGCCGCCCGCCACCAGAGCCGCCAGAATGCGCGGCAAGCTCAGGTCGAACAACAGGATGCCGGCAAGTTGCGCGGCATCGCTGCCCGCTGGCGCGGCGAACCATGTGCGAAAACCGGGCGCAAGCCGCATCACAGCCACGACGACGATCAACGCAACGAGCGCAGTGCCGATAGTGGTCACGCGGCTTTTCACGGGCGCACGATAGCTGTCCATCGCCGGCGGGCTACGACGCAGGCGTTTGCGTGCTGCAAGCGTCGTCATGCGGCGAGGTCCTTGCTCGTGGCTTCTTCGCGAAGCGAAGCCGCGTCGCCTTCATACGCCGGCACGCATATCGGCGCGCCCGTTTGCGGATGCGCGATCTTGAGCATCGGCACGCTGAAGGTCTCGTTCAGATGACGCGGGTCGAGCATCGCATCAGGCGAGCCTTGCGCGACGATGCGGCCGGCGCGCATCAGTACGATTTCGTCGCTGTACGCCGCCGCCTGATTCAGATCGTGCAGCACCCACACGATCGTGAGGCCGCGCTCGCGATTCAGGCGCCGCAATTCGCGCAGAATATCCAGTTGGTGATGGATGTCGAGATACGTGGTCGGTTCGTCGAGCAGCACGATCGGCGCCTGCTGCGCGAGCGCCATCGCGATCCACGCGCGTTGCCGTTCGCCGCCGGAGAGCGCGGCAACGTCGCGCGCGGCGTCGTCGGCGAGACCGCTGGTGACGAGCGCTTCGTCGATCGCGGCGTGATCGGCGCGCGACAATCCGCGCAGCCAGCCGCCGTGCGCGTATCGGCCGTATGCGACCAGCTCACGCACGGTGAGGCCGGACGGGATCTGGTTGAACTGCGCGAGCATGGTGAGCGTGCGCGCCAATACGCGGCGCCGGTGCGAAGCGAGTGGCACGCCGTTGACATCGACGCTGCCGGACAGTGCCGGTTGCAAGCCAGCTAGCGTGCGCAGCAGCGTGCTTTTGCCACAGCCGTTCGGCCCGCACAGCGCCGTGACGCGGCCGGCGGCGATGTTCAGGTTCAGACCGTGGAGCACGACGTGATCGCGGTAGCCGACCGTCAGCGAATGCGCCGCGAGTGCCGCGCCCGGCGATTTCGTCATTGCGCGGCCGTCCGTTTCTCGCCATCGGCCTCGCTGTAGCTGCGCGCCATCGCGACCACGACCTTGCGCGGCCCTTCGAATGGATCGCGCGCGTGTGCAGTGAGCATGTTGTCGAGCATCAGCACGTCGCCGGTCAGCCACGGGAACACAATCCGCTGGTGATCGAGCACGCCGCGGATTTCCGCGAGCGCGTCCGCTTCGAGCGGTTCGCCGTCGCCGTAATACACATTGCGCGGCACATTCTCGAGGCCGACCGAATCGATCAGCGCTTCCTGCATATCTTCATCGAGCGACGAAAGGTGGAACAGATTCGCCTGATTGAACCAGACAGGCTCGCCGGTGCGCGGGTGGCGCGCTACCGCCTGGCAGCGTTCGCGTGTGCGCAGCAGCAGTTCGCCATCGTCGCTGTCGCGCCATTCGCATTCGATGCCGCGCGCACGACAAATCTGCTCGACCGTGCGCGGGTCGTCCGAACCGAACGCCTGCTCCCACGGCAGATCGAGCCCTTGCCCGAAGTTGCGCACGTAGAGCAGCTCACGCTTCGTAAAGCGCTCGACCAGCGCCGGATCGAGCGCTCGATAAATTGCACGGCTATCGGCGATCGGCGTCGCGCCGCCGGTGCGCGCCGCCAACGCGCAGTGGAACCAGATCCGCAACGGCCATTCGCGCGTGTACGACTGCTCGTTATGCAAAGGAATCGAGCGATGCGGCGGATATTCCGTCGAGGTGTACACCGCGCCTTCCACCTGGCTGCGCGGCGTCGATGCGAACTCGTAACCGATCAACGGATGCCCGAACGAGCCCGCGAAACTTTGAAACGCGTCGATCGAGGTCACGCGAAAACCGGTGAACAGCACGCCGCCCGCGCGTTCGAGCGTATCGTCGACGATCGCATGCAGCAGCGGCGCCGCTTCCTCCAATGAAATCTCCGCGCCCACGCGCGGCGAGACGACAGTCGGCAAACCCGGCTCGATCGATAAATCGGCGAGCGTGGGCAGCGGCATCGAAAGCATGGTCATACTCTGAATCCTTTTGCTAAGGCAGCCTGGCCGGCACATGGCCGACCCGCTCATTTGCACTGCGCGTGCTTTAGGCCATCACGTTCTTCAGGCCGCCGCGTCCATATGTCGGCGCAAGCTGGCTGGACGCATGTCGGTCCACAGAGTCTCGATGTGCGCGAGGCATTCGGCCTTCGGCCCACGCACGCCTACTTCGCGCCAGCCGGCCGGCACGTCGCGGAACGTCGGCCAGATCGAGTACTGCTCTTCGTCGTTGATGACGACGGTGTAGACGAGGTCGTCCGCGTCGCCGGCTGCCGCGCTGGAAAGTTGCTGTGCTTGCGTCATGATGAAAGGCTCTGTCGATGAAAGGTCAGGAAGCGCCCGGACAGACAGCACGCTGGCATGTCCCGGCACGGCGGCGCCCGCAACTCGCTCGCGCACCGCTTCTATTCAGTTGACGTTTGATGCGCGCGCTTTTTTACCGCCGGCGCGCGCGGCCGCTGCAGAACGCAGGGCCGGCCACGCCGCGATTGCAGGCGTCGAGGCAATCGGCGCAATGCTTCTCGGCGTCGCGCACCATGAAATGCACCAGCGTCTGCGAGACGTCGAGGGCGCGCGCCGTGCTCTGCAGCGTTTCCTCGCGCAGGCGCACCATTTCGAAGGCGGCGCGGCTGCGCGGCGGCAATTGCTCGAGCGCGTTGCAGACGTGCCGTAGCGTGTCGCGCACCAGCAGCGCCGCTTCCGGCGAAGGTTCCGGCGATGGCACGTGCAGGCCGTCGTCTTCGTCGGCGTGATAAGTGTTTTCGAGGCTCTGGCGGCGAAAGGCGTCGATCGACGCGTTGCGCACCATGCGCGTCACGTAGGCGACCGGTTGGCGCACCGCGTCCTGATCCGGAAAGTCGACCAGCTTGATGAAGACGTCGTGCACCACGTCTTCCGCGAGACTCGCGCAACCCACGAAGCCGCGCGCCAGATTGACGAGCATCGGGCGGTTGTCGATCAGCACGTCGAGCAGCGTGCCCTTCTCCCAATCGACCGGACGCTCCTGGTTGCGCGCACGCCGAGAAGCAGGCGGACAGGCGCTTCCGGCGCTGAGAACCGACATCGGCATCGCTGTTGAAGGCTCTCGCCGGACGAGCACCTCAGCCATAGATTCGCTCCGTTTTCTCAAAAGGACAGGGCACCAATCTAACGTAAACGCGAATCATTCTCAATCAAGATTTGGAATAACCTTACAATTTCCAATAGCTTTGTCTGATGATTCCGAATGCATAAGGACGACCGGCCGATGTTTGCCGCTCCGGGCAAGAGTCGTTAAATTAGGTTAGGCATCCGTACTATCCCCACCGAACCGTGTCATTTCAAACCGTGAGGCAATAGTGGAAATCCCTGCCTTTCCTTGAAACAACTGCGTTCGACTCTGCGCGACAACGCTTGACACTTTTCGAGACGCATCATAAAGTCTGCCTGCAGATCTAGATAAGAGACTATCTGTAAGATGGTCTCTTGCGCGTAAACGATTTGCATCGCGAACAGCAACGGCCTCTTACAGAAAAACTAAAGGAGACCGATTGTGCAAACAGTCGCGCTAAAGATTCGTGGCATTGACGATGTCATTTCGTTCATCGACTCATGTTCAGGCATTCCCGGTAGAGCCGGCGTTATCTGGTGGCTGGCGCTCGGTGGCCTGTTTCTCGACGCATTCTCCAATTCCGCTTTGAGCGCGGGCCTCGGGCCCATGACGCGAGATCTTCATCTCGGCGCGCCTCAAATTGCGCTCATGACGTCGTTCGCGTCGTGGGTGGCTATTGCGTTTAATCCGATCGGCGGCTGGATGGCCGACCGATGGGGGCGCATCCGTCCTTTAGTGCTGGCCAAATTCCTCGCCGTGATCGGCGCGGTGCTGGTAGTGTTCGCGCCGGGTTTCGAAGTCATTCTGGCGGGGCGCTTCTTCGTCGGCATGGCCTACGGTATCGACTTCGCAATCGCCATGGCGATGCTCGCCGAGTTCACGCCGGTCAAACTGAAGAGCCGCCTCAATGCGTGGCAAGGCATGTGGTACACGGCCGTCTGCTCGAACCTGCTGCTCGCGTTGCTGTTCAACTCGTGGCACGTGGGTGATTCGATCTGGCGTTACTCCGTGGCCGCGACCGCTGTCTTCGGTCTCGCGATCCTTGTGCTGCAACTGGTGTTTCTGGTCGAGAGTCCGATCTGGCTCGCGCGCAAGGAGCGCCTCGTGGAAGCCGCCACGGCGATGAGCCGCATCTACGGCCGCCCTTTCGCCGCCGCGCCCCTCGCGGAACGCGTGCCGGTGTTGAACCAGGCCACGCGCGGACTCGCAAATGTCGCGCTGATCTTTCGCGGCGTCTATCTGCCGCGCACTATTCTCGCCGCCACCGTTCAGGTCGGGCAGTCCATCCAGTACTTCGCGATCGGCTGGTATCTGCCGCTCATCAGCGCCGCACTATTCGGCAAGGATTTCGTCTACGCGACGCTCGGTGCGCTGCTGTTCAACGTGTTCGGCATCTTCGGCGGCTTCATGTCGCCAGTGATCGGCAAGCGCTTCGGCTTGCGGCGCGCGTCCGCATTCGGCTTTGCGGCGGTCTTCGTGATGCTGCTCGTGCTTGGCCTGTTCGGCTCGAAAATGCCGCTGTGGCTTGCGGTTATCGTACCGTCGCTGTTCATTCTATTTCACTCGTCCGGGCCCGGCGCGAACGGCAAGAGTCTCTCTTCGCTGTCGTTTCGCAGCGAGATTCGCGCCGGCGCCAACGGTGTGATCGGCGCGCTCGGTTCGATCGGCGCGGCCTTGGGCCTGCTGGTGTTTCCGCTCTTTCGCGAGCATTACGGCCTCGACAAAACTTTCCTGATACTCGCCATCGTGCCTCTGGTGGCAAGCGTGATCTGCTTCGTTGTCAAGTGGGATCCGACGCGCACGACCATCACGCCCGACAACGAACCCGGCGCGCCGCAATTCCAAAGCGACGCGGAAGAGGCATCCGTATTCATGAACCCGGCAATCGAGAAATCCCAGCGATGACCACCAATCAAAACGTTATTCTCGCGATCGACGAAGGGACGTCCGGCACGCGCGCGGCAGTGGTGGCCGCCGACGGCCAGGTCTCCTGCCTCACGTATGAGCCGCTGCAGATCGACAGTCCACGGCCCGGCGTGGTCGAGCAGGACGCGAACCTCATTCTTGAGAAAACGATCTCCGTGTGCCGCGCGACGCTCGCGCGCGCGGCCGCCGAGCAACTGAATGTGGTCGCGCTCGGCATCGCGACGCAACGTGCGACCGCCGTACTGTGGGACACCCGCACCGGCCGCGCGCTCGTGCCCGCGATGGTCTGGCAGGACACGCGCCACGCGGGTGAACTGAACCGGCTTGCCGAAGCGTGGGACCGCACGTTGATCGAACGCGTGGGCCGCCCGGCCGGCGTGCGCTCGCCTTATCTGTGGGCGGTCCATCATCTGCAGACGACACCCGCCGTGATTCTCGCGAATCGCGAGTGCCGCCTCGCGTTCGGCACGATCGACACCTGGTTGCTGTGGCATCTCTCCACCGAACGCTTGTGTGTGACGACGCCAACCAACGCAACCTCCGCGAGCGCCTATCTGCTCGACGAGCATCGCTATTGTCTCGACTGGATCGACGCCCTCGGTTTTCCGCAGACGTTGCTGCCGGTACTTCGTCAGGATGCCGATGAATTCGGCCGAACACGTGCCGACGTGCTCGGTATCGACGTGCCGATTCTCGCCTGCGCGGGCGACCAGCTCGCGGGCGCGGTCGGCCTCGGCTGCCTGGATCGCGGCCAGTCGATGTGCGTGCATGGCACGGGCAGCTTCGTCGATATGCTGGTCGGCACGCAAATTCCCCGTGCGACCGAGACCTCGCACGACGGCACTTTGACGATGACGGCGCGCCGCCAGCACAATGTCTCGCACTATTCGCTCGAAACCTTCGTACCCACGACCGGCTCCGCATTGAACTGGATCTGCGAGAAGCTGCACTGGTTCGACAATCCCACGCAAATCAGCGCGCTTGCCGCGACGGTCGATTCGTCGCGCGGCGTCACCTTCCTGCCGGCCCTGACCGGCCTGCGTGTTCCGCAGTTGCAGCCCAACGCGCGCGCCTCGCTAAGCGGCATTTCCATTGCCACGACACAAGCCGAAATCGCCTACGCGATCCTCGAGGGCATCGCGCACTCGGTCGCGTTGTGTATCGACGCGAACCAGGCGATCGCGGATGTCACCGCGTCCGAACTGGTAGTCGGCGGCGGACTCTCCGGCAGCGACACGCTGCTGCAAATCCAGGCCGACCTGAGCGGCATGCCGGTGCGGCGCATGCATGAAAGCGATCGCGCGAGTCTGCGCGGGGCCGCGTTTCTCGCTGGATCGTCGGGCTTGCTGTGGGATTCGCTGCAACATGCGCGTACCACCACCGTCACCGACGCCGTGTTCGAACCGACGGCAAATTCCGCGGCGAGCGAGAAGCGGCGCGCGTCATGGCAGGCAAGAGTCGCGGCGGAACTCGCTCATGCAAATGCATTCGATAACGGTTGTGGGGACTGACACATGTTGTTTATTCCTTCCAGAAAGGCTTCGAAAGAACGCTCGGAGATGACCGGCACCGAGCCTTTGCGCATGGTGCGCGCCGAGCAGCTGGACCGGCTCGGCAGCGAGGCATTCGATATCGTGATCGTGGGCGGCGGCGTGACCGGCGCGTATGCTGCGCTCGACGCGAGCCTGCGCGGCTATCGCGTGGCGCTGCTGGAAAAGAGCGATTTCGCGTCGGGCACGTCGTCGAAGTCGTCGAAGATGGTGCACGGCGGCTTGCGCTATATCGAGCAGGGCAATCTCGGCCTTGTGCGTCACTCGCTGCTGGAACGGCAGCGTCTGCGCCGAAACGCGCGGCACCTCGTGCAACGCCTGCCGTTTCTGTTCCCCGTCATGGAGAAAGACGGCGTGTTCGACAAGCGCCTCGCCAAGGCCTTCGAGAGTCTGCTGTGGACCTATGACATTGCCGGCGGCTGGCGCGAAGGCATCCTGCACCAGAAGCTGAGCAAAGCCGAAGTTCTCTCACACTGCCCGACCTTCAACGAAGAGAACCTCACCGGCGGCTTCATGTATTTCGACGCCCGCGTGGACGACGCGCGCCTCACGTTGAATCTCGCGCGCACGGCGGCGTTTCATGGCGCGTCCGTCGTGAATCACGCGAAGGCCGTCGAGATCACGCGCAACGGACATGGCAGTGTGGACGGCGTAATCGTGCAGGCGGATGAGCGCGAGATACGCGTGCGCGCGGGGGTGGTGGTCATGGCCACCGGCGTGTGGTTGCGCGACTGGAACGGCCGCAAGAAGGACGATCCGGCGGCGTTGCAGATTCGTCCCGCGAAGGGCGTGCACGTCGCGATTCCGTGGCTGAAGATTCGCAACGACTGCACAGTGACGATTCCCGTGCCAGGCCGCAGCCGTCGCGCGACCATCACGCGTTGGGGCAACGTGTCCTATCTCGGCACCACCGACGAAGACTATCGCGGCAATCTCGACGACGTCTGCTGCACGCGTCAGGAACTCGACTTCCTGATCGAAGGCGCGCGCTCCGCCTTGAAGACCGATCTGTGCGCCGAAGACGCGGTGGGCAGCATCGCCGGTTGCCGGCCTTTGGTCGGGCCGCCCGGCGGAAAGACGCTGGAAATGAAGCGCAATCATGAGATCCATATCGCACCGGATGGTCTCGTCACGATCGTCGGCGGCAAGCTCACAACCTCGCGGCACATGGCCGAACAGACCATCGATGCCGCGCAGAAGGTGATCGGTAAGCGCGAGAAATGCCGCACGAAGTCCGCCTATCTGCTCGGCGCGGCCGGTTACGACTCGCAGGCGATCGTCGCGTCGGGTGGTTTGTCGGCGCAACTGGGCGAGCGCTACGGCACAGAGGCGCGCTTCGTCACCGACATTCTGGAGAGCGATGCGAGCTTGCTGAAGCCGATCGTCGACGGCCTGCCGTACACGGAAGCCGAAGTCCTTTACGCCATCAGACACGAACTCGCGTGCAGCGTGGACGACGTACTGTCGCGCCGCATCCGCGCACGCCTGATGGCGCGCGATGCTTCGGCGCGCGCCGCCGCGCGCGTCGGCGAAATTTTACAGACGGAGCTCGGCTTGTCCGGGACGGTCGTCGCAAAGCAGGTGAGCGACTACGTCGCCGCCGTCGAACACGAAAAGTCTGTTCTTATGGGAGAAACCGAATGATCAGCAAGGAAGCAATCAAGCGTGGCTACAACCGTGGCAACTATATTGTCGGCGCGCACACGCCGCCGGCTTATGCTGCGACGCTCAAGGACACCACGGGCGAAGCCGGTCTGCAACGCGATCCGGTCAAAGTGAGCGCGCAACAGGTCGACGCGCTGCGCGCCGTCGCCGATGACGTGCTCACGCTCGCACCGGACGTGGTGGCCTGGACGCGCGACTGGTGGGCCGGTTCGATGGTGACCGAGACCGCCGGCAAGCCGGCCACGCCACACGCGGTGATCGTGCGCGTGTCGAAGGTCGAACAGATTCAGGCGGTCATGTTCATCGCCAATGCGGCGTCGATCCCGGTGACCGTGTCGGCGGGCCGCAGCAACGTGACGGGCGCGGCGCTGCCGGTGCGCGGCGGCATCGTGCTGGACGTCTGCGAACTGAATCGATTGATCGGCTTCGACAACGACAGCCAGATCGTCGAAGTGGAAGCCGGCATGTTCGGCGATATCTTCGAAGAAACGATTCAGCGCGACTACGGCATGACGATGGGCCACTGGCCGTCGTCGTACGCGATCAGCACGGTCGGCGGCTGGGTGGCGTGCCGCGGCGCGGGCCAACTGTCCACGCGCTACGGCAAGATCGAAGACATGGTGTTCGGCATGGACGTGGTGCTCGCCGATGGCAGTCTCGTCAGCGTGGGCGGTTATTCGCGCGCGGCGCTCGGCCCGGATCTGCAGCAGCTTTTCATCGGCTCGGAGGGCACGCTCGGTGTGATCGTGCGCGTGCGTTTCAAGCTTCATCGACTGCCGGACTATGGCCGTGCGATTGCCTATGGTTTCAAGACGTTTGCGATCGGCCTCGAAGCGTGCCGCCAGATCATGCAACGCGGCGCGAATCCGGCCGCCTTGCGTCTGTACGACGAACTCGAAAGCGGCGTGCAGTTCGGCCTGCCTGAATCGAACGTGCTGCTGGTCGCCGACGAAGGCCCGCGCGAAATCGTCGAAGCCGTGCTCACGATCAGCGAATGCGTCTGCGCGGAACTGGGCGAGCGTCTCGACGACAAGGTCATCTTCGAGAAGTGGCTCGACACGCGTTACCTCACGGGCAAGAGCGCGGAAGGTTTCAAGCGCAGCCCCGGCTTCGTGGCCGACACTCTGGAAATGGCGGGGCCGTGGAAAGACCTGCCGGGCATCTATACGGACGTGGTGAATGCGATCAACGCGGTGCCCGGCACGCTCGCCGGTTCGGCGCACCAGTCGCACGCTTATGTGGATGGCGCGTGCCTCTACTTCTCGCTACGCGGCGAAGTCGAAGTGGAGAATCGCGCGAAGTGGTATCGCGCAGCGTGGGATGCCGCGAACGCGGTGCTCATCAAATACAATGCAGCGTTGAGCCACCATCACGGTGTCGGCCTGTTGCGCGCGCCGTATATGAGCGAATCGCTCGGTAGCGCATTTCCCGTTCTGCAGGCCGTCAAGCGCACGCTCGACCCGAAGAACATTCTCAATCCGGGCAAGCTTGGCCTGACTGACGAGCAAGCTCAAGACGCGAAGCAGTAATCACATGGACAAGTCACTTGGGGCGCGCCTCACGCGCCACCCCGTCATCGCGACGCTGTATGGCGTCGAGCAGATCGACACCTTTCTGGAAAGCGCCGCTGAGATCACCATCGTCGCGAACGTCGATTTGCGCAGACTGCACCCGGTGGTGGCGGCGCTGACGAAAGCGGGCAAGTACGTCATCGTCAATATCGACAGTTGCGACGGGCTTTCGCAGGACAAAGGCGGTGTCGAGTATCTGGCGGACATTGGCGTGACCAGTCTCGTCTCGACCCGGGTGGCGACCATTCAGCGCGGCAATCGGGCCGGTCTCGTCACGATGCAGAAAGTCTTCGTGACGGACCGCTCCACGTGGCCGCGCAGCGTCAAGGCATTGGAGCAAAGCGATCCGAATCTGGTACAACTGATGCCCGCGCCCATGCTCTCGCATCTGTCGAAGCAGGACCGCAAGGCCCTGCCGCCGATCGTCACGTCGGGTTTCGTCTGCAATAAGGGCGACGTGTTCGACGCGTTGAAGAACGGCGCCGTCGCGATCTCGACCAGCGACAGCGAGTTGTGGAATCTGGATCCTGAACGTTGAAACGCTGAAACGTTGACGTACCCTATCTGTTGGAGTGATTGATGGCCGATGCTTACCTGCAAGTGATCGCGCATTATTTCGCCAAACCCGGCAACGGCGACGCGATTGTGAAGCCCCTCACGGAACTCGCCGCGGCTACCCGGAAAGAGCCGAAAAACCTTTACTACGAATTCTTCCGCTCGCCGCTCGAGGCGGACCACTTCGTGATTCTCGAGAAGTACAGCGACGCCGACGGTCTCGCCGATCATCGCGAAACCGAGCATTTCCAGCGACTCGGCTTCGGCACCATCATTCCGCTGCTCGACCGGCGTGAAGTCGAAAGCTATATGGTGCCCGGAGACGCGCCATGATGAACGCGTTCCGGTTTCAGACGGTGCCGGCGCTCGTCGTCGAGTTCGGTGCGGCGCGCCGCGTCGGCGCTTTGTTGCGCGCGCAATTTCCGGCGCTGACGCGTCTGTGCGTCGTCACGGATAGTTTTCTGCACACGAGTGGGTTGCTGAACCCGGCGCTCGCCGACCTCGCGGCGCACGGTTGGGACACCACCGTGATCGACGATGTGATCGCCGATCCGCCCGAACACATCGTGCTCGAAGCGACGTCGCGTGCACGGACTACGGGCGCCGAAATCGTGCTGGGGCTCGGCGGCGGCTCGTCGATGGATGTGGCGAAGCTGATCGCCGTGCTCGCGCCGCAGCAACAGCAGGCGCTCAGCGAGATGTACGGCGTCAACAAGATCGCTGTAGCGCGTCTGCCGCTCGTGCAGATGCCGACTACTGCGGGCACCGGCTCCGAAGTGACGGCCGTGTCGATCGTGACGGTGGGCGAAGCGAAAAAGATGGGCGTGGTCGCGCCGCAACTGATCGCAGATCTGGCAGTTCTCGACGCTGAGCTCACGCTTGGCCTGCCCATTGCTGCGACTGCGGCGACCGGCGTCGATGCCATGGTGCATGCCATCGAGGCGTACACGTCCGCGCATCTGAAGAATCCGGTTTCCGACATGCTTGCGGTGAAGGCGCTCGAACTGTTGTCGCGCAATCTACTGCCGGCTTGCCAGCATGGCGGCAACCGCGACGCGCGTGAAGCGATGCTGCTCGGCGCAACCTTCGCGGGCCAGGCGTTTGCGAATTCGCCGGTCGCCGCGGTGCATGCGCTCGCGTATCCGATCGGCGGCATTTATCACGTGCCACATGGTCTTTCGAACGCGCTCGTGTTGCCGCATGTGTTGCGCTTCAACGCGGAAGCGGCGGCGCCGTTGTACGCGGAACTCGCCGAGGTGGTCGTGCCGGGTTTGACCGGGAGTGATGAGAGCAAGACGCAGGCGCTGATCGAACGGCTCGAACAGATGATTGCCGCGACGGCGATTCCAGCGCGTTTGCGCGATGTCGGCATCGAACAAAGCGGGCTCGAGCGGATGGCGAGCGATGCGATGTTGCAGACGCGATTGCTGGTGAATAACCCTCGGCCGGTTAGCGAGGCGGATGCTTTGGCGATTTATACAGCTGCGTTTTGATTTTTCGGCTTTGCGTCACGGGCTTTGTTGTTATGTGACGGTGCCGGCTGGTGATTGGTGACAGTTTTGCCCGTTACGTCGGGCGCGCACGTTACGTAGCACGCGGGCGGAACATGGATTCGCCATTGAGACGAAACCGCGATTTCGTCGGGGTAAATTCTCGTTTTGTTTTGTTTTTTCGATGTATCTGCGTTCCGGACGCGTGATCAAGCCATAATTTACATTGGCGTGCAACTTGCAGCAATGTCCCCACCAATAGTCGTTCAACGGGGATATCATGAAGAAATTTGCCGGTCGGACAGCCATCGCTGTTGCCACGTCTGCACTACTCGCGCTGTACGGTTGCGGATCGACGCTTAACACCCCAGGTAGCGGGCTCGGCGGGGGCGGTTTGGGCGGTACGTCGGGGTCGGGGACTTCTGGTGGGTCTAGTGGGTCGGGGACCTCGGGCACTTCGGGTACTTCGGGTACTTCGGGTACTTCGGGTACTTCGGGTACTTCCGGCACTTCCGGCACTTCCGGCACTTCGGGCACTTCGGGCACTTCGGGC
>NZ_JAQQEG010000034.1:0-104299 GCF_046027395.1 Paraburkholderia dipogonis | reverse complement strand
CGCGCCCCGAGAGGGTCAAGGGGAATCGAGGCGGGATTCGCGCGACCCGCGAATCCCGGGACATGGCATATTGGCGAAGGTAGTCATCAACAGGAGCACACCATGCGAATCCAGACCTCTTTCCTCTTCGATCTCGACGGAACGCTGGTCGACAGCGTCTACCAGCACGTGCTGGCCTGGAAGGAAGCGCTCGACAGCGAAGGCATTCCCTTGTCGGTCTGGCGAATCCACCGCAAGATCGGCATGAGCGGCGGCCTCTTTACCAATCAGCTTCTGCGGGAAACGCACGGTGAAATCAGCGCCGAGCGGGTCGAGCGTCTTCGTCATGCTCACGCAGCGGCCTACCAGCGATTGCGTGCGCAGGTGTGTCCGCTGCCGGGCGCGCGGGCCTTGCTCGACGCGCTGACGCAAGCCGGCACGCCTTGGGCCGTGGCGACGAGCGGCCGCATGGAGACGGCGGCGCTCAATCTGGAGGCGCTGGGTGTCGATCCCGCGAAGGCGGTTGTCGTGACGCGCGACGACGTCAAATATGCAAAGCCGGATCCGGATCTGTTCATCGCCGCGGCGGGGCGGCTCGGCGTACCGGTCGAAAACACGGTGGTGGTCGGCGACAGCATCTGGGACATGCTCGCGGCGCGGCGCTGTCGTGCGCTGGGTGTGGGCTTGCTGTCGGGCGGGTACGGCACGGAGGAACTCGAACGGGCGGGCGCGCTGCGTGTCTACGACGATCCCGCCGATCTGCTGGAGCATCTGGACGAGGTTGCGTCGCGGCCGTAAAGGGCTGCTCCGCATCGCGGATTCCCAGAACGCATCAGTGCTGCCGTTGAGCGCCGCGGCGACTTCGCACGATCGATGCCAAGGCCCTGTACTATATTGTTCAGCGGAAAACCGCCCTGGCGACCGGCGTGAGAGAATCCTGCCTATAAGCAGATCCGAGGCGCGCCGGAATGTTCCATATACGAACATGCGGGAACCGGCAGCGGCTCCCTATGCTCGGGGCGCCGCCGCGCTGCAACCTGTCGTGCGGGCTTGCCGTGCGGCCTGCCGCGGTTGGCCTCGAGCGGGGGCGTGACGAACCACGTGAAAATATGAACAATTTTATCCGACCACCTGTTATCTATCCGTCGACGGTTGTTTTCGTGGATGACAACGACAGCTACCTCGACGCCCTGCGGCGTTTCTTTCCGGATACCGCCACCAATCTGTTTTTTACGCGGCCGCAGACTGCGCTTGCTTTCATCCGTCAGCATGCTCGCGAGAATTCGCTGGAGTTCGCGCCGGCGTCGGCATGCGTGAGCGAAACAGGTTTTGAGCGCTACATGGAAACCGCGGCGGAACGGGACATCCTGGCCCGCGGTTCCCGTTTCGCGGAAGTGGCGGCGGTGGTCGTGGATTTCGACATGCCGGGCATGAACGGCGTGGAATTCCTCTCGTCCATCTCCAATCTGCGCTGCGCGAAAGTGCTGCTGACCGGGGTCGCGGACGAAACGGTGGCGGTCAAAGCCTTCAATGCGGGAATCGTCGATTTATACCTGAGAAAAACGGATACCGACTCCGCTAACCGGCTGGCCCATTTTCTGAGGGATGCCAAAATCCGGCATTGTTCGGAAGGCGGCTGGCTGGCGTTGGGCGAGAACGGCATGACGTATTGCGATCCGCGAACGCGCAAGGTCATCGACGAGGTGGTGGCCGCGAACGGTATCGTCGAGTACTACTGGCGCCCGGAACAGGACGCCATTCTGATGTTCGATCGCGCCGGCAACCCGAGCGTTTTCGTCGCGTGGGCTGAGAACGACTGGATTTCCCAAGGCGAAATCGTCGCGGACGAGGACGGCCCGGCCGAGCTCCTGAAGCAAATGGCGGTGCGCGAGGTGATGCCGATCTTCTGGCCGAACCTGGCGTATCGCTCCGGCATGACCGTCAGGACGCTGACGCCGCAGACCATTCCGGGCTGGGATGACGTGTTCTATTGCTGGACCCCGATCGACAAAACCGACGTGGGCCTGGACCTTGTGACCTTCGCGCAATGGCGGAATGAGCGGACCCGCTAAAGTCTGCCGACACGTTGAGCCACATGTACGCCATTCCGACTGCCTTCGTGTCCGCGATGTTCGTGGTGTTCGCCCTATACGTGCTGATTACGCAAGGCGCGACGCGTCTATTCACGCCGTTTATCCTGATGTGCGTCGCGACCTTCGCCTGGCAAGGCGCATGGACGCTGCTGTTTCAGACTGAAAACCCGCAGACCGCGGACCTGCTGGTCAGATGCGGTTACCTCTTCATTCTCTTTCTGCCGACAACGTTCTACCACTTCGTGACGGAGGTGGCGGCGCAGCGCCGTGAGCGGCCGATATTGCTCGCGTCGTACGGGCTGTGTTTCGTCCTCGCGATATTGCTGCCCGGTAACGAAGTGATAGCCGGCTATCAGCACTTCTTCTTCGGCTACTATCCGGTCGCCGGGCCACTGCATCCCGTGCATGTCGTGCAGACCGTGTTGCTGGCCGGGCGCAGCGGACAGCTTCTGCTCGCCGCGCGTCAGAAGGCGGAGGGCGACGCGCGCCGGCGTCTCGATCTGTGTCTGGCGAGCCTTTGCCTGTACTCGTTTGCCGCGGTGGATTACGCGGTCAACTACGGCTTCGGGTTCTATCCGCCGGGCGTCCTGTTCATCGGCCTGAGCCTTGGGCTGCTGGCAATCACCATCGTCCGCTATCACCTGATTCACCCGTATGCCGTCGCAGCGACCATCGCGCACGAGATTTCGACGCCGCTCGCGACCATCGGTATGCACGCCGACGAAATCGCCAGCGTATGGGGCCACGTATTCAAGGGCTACCGGACGGCCGTCACGCACGGGCTGTATGACGATCACGACGAGTCCGGACAATCCGAGCGCATTGGCCAGCTTGCGACGGCGATCCGGCGCGAAGTGTCCGGCACCAGCGCGATGGTCGAAATGGCGCTCGCGTCTTTCACGCTCGATCGTCTGGACCGTGGCGGCTTCAGCCGGCATTCCGTGCACCAGTGCGTGATGTCGGCGCTCGAGCGGTATCCGTTCAGCGGCGACGAGCGTAAGCGTGTCACGGTGATGCCCATCGACCTCGCCATGTCTTTTTCGGGCTCGGATACGGTCGTGGTTTTCGTGCTGTTCAACCTGCTGAAAAACGCGTTGCATGCCATTCGCGTGGGTGGCGATGGCGAGATCACGATCAGTGCCGTTCAGGATCATGACTTCTGCGTGCTGCAATTCCGCGACACCGGGCCGGGCATCGCGCCCGACGTCCTGCCCTATATCTTCGACGCTTTCTTCACGACCAAGCGGCACGGCAGCGGCGCGGGCATGGGGCTCGCGTTTTGCCGTCGCGCGACGGAACTGCTGGGCGGGAGTATCGAGTGCAGTTCGATACGAGGCACCCACACGACCTTCACCGTACGGTTGCCGGCACCGGACACGCCTGCGGATCGCGCATTGCGCAAGGCGCCTGCGCGCTCGCCACGTTGGCGTCAGAGCTAATGGTCGATAAGTTCGTTGCGACCGACTATCCGGCGGCCTGAACTCGCACTAACGAGCGGCGGACGACGCCGGCGTCGCATGGGCGGATAGAAAACGGCACACCGCTTCGTGAAACCGCTGCACGCCGGGGCTCGATTCGATGGCGCGCCAGCATCCATGCACGAGCCCGGCGCCGATCCAGAGCCGCGCCTCGCCACCGGCCGCGTTGATACGCTCGGTAAACACGCGCGCATCGTCCCGCAACGGATCATGTTCGACGCCGATCGCCAGCGTCGGCGGCAGGCCGTCGTAGCGGGTCGCATCGAGTGGGATCGTCCACGCGGGGAAGGGCGGATGGGTGCCCCAATACAGATCGCGGAACGCATGAACGTCGGCTAGCTTGAGCATCGGCGCATGTGCTTCCGTTTCGCGCGCGGGCATCTGCGGCTCGGTGCCGAGCATTGGATAAATCAGCGCGAGGCCGCTTACGCCTTGCATGGCGTCGTCGCGCAGCCGCATCGCCACACTGGCCGCGAGCGTCGCGCCGGCGCTGTCGCCGGCCAGTTGCAGCGGAGCGTCGATACGCGGATCGAATGGCAGGCGCCCTGCCAAAGCGGCGAGCGTGACCTCCATGCAATCGTCATGCGCGGCCGGCGCGGGATGTTCGGGAGCCAGCCGGTAGTCGACCGCGATCACATCGA
Organism: Paraburkholderia dipogonis; assembly: GCF_046027395.1. Classification (GTDB taxonomy): domain Bacteria; phylum Pseudomonadota; class Gammaproteobacteria; order Burkholderiales; family Burkholderiaceae; genus Paraburkholderia; species Paraburkholderia dipogonis_A. Next base: position 100,108 of record NZ_JAQQEG010000034.1, on the reverse strand, counting down.
GACCGGTATCCGCGGCGAGGCGTGCGGTCACGATCTGATGGCTGTCCAGCGATCCGAGCACGAAGCCGCCGCCGTGAAAGTACAACACGGCGCCACGCGGCGCCTCGTGATGCCTTGAACGGTTCCGGTACAGCCGCAGTGCGATCGAATGCCCCGCGCCGGTTTGGAACTCGGCATCCTGCGTCACGACTTCATCCGGCAACGCGGGCGTGACCGCCGCGGCGTAGCGGTCGTAAATCTTGCGCTGTTCAGCCGGCGTCAATGAAGTCGAATGCCCCGGATAAATCGCGGCGGTTCTTTCGATGAACGCGGCAATCTCTGGCTCAAGCATGTCCACTCCCACTGGGCTTCGTTCTCGCGGGCAAGCCGATCACGCGGCCGGCAAACACGGCGGGCGGCAGTGCGGCATGCGCGTCGGTCAATGCCCGCACGTGTGCCGCGACGTCCGGATCGAACGCGGCGGCGCGTGGTCCGCTAGTGTCCACGTGCAGCAACATCTGCTCGCCTGCTGCCACCGGTTCGTCGCCATCGCCGGCAAACATCTCGAGGTACAGATGCAGCCGCTTCGCATCGTGCCCGAGCAAGCGCATGTCGACGCGCACCTGCGCGCCTTCCTTGATCTCGTGCAGATAGTTGATATGCGCTTCGAGCGTGTAGATCGAGCGCCGGCGTTCTTTGCGCACGGCGTCCGGCAAACCGATCAGGTCGATCAGGGTGTCGGTCGCGAAGCTGAAGATAAGCATGTAGAACGCGTCGCGCAAATGGCCGTTGTAATCGACCCATTCGGCGCGCACCGTGTCGCGATAGCTTGGTAGGGCAGCGGATTGCGGCATCAGCAAGTTGTCTCCGTTGTTCGTGTCAAAGGTGGCGGCTGCGCGCGGGGGCATGCGTCGCCGACGCTTGGCGCGCGTGGCACGCCATCCGTGGCTTCCGCGCCCTTGGGTACGCGCGGTCCTTCCGCCGCCTCCGTGCGCGTCGATCCTTACGCGCTATTCCGCCGTTCCGCGGTCGCAGGTCCTTCCGCGCCTCCGCGCGGTCGCCCTCAGTCAGCCGGCAGCATTCCATGCCGCACCTTCGCCTCCGCAATCGCCGCCAGCACGCTCGTAATGCAATCGTCGCGGTAACGTTCGAGCTGTTTGATCGACCGTGGCCCGACCTGTTCGGTTGTACCGTCCACGACCCGGTCGATCAGCTCGTCCGTCAGCTTCGGCGCTACCAGTTTAGTCCAGGGCAACTCCAGCGCGGGTCCGAATTGCTGCATGAAGTGGCGCATGCCCGCATCGCCGCCCGCCAGCGTGTACGTCAGGAACGTGCCCATGAACGACCAGCGGATGCCCGCGCCGAAGCGGATCGCGTCGTCGATTTCGCCGGTCGTCGCGACGCCTTCGTTGACCAGATGCAGCGCCTCGCGCCACAGCGCTTCGAGCAGGCGGTCGGCGATGAAGCCCGGCACTTCCTTGCGAACCCGCAGCGGCCGCATCGACAGCGCGCGATATACCCGCAGCGCGGCGTCGATGGTTTCCGGCGCGGTGCTTTCGCCGCCCAGCACTTCGACGAGCGGCAGCAGGTACACCGGATTGAATGGATGCCCGACGATGCAACGCTGCGGATTCACCGCCCGTGCGTAAAAGTCGCTCGGCAACAGGCCCGACGTAGAGGAGGCGATGATTGCATCCGGCTTCGCCGCGCGGCTGATCTGCTCGTGCAACGCGAGCTTCAATTCCTCGCGCTCTGGCGCGCTTTCCTGAATGAAATCCGCCTGCCCGACGCAGGCTTCGATCGTATCGACGAAGCGCAATCGCTCGGGCGACGCGCCCGCGGCCAACCCCACGCGCTGCAGCGCCGGCCATGCGTTCGCGACGTTCTCGCGCAACTGTTTCTCCGCGCCCGGCGCCGGGTCCCACGCGATGACATCGAGCCCGTGCGCGAGCGCGCGCGCCACCCAGCCGCTGCCGATCACGCCCACGCCGATTGCCGCGAATGTTTTGATATCGACAATCACTGCCATTGCTGACGTTTCCTTTGCCTGTGTGTTGCCCGGTTCAGAAAGAAGCGCGTTGCATCGAACGCGCCGCGCGACTCTCGCGATCGATCAAGCGTACTGTCCGGCCGCACGCCGCTCCAGTTGACGCTCGCCACGCGCGGGCAGACCGAGCTTGCGGCGTCCTTCGGCAGGCGTCAGCGCACGCGCGCCGAGCCGTTCGATGATCTCCACCGCGCGTTGCACCAGCGTGCCGTTCGTTGCGGGCACACCTTTGTCGAGCCAGATATTGTCTTCGAGGCCAACGCGCACGTGACCGCCGAGCAGCATTGCCTGCGCGACCATCGGCATCTGCATGCGGCCGATGCCGAAGCCGGCCCATTGCGCGCCGGGCGGCAGGTTGTCGGCCATGGCTTTCATGGTCGTGGTGTCGGCGGGCGCGCCCCAGGGAATGCCGAGGCAAATCTGAAACAGCGGCGGCGCGTCGAGCAAACCTTCCTTGAGCAATTGTTTGGCGAACCACAAGTGGCCCGTATCGAAGATTTCCAGTTCAGGCTTGACGCCGAGTTCGTGGATGCGCTGCGCGCCGGCCCGCAATTGCGCGGGCGTCGACACATAGATGTAGTCGCCGTCGCCGAAATTGAGCGTGCCGCAATCGAGCGTGCAGATTTCCGGCAGCAATTCCTCCACATGCGCGAGGCGCGTGAGGCCGCCGACCAGATCCGTGTTCGCGCCGAAGCGCATCGGGTCTTCGCCCGGACCGATCTCCAGATCGCCGCCCATGCCGGCGGTCAGATTGATGATCACGTCCGTGCCCGACGAGCGAATGCGGTCCACGACCTCGCGATACAGTTGCGGATCGCGGCTGCCGCGTCCGGTTTTCGGATCGCGCACGTGGCAATGCGCAACGGTGGCGCCGGCTTTCGCGGCTTCGATGGCGGCCTCGGCAATCTGCTTCGGCGTGACGGGAATGGCCGGGTGCTTGCCGACGGTATCGCCTGCGCCAGTGACCGCGCAGGTCACGATGACTTCTTGATTCATGCGATCTGGTTCCTGTGAATTGATATGCGCGACATTCGGGATCAAAGACCCAGATAGGCCTTGACCGCGGGCAAGCCTTCCTTACCGTCGTAGGTCTTTACGCCGGCAAGCCATGCGTCGAGTACTTGCGGGTTTTTCTTCAGATACGCCTTGGCGGCGTCGGCGGGTTTTTCCTTGTTCATGACCGATTGCATGACCACGTTTTCGAGCTGCGTCGAAAAGCGCAGATTGCTCACGAGCTTGCCCGCGTTCGGGCAACGCGTCAGAAAGTCGGGGGACGTCAGCGTATAAACGCGTGCTTCGCCGTCGTTCGGACCGAATACACCGTCGCTGCCGGTGAGGTATGTCATGTCGATCTGGATGTTCATCGGATGAGGCTCCCAACCCAGAAAGACCACCCATTTCTTCTCACGGATCGCGCGATCGACCGAGACCAGCATGCCCGCTTCACTCGATTCGATCAGCTTGAAGCCGCGGAGGCCGAACTGATTGTTGGCGATCATCTTCAGGATCGCCGCGTTCGCGCTGCTGCCGGGTTCGATGCCGTAGATCTTGCCGTCGAGCTGATCGCGGTGTTTGGCGATGTCCGCGAAAGTCTTCAGGCCCGCGTCGTATTCGTAGCTCGGCACAGCGAACGTGGCCTTGGCGCCGGTCAGATTAGGCGGCTGCAGCACCTGGATCGATTTCGAATCGACGAACGGCGCAATCGCCTTTTCCTGCACCGGCCACCAGTAGCCGAGCGACACGTCGAGCTGTTTGCTCTTCAAGCCCGCGAACGAGATGGGCACGGAGGCGACGGTCGTCACCGGCTGATAGCCGAGTCCTTCGAACACGGTCGACGCGAGCGCGGTGGTCGAGGTGATATCGGTCCAGCCGATATCGGCGAAATGTACCGCGCGGCAGGCAGCGGGGTCTTGGGCGGAGGCCGGCAGCGCGGTGCCGGCGGCGGCGATGGCGGCCGCGAGGCACGCAAGTTGGGCAAGCAGGGCTTTGACGCGTAACTTCATGACGTTCCCTCTTCTGACACGGATGACAGCGTGTTTCGAACCGGCCCCCTTCGCCTGAGCAAACGACATCAGGCGAAGCGGCCCCCGGACATGCGATACGGCTTGTGTAATGCCTGAACTGCACGAATGACGTAACGTTAATGCCCCATATTCCGGCCAAAGCGACCGCCAGCGACCCGTTCTTGCTCCCACGCGACAATGAGGGAAAACCTGCATCGCGCGGATTGCGCTGCAAAATCGGTTCGAGCGCGAATTTTGGCGCGCCTTGCCGGCTCGGTCGCTGCTTGCTACGCTCGCCGGGAACCCGCGTCCGCCTGCGTTTTTTGTCTCCTGATCGAGTCTGAGCACGATGCCCGAAGATATGTCGTTCCTGTTGCTGCCGGGCTTTTCGGCGATCGGTTTCATGTCGGCGGTGGAGCCGTTGCGCGTGGCGAACCGCTTTCGCGGCGACCTGTACCGCTGGCGCATTCTGAGTCTGGACGGCGCGCCGGTGGACGCTAGCAACGGCATTTCGATCAATGCGGATGCCGCCATCGGCGACATCGACGCGGCGCGGACGCTCTTCGTCGTCGCGGGCTTCGAGCCGCTCGCCTGCTACACGCGCGTGCTGGGCGATTGTCTGAAGCGCCTCGCGCGTGCGGGCGCGACGCTCGGCGGTATCGACACCGGCAGCTTCGTGCTCGCGGAAGCGGGGCTGCTCGGCGGCGAGGACAGTGTGACCGTGCACTGGGAAGCGCTGTCGGCGTTCCGCGAGCGCTATCCGTCGCTCGATGCGAGTCAGGAACTGTTCGAAATCGGCGCGCGGCGCATTACGTGCGCGGGCGGCACGGCGTCGATCGACATGATGCTCGATCTGATCGGCCGCGAGCATGGCGCCGCGCTGGCCTCGGCAGTCTCGGAGCAATTCGTGGTGAGCCGTATCCGGCAGCGCTCGGACCATCAGCGCATGGAGATCGCGGCGCGCTACGGTGTGCATAACCGCAAGCTGATTCAGGTGATCGGCGTGATGGAACAGCATATGGAGGAGCCGCTCACGCCGGATCAGCTCGCGCAGGAAATCGGCGTGACGCGGCGCCAACTGGAGCGGTTGTTCTGCGCCTCGCTGAAGGACACGCCGACGCATTTCTATCTGCAGTTGCGCCTCACGCGTGCGCGCGAGTTGCTGCAACAGACCGACATGTCGATTACGTCGATTTGCGTGGCATGCGGGTTCGAGTCGCCCTCGCATTTTTCGCGGACGTATCGCGCGCGTTTCGGCGCGAGTCCGAGAAGCGACCGGCAAGGGACGGGCGGCCGAAATGCTGGTGAACTGGCGTCATCGCCGGGGCAAAGCCTTGCTTCCGCGCCCCAACTGTCCCGTTTATCGCAACAGTGAATTCGTTGATTCGGGGTTTACCCTATAGACATTGCCTCCTAGACTGTATCCATACGCTGCAGACACGAGTTCGCAGCATGGCAAAAAACAATCTCTGGAGGTAGGTATCATGAAATCCCTGATCGAAGCTGTTGTTATCGCCGCTCTCATTTCCGCTCCGCTCGCCGCTTTTGCTCAATCGAATCAGCCGGTTACGCGCGCTCAGGTGCGCGCCGAACTGATCCAGCTGGAAAAGGCCGGCTATAACCCGGGCACCGCGAACGACGATGACTATCCGGCGAACATTCAGGCTGCTGAAGCGCGTGTCGCGGCACAAAAGAGCGCCGCTCAGACCAGCGGCTATGGTTCGGCCACCAATGGTTCGTCGCAGGCAGGCGGCCGTTCGGACACGACGAACAGTTCGTATTCGGCTCCGGTTGTTAACTACGGTCGTTAATCGATCGCGTAGTGTGTAGTCGCTGTAGCAGGGCGCTGGATCGTGGCATTTTCAGCACCTATGAAACGGCCTGACGCGTGGACCGTTCGATCTTATGGTCGTACGCGTGATTACTGGCCTCAATGGAGTCGATAGAACGTTCGGCCCATTGCTTCAACGCGGTGACGATCGGCAGCACGGTGCGAGCGAGCGGACTTAAGCGATACTCGATACGCCCCGGATGCTGGTCGTCGACGTATCGCTCGACAAGCCCATCTCTTTCCATCGATCTCAGCGTCTGGGAAAGCATTTTGTCGGAGACGCCGTCCAAACGACGCCTGATCTCGGCAAAGCGCAGATGCTTTTCCCGCAACGCGACCATCGCCAAAACGGTCCACTTTTGACCGACGCGTGCGAGAGCGAGCCGGGACGGGCAAACTCCCGAAAATGCATCTGGCGACGATCCGCCATCTCGCGGCACAGCTCGCTTTACGCAGTAGTCCCCAGATATCGGCGTGGTTGTAGAAACCACCCGCGTGTCTCTCGCGCCGTCACTCATCCTTATTCCGGGCATCTGATCGCACAAAGGGCGCATCGTGAATGACATCGCCCTGATAAAACGCAGGAAAGCGGTCGAGTTGGCGCTGCGCGTCCTCTGGATCGATACCGTCTTTCAGTACCGCACTTGAAAACCCGGTTCGCTCCATCTGAATCAACTGGTCGACGAGCACGTCGCCTGTTGCCCGCAGATCGCCTTTGAAACCGAGGCGGCGGCGCAGGAGATACGCCTGGCTGTAGGCCCGGCCGTCGGTGAAATTAGGGAAGTGCAACTCCACGCGCGCAGCAGTTGCGATGGCCTCTTTTTGCTCGGCCGGATCCTCATCGTTTGCCAGAGCGACAACCTGCCGCGACGAATCCGATGCGTGCTCGCGCAAAGTGAGAAGTCTGATACGTGTCGTGCCGTTCATGCCGTTTTCTCCATGAGCGTGCGCACGCGATCCGCGGCCGTCCTGAACGGTTCGATACCTGCCCGTCGAACCGTTTCGACGAACGACTCGCGCCTCTCGCCAACCGTCGCTCGCATGTCGAGGTAAGCGGACAGCAGCGCGTCGATGACCTCGGGCACCTCGATCGCGGAAAACGACGGGCCGATGACCTTGCCCGCTTGCGCGCGGCCACTGGCGGTCGAACCGTCCGAGCCGCCCAACGTCACCTGGTACCACTCCTTGCCATCCTTATCGACACCGAGGATGCCAATATGCCCGCTATGGTGATGGCCGCACGAATTGATGCAGCCGCTGATATGCAGGTCGATTTCACCGATATCGTTGAGTTCGTCCAGATCCTGATAGCGCTCGGTAATGGCTTCTGCAACCGGAATGGAGCGGGCATTGGCGAGCGCGCAGAAATCGCCACCGGGGCAGGCGATCATGTCCGTCAGCAAATTCACGTTGGCGCTCGCGAGCCCCGCCTCGCGCGCGGCTTCCCAGAGCGGCAGGAGGTCATTGACATGCACCCAGGGCAGCACGACATTCTGCGTGTGGGTGACACGCGCTTCGCCCGCGGAGAACCGCTCGGCCAGGTCGGCCACGCGATCGAGCTGTTCCGCCGATGCGTCCCCGGGCGCTTGCAGTAGGCGTTTGAACGAGAGCGTGACAATCCGCAAGCGCTGGTTCCTGTGCGGCGCGACATTGCGCTGGAGCCAGCGTTCGAATTGCGGCGTCTCGAGGGCCGCGGCGTTCGACGTTGCGATCGCTTCGAGGTTGACCGGCGCGTCGACGGAAGGCATTTGGGGTAGAGCGAAGCACGCGCTGACGCGCTCGAGTTCGGCCAGCGGAATAGTGTGAGGGCCGCCGTCGTGCTCGACGATCTGGCGGAACTCTTCCTCGACGCCGTCGATGTAACGTTGACCTTCTGCCTTCACCAGGATCTTGATCCGCGCTTTGTACTTGTTGTCGCGGCGTCCGTACTGGTTGTAGACGCGCACCACCGCCTCGATGTAATTCATGATGTGCTGCCATGGCAAAAACTCGCGCAGCACGGTGCCGATCACGGGAGTGCGGCCCATCCCGCCGCCAACCGTGACGCGAAATCCCAGTCCGCCCGCCTCGTTACGCAGCAGACGAAGGCCGACGTCATGCCAGTCCGTCGCGGCGCGGTCTTCGCTTGCCCCGGTGATCGCTATCTTGAACTTGCGCGGCAGGAACGCGAACTCGGGATGGAGGGTCGTCCACTGCCGCATGATTTCCGCGAACGGACGCGGGTCGGCAATTTCGTCAGGCGCGACGCCCGCGCGTTCGTCACAGGAAATGTTGCGAATGCAGTTGCCGCTCGTCTGAATGCCGTGCATGTCGACGCTTGCGAGCAAGTCCATCACGTCCGCGGCCTTCGAGAGCGGAATCCAGTTGAACTGCACGTTGGTGCGCGTCGTGAAATGCGCATAGTTCGTGGGCAAGCGGACGGTACCGAGTTTCCGCTGCGCTTCGCTAGCGAGCCGGTAGACCTCGGCCTCCGGTTCATCGTATTCGCGTGCAATGCGGGCGAGCATGCGCAACTGTCTGCTCGACAACTCACCATATGGGATCGCCACGCGCAACATCGGCGCATGCCGTTGCACATACCAGCCGTTCTGAAGACGCAGTGGACGAAAGTCGTCCTCACTCAGCTTGCCGGACTGCCAGCGTTCGAGCTGGTCGCGAAACTGCGCAGCGCGGCTGCGCACGAATGATTTGTCAAACTCGGTGTATTGGTACATGGTCCGGTGCGACTGCCGCCTTACATGGCGCAGTCTCGCTGAGCGTCGATTCGTGGAAGGAACCGTGGTCACATCGGCATCGACACCTGCTGTGCCGCGCCCGACCCGGGGGCTTCTGGCGAACGATAGAGGCAATGGCGGGCGCTGAAAAGCAGCAGATGCCGCTGAAAACACGCTAGCAGATGGTGAGCGAACCGGCGGCCCGCCGGCCGGTCGGTCACGGAAGACTGCTGCGCTGGAATTGATCGCAACTGCTACTGTTTTGCGTGACCTGACGGGCTCACACTATCGCGTGAGATACAACAACCCTGCCTTGAAGGTGATGCCATGAACCTCTTGAAGATGACGCGAATCGTGCTGTGGAGTTTTTTCGGCATCCGCCGCGGCGCCTCGCACCAGGCCGACATGGCGGGCGTCAAGCTGCCCCTGTTGCCGCTAGTCGCGGTAGCCCTCGCCGCCGGATTCGGCGCGACGCTGTTTGCACTCGCGAGACTTGCGGTCAGCGTGGCGCATTGACGTTTGCGGTGCATTCGCAGGAAGAGCGTGATGAACGTGGTTCATCGGCTCGCCTGCTCGAGCAGCGAGCCCAGCGTTCGGACAGCGCTTTCCGTGCTGTCGCTCCACGGATGACCGAAGTTCAACCGGATATGGTTCCGGAATTCGTGTCGCGCGGAGAAAATAGGACCCGGCGCAATGCTGATGCCGTTCTCTATCGCAAGACGATGCAACTGCATCGCGTCGACATGCGACGGTAGCCGGAGCCACAGAAAATAGCCGCCAGACGGCAGCGTCCAATGCGAATCGTCGGGCATCCAGCGGCGCAGCGCAGTGTCCATCGAAGCGAGTTGATTGCGGAACGCGCCGCGCAGTTTCCGCAGATGCTTGTCGTACCCGCCGTGCTGAAGATAGTCCGCTATGGCTGCCTGGGCGGGGATGCTCGCTGACAACGTGGTCATCAACTTCAGACGCTGCACCTTCTCGGCAAAACGTCCCGCCGCGACCCATCCAATGCGGTATCCTGGTGCGAGCGTCTTTGAAAATGAACTGCAGTGCATCACCAGCCCCTTCGTGTCGAAGGCGATGGCGGGCAGCGGGTAGGTCGCCGCATGATGCAGCTCGCCGTACACGTCATCTTCGATGAGCGGCACGTCATGCCGGGCGAGAAGTTCGACCAGCGCTTTCTTCTTGTCCTGCGACATCGACGCGCCGGTCGGATTCTGGTAGTTGGTCATGAACCAGCATGCGCGGATAGGGTGCTTGTCGAGGGCATCCGAAAGCGCTTGCAAATCGATGCCTGAAACGGGATCGACTGGAATCTCGACTGCCCGCAGATCGAGGCGCTCGATGGCCTGCAGGGCCGCATAAAAGCCGGGCGACTCGATCGCGACTACGTCGCCCGGCCGCGTCACGGCCATCAAACACAGGTTCAGTGCTTCCAGCGCGCCATTGGTGACGACGAGTTGCTCCATTGGTTGAGCAACGCCCATTCCCATGTAACGCAACGATATCTGGCGACGCAATGGCTCATTGCCCGGCGGAAGATCGACGACGGTGCTCCACGGACTGATCAAGCGGCTCGAATGCCCGAGCGACCTGGCAAGACGCTGAAGAGGAAACAGCTGCGGCGACGGAAAGGCCGAGCCGAACGGAACCACGTCGGGATGCTTCGCGGCTTCGAGCACCGAGAAGACAAGATCGCTGATCTCGACCTTGGCGGACTCCAGAGCGACTTGAGGGCGGGGCGCCGGGTGTTGCTCGAGCGCGGCGCCCGGCGCGACGTAGTAGCCAGAGCGTTCGCGCGCTCGAATCAAGCCCCACTCTTCGAGCAGGTAATAGGCGCGAAACACCGTGGACTGGCTGACGCCGTGCTGCGTGGTGAGATGCCGCAAAGATGGCATGCGGGAGCCGACCGGACGGCTGCCCGAGCGAATTTCATCGGCCATGGTGTTGGCCAGCATTTCGAAGCGTTTCATTTAACGGTCGTTATTCGGCTGCGTGCACCGCGGTCAAGTGCCGCAATTGTGCCAGCAGTTTAACGACAGACCTGGCGGAGTAGGGATCCGTTTTCGTTCGCAACGCAAGAGCGGGCGTTGTCACCACACAGCAGGCCTGTTTCCACCGGGCCAACGAAAAACGGCCACGTCAGACATGTCGACGTGGCCGCTTCTCACTTTCTCACTTCAAGCTTCGCGTTCAGATTCCGCCGACGCACATGTACTTGATCACCACGTAGTCGTCGATGCCGTAATGCGAACCTTCGCGGCCCAGGCCCGATTGCTTGACGCCGCCGAACGGCGCGACTTCGTTCGAGATGAGGCCCGTGTTGATGCCGACCATGCCGTATTCGAGCGCTTCCGCGACACGCCAGACACGGCCGATATCGCGGCTATAGAAGTACGACGCGAGGCCGAACTCGGTGTCGTTAGCGAGGCGGATCACTTCTTCATCCGACGAGAAACGGAACAGCGGCGCGAGCGGCCCGAAGGTTTCGTCACGCGCCACCTTCATGGCCGGCGTGACATCCGCAAGCACGGTCGGCTCGAAGAAACCATGACCAAGCGCATGACGCTTGCCGCCGGTAACAATGCGGGCGCCTTTGGCAAGCGCGTCTTCGATATGCGACTCGACCTTGAGTACCGCCGCTTCGTTGATCAGCGGACCTTGCGTGACGCCGTCCTCAGTACCGCGGCCAACCTTGAGCTGTTCGACGGCGACGCGCAGTTTCTCGGCGAACGCATCGTAGACCTTGTCATGCACGTAGAAACGGTTCGTGCACACACAGGTCTGGCCGCTATTGCGATACTTCGATGCAATCGCGCCGGCCACCGCGGCGTCCAGATCCGCGTCGTCGAATACGATGAACGGCGCATTGCCGCCGAGTTCGAGCGACACCTTCTTGACCGTCGGCGCGCACTGCGCCATGAGCAAACGGCCGACCGGCGTCGAGCCGGTGAACGACAGCTTGCGCACGATCGGATTGCCCGTCATTTCCGCGCCGATGGCTTTCGGCTCGCCGGTCACGACGTTGAACACGCCGCGCGGCACGCCGGCGCGCTCGGCCAGCACCGCGAGCGCGAGCGCGGAGAGCGGCGTGGCTTCAGCCGGTTTGACGATGATCGGGCAGCCCGCCGCGAGCGCCGGACCGACCTTGCGCGTGATCATCGCGGCCGGGAAATTCCACGGTGTGATAGCCGCGCAAACGCCGATCGGCTCTTTCGTCACGACGATGCGTTTGTCGTTGGCCGGCGTCGGGATCGTGTCGCCGTTCACGCGCTTGCCTTCTTCGGCGAACCATTCGAGGAACGACGCGGCGTACTGGATTTCGCCCTTGGCTTCGGCGAGCGGCTTGCCCTGTTCCGTGGTGAGGATCTTCGCCAGATCGTCGGCGTTCTCCATCATCAGGTCGTGCCATTTGCGCAGGATCACGGCGCGCTGCTTCGCGGTCGTGGCGCGCCATGCGGGCCACGCGGCGTTGGCCGTGTCGATGGCGCGACGGGTTTCCGCCGTGCCCATACGCGGCACCGTCGCGATCGTTTCGCCCGTGGCCGGGTTCTTTACTTCGAAGGTCGTGCCGTCGTCGGCGCATTGCCATTCGCCCGCGATGTACGCGTGGCTCTTCAGCAGCGACGGGTCTTTCAAGCTCAACGTGGTCATGTAGGTTCCTTATGCCGCGACGGTGACGCTGTCCTTGATCACGTCTTCGAGAATCGCCATGGCTTCGTCGAAGACCGCGTCCTGAATCGTCAGCGGGAACAGGAAGCGCACCACGTTCGAATAGACGCCGCACACCAGCAGCAGCAAGCCGCGTTCGAGCGCGCGCGTCTGCACGCGCTTGGTGAACTCCGCATCCGGCTCCGTGCCGCCTGCGTTGCAGAATTCGACGGCGACCATGCCGCCGGGGCCGCGCACATCGGCGATTTGCGGCACGTCGCTTTGCAGCGCGATCAGCTTTGCCTTGACGCGGTCACCCAGCACCATGGCGCGCTCGCAGAGCTTCTCTTCGTCGATGATATCGAGCACCGCATGCGCGGCGGCAACCGCCAAAGGATTGCCCGCATAGGTGCCGCCGAGGCCGCCAGGCGCCGCGGCATCCATCACATCCGCACGGCCGATCACGCCCGACAGCGGCATGCCGCCGGCGAGACTCTTGGCGACCGTCATCAGATCGGGCACCACGTCGTAGTGATGCATGGCGAACAGCTTGCCGGTGCGTGCAAAACCCGTTTGGACTTCGTCGGCGATCAGCAGAATGCCGTGCTCGTTGCACAGCTTGCGCAGGGCGCGCACGAATTCGGCCGGCGCCGGATAGAAGCCGCCTTCGCCCTGAACCGGTTCGAAGATGATCGCGGCCACGCGCTTCGGATCGATGTCGGCCTTGAAGAGGAATTCGATGGCCTTCAGCGAGTCGGCCGTGGTCACGCCGTGCAGCGGATTGGGGAACGGCGCATGGAACACGTCCGACGGGAACGGGCCAAAGCCGATCTTGTACGGCGCGACCTTGCCGGTCAGCGCCATGCCCATCAGCGTGCGGCCGTGGAAACCGCCAGTGAAGGCGATCACGCCCGGACGGCCGGTCGCGGCGCGGGCGATCTTGATCGCGTTTTCGACGGCTTCGGCACCGGTCGTGAAAAACGCGGTCTTCTTCGGATGGTCGCCCGGCGCGCGCTCGTTGAGCTTCTCGGCCAGTTCGACATACGACGCGTACGGCACGATCTGATACGCCGTGTGGGTGAAATGATCGAGCTGGTCGCGGATCGCGGCGAGGATCTTCGGATGCCGGTGGCCGGTGTTGCACACGGCGATACCGGCGGCGAAGTCGATGAAACGGCGGCCCTCGACGTCCCACAGTTCCGCGTTTTCAGCGCGCTCGGCGTAGAAATCGCACATCACCCCGACGCCGCGCGGCGTGGCGGCGTCTTTACGGCTCTTCAGTTCTGCGTTCTTCATGGTCATCTCCTTCGCTCCTCGGTTTTTGCGGACGCCGCGCGCTCAGCGCAGCACATGCAGCGACTATAATGAGATTTGGCTCTTAACTTCAGAGCCATTTCAATAAAAATGTAGGAGCCAATCATGCGCGCGAGCGTTTTGTCCGACTGGCTGGCCCAGCGCCTCGACCGGGGCAACGGCCAGCCGATCTATCGTCAGTTGCATCGGCTGTTGCAGCAAGCGATCCTGTCGCGCGAATTGCCGCCGGGCAGCAAGGTGCCGTCGTCGCGTTTGCTGGCGCAGGAGTTGGGCATCGGGCGCAATACCGTCACGCAGGTGTACGAGCAGCTCGTGCTCGAAGGCTATGTGAGTTCGGCGACCGGACGCGGGACGTTCGTCGCCGACAGTGCGCCGGACGAAATCGTCGGGGTGCCCGATGCCGAGGCGCCCGCCGCGCGGCCCGAGCCGGCGCCGCTGCAGGCGCGGCGTGCGCTTTCCACGCGTGGCGCGCGGCTGATCGCGGGCGCGGGCGTGTCCAAGCGGCAGTGGGGCGCGTTCATGCCTGGCGTGCCGGACGTCACGAAGTTTCCGGCGCGTGTCTGGAGCCGCCTGCACAACAAATATTGGCGCCGGCTGCGCCCGGACCTGCTGACGTATGCGCCGGGCGGAGGCCTCGCCTCGCTGCGGCACGCGCTGGCCGACTATCTGCGCACTTCGCGCTCGGTGCGCTGCACGCCGGAGCAGATCATCATCACGACCGGGATTCACCAATCGGTCGACCTTGCCGTGCGCCTGCTGTCCGATCCGGGTGACGTGATCTGGACCGAGGACCCCTGTTATTGGGGCGTGCGCAGTGTGCTGCACGTGTCCGGCCTGGAATCGCGGCCAATCGCCGTCGACGAGGAAGGCATCAATCCATCCGCCGACGACCTCGCGCAGCCGCCGAAGCTGATGCTCGTCACGCCTTCGCATCAATATCCGCTCGGCATGGTGATGAGCCTCGCGCGGCGGCGCATGTTGCTTGAATACGCGCGGCAGAACCAGTGCTGGATCATCGAGGACGACTACGACAGCGAATACCGCTACGGCAGCCGGCCGCTGGCGTCGCTGCAGGGTCTGGATACGTCGGGGCAGGTGATTTATGTGGGCAGCTTCGGCAAGACGCTATTTCCGGGTTTGCGCATAGGCTACCTCGTCGTGCCGGAAGCGCTGGCGGAAAGCTTTGCCACCGCGAGCGCCGAGTTGTATCGCGAGGGGCAGTTGCTGCAGCAGGCGATGCTCGCGGAGTTCATCGCCGAAGGGCATTTCACGTCGCATATCCGCAAGATGCGCACGCTCTACGGACAGCGCCGTCAGACGTTGCTCGACGCCGCGGCGCATCGTTACGGCGATGCGTTGCCGGCGGTGGGCGGCGACGCCGGTTTGCATCTGGTGATGCAGTTGCCTGATGGCAGCGACGATCGGCGGGTCGCGGCCGCCGCGCTGGAGCGCAATATCGTCGTGCGGCCATTGTCGGGGTATTACGCGCAACCGTTGCTGGCGCCCTCGGGTTTGCTGATCGGCTATGCGTGCGTGCCGGATGAGGAGATCGCGCCGGCTTTCAACACGCTCGCCGATGCGATCGATGCGACGTTGCCGGAGTTCGCGTGAGGGGTGCCTGACTCAAACCCGTATCAACACCGCTCCCAGCGTCACCAGCGCGCACGCAACGATCCGCCGCCTGGTCAGCTTCTCCCGCATGAACAGCCAGCCGATCACCACCGCGAAGATCGAACTCATCTCGCGCAGCGCGGAGACCATCGCAATCGGCAGATAGCGGTAAGCCTCGATGATCAGGCAGTAGGCGCTCAACGCGAGCACGCCCGCCGCCATGCCTTTGAGCACCACCGCGCGCCCGATGAACAGCCCTTTGGCGCCGCCGCGCCAGTGCCAGGCGAGCAGAAACTGCGGGATGTTCCAGATCAGATAGACCCACATGATGTAGCTCAGGCCATTGCCCGCCAGGCGCGCGCCGATGCCGTCGACCACTGAATACGTCGCGATGAAAAAGCCGGTCAGGAGCGCGAAAGGCACGCTCTCGCCCGAAAAGCGCATGCCGCGGCGAAACGCCAGCGAGACGATGCCGATCGACACCAGCGCGACACCGATCGCCGCCAGCGGCTTGAGCGCTTCGTGCGCGAAGACCAGTGCGCCGGCGAACACGAGCATCGGCGAAAGGCCGCGCGCGATCGGATAGATCTGCCCGAAGTCGCCGCTTTTGTAGGCGCGGATCAGCGCCAGCAAATAGCCGAATTCCAGCACCACCGATGCAACGATGTACGGCCACGCCGCCGGCGCCGGCATGGGCAGCACGACCACGCCGACCGCGCTCACGGCGATATACGGAATCGCCATCATGCCGAGCAGCCAGACGCGATCTTCCGAAAGATGTAGAAACGCGTTCCACGTAGCGTGAAGCAGCGCGGAGAGCAGCACCAGCAAAACGACAAAGGTTTCCATCGAAGACCAGGGGAGAGGGGAAGCGAAGGCCTGGGTGCGGGCCATGAGCCCGTGATTATTCCAGCAGAACGCCGGAATAGAGGAGTGGACAACTCGATCGGAGGGGTTTTATTTGTAAAATTGAGGCGATTTGTGGCGTCAAAAAGACGCCGCAAAGACGAACGAAATCCGGCGCATGCAGGTTGAAATGCAGCGCAACGGCGCGCGGCGGAAAGCTGACGAAGCCGCGCTTCGCCAAACTTCCCACCGGGCCGTCATGCCGCCAACTTCAGGTCACGCGCTCGCGCAGCCACGCGGACGCGAGGTCGATCACCGTCACGACCACGATCACCATGATCATCACCGCGGCAGTTTGCGCATAGTTGAACGAGCGGATCGCTTCGTACAGCACCACGCCGATACCGCCCGCACCGACCATGCCGACCACCATCGCCGAGCGCACGTTCGATTCGAAGCGATACAACGCGTACGAGATCCACAACGGCAGCACTTGCGGCAGCACGCCGTAAATGATTTCGTCGAGACTCGTTGCGCCGGTGGCGCGCACGCCTTCTGCCGGACGCGGATCGATGGCCTCGACCGCTTCGGCGAACAGCTTGGCGAGCACGCCGGTGGTGTGCACCCACAGCGCCAGCACGCCCGCAAAAGGACCGAGGCCGACCGCGACGATGAACAGCATGGCGAAGACCATTTCATTAATCGCGCGGCACGCGTCCATCATGCGGCGCATGGGCTGCACGATCCACATCGGCGCCATGTTGTGAGCGGACATCAGCCCGCACGGCACTGCGCACACGAGCGAGAGAGCGGTGCCCCACACCGCCACCGAAAGCGTCACGACCATCTCGTGCAGATAGCTGCGCCATTCGGTGAAGTCGGGCGGAAAGAAGTCCTTGGCGAACTGACCCATGTTGCCGGAGTCGCTGAGCAGATCCAGCGGACGCATGTCGGCGCTATGCCATGCGCCGCCCAACACGGCAAGCAGCGCGATCCAGCCGAGCAGCGACAGCCAGCTACGCTTGCCGGCAGCAGGCGCGGGATGACGCGCCGCCTGGGCGTCGAGCGCTTCGCTCGCACGCGCCGTCGACGTGATCAGATCTGCCGTGTTCATTGCTTCGATTGCGCGGTGTTCAGCGCGCTCAGCTTCGCGTCGAGCGCGGCCAACTGGGTCTTGCGATCGTCATCGGAGAGATGCGCGTCGCTCTCGATCTTCTGCTTCTGCTGGAACAAGGCGACCTGGCGGATCGGCAACAACTGTGCATCCGACGATGCCGCGAAGCCGCCGTAACCGGTAATCGCCGCCATCACCGCTTTTTCGTGCGGATCGGTCTTCGCATAGTTCACGAAGAAGTTGCGCAGCTTGTCCTTGGTGGCTTGCGGCAGATCCTTGCGCCATACCAGCGGATCCGACGGAATCAGCGGCGACTTCCACAGCACGCGCACTTGCGCGAACTTGTCCGGATGCTCCTTTTTCAACGTGTCGAGCATCTCGGTGTTGTTGGTCGCGATGTCGATCTTGTTGTTCACCACGGCCAGCAGATTCGCTTCGTGGCTCGACGGCAGCACGGTCTTGAACGAAGTGTTGACGGGCGTGTTGTGCTTGGCGAACAGGTAGTAGCCGGGAATCAGCGTGCCCGAGGTGGAGTTCGGATCGCCGAAACCGAGCGTGACGTCCTTCGTGTTCTTGAAGACGTCGTCGAGCGTCTTGAAACGGCTGTTCACGTTCGTGATCAGCACCGAGTAGTAACCGGCATCACCGTTCGAGTACTGGATCTTCGCGAACACTTCGCCTTGCGAGCGGTCCACCGCCTCGATCGCCGACGCATTGCCGAAATAGCCGACCTGTACCTTGTTAAAGCGCATGCCTTCGATAATGCCGGCGTAGTCCGTCGCGAAGAACGCCTTGACGTTCAGGCCGGTCTGCTTGTTCATGTCCTGAATCAGCGGTTCCCAGCGCTGTTTCAGCACGGAGGACGAGTCGGTCGAAATGATGCCGAGGTTGAGGTCTTCGGCTTGCGCGGTGGCGACAGCAGCAAAAGCGGCCGCGCCGACGGCCAGCGTAATCAATGAACGCAGGAATTTCATTGTTTGAGATCCAATTGAGTTGACAGACTGAATGGGCGCGCTCAGTTCGAGTGCGCCGGATTGAGAGCGAACGCGTAGCGCGTGGAGGCGGGGGCGATGTCCTGCGGCGGTGTGCTGCCGTTAGCGGGCTTTGTGTCGGGATCGTCCGCGCTTATGGCGGCTTCATCGAGCAACTCGCGGGCGTCGTCGCCGTAGAGTTTCTTGAGCAGGAGCGGCGTGAGCGCGGCTGAAGGGCCGTCGTAGACCACCTTGCCGCGGCGCAGCGCAATCGTGCGCGGGCAGTACTGCATCGCGATGTCGACCTGATGCAGCGAGACCAGCACCGTGAGTTGATGCTCGATGTTCAGCGTGCGCAGCATCTCCATCACGCGGCGCGACGACTCGGGATCGAGCGAGGCGATCGGCTCGTCGGCGAGCACGATGCGCGCGCGCTGCACCAGCGCACGGGCGAGCGCCGCGCGTTGCTGCTGCCCGCCGGAGAGATTGGCGGCGCGTTCGCGCGCGTGTTCGCCGATGCCGACCTCGTTCAACGCGGCCATCGACAACGCCCGCTCGTCGCGCGGAAAACGGCCGCTGAGACGGCGCCACCAAGGCAGCCGCGCGAGCGCGCCGATCAGCACATTGCTTTCGACGGAGAGGCGGTTCACCAGATTGAATTGCTGGAACACAAAGCCGATGTCACGGCGAATGCTGCGTACTTCCCGCACGATGCGGCCGTTCTGCTGAATCGGCCGGCCTAGAATCGCGATCTGCGACGGCTGCGCATCTGACGCCGTGAAGCCCGCGATATGACGCAGCAGCGTCGACTTGCCCGAGCCCGAGGCGCCGATCAACGCAACCATTTCGCCCGGCTCGACGCGCAGATCGATTTCGTCCAGCGCCTTGCGGCCGTTGCTGAACGTCTTGCTCAACCGTTCGATACGAATTGCTTCCCGAATTGCTTCCATGAGTACCCCTTGATGCATCCGGCCGCTGCCGGCATGTGTGGGGCTCATTCTAGGAAGCGACTGTGACGGTTGAGTGAAGGCATCGCAACGTCTAGACGACTATATCTTCTCGTGTCTTTTTTTGCGTCGGCGAAAAGGCAAAATGGAGTCATTCGATCGAATGGAAAATGACATGGGTGTGACATGATCTGCATCGGCCCGCGCCGCTTCAGCATGATGGCGCCCGGCCAGGCTATATTGCGTGAATCGGTGTGCCGTCCCCATTAACCTTGCAATTGCCCGCGACATCGTCATGCAGCCTCTGAGCTTCCTTCCCGACAGTTTTGCGGAGTACGAAGATCTCAGGACGATCCTCGAGCAGGGCAGCGCGAGCTTCGCGATCCGCACCGTCTGCGAGACGACGGTGCGCGGCCGGCAATTCGCCGTGCAGACCGCGAGCATTGGTTCCACCGACCCGCAAGCGCCGGCAATCGGCTTTTTCGGCGGCATTCACGGGCTCGAGCGGATCGGCTCACAACTCGTGCTCGACTACATGCGCGCGCTGCTTGCACGGCTCGAATGGGACGAACTGCTGGTGCGCCAATTGCAGTCGATTCGTCTGATCTTTATGCCGATCGTCAATCCAGGCGGTATGTGGGCGGCCACGCGCGCCAACCCGAACGGCGTCGACCTGATGCGCAACGCGCCGCAGAACGCCGACGAACGCGTGCCGCTGCTGGCGGGCGGCCAGCGCGTCGGCGCCTGGCTGCCGTGGTATCGCGGCCGCGAGGGCGAGCCGATGGAACCCGAGGCCTCGGCGCTGCTGCGGGTGGTCGAAACGGAACTGGCCGCGCGGCCGTTGAGCATTGCGCTCGATTGCCACTCGGGCTATGGCTGGAGCGACAGCATCTGGTTTCCGTACGCACGCACCCGCAAGGTGATGCCGCATTTGCCGGAAATGTACGTGCTGAAAACCATGTTCGAACGCGCGCATCCGCATCATGGTTACGCGTTCGAACCGCAGAGCCATCAATACCTGTTGCACGGCGATCTGTGGGACTTCGCTTACGACCGCGCGCCCGCGCCCAATGTCTTTCTGCCGATGACCCTCGAACTCGGCTCCTGGCTGTGGATCAAGAAGAATCCGCGCCAGTTGTTTTCGCGTCAGGGCATGTTCAATCCGGTGAAGGCGCATCGCACGGCGCGTGTGCTGCGGCGTCACGCGAACCTGCTCGACTTTCTGGCGCGCGCGGCCTTTTCGTCGCAACGCTGGCTGCCGCAAGGCAATCGTCGCGAGCAGTTGCTGCAAAGCGCGATCGACCATTGGTATAAACCGGAAAGCGTATGAGCACGTGGATCCTGCTACGCGGCCTCACGCGTGAAATCCGCCACTGGGGCCGCTTGCCCGGCTTGCTGCATGGCGCGGTCAATGAATCGGCCCTTCACATGGGCGCGCCTGGCCGCCAACTGCTGCTCGATCTGCCGGGCAATGGCGAATTCGCGCACTTGCGCGCACCGTCGACGGTTGCCGACATGGTGGGCTTCGTGCGAAATGCTGCCTTGCAAAGCGGCATGCCCGGACCGTATTGCGTGCTGGCGATGTCGCTCGGCGGCATGGTGGCGACGGACTGGGCGCAACGGCATCCCTACGAGATCGAACGGCTGGTGCTGATCAACACGAGCATGCGGCCGTTCAGCCAGATGCAGGAGCGCTTGCGTCCTTCAGCATGGCCGGACCTGCTGGGCGTGGCCGCGCACTGGCGCGACGCGCCACGCGCGGAACACGGCATTCATCGGCTGACGTGCAATAACGTGCAGACGCTGGGCGACGATCTCGACACCTGGAGCCGGATTCGTCGCAGCGCGCCCGTGAGCCGTGGCAATGCGTTGCGGCAACTCTGGGCCGCGGCAAATTTCACAGCGGGCGCCGCGCGACCGGAGTGCCCGTTGCTGATTCTTTCTTCGCGCGCGGACAAACTGGTCGATCCCGTGTGCTCGGCGAAGCTCGCGGCCGCGTGGGGCGCGTTGCATGGCGAGCATCCGTGGGCAGGCCACGACCTGCCGCACGACGACCCGGTGTGGACCAGCGAACAGGTCCGCGCATGGCTCGCGCAGGAGCACGCGGTTCCGAGAGCCGTGCTTTAAACAGCCGGACACGCCGTGGCGGCGCATTCAGCGGCAGCGGGTATAACCTAAGTGCGGTCGTCCGTCGCGTGCCGGTCCGCAGGTGCATAATTCCCCTTCAGACGATGCATGCGAATCAAGCGAGTATCAAGCGATACCCGCCATTGCCGCCCAGCCGGGGGAGTTGATCATGCAAGCAAAGAACGAAGAAGCCGTCACGCACTTGCTGAACGATGTCGTCGAATTTGCGCGAGGGCGCCTGCCTGAGCCAACCTTCAAGGTCGTCGAGACCTTTCTGCGGCACTACTACGATTTCGTCGACGCCGACGATCTGCAAAGCCGCTCGATTGCCGATCTCTACGGCGCGGCGCTCGCGCACTGGCAAACGGCGCAGCGTTTCGTGCCCGGCGCCGAACGGCTGCGCGTCTATAACCCGATTCTCGAACAGCACGGCTGGCACTCCGATCACACGGTGATCGAGATCGTCAATGACGATATGCCGTTCCTGGTCGATTCCGTCTCGATGGCGGTCAACCGCCAGGGCCTCGCGCTGCATTCGGTCGTGCATCCGGTGTTTCGCATCTGGCGTGCGCCCGATGGCAGTATCGCGCGGTTGATCCAGGGCGCCGAAGAAGCGACCGATACGCGTTCGCAGTTGACGTCGTTCATCCACTTCGAAGTGGACCGTTGCGGCGATGCCGCAAAACTCGATGCGCTGCGTGACGACATCGCCAAGGTGTTGCGCGACATACGCGCGGCCGTCGAAGACTGGCCCAAGATCGTCGAACTCGCGCGCGTCACGATCAAAGGCATGAAAGCCGGCGAGGGCGGACCGGAAGGTCTGGAAGCACGCGCGTTCCTCGAATGGATGGTGGCCGATCATTTCACCTTTCTCGGCCAGCGCGATTACGAACTGGTGCAGCACGATATCGGCTACGGTCTGCGCGCGGTGCCGGGTTCAGGTCTGGGCATTCTGCGCGACGCATTGCGGCCCGCCGGCGCCGCCGAAATCACACCCTTGCCGCCTGCAGCGGCGGAGATCATTTCCGGTTCGTCGCCGATCTTTCTGACCAAGGCCAATTCACGGGCCACCGTGCACCGGCCGGGTTATCTGGACTATGTCGGCATCAAGATGACCGGCCCTGATGGCAAGGTGACCGGCGAGCGGCGTTTCATTGGTCTCTATACGTCGACGGCGTATTTCGTGTCGGCCGCGGAGATTCCGATCGTGCGGCGCAAATGCGCGAATATCGTGAGACGAGCCGGTTTCCTGCCGAAAGGTCATCTTGCGAAATCGCTGGTCACGGTGCTTGAAACCTATCCACGCGACGAACTCTTTCAGGCCGACGAGAATCAGCTCTACGATATCGCGCTAGGCGTGCTGCGTTTGCAGGAACACCAGCGCACCCGGCTGTTCATACGGCGCGACCGCTTCGATCGTTTCGTCTCGTGCCTCGTGTTCGTGCCGCGCGACAAGTACAACACCGATCTGCGCCAGCGCATCGCCAATCTGCTGGCCGACGCATTCAATGGCGAGAGTGTCGAGTTCACGCCGCTGCTGTCGGAGTCGACGCTGGCGCGCATTCACTTCGTCGTGCACGCGAAGCCGGGCGGCATGCCCAACGTCGATACGCGCGAACTGGAGGCGCGGCTCGTGCAGGTCGCACGCCGCTGGCAGGACGATCTCGCCGACGCCTTGCTCGACGCCTTCGGCGAAGAGCACGGCAACCGTCTGCTGCAACACTACGGCGATTCGTTTCCACCCGGCTATCGCGACGATTATCCCGCCCGTACGGCAGTGCGCGATATCGAACTGATCGAACACGTGCAAGGCAGCGAGCGGCTCGCGATGAACCTGTACCGCCCGATCGAATCGGGCCCGCGCGCGTTTCGCTTCAAGGTGTATCGCGCGGGTTTGCCGATCGCCTTGTCGCGCAGTCTGCCGATGCTCGAACATCTCGGCGTGCGTGTCGATGAAGAGCGCCCCTATCTGATCGAGGCGCTGGGCGCGACACCCGCGTGGATTCACGATTTCGGCCTCGAACTCGCGGACGACGCGGAGTTCGACATCGAGCGCGTGAAGGATCTCTTCGAAGAAGCGTTCGAACAGGTGTGGACCGGCGCGATTGAAAGCGACGACTTCAATCGCCTCGTGTTGCGCGCGCAATTGAATGCGCGCGAGGTGACGATCCTGCGCGCGTACGCGAAGTATTTGCGGCAGGTCGGCTCGACCTTTAGCGACGCGTATATCGAGCGCGCGGTGACGGGCAATCCGGCGATTGCGCGCATGCTGGTGGAGCTGTTCATCGCCCGCTTCGATCCAGTATTGGGCGAGACGCGCGAGGCGCGCGTCGACGGCTGGCTGCGCACGATCGATAGCGCGCTCGATCAGGTGCCGAATCTCGACGAAGACCGGATACTGCGGCAATTTCTCGGCGTCATCAAGGCCACCAAGCGGACGAACTACTATCGCTTCGATGCTGATGGACATCCAAAGCCGTATCTGTCCTTCAAGTTCGATCCCGCGCAGGTGCCCGGCTTGCCCGAGCCGAAACCAATGTTCGAAATCTGGGTGTACTCGCCGCGCGTGGAAGGCGTGCATTTGCGCGGCGGACGCGTGGCGCGCGGCGGCCTGCGCTGGTCGGACCGGCGCGAGGACTTCCGCACGGAAGTGCTCGGCCTGATGAAGGCGCAGATGGTGAAGAACGTGGTGATCGTGCCGGTCGGTTCGAAAGGCGGCTTCGTCGTGAAGAATCCGCCGCCGCAATCCGAACGCGACGCGTGGATGCGCGAAGGCATTGCCTGCTATCAGACCTTCCTGCGCGGCTTGCTCGACGTGACCGACAATCTCGCCGGCACGACCATCGTGCCGCCGCCCGATGTGGTGCGCCACGATCCCGACGACCCCTATCTGGTGGTCGCCGCCGATAAAGGCACGGCCACGTTCTCCGACTACGCGAACGCGATTTCGCAGGAATACGGTTTCTGGCTCGACGACGCGTTTGCATCGGGCGGCTCGGTCGGCTACGACCACAAGAAAATGGCCATCACCGCGCGCGGTGCATGGGAGTCGGTCAAGCGGCACTTCCGCGAAATGGGCGTGGATACCCAGACCATGGACTTCACGGTGGTCGGCGTGGGCGATATGTCGGGCGACGTGTTCGGCAACGGCATGCTGCTGTCGCCGCATATCAAACTGGTGGCCGCGTTCGATCATCGGCATATCTTTCTCGATCCGAATCCCGATCCGGCGGTCAGTCTTGCCGAGCGCGGGCGCCTGTTCATTCTCGACCGGTCGAGTTGGGCCGACTACGATCCCTCGCTGATCTCGGCGGGCGGCGGCGTGTTCCCGCGCGGCGCCAAGACGATTCCGCTGTCGCCGGCGGTGCAGTCGGTGCTCGGCATCAGCGCGCCGGCGCTCGCGCCCGCTGAATTGATGCGCGCGATTCTGCAGGCGCCGGTCGATCTGCTGTACAACGGCGGCATCGGCACCTATGTGAAGGCGAGTCGCGAAACGCATCTGCAAGTTGGCGACCGTGCCAACGACGCGATCCGCGTCAACGGTTCCGATCTGCAGTGCAAGGTCGTGGCCGAAGGCGGCAACCTCGGTCTCACGCAACTCGGGCGCATCGAGTTCGCACAGCGCGGCGGCCGCATCAATACCGATGCAATCGACAACTCCGCGGGCGTCGACTGCTCGGACCACGAGGTCAACATCAAGATTTTGCTGGGGCTGGTCGTCTCCGACGGCGAAATGACGGAGAAGCAGCGCAACGCACTGCTCGCCGAAATGACCGACGAAGTGGGCTTGCTCGTGTTGCAGGACAACTACTACCAGACGCAGGCGCTGTCGATTGCGGGCCGCTACGGCGTCGAATTGCTCGATGCGGAAACGCGCCTGATGCGCTACCTCGAACGTGCGGGGCGTCTGAATCGCGTGATCGAGTTCCTGCCGACCGACGAAGAAGTCGCCGAACGGCAGGCCGCCAAACAAGGGCTCACCACGCCGGAGCGCGCCGTGCTGCTCGCCTACAGCAAGATGTGGCTGTACGACGCGCTGCTCGAATCGTCGATGCCGGAAGACCCGCTCGTTAGCGACATGCTGGTCGAATATTTCCCGAAGCCGTTGCGGCAGCGCTTTAGCGAGCCGATGCAACGCCACCCGCTGCGCCGCGAAATTCTCGCGACGCATCTGACCAACGCGTTGGTGAATCGCGTAGGCTGCGAGTTCGTGCACCGGCTGATGGAAGAAACCGACGCGCAGCCTGGCGACATCGTACGGGCCATCATCATGGCGCGTGACGTGTTCAATCTCGACGACGTCTGGCGCAGTATCGACGCGCTCGACAACCGCGTTGCCGACGACATCCAGGCGCGCATGTTCGTCGAAGTCGCGCGGCTCGTCGAGCGTTCCGCGCTATGGTTCCTGCGGCAATTGCAATCGGGCGCGGTCAGCGACCGCGACGTGGCCGGCCTGCTCGCGCGTTGCCGCGACGCGGCGCAACGCCTTGCGCCGCAATGGCCCTCGCTCTTGCCGAGCGCCGATCTCGAAGCGCTCTCCGAGCGGCAGCGCGTGTTCGCGGACGCCGGCGTGGATAGCGAACTGGCCGTGCGGATCGCGGGCGGCGAGGTCTCCGCCGCGTTGCTCGATATCGCCGAAGTGGCGTCGACCAGCGGGCGCAGTCTCGAACTGGTGACGGGCGTCTATTTCGCGCTCGGCACGCTGCTGAATTCCAGCTGGATCAGCGAGCGCGCGGCCGCGTTACCGGCGCCCACGCACTGGGACATGCTGGCGCGCGCGACGGCGGTGGCCGACATCGCGCGTCTCAAACGCGCGTTGACGACGAGCGCATTGGCCGACGCCGACGATGCATCCACGCCCGAGGCGCTGGTCGAGGCATGGCGTGAGAAGCGCACTGCGCAACTGGAACGCTACGCGCGCCTGCTGGCCGATCTGCGGGCCACCGGCGGTGCGAGCCTGTCGATGCTGCTGGTGATCGTGCGTGAAATGGCGGCGCTCGAAAGGGCATAACACTGCGCAGGGCGAGGGAAGGCGAATGTTGTAGAGAGCAGGCAGAGCATGGTGCAAACAACACCCGGGTTGGACGCATGCCGCCCGGCATGGCCATAATACGGGCTGTTGCTCACCGAAAGCTCTTTGCAAACTCACGGACGCCTTCCACGACGATGAAAGAAGAATCGCCGAAAGCCATTTTCTATGCGCTCGCCGCCAACCTCGGCATCGCCATCTGCAAGTTCGCGGCTGCCGCGTTCACCGGTTCCGGCTCGATGTTCGCCGAGGCCATCCACTCGACCGCCGACTGCGGCAATCAGCTGTTGCTGCTGTTCGGTCTGCGTGAAGCGCGCAAGCCGGCGAGCCCGCTGCATCCCATGGGTGGCGGGCGCGAGATCAACTTCTACTCGCTACTGGTCGCGCTTCTGCTGTTTTTTGTCGGCGGCGCGTTCTCGGTGTATGAGGGCGTGCATCGTCTGTTCGTGCGCGAGCCATTGCAGTATGCGTATGTCGCGCTGGCGGTGCTCGGCGTGTCCGTGGTGCTCGAGGCGCTTTCCTTGTGGGGCGCCGTCAAGGAAATCCGCAAGACGCATCCCGACAAAAGCATGTGGCGCTGGTTTCGCGAGACGCGCGAGTCCGAACTGCTGGTGGTAGCGGGCGAGGATATCGCCGCGCTGGCGGGGCTGGCGATGGCCTTCGCGGCTGTGCTGCTCACCATGTTGACCGGCAATCCTGTCTACGACGCGCTGGGTTCAATCGGCGTCGGCGTGCTGCTGATGGTGATCGCGTGGCTGGTGGCGCGTGAAGTGAAGTCGATGATCGTCGGCGAATCGGCGAGCCCCGAAGTGCGGCGCGCTATCGAGGCGCATCTGCGTGGGCGCACCGAGATTCGCAGCATCATCAATATGATTACGCTGCAATGGGGCCGTCATGTGGTGGTGGCCGTGCAGGCGGAAATGATCGACTACGCGAGCGGCCGCGCGATGGTCGATGCGATCAACGTGATCGAAGCGGACTTGCAGGCCACCTTCCCGCAAGTCCGCTGGGTGTTTTTCGAACCAGAGGTGCCGCGCGTTTGAGCGGCACTTGTGCCGCTTACTGGAACCCGGTCACCGCGTGCGGCACATACAATTCTTCAAGCTGGCGGATTTCATCCGCGCTCAGATTCAACGAGAGCGCGGCCACTGCGTCGTCGAGATGATGCAGCTTGGTCGCGCCGACGATCGGCGCGGTGATCGGCTTCTTCTGCAACACCCACGCCAGCGCCACTTGCGCATGCGGCACACCGCGCTCCTTGGCGATCTGGCTGACCCGTTCGACGATCCGCCGGTCCGCGTCTTCCGTCTGCGCGTAGAGCGTGCGGCCGAATTCATCGGTCTCGGAGCGCGCGCTTTCGGTGTTCCAGTCGCGCGTCAGGCGGCCGCGCGCGAGCGGGCTCCACGGAATCACGCCGATACCTTCGCTTTCGCACAGCGGCAGCATCTCGCGCTCTTCCTCGCGATATAGCAGATTCACGTAGTTCTGCATCGTCACGAAGCGCGTCCAGCCGTTCTTCTCAGCCACGTGCAGCGCCTTGGCGAACTGCCAGGCATACATGGACGATGCGCCGATGTAGCGCGCCTTGCCGGCCTTCACGACATCGTGCAGCGCTTCCATGGTTTCTTCGATCGGCGTGCCGTAATCCCAGCGATGGATCTGGTACAGGTCCACGTAGTCCGTGCCGAGGCGCCTGAGGCTGTGGTCGATCTCCGACATGATCGCCTTGCGCGACAGGCCGGCGCCGTTCGGGCCCGGATGCATGCGGCTATTGACCTTGGTGGCCAGCACGATCTCGTCGCGCTTCGCAAAGTCCTTGAGCGCGCGGCCGACGATTTCCTCGCTCGTGCCGTCGGAATAGACGTTGGCGGTGTCGAAGAAATTGATGCCGTGATCGAGCGCCTGTTTGATGAAGGGGCGCGCGGCTTCATCGTCTAGCGACCACGGATGCGTGCCGCGAGACGGCACGCCGTAGCTCATGCAACCGAGGCAAAGACGCGATACATCGAGGCCGGTGCGGCCGAGTTTCACATAGTCCATCGTGGTGCTCCTTTTATGAAGTGCACAAAGCCGGTGCGCTGCGGACTATCGATTATAAGAAAACGCCGAAGAACGCGTGCGGAGCCGATTTGCATGCCTTTCCAGACAGTGCCCGGAAGCGCGGACCGATGGTGCATCGCGTAGTGGAAAATAATTTCTTCGCACCTATACTTCTTTCGGCTTGAAAGCAGCACTCTCTCCCAACCTGCATCACAAGCAAAAAAGGAAGATCACGATGCTGACTCGCTCACTCGGCGCCATTTGCGCCATTACCCTCGCGGCATGCGCGGCCTTTTCGTCCGGACCAGCCAGTGCGGACGACAACGACGGTTTCTCGCACGGCGACGGCAGCTCGCACGGGCAGCCCGTCAAGGTGATGATCATTTCGATGTTCGGGCCGGAAGGGCAGGTGTGGCTCGATAACCTCGGTCCCTGGCGAGAGATTACGGTGGACGGCTTGTCGCCCGATTACCCAACCGTCCATTGCAACAGGCAGGACGTGTGCGTGATGACCACCGGCATGGGGCACACCAACGCTGCTGCGTCGATCATGGCGCTGACGTTCTCGCCGCGTTTCGATTTGCGGCATACGTACTTCATGGTGGCCGGCATTGCCGGGATCGATCCACAACAGGGTACGGTGGGCTCCGCCGCATGGGCGAAGTATCTGGTCGACTTCGGGATTCAATGGGAGATCGACGGGCGCGAGATTCCGCCCGGCTGGAATACCGGCTACCTCGGCATCAACACAACGAGTCCGTCGGACAAGCCGCCGCTCGACTACCGCACTGAAGTGTTCCAGTTGAACACGCGGCTCGCGAACACGGCGTTCGCGTTATCTCGCCACGTGACGCTGTCCGATAACGCGCAGGCTCAGGCCGCGCGGGCCAAGTACTCGTATGCGCCGGCGAACCGTCCGCCGACGGTCATTCAATGCGATACGCTGGCCGGCGATACGTGGTGGTCAGGTACGCTCCTCGGCCAAAGAGCTCGCGATTGGACCAAGATTCTGACCGATGGAAAGGGTGTTTACTGCACGACGCAGCAGGAAGACAACGCCACGTATGAGGCGCTCAAGCGTGCGGCGTCGGTAAATAAGGTGGACCTGAGTCGCGTTGCCGTGTTGCGGGCAGGCTCCGATTTCGACCGGCCCTACGACGGGCAGACGAGTGCGGACAACCTGCTGAACTATGCCGCGCAAGGTGGCTTTACGATCGCTATCCAGAACCTGTTCCTCTCGGGCAATCCGCTCGTGCAGGATATCTCCACACATTGGGGTGAGTGGCGCGACGGCGTGCCGAGGCGCTAGGTCTCTGCAAATGCGACTGTGCCCGCGAACCAGGTCCGCGGGCACATGCTGCTACTTTCGACACTTAGTGTTGCGGCGCGCGGTACGGCGTCCACACAGGGGTGTCGGTATCCCAATGGTCGAGTTCCGAGGGTGTCATGATGAGCTCCTTTTTGAAGAGTGCATGGATGGCGCCGCAATGACTATTTCTTTTGGAAACCGAATCATTGCGGCGCGCTGGTTTTACTGTCCGCTTTACTGACCGTTGGCCACGCGCGTGACGTCGCCGCTCGTGCCTTCCTGCAGCGCGATGCGTTCGGCCTGGGTTTGACCGATCAGGCCTTTGTTCGGATACGTCGTGCGATTCAGAGCGGGCAGCGAACCGTCGCGATAGGCCGCAACGAGTTCCGCCTTCACTTCTTCACGCGTCTTCGCGCTGGCGGTCGGGGTCGGCAGCGTTTCATAAGTGCCGGCGCGGCCAATGCCGCCGCCGCTGCTTTGTGCAAACACCGGGGCGCTCACGAGCAGCGAAAGAGCCAGACCTGCTAAGAGATTGCGTTTCATGATTCACTCCTGTCGATTCGTTTGCAGCACGAGCGGCGCTGCGACAGGGTGAAATGTAGACTTTGAGGCAGTGCGGATAAATCGCACTTTCGCGAAATGAATTGTCGCGATTTCGGAACAATCGCTCTAATGCTGCGTAAAAAGCCTTGCTGGCGCTGCCGCAAAAGAAAACCGCGGCATTAGAGCCGCGGTTGGAATTCACTATTCCAGAATCTGTACTTCAACAACTCGCGCGTTTCATGCGACCCATTCCGTTATCACCGGCGTGTCGAGCAGTGGAGCAGACTCGCGTTCTTCGAAAGTGCGCTTCGTGCACGTTGCGTCGAGACTGCCACGTCCGCTCAATAACGGACAACGGTCGAACAACTCCGCGATCCAGTCTACGAAAACGCGGACTTTAGGCGACAGATGCCGGCTGTGCGGATAGACTGCGGAAATCGGCATCGGCAAAGGTTTCAGCTCCGGCAGTACTTCCACGAGCTGGCCCGAACGCAGATGCGGCAGCACCATGAAGAGCGCAGGCTGAATCAGGCCAAAGCCTTCCAACCCGCAAGTCACGTAGGCGTCCGCATCGTTCACCGAGACGATGCTCTTCATTTTCACTTCGACTTCTTTGCCATCAACCATGAAGGCCCAATCGATCGTGCGCCCCGTGCGGCTCGAAAAGTAATTGACTGCTTTGTGATTCTCCAGATCATCGAGCGAAGTCGGCATGCCCGCGCGCTCGATGTAATCGGGGGCCGCGCAAGTCACGCCCTCGAACAAACCGATCCGACGCGCCACCAGCGAGGAATCCTGTAGCGCGCCGACCCGCACCACGCAATCCACGCCTTCCTGCAACAGGTCCACCGGCCGGTCCGTCAGGCCGAGTTGCAGGTCGATGTCCGGATAGCGCGTGTGGAATTCACACAGCGAAGGAATCACCAGCAAGCGGCCGATCGACCCCGGCATGTCGATGCGCAGCTTGCCGTGCGGCTTTTTATTGCCGCTTTGAAAACTGGCCTCGGTCTCTTCGACGTCCGCGAGGATGCGCACGCAGCGTTCGTAGTACGCCGCGCCGTCCGGCGTGAGCGACAAACGGCGCGTGGTCCGATGCATCAGACGCGTGCCGAGGAACGCTTCGAGGTTCTGAATAATCGTGGTAACCGATGCGCGCGGCAAGTCGAGCGTTTCCGCCGCACGGGTAAAGCTGTTGGTGTCGACGACGCGCGTGAACACTTGCATGGCCTGAAGCCGGTCCATTGCAGACCTCCAATAGGGGCTGGCGCACTGAGCAGGAATGGACTCCACCGCGAATCCGCAGACAATCGCATTCGATTGTTCAGGGGCGCCGAATTGTGTTGCCGGATTATAGGCATTTATTTACGAGTCTGCCGAACCCACAATTCGCACCATTGAAGTTCTATGCGCATTGCGCGGCTCGACATGGAAGCATTTAAACCGCCGTACTCCTTTGTGCCCACCGGCAGCAGCCCGGCAGAGGCCGACAGCACGGCACTCGAAGTCACTGACGTGCAGATCGAAGGGCACGCGCAGGACATCACGTTGCGTCTGTACCGGCAGGCAAACAAAACCTCACTGCCAGTACTGCTTTATTTCCACGGTGGTGGATTTACGAAGGGATCGATCGACCAGGCGGACTTCGCCTCGCGTTATTTCGCAGAACACTTACCGGCTCTGGTCGTGTCGGTCGGGTACTCGCTGGCGCCGCAGTTTCCGTTTCCCGCCGCGCCTGAAGACGCGCACCGCGCGGCGCTGTGGGTGCAAACACGGGCGCGTGCGTTCGGCGGCAACAGCAAGAAGGTCGGCGTAGCCGGCCACGATGCGGGCGGGCAACTGGCCAATTGCCTCGCTTTCATCGCGCGGGATCGCGGTGACGTGCGCATTTCCGCGCAGGCGCTGTTCGGGCCGATGCTCGATCCGAGCCTCACGCGTCTGGGCGACGAAAAGCGCCTCGGTTCGGATATCACGGCAAAAGAGTGCGCGGCGTGTTATCGCGCGTATCTGCCGCAAGCGTCGCAGCGTATGCATCCGTATGCCGCGCCGCTCGAATCGTCGCGCCTCGCGGGCCTGCCGGCCACGCTGATCGCGACGGCACAAAACGACGTGCTGCATGTGGAAGCGGAGAAATACGCCAGCAGTCTGATCGACGCCGGTGTGCTGACCCAGGTGGTCCGCTATCCGAGTGTCTCGCATGCGGCGTTGGCCGATCATCCGCCCGCTTTGCAGGAGGCGGTGCGATTTTTTCAGTGGCGCTTCGATGCGCGCGCCCATCGCTGAAACAGAAATAAGCAGAACTTTAATCAACGATCTCGGGAGCTTCACATGACTATCCTTCCTCTTTCCCGTCGCCGTGTGGCGATTGCCGCACTTGCCGTCATCGTCGTGGCCGGGCTGGGCACGTTCGGCGCGATTCGCGTGGACGCGAGCTCGCCTGCTGCGCCGACCATCGTGCCGGAAGTCGATGTGGCCACTGTGGTGCAAAAAACGATCACCGATTGGCAGAGCTATTCGGGCCGTCTCGAAGCCGTCGAAAAAGTGGACGTGCGTTCGCAGGTGCCGGGCACCATCGTGTCCGTCAACTTCAAGGACGGCGCGCTCGTGAAGAAAGGCGACACGCTGTTCGTGATCGACCCGCGTCCGTATGCCGCCGAAGTGGATCGCGCCGAAGCGCAACTGGCCGCCGCGCAGGCGCGCACGGGCTACACGCAAAGCGATTGGGAGCGCGCGCAACGCCTGATCGCCGACAACGCGATCGCCAAGCGCGACTACGACGAGAAGCAGAACGCCGCACGCGAAGCGAGCGCCAACCTGAAGGCCGCGCAAGCCGCCGTCGAAACTGCCCGCATCAATCTCGGCTACACGAAGATTGTCGCGCCGGTTTCGGGTCGCGTGTCGCGTGCCGAAATCACGGTGGGCAACGTCATATCGGCGGGCGCGACTGCTGCCCCGCTGACCACGCTGGTGTCGGTGTCGCCGATCTACGCATCGTTCGACGCGGACGAACAAACCTACCTGCAATACCTGAGCCGCGCGAAAGACGGCAGCAAGGTGCCGGTGGAACTCGGTCTCGCGGACGAAAGCGGCTACTCGCGCAGCGGTGTTATCGAGTCGGTGGATAACCGCCTCGACACGTCGTCGGGCACGATCCGCGTGCGGGCGCGTTTCGATAACCAGGACGGCGCACTGATTCCCGGTTTGTATGCGCGCGTGAAAGTCGGCGGCAGCGAACCGCACCCGGCGCTGTTGATCGACGACGCCGCGGTGGGCACCGATCAGGACAAGAAGTTCGTGCTGGTGGTCGATCAGGGCAATCACGTCGTGTATCGCTCGATCGACGTGGGCGGCATGCAGGGCAATCTGCGCGTGGTCAAGGGCGGCCTGAAAGCGACTGACCGGATCGTCGTGAACGGCATCCAGCGCGTGCGTCCTGGTGACGCGGTGCGCGCGCACATGGTGCCGATGACGACCGATGACGATCCGAACAGCGCACCGCTCGCACAGAAGCAGACGCCAACGCAACCGCAATCGCAGGCGCAAACGCAGACGCGCACCAAAGCGGACAAGAATTCGTGAGCCTCGCGCGCCGCGGCCTGACTGCGCGGCGCATGCTCCAACGTTAAGAGCTTCCCATGAACATATCCAAATTCTTCATCGATCGACCGATCTTTGCCGGCGTGCTGTCGGTATTGATCCTGCTGGCGGGCATTATTTCGCTCTTCAAGCTGCCGATCTCGGAGTATCCGGAAGTCGTGCCGCCTTCGGTGGTGGTGCACGCGCAGTATCCGGGTGCGAATCCGAAGGTGATCGCCGAAGCGGTCGCTTCGCCGCTCGAAGAGCAGATCAATGGCGTCGAGAACATGCTGTACATGCAGTCGCAGGCGAATAGCGACGGCAATCTCACGCTCACGGTGACCTTCAAGCTCGGCACCAATCCGGACCTCGCGACGCAGCTCGTGCAGAACCGCGTCAACCAGGCGCTGCCGCGTCTGCCGGAAGACGTGCAGCGGCTCGGCGTCACGACGATCAAGAGCTCGCCCACGCTGACCATGGTGGTGCATCTGATCTCGCCGAACAATCGCTACGACATGACGTATCTGCGCAACTACGCGCTGCTGAACGTCAAGGACCGGCTCGCACGGATTCAGGGCGTCGGCGAAGTGCAGTTGTGGGGTTCGGGCGACTACGCGATGCGCGTCTGGCTCGATCCGCAGAAAGTGTCGCAACGCGGCTTGACGGCGACCGAAGTGGTCAACGCGATCCGTGAGCAGAACATTCAGGTGGCGGCCGGTGTGATCGGCGCATCGCCTTCGGTGCCGGGCACGCAACTGCAGTTGTCGGTGAATGCGCGTGGCCGTCTGAGGACTGAGGGCGAATTCGGCGACATCATCGTCAAGACCACGCCGGACGGCGGCGTGACCTACCTGAAAGATATTGCGCGGATCGAACTCGCGGCCTCGGAATACGGCCTGCGTTCGTTGCTCGACAACAAGCCGGCGGTGGCGCTCGCCATCAACCAGGCGCCGGGCGCGAACTCGCTCGCGATTTCCGATCAGGTGCGTACCGCGATGAAGGAACTCGCGGAAGACATGCCGGCGGGCGTCGAATACAAGATCGTCTACGACCCGACGCAGTTCGTGCGCTCGAGTATCGAGGCGGTGGTGCATACGCTGCTCGAAGCGATTGCGCTGGTGGTGATCGTCGTGATCGTGTTCCTGCAGACGTGGCGTGCTTCGATTATTCCGTTGATCGCGGTGCCGGTGTCGATTGTCGGGACGTTCTCGCTGCTGCTCGCGTTCGGTTTCTCGATCAATGCGTTGTCACTGTTCGGCATGGTGCTCGCCATCGGGATCGTGGTGGACGATGCGATCGTGGTGGTGGAGAACGTTGAGCGGAACATCGAAAACGGGCTGAGTGCGCGTGACGCGACTTATAAGGCGATGCAGGAAGTGAGCGGGCCGATTATCGCCATTGCGCTGACACTCGTCGCCGTGTTCGTGCCGCTCGCGTTCATGACCGGTTTGACGGGCCAGTTCTACAAGCAGTTTGCGATGACCATCGCGATTTCGACGGTGATCTCGGCGTTCAATTCGCTGACCCTGTCGCCGGCGCTGTCCGCGATGCTGTTGCGCAGCCACGGCGCGAAGGAAGACTTCCTGACGCGTGTGATGAATCGCCTGCTGGGCGGTTTCTTCAAGCGTTTCAACAAGGTCTTTCATCGCGGTTCGACGGAGTATGGACGCGGCG
This sequence comes from Paraburkholderia dipogonis, assembly GCF_046027395.1. Taxonomy (GTDB): domain Bacteria; phylum Pseudomonadota; class Gammaproteobacteria; order Burkholderiales; family Burkholderiaceae; genus Paraburkholderia; species Paraburkholderia dipogonis_A. The sequence continues at coordinate 64,785 of NZ_JAQQEG010000034.1, read as the reverse complement.
TGACCGGCGTGCTGCGCCGTAAGGGCGCGATGCTGGCTGTCTACGCAATTCTGCTGGGCGCGACTGTGCTGATCTCGCGCGTGGTGCCGGGCGGCTTCGTGCCGGCGCAGGACAAGGAGTACCTGATTGCCTTTGCGCAATTGCCGAACGGTGCGTCGCTGGATCGCACGGAGAAAGTGATTCGCGACATGAGCTCGATTGCACTGAAGCAGCCGGGCGTGGAGAGCGCGGTGGCATTCCCGGGTCTGTCGGTGAACGGCTTCACGAATAGCTCCAGCGCGGGCATCGTGTTCGTCACGCTCAAGCCCTTCAAGGATCGTGGCAACAAGAAACTCTCGGCCGGTGCGATTGCCGGTGCGCTGAACCAGCAATACGGTGCGATCAAGGATTCGTTCGTCGCGGTGTTCCCACCGCCACCCGTGCTCGGTCTCGGCACGCTCGGCGGCTTCAAGATGCAGTTGGAGGATCACGGCGCGCTCGGTTACGCGGAGTTGAACAAGGCAGCGGAGGCATTCGTGAAGAAGGCCTCGCAGACGCCTGAACTCGGCCCGACCTTCTCGAGCTATCAGATCAACGTGCCGCAACTGAATGTGGATCTCGATCGTGTGAAGGCCAAGCAGCTCGGCGTGCCGGTCACGGACGTGTTCAACACGATGCAGATTTATCTCGGCTCGCTGTATGTGAACGACTTCAACCGCTTCGGCCGTGTGTATCAGGTGCGAGTGCAGGCGGACGCGCCGTTCCGTCAACGCGCCGACGACATCCTGCAACTGAAGACGCGCAATGCCGCGGGCGACATGGTGCCGCTGTCGTCGCTGGTGACGGTGACGCCGACCTTCGGTCCGGAAATGGTGGTGCGCTACAACGGCTATACGGCTGCCGACATCAACGGTGGACCGGCGCCGGGCTTCTCGTCGGGACAGGCGCAAGCCGCGGCCGAACGCGTGGCGGCGGAAGTCTTGCCGCGCGGTGTGAAGCTGGAGTGGACCGACCTGACGTATCAGCAGATTCTGGCCGGCAACGCAGGCTTGTGGGTGTTCCCGATCAGCGTGCTGCTCGTGTTCCTCGTGCTCGCCGCACTGTATGAAAGTCTGACGCTGCCGCTCGCGGTGATCCTGATCGTGCCGATGAGCGTGTTGTCCGCGCTGACCGGCGTGTGGCTCACGGGCGGCGACAACAACATCTTCACGCAGATCGGTTTGATGGTGCTGGTGGGCCTGTCGGCGAAGAACGCGATTCTGATCGTCGAGTTCGCTCGCGAACTGGAGCATGACGGGCATACGCCGCTGTCGGCCGCGATCGAGGCGAGCCGCTTGCGTCTGCGGCCGATTCTGATGACGTCGATCGCATTCATCATGGGCGTGGTGCCGCTGGTGCTGTCGAGCGGAGCCGGTTCGGAGATGCGTCATGCGATGGGTATCGCGGTGTTCTTCGGCATGCTTGGCGTCACGTTGTTCGGTCTGATGCTGACCCCTGTGTTCTATGTAGTGCTGCGTACGCTGGCGGGTGGCACGATTCACGTCGCACAGAAAGATTCGCCGCACTATGGCGCGCCGGTGACGGACGCCTGAGGAGAAAACAAGAATGAAACGCTATGAATCTTTGAGCGGATGGGGCCGGGCGGCTGTCAGCGGTTTGCTGGTCGCGTTGCTCGCCGCCTGCTCTCTGGAGCCGACTTATAAGCGGCCTGAAGTGGATACGCCGGTTGCGTTCAAGGAAGCGCCTGCGGCGTCGGCTACGTCGGCTGCTTCCGCGCCCTCGGCTGCGTCCGGTGTATCGGCGCAGGACAACGGCACGTGGAAACAGGCCCAGCCCGCCGACGACGCGCATCGCGGCGAATGGTGGACGATATTCGGCGACCCGCAACTCAATGCACTCGAAGAGCAGGCTTCCGCCGCGAATCAGGACCTGAAGGCGGCCGCGGCGCGCGTGCAACAAGCGCGTGCGGTGACGCAGGCAGCGAAGTCGGACTGGTTCCCGAAGCTCGATGCGGGCTTCGGCCCGACGCGCGAGCGTGCTTCGGCGGCGTCGCAATTTCAGCCGGATAGCGTGGGCGGCACCACCGGCACGATCTGGCGCGCGCAAACCACCGCTTCGTACGAAGCGGATCTGTTCGGACGGGTCGGCTCGAACGTGAACGCGTCGCGTTCGGACGAACAGCAAAGTGAAGCGCTGTTTCGCTCGGTGCAACTGTCCTTGCAGGCAGATGTCGCGCAGAACTACTTCCAGTTGCGCGAGCTCGATACGGATCAGGACCTGTACCGTCGTACCGTGGCGTTGCGTGAAGACACGCTGAAGCTGGTCGAACGGCGTTTCAAGGAAGGCGATATCGGCGAACTGGATGTATCGCGGGCCCGTAATGAGCTCGCCAGTGCGCGTGCGGACGCCGTGGGCGTGGCGCGTCAGCGCGCGGCATCGGAACATAGCCTGGCGATTCTGCTCGGCAAGCCGCCGGCGGATTTTTCGTTCGCGGAAGCGCCGCTGGCGCCGGTGACGGTGCGTGTGCCGCCGGGCCTGCCTTCGGCTTTGCTTGAACGCCGGCCGGATATTTCGGCGGCGGAGCGCGCGATGCAGGCGGCGAATGCGCGTATCGGCCTCGCGAAGTCGGCGTTCTTCCCGAAACTCGATATCACCGGCGGGGCAGGCTTCGAATCGGCGACGCTCGGGGATCTGTTCAAATGGTCGAGCCGTGCGTTCATTCTCGGGCCGTTTGCCGGCACGGCGTTGACGCTGCCGTTGTTCGACGGCGGCCGCCGCAAGGCGAACCTCGCGCAAGCCCGTTCGAAGTATGACGAGGACGTGGCGCAGTATCGCCAGCAGGTGCTGGTGGCATTCCGTGAGGTGGAGGACAACCTGTCCGATTTGCGTTTGCTCGACGATCAGATGCGCGAGCAGAACGACGCGGTCCAGGCATCGCAACGGGCGGCGCATCTGTCGCGTACGCAGTACACGGAGGGCGCGGTCAGCTATCTGGATGTGATCGATGGTGAACGGCAGGTGCTGACTTCGCAACTGCAGGCGAGCCATCTGTCTGGTACGCAAGCGGTGGCGACGGTGAATCTGGTTCGTGCGCTGGGCGGCGGTTGGGGCGATGTGACGGCGTCGGATACGGCTGTGGGTGCGGTTGCGCCGGCATCCGCGCCGGTGGCGGCCGCCGCTGCCGTGCAACAGGTGGCGAAGCAGTAATTCGTCGACTGACGGAAGAGCGGTAGACGCCGGGTCGCGCGAAAGCGCGGCCCGGCGTTTTTCGTTAAGCGAATCCACTTTGGGAGATGCCGCCCGACCTTGCGGAAAGGCACTTCGCCAGACGTGCTGCCGCTGCTGTAACTTCGGATCTGGCCATGACGCGTGGTCACGCCCAAATCATTTTTCCCGCTTTCCTTACAAAAATCCCTTCGTAGACCGCCGCTTTGCCGCCCACTATGATGAGTCGCACCTCATCTGGAGAGAGGCGATGACCTGTCCGACCTTCCGCTGTCCGCGCTGACCCCATTGCGCGTCCTGTTGCTGCCACGCGCGATTTAAGCCGCACGTGGTGGCTTTTCCGTTGCCCGACCTGTCCGGCAAGCCTGGTTGCGCCTCGAAGGAACTCCCTTCGTAGACGCTTCAGCGCATGCCGCTGGATCGGCTCGCCTCGAATCAAACCACGCCCGAAACTCACGAGTTCACCATGCGCAATTTTTTGTCAAACGTGCAGCGTTTTTTCCACACGCCGACCGTCTCGCTCATCAGCGTGTTCGGCCTCGCACTCGCGCTGCAGGCCGCGCCCGCTTCCGCGGCCGACTCGCCCACGCTGAAAATCGGCACCGCGACCAGTCCGCAGATCGAAGCGCTCAAAATCGCCGCGCGCGAAGCGAAAGAACAGGGCCTCGACGTGAAGATCATCGAGTTCACCGACTGGAACACGCCGAACGCGGCGCTCGCCAACAAGGATATCGACGTCAACTACTTCCAGCACATTCCGTTTCTCGAGAATGCGAAGAAGCAAGGCGGTTATAACTTCGTCGCGATCGCACCGGGCACGATCATGAAGATCGGCCTGTATTCGAAGAAGATCAAACGCTTCGACGAACTGAAAGACGGCGCCACGGTCGCGATCGCCAACGATCCGGTCAACGGCGGACGCGGCCTGTTATTGCTGCAGCGCGCCGGTCTCATCAAGCTGAAGCCGGGCATCGACTATCGCGCGACGACGCTCGACATCATCGACAACCCGAAGCATCTGAAGATCGTCCAGCTCGAAGCATCGCAACTGGCGCGTTCGCTCGACGACGTCGATCTCGCACAGGGTTACCCGAGTTTCATCAAGCTCGCCGGCACGACCGATCCGAATAGCGCGCTACTGTTCGACGGCCTGGAAAACAAGAACTACGCGATTCAATGGGTCGTGCGTCCGGAAAGCGCGAACGATCCGCGTATCCGCAAATTCATCTCGATCTATCAACATTCGCCGGCAGTGCGCGCCGCGCTCGATAAAGCCTTCGGCAATCTCTACGCCGTCGCCTGGTAACCCGCGCGGTTAGCCGAAACCGGAAAGCCAAAGGAGCCGCACAATGGCGAAGAAAAAGATCCTGCTGAACGCGTTCAACATGAATGCGGTCGGCCACATCAATCATGGTTTGTGGACGCATCCGCGCGACCGTTCGGCGCATTACACCGATCTCGACTATTGGACGAGTCTTGCGCAAACGCTGGAGCGCGGCAAGTTCGACGGGATCTTTCTCGCGGATATCGTCGGCGTGTACGACGTTTATCAGGGCGGCCCGGAAACGCCGTTGCGCGAGTCGGTGCAGATTCCGATCAACGATCCGTCGCTGATCGTACCCGCGATGGCGCACGTGACGAAACATATCGGCTTCGGCGTCACGTCGAATCTGACTTACGAGCCGCCGTATCTGTTCGCGCGCCGCATGTCGACGCTCGACCATCTGACCAAAGGGCGGGTGGGCTGGAACATCGTAACGGGCTATCTGGACAGCGCGGCGCGCGGCATGGGCCTCGCGCAGCAGATCAGCCACGACGACCGCTACGACCGCGCCGACGACTACATGGACGTGGTCTACAAGCTGTGGGAGCAGAGCTGGGAAGACGACGCGGTGGTGCGCGACCGCGCGGCGCGCATCTTCTCGCATCCGGACAAGGTGCATCGCGTGAAGCACGACGGTCCGTACTATTCGATCGACGCGATTCATCTGAGCGAGCCGTCGCCGCAACGCACGCCGGTGTTGTATCAGGCGGGATCGTCGAGCCGTGGCGTCGATTTCGCGGCACGTCACGCGGAATGCGTGTTCGTCGGCGGTCAGAACAAGCAGTTGACGCGCTCGATTGTCGACGACATCCGCGCGCGCGCGGTGAGCTTCGGCCGAGCGCCCGACGACATCAAGATCTTCGCGGGCGTCACCGTTGTAGTCGGCGAAACCGAGCGGGCAGCGCAAGAAAAATTCGAGGAATACCGCCGTTATGCGAGCGCCGAAGGTGGCATTGCGCATTTCTCGAGTTCGACCGGCATTGACTTCTCGCAATACGAGTTGGACGAACCCATCTCCTATGTGAAGACCGAGTCGATGCAGTCTGCCGTCGAGGCGATTTCGAAGAAAAGCGTGAGCGGCGTGTGGACCAAACGGAAAGTGCTCGAACAGATGACGCTCGGCGGCCGCGCGAAGCCGGTGGTCGGCTCGCCGCAGCAGATCGCGGATGAACTGGTGTCGTGGATCGAGGAAGCGGGCGTCGACGGCTTCAATCTGACGCGCACGGTCATGCCGGAATCGTTCGAAGACTTTGTGAATCTGGTGGTGCCGGAGTTGCAGAATCGCGGCGTCTACAAGGAGGATTACGATCCTGCGCCGACGCTGCGCGAGAAACTGTTTGGCGGCGGGCGCGCGCGTCTGCCTGATGTGCATGCCGGCGCACAGCATCGTCGACGGGTGCAAGTCGCCGCGCCGGCCGCCGCGGATGCATGAGAAAGGAGAAACCATGGCCAATCTTTTCGACGTGCCGCAATTCATCGAAGACGCGCCGTCTCTCGCCGTCGATCCTGATTCGCATGCAACGGCGACGCGACCTGCCGTGATATTCGACAACGTCGGCAAAGTGTTCGCCAACACGCGTGGCGTGCGGACCGCGGCGCTCGCCGACGTCACGTTGAAGGTGGCGCGGGGGGAAGTGTTCGGCATTATCGGCCGCAGCGGTGCAGGCAAGTCGACGTTGTTGCGGCTCGTCAACGGCCTGGAAAAACCGAGTTCAGGCGCCGTGCGCGTGAATGGGGTGAGTGTCGGCGAACTCGACGAGCGCGGACTCGTCACGTTGCGCCGGCGCATCGGCATGGTGTTTCAGCACTTCAATCTGCTGTCGGCGAAGACGGTGCGCGAGAACATCGCGTTGCCGCTGGAAATTGCGGGTGTGCCGAAAGCGACGATCGATAAAAAAGTCGATGCGCTGCTCGAACTGGTGGGTTTGTCGGCCAAACGCGACGCGTACCCGGCGAGCCTGTCCGGTGGACAGAAACAACGGGTCGGCATTGCGCGGGCCTTGGTCACCGACCCGGACATTCTGCTTTGCGACGAGGCGACCTCCGCACTGGACCCCGAAACGACGCAAGCCATTCTCGCGTTGCTGCGCGATATCAATCAGCGCCTGAACCTGACCATCGTATTGATCACGCACGAGATGCAGGTGATTCGCGAAGTCTGCGATACGGTTGCCGTGATCGAGCGAGGCGAAGTGGTGGAGACAGGCCCGGTGTGGCGCGTGTTCGGCGATCCGCAACATGATGCGACGCGCGCGTTGCTGCGAACCCTGGTGCATGACTTGCCGACCGACCTTGCGGAGCGGGTCAAGCCGCTACGCGACATCGCGCAAGTGGACGCGCAGATTCTGCTGGACGTGCGTTTTACCGGCGTCGATGCACGTGAGCCCGATCTCGGCGGCCTTGCGTCGGCGTTGAGTGTCGAAGGCGGGCGCGTGAGTTTCGTGCATGGCGGCATCGACCGGATTCAGGGGCATGCGCAAGGGCGTCTGGTGGTGTCGGCGCAGGTGCGTGCGAACGCGGGCAGTACCGTGCAAAAACAGATCGCGACCTTGCTCGAAGGCGCGCGCCGCTACGCCAACCATGTCGAGGTATTGGGCTATGTCTGAGTTGTGGCTTTCCGAACTCGCCGACGCGATTCGCGACACCATCGTCATGGTTGGCGTGTCCGCATTCTTCGCGGCGCTGGTCGGCATTCCTCTGGCGCTGGTGCTGGTCACGACGACGCGCGGCGGCATCTTCGAGAAGCGGGCGGTGAACAGCACGCTCGGTGCGCTCGTCAACGCGTTCCGTTCCACGCCTTTTATCATTCTGCTGGTCGCGTTGCTGCCGCTCACGCGTTTGCTGATCGGCACGACGATCGGGGTATGGGCCGCGATCGTGCCGTTGAGCATCGCGGCGATTCCGTTCTTTGCTCGCGTGGCTGAAGTGAGTTTGCGCGAAGTGGACCGCGGTTTGATCGAAGCCGCGCAGGCCATGGGCGCGCAACGTCGGCATATCATCTGGCATGTGCTTCTGCCCGAGGCGCTGCCGGGCATTCTCGGCGGCTTCACGATTACCGTGGTGGCGATGATCGGTTCGTCGGCGATGGCGGGCGCGGTCGGCGCCGGCGGGCTTGGCGATCTGGCGATCCGCTACGGCTATCAGCGTTTCGATACGACTGTGATGGTGACGGTGATCGTGCTGCTGATCGCGATCGTCACGGCGGTGCAGTTCGTCGGCGACCGGTTCGTGCGGCGGCTTGCGCAGCGAGCGTGATCGTATGTATCGCGCGGCGGCTATTTGCATGAAGAATAGCCGCACCCGTTTGCGGCGCCCGCATCAGCGCCTATCATGCTAGCTACGGCATCGAGCGCCGCCGCAGGCGCTTCGTCTACTACCGCTCGCCGAACAACTCTTCACCTGGAAATTGCATGAACGATCCTCGTCATGCCGATGCGTTACAAACGCCTCAGGCATTCGCTGCGCCCGAGGTGCGCGATCTCGCGGGTTTGCTCGACGCGTTGCGCGCCAATGCCGCGCAGCGCGATATCGATGGCGGCCACGCCGCGCAGGAGAAACAATGGATCGCCGACGCAGGGCTGCTCACGCTCGCGGTGCCGCGCGAATTCGGCGGCCTTGGCGCGCGTTGGCCTGACATCTACGAGACGATCCGCAAGATCGCGCAAGTGGACAGCGCGCTCGCGCATCTGTTGGGCTTCACCTGCTTGCAGGTAGTCAGCGTCAATGTATGGGGCAATCCCGAACAACGTGCCCGCTATCTCGGCGGCACCGTCGAAGAAAGATGGTGGTGGGGCAACGCCGTCAATCCGCTCGACACGCGACTCGTTGCAAGCGCAACCGACGACGGCGGCTACCTGCTCGACGGCCAGAAAGGCTTTTGCTCGGGCACACGCGGCTCGCACATGATGACGGTTTCCGCGCACGATCCGGTCACCGGCAAACCGGTCTTCGGCGTGGTGCCGACTACGCGCGAAGGCATCACCGTTCATGAAGACTGGAACCCGATCGGCCAGCGGCAGACCGACAGCGGCAGCGTGTCTTTCGTGCGGGTCAAGGTCGAACCCCATGAAGTGATGGTGCGACCCGACACGCCGCACGCGAGTTTGCGCACATTGATCTCGCAGCAGGTGCTGACGAATCTGTTCGTGGGCATCGCGCAAGGCGCGCTCGACGAAGCGCGCGCCTACGTGACGCAACACGGCAAGGCGTGGATCTATTCCGGCGTCGACAAGGCCACCGACGATCCCTACCTGATCCAGCGTTTCGGGGAGATGCGCCTGCAGACGGTGAGCGCCGAAGCGTTGGCCACGCGTGCGGCCTGGTTGCTCGAAGACGCGTGGCAACAAGGTCCGTCGCTTTCCGCGGAAACGCGCGCGCAGGTTGCGCTCGCGACATCGGAAGCGAAGATCATCGCGCATCGCGCCGCGCTCGACGTCAGCGAAAAACTGTTCGACGCCTGTGGCGCGCGCGCGACGCACGCGCCGCTCGCGCTCGACCGTTTCTGGCGCAACGCCCGCGTGCATACGCTGCATGACCCGCTCGACTATCGCCTGCGCGACGTCGGCCGCTACGCGCTCACCGGCGCGTTACCGGAAGTTTCTTTGTACACTTGAGGCGGTTCGCGGCGGCCCGCACGATGCGCCGTGTTTTATCCCCTTCAAGAGATTCCCGGATTGCAGTTCAAACTACCGACCACCGCAACGGCGCCGTTTTGCCCATCCGAAGTGCAGGGCTCGGTGGCCGTCTCGCAAGGCGCGCCTTTCTGGAAGAAGATCCTGCAGTTCGCAGGCCCCGGCCTGCTGATCTCGATCGGCTATATGGATCCCGGCAACTGGGCCACCGACATCGAAGCCGGATCCCGCTATGGCTACAGTCTGCTGTTCGTCGTCATGCTGTCGAGTCTCGCGGCGATGGCGCTGCAATGCCTGAGCATGCGCCTTGGCATCGCGACCGGGCGTGATCTCGCGGCGTTGTCGAGAGATCGTTATTCGCCGGCTGTGGCGCGCTTTCAATGGCTGCTCGCGGAGCTGTCCATCGTGGCGTGCGACCTGGCCGAAGTGCTGGGCGGCGCGCTCGCTTTCCATCTGTTATTCAAATGCTCGCTGACCACCGGCGTATTGCTGACCGCGTTCGATACGCTGATCGTGCTCGGCCTGAAGGGCAAGAATTTCCGTGATCTCGAAGCGATCATGCTCGGCCTGATCGCGACCATCGGCGTGGGATACATCATCGAGCTCGCGCTGGTACAGCCGCATTGGCCGTCGGTCGCGCAGGGGCTGATTCCGTCGTGGCAGGCTTTGAGTTCGCGCGAACCCATGTATCTGGCGATCGGCATTCTCGGCGCGACGGTCATGCCGCATAACCTCTATCTGCATTCGTCGATCGTGCAGACGCGCGCGGTGAAGCGCGACCCCGCCAGCATCCGATCGGCGATCAGCATGTCGCGCATCGACACGATCGCCTCTCTGGTATTCGCGCTGCTGATCAACATGGCGATCCTGATTCTTGCCGCCGCGGCGTTCCATGCCACCGGCCACAATCAGGTCACCGAAATCGAAGACGCCTACAAGCTGCTCGCGCCCATCGTCGGCACTGGTTTCGCGGCGGTGTTGTTCGCCGTGACCTTGCTCGCCTCGGGACAAAGCTCGACCTTCACCGGCACCGTGGCGGGGCAGGTCATCATGGAAGGCTTCCTGAAGCTCAAGATTCCGTGCTGGCAGCGGCGCTTCATTACGCGGGCACTCGCCCTGATCCCCGCGCTGATCGGCGTGCAGATGATGGGCAACGGCGCGGTCGGCAAACTGCTGGTCGCCAGCCAGGTCGTGCTGAGCCTGCAATTGCCGTTCGCGCTTTATCCGCTGATCCGCATGACCAGCGACCGGTCGTTGATGGGCGAATTCGCCAACACGCTGCTGACGCGGTTCGTTTCGTGGACGCTGTTCGCGGTGATCAGTGCAGCCAATCTGTGGCTGGTGGTGCAGACGGTGGGATTGGCCGGCTGATCCGGCCTTTCGCCGGGAGCTTGTGCCTACCGCCGGTTGCCCGCAGCCGACCGCTGGCGCGGATGGGACGAAAAAAAAGTCCGCGCGGAGGCGGACTTTCCAATCAAGGCTTCGGTTCGAATCGGGCTGGACCTGCCCTCATCGATGCGATCACGCGGCTTGCGCGATCTGCGCTGCTTCGAGCGCTTCCTGGCGGGCGGCCGCGGCTTTCTTCGTCTTGCCGGCACGCGACGGCGGCTGACAAGCGCCACACACCACGTTATGTTGCAGATCGTGTTTGTGCGCCACGAACTTGCCGGTGCAACGGCAGCATTTGGTCAATTGCAGAATGTCGGCGTCGAAGAAACGCACCAGCGTCCACGCACGCGTCAAGTCCAGCACCGGTTCGGTTTCGCTGTGCTGGCAATGTTCCAGATACAGCCGATACCCTTTGGTCAGCGCATCCAGATGCGAGCAACGCGCTTCGTTCTTCAGGAACAGGTACGTGTTGTAGAACAACGACGCATGGATGTTCGCCAGCCACGTCATATACCAGTCCGCCGAAAACGGCAGCATGCCCTTAGGCGGCGATACGCCCTTGACCTCACGATACAGGCGGATCATGCGGTCGCGCGAGAGCGTCAATTCACTCTCGAGCACCTGCATGCGTGCGCCCAGTTCGATCAGCGCAATGGCGCGGAATACTTCCTGTGCGTCTTCCGTCAGGCTACGCTTGAGCATCGCAGTCACCTCGATTAAGCGAACTGTTCAGCCGGCTGGCCTGCAAGCAGGATCGCCGCGTGAGTCGGTGCCACTGCGGTGTGCTTCGTCGTTTGCGTCAACGCCGACAACATCGAGTGGTCGTTGAAGCGGAAGAAGCACAAAAGCTGATCGGAAGCGGCCAGCTTGACGATCTGCGCGAGCGACAGCCCGGCAAGCAAATCAGCCAGTTCCGACGACAGTCCTAGCCGGAACATGCCGACCGGTTTGTCCTCGCGCAACATGCGTTGCGCGAGCATGATGTAAGACAAGTTGATCTCGCGGATTGAATCCAGCGTCTCGCTGCTACGGTCCATTTCTGTGTTTTCCGAAGCCCCGAATTACTATGTCGGCATTTTTTGCCGTTATGTCTTTTGTGCCTCGCCGGAAACGTTGTCCTCCGGCTACTGTCACCGCCTGATACAGACAGCGACTTTTTGATACATCGCGTTACATTTCGTAACAGCTTGGGACGAATTGTATGAAGGGTAAAACAAGAAATCAATCCCTTCTCAAAAAAATATCTCAAAAAGATACATCAAATTTCGGTAACTCTTTCATGGTTCCGTAATAGGCAATGCCTGGCGAATTTCCCGCTATCGGAGGTGTTTGTCTGATCCATGGAAACCCTTGTATGACAGGCGTTTCGCTTTTTTGTCTGAGGAAAGCGAGCAGGCCTGTTGCGAATCGGTAATTCCGCTCGGTTCAGAAAGGAAATAGAAAGCGAGCGCAATATTGAGTAATAAATACCGCTATTCGGCGCTGCAATGGGGACAAAACAGGGATGTAACAGGTTGGTGCGGCCCCGGTTACAAACGAGGCCGCATTTGTAACTTCCTACGTAACATCTAGCAGCCGGTGGATCGAACGCGTTCGACTTCGAGACCGAAGCCCGGCCGCAGACGCGTGCCCAGCACGTTTCCGGCAAAAGCAGCGACCAGCCACAGCCAGCCGTGCAAGCTGCCTGACACGATGCCGCTGAAGTACGCGCCGATGTTACAACCGTAGGCCAGGCGGGCTCCGTAGCCCAGCATCAGGCCGCCGACCACTGCGGCGATTAGCGAGCGCGCCGGCACTTTCCACACCGGCGCGTACCGTCCGGCCAGCGCTGCGGCTGCCATTGCGCCGAGCACGATGCCGATATCCATCACCGAGGTGACGTCATGTGTAACAGGGGCGGCCAGGGAGCCTGCGTTGGCGTGAGCGGCCCAATACGGCCAATCGGCCACGTCGATGCCTAGCACGGCAAAGAGCTTGGCGCCCCAGAGCGCGAACGCGGACGTCACGCCCCACGGACGCCCGGAGAGCGCCAGCGTTGCGAAGTTGAGCAGAACCAGCGCGATCGCGCCGACGAACAGCGGCCACGGACCATGCAGCCACGGCGACGTATGCGGTTGGCGCGGCGGCTCATTGATCAGTTGGCCATGACGGCGCCGTTCGATCAGAACGGTGAGTGCCGCGATGGCGGCGAACATGATCAGGTTCAGCACGATGGCCCAGCCCGCGCCGAGCGCGGTCACCATCGAAAGCGGTTTGAGCGACGGCAATGCGGTCCAGAACGGCATGTGCGCGGTCGCCACGACCGAGCCGATAACGAACGCCGCCAGCGTAACGATCATGCGGGTGCTGCCGCCACCCACGGTGTACAACGTGCCGGACGCACAGCCACCGCCCAATTGCATGCCAATGCCGAACATGAAGGCCCCGACCAGTACTGATGTGCCCGCCGGCGCGACAAGTCCGACGACCGGATGGCCGAACAGCGTGCCGGCTTGCAGCGCCGGGAAAAAGAGCAACACGCCGAGCGCGAGCATCAGCATCTGGGCGCGCAGGCCGGCGCCGCGGCCGTCGGCGATAAAAACCCGCCATGCCGAAGTGAAGCCGAATGCCGCGTGATACAGCGACATGCCGAGCAGGGCGCCGACGAGATAGAGCGCCGCCTGGCGGCCGCTGACGGTCTGCGCCAGATAAACGGCGCCGAGCGCGATCAGAACCAGCGCGGAGACGAGCGGTTTCGGATTGATATCGAAACGGCGGGGTACGCGCGGAAGCGAAGTGGAGAGGTCGGACATGTGTGAGTTGACTGACAAGCGACGGGTCGAGGGCAGCCCGAGGACGGCTGGAGAACTGCTTCGGGGCGGGTGTGGCGACAAGGCAGTCAAAAAAATAGCACGGATCGCGTGCTGAGGCAGGGCGGTTGAATGAGAGTGACCAGGGACGACGTCCGCCGCGCCAGTAATTAGATAAACAGCGCCATCAGATCCGCATCATGAAACACACCGTCGACATTCAGCGCGCCGACCTCGCAGCCAAATTTGCGAAAGCCGAGCGACTCATACAGTTTTCGCGCCGCTTCGTTACGGCTGCCGACGTGCAACTGGATTTGCCGCAAACCCTCCGCGCGCGAGGCCCGCGCCAGCAATTCATTGAGCAGCGCGCGCCCAACGCCGCGGCCTGCGGCTTCCGGCGCGACATACATGCCGATCACCGCGGCTTTGTGTCGCTGCTTGTCGCTAAGGTTGCGGATCAGGCCCACTACGCCGATCAACGGCGTTCCGGCCGATGCGTAAGCGCCGAGCAAAAAATCGCCTTCAGCCGCACGCGAGCCCTTCAGCATTGCATCGTGTTGTGACGCACCTTTGGCGAGCGCTTCCTCGTAACTCTGGCCGAACGAATCCGGATGCGCCTTCAGTCCACGCAGGCGAAGCTGGAAGTAGTCGTCGCGGTCGTCGGGACCGAGTTGGCGTACGAGTACGGCGTTGTCGTTCAAGTGCATCTCTCCGCGTCAATCAGCGAGTGAAAGGACAAAGGCTCGATGCAGCAGTGTGCCTCGTCTTCTACCGTCGGGCTACGGTTGGCGTGCCGCCTCGGCGCGTTGGCTCTCGCCGAATTCGCGCAATGCCGCCGCGGTTTGCTGATCGGCGGGAAAGAACGCTTCAATGGCGAGTTCCGAGAGCGTCACGTCGACCGGTGTGCCGAACACCGTGGTCGTGCTGAAAAACGACAGCACGCCGATCGGTGTGCGCAGCCGCAGCGGCACCGCGATCTGATTGACGGCGGCGTTGTCGTGCTCGGTCGCTTCCGCGTCCGGCGGCGCAGGATACGCAGCCAGCTCCTCGCGCAGCGCGCTCAGCGTGTCGTCGCCGCTCACGTCGATTTGCCGCTGCAGCCGAGCCAGTATGTGCTCGCGCCACGCATGCCAATTGACGATCGACGCCGCAATGCCCTCCGGATGCAAGCTCAGGCGCAGCGCATTGACCGGCGGCTTCAGCAGTTCCGGACTGGCGCCGGTCAGCAGGGGCGCGAGCGCGTTGTTCGCGGCAATGATGGTCCAGTGCCGGTCGATGGCGAGCGCCGGGTAGGGCTCGTGTCCCTTCAGCACCAGGTCGACGGCCTCGCGCGCGGCGGCCAACTGTGGATCCGATAGCGGACGCTCCCGGAACAGCGGCGCGTAACCTGCTGCGATCAGCAGCGCATTGCGTGCGCGCAGCGGCACGTCGAGCCGTTCGGCAAGATGCATGACCATTTCCCGGCTCGGCACCGCGCGGCCCGATTCGACGAAGCTCAAATGCCGGGTCGAAATATCGGCTTCAGCCGCGAGCAGCAATTGGCTCATTCTTCGCCGCTGACGCCATTCACGCAGCAGATCGCCGACTGTGCGGCTGGCCGCCGGCGCATGCGACGGGACGGTTTGCGCAAGAGAGAGTGTGTTCATGCCACCGATGATAGCCAAACCGAGCTAGCGATCCATTACCTGAGAGGTAATGGAATACCCCGGAACGCACCCGGCCACGCCTACGAAACTCCGGAAACACGCCTGACAGCACTGCCAATCCACCGTACTGGTGAACTGCGAAGCCGGCAGAACGGGAGCCACGACTCAGGCCGCCGCCACGCTTACCGGCACCGCGTTGAGTTTGACGCCGAGCGCGCGCAGCAGTTTGAACACCGTGTCCATGCGCGGTTTGGAACCGGGCGCGAGCGTTTTGTAGAGGCTTTCGCGCCCGAGTCCCGCGTCTGCCGCAACCTTGGCGATACCGCGCGCTTTGGCGATGTCGGCGATTGCGGCGAGCAGGACGTCGGCGTCGCCGTCTTCAAGCGCTGCGTTGAGATACTCAGCGATCACTTCCTCGCTGTCGAGGTAGTGTGACGCATCGAACCGTGCGGTTTTGATCTTGCTCATGACAATTCCTCTTTGATTGCTGCCCACATTGTTTTGGCATGCTTGATATCGGCCGGCTGGATGGCCTGGTCGCCACCGCAGAGCAGCAGATACACCATACGCCCTTCACGCGCGAAGTAGACCCGATAGCCCGGCCCGCAGTCGATGCGCATCTCGGATACACCGTCTTCCAGCAATTTCACGTCGCCGAAATGCCCGCGTTCCGCGCGCCGGATCCGCACGAGTATCTTTGCCCTCGCTCGTAAATCCGCGAGCCGCGCAAGCCATGCGTCGAATTCCTCGGTGCGGTTGACCTCGTACACAGGTGGTGAACCGATCTGCTGAGCATTGTATCCTTGCGGATACGGTCTTGCAAGTGTGAAAACCATATTGAAAAAGCGCCCCCGTTTCCGTGTCAGTCGGGTACGTGACATGCCGCGCGTCAGCGCCGCGCGGCCCCCATTTGCCACATGAGGTTAGCGGCTGCCGCCGCAACTGACGACTCGGCCGGATGGCCAATCCGACGCACGACGAAGCGCGCGCGAATGCTTACCTCTCACGTAATCGACGCACCGCGCCCAAGCCGTCAATCTTCACTCCGAGCCCGCCGCATACAACGTGTCTGCCGAGCGTAGTGCTCAGTCATGCCAATGAAGGAGTCTTGAGATGAACGCGCATACCGATCTGATCGACCGTTATTTCGACGCCTGGAACGAAACCGATGGCGCGCGCCGTCGTGAGCTGATCGCCGCGACATGGAGCGCCGACGCCGACTATCGCGACCCGCTGCTGGCAGGCGCCGGCCACGACGGCATCGACGCGATGATCCGCGCGGTGCACGAGCGCTTCCCGCATCACACGTTTCGCCGTACGGGCCAGGTCGACGGCTTCGCCGACCGGCTGCGCTTCTCGTGGGAACTGACTACGCCCGCGGGCGATGCGATCGTGAAGGGATCCGACTTCGGCGTGGTCGATCCGCGTGGACGCTTGCAGGCCGTCACCGGCTTCCTCGACCAGGTGCCGGACGGCGTCTGACCACCATTCTTTTTTACGGAGACAATCATGCACGAGCCCGCTGCCGCCGTTGCTCCCCAAACGGCGATCGCATTTGCGCGCCTGTCGGGCGCGGTCGACTCGCTGTCCAGCGTAATCGCCGGTTTCGCGCTGCTCGCCGGTGCGCGCGCGTTCATGTTCATCGCGCTGCTGGGCTGGCGCGAGCCGGTGTTGGGCGGCGCGGGTCTCGTGCTGCTGGCCGTGATTGGCTGGTTGCGCTGGCAGTGTGGCGCGGCTGCGGCTCTGCCGGCGATGCGGAACGTTCGGCCGACGACTCGCTCTGGCGACGCGACGTGCAGCGGCCACGCGCCACCCTCGACGAATGCCAGCAAGGTTGCTTGCTACAATCGTCCGCTGGAATGCGATTCGACGCGCGGACACGCTTTCGTCGAGCCGGGCACCTCCCGCTTCGGCCTGACTCGAACGCGGCCGTGAACCGCTCGCTTCGCGCGACCCGATAACCAACGTCCAAACCCCGGCGGCCAGCCGCCAATCGGACCACAAGGAGACACCGTGCTGAAGAATCTGGACCCGCTGCTGAACGCCGACATACTGCATGCGCTGCGCGCGATGGGCCATGGCGACGAACTCGTCATCTGCGACGCCAATTTTCCCGGCGACTCGGTGGCGCGCGAGAGCGTGCTCGGCAAAGTGCTGCGACTCGACGGCGTGAGCGCGCCGCGCGCGATTCGCGCGGTGCTGTCGGTGCTGCCGCTGGATACGTTCATCGAGCATCCCGCGTCGCGCATGGAAGTGGTGGGCGAGCCGCACACGATTCCGGCCGTGCAGCGCGAGGCACAGGTCGAGGTCAACGCAGCGGAAGGGCGCGATGTGCCGTTCGCGTCGATCGAGCGGTTTGCGTTTTATGTACGGGCGCGCAAAGCGTATTGCGTGATCGCCACCGGCGAGGAACGCGGCTATGGTTGCTTCGTCTTCACGAAGGGCGTTCTGCTCGCGCCGGACGCGCCTCAGTCGTAACTTTCGTCAGCGCCATCGCGGCGCAATGCCATGCGCGCAACATGCCGGCCGCCGCACCCGAATCTCGCGCACGTGCTAACTTTTCGTCTGGCCGCTGGCGGCGGATCGGCCTGATCCATCGCGGCGCGTCGCTCACATCACGGTGACGAAAACCATGAGCTTCTCGATAGACAGTCTCGATCATCTCGTTCTGAACGTCGCCGACGTGGAAGTCAGCGCGGCGTGGTACGCACGTATGCTCGGCATGCGGCGCACCGAGTTCGAGTCGCGCACCGGTACGCGGGTGGCGATGTTTTACGGCAATCAGAAGATCAATCTGCGTCCCGCGACCGCCGATACCGTGGCGTGGTTCACCGGCCGCGAGCCGGTGCCCGGCAGCGCCGATCTGTGCTTCGTCACGACCACGAGCCCGGCCGAGGTCAAGGCGCATTGGCTCGCGCAAGGCGTCGAAATCGAGGCCGGCCCGGTGGAGCGCGACGGTGCGCGCGGCAAGATGATCTCAGTGTATTGCCGCGATCCGGACGGCAATCTGATCGAAGTCGCAACGTATCCTCAAGCATAAGCACGGCGGCGGTTCTGCCATCGGCATGCGCCGCGGACGCTAGCGAGCGCACCGCCCGGACACCTTTTCCCTTCCCGACATGCGGCGCGTCCCGCGCCGCTCACCCTTGCCCGAGCTAGGAAAAGGCCGGCAAACCGCCTATTGTCAGGTGCAAAGTGGGGAACTGCGGGCTGTTGGCCGGGTCTGCTGCTTATTCATTTACAGGAGCCCCTCATGTCGCGTCCCGTCGATTCCGGCGTTATCCTCATCGCTCGTCTTGCCCTTGCCGTGCTGTTCCTGTGGGGCGGTGTGATGAAACTGCTGGGCTATGCGGGTTTTGTCGGCTACCTCCATTCGAAGGGCGTGCCGTTCGTGCAGGTCGCCGCACCGATTGCAACAGCGGTCGAGGCGCTCGGCGGTCTGTTGCTGATCGTCGGCTTCAAGGTGCGCCCGCTCGCGCTCGTCATGGCGGTGTACACGGTGGCGACGGCGGTGCTGGGCCACGATTTCTGGAACGTCACCGACGCCGCCTTGCAACGCGACATGGTCATCCATTTCTGGAAGAACATCGGCATTGCCGGCGGTTTCCTGCTGCTGTTCGTGACGGGGGCGGGGCGTCTCAGCATCGACGGTGCGCGAGCACCGCGTGGCGGACTCGGGCTTTGACGCGGCAGTTGAGGTAGTCTGTGCGGGTCGCTTTCGATTCTGGTTGTAACCAAGGGAGCAAATAATGATCCAAAGTTTTGAGCAAACCATTGGCGGCAAAGTCACGCAGTTGTGCGCGAGTCTTGGTGAAGGGCCCACGCCGCATCGGGTGATTATCAGCCTGGCTGATTCGGCGAAGACACTGGTGGTTCTGGATGCGTCCGGGTTCATCAGCACGATCAAGGCCGAGATCGAGGAGCCGGAAAAACTGATCGCCGACGCCATCGCCAAAGCACAAAACGAAGGGCTGATTGAGCGCGCAATCGACACCGGCACGATTCAGGAAGCGTCGCTATAAGCCAGGTAGTGCAGGGTTGTAGCGCGCTACCGCCACACTGCCGGTCATCACCCCCCGCCATGCGCAAGCATCGCGGGGGTCGTTTTTTGTGCGCACGATATCGGGAGGCGCCACCCTTAGCGCGATTCGCCGACCCGTTCGCGACAAGGATGGCGATGAGCGGAGTCCGACGACTGCGGCTGCGGATGCACGAAGCAACTCAGCACGCCGCCGATCGCCAGCAAGCCGACCGAGACGGCCGTCGACGCCCGCATGCCCGAGACGATCTGCGTGGCGGCGGCGCCGCTCGCCAATGCGCCGAAGGCCGCCACGCCGACCGCGCCCCCTGCCTGCCGCGCTGTATTCAACACGGCGGATGCCGTACCGGCACGTGCCGCGTCCGTCGAGGCGAGCACGGCCGTGGTCATCGCCGGGACCGCCAGGCCCATGCCCGACGGAATCAGCAGGAACGGCAGCAGCAGGCCGATGAGCGGCGTGCCGGCGCCGACGAAATGCAGCAGCCCATAGCCGAGCCCGGCCGTGATCGCGCCCGCGATCATCGGCACCCGTACGCCGAAGCGGCCGACCACCCAGCCGCTCGCCACATTCGACAGCAGAAAGCCGCCCGTCAACGGCAGGAAGGCAAGGCCCGCCTGCAACGGCGTATAACCGCGCACGCGCTGCAAATACAGGCTCAGCACGAACACCATGCCGTAGTAGGTGAGATTCACGCAGATGCCGAACAGCACCGCCACGCTGAAGGAGCGCTGGCTGAAGAGCGAGAGCGGCAGCATCGGCGCCGCGACGCGCGATTCCACCACGATAAAGGCGCCCGCAGCGATCAGCGCCAGCACGAAGCCGCCGGCCACGAGCGGGTGACCGAGCCCCAGCGGCCGCCATTCGATCACGGCGGCGACGAACGTGGTCAGCGCGACGATGGCAAGACACTGGCCGCTCAGGTCGATGCCGCGCGGCTTCGTGTCGGGAGCGCCGGCTGTCGCCGATTGCGGGCCTTGACGCGTCGTGGCCTCGGGCCGTGGCACCCATAGCAAGGTCGCCAGAAAGCCGGCGGCGCAAATCGGCAGATTGACGAGAAAGATGCTGCGCCAGCCGAACGCCGCGATCAGCAGGCCGCCGGCCACCGGTCCGGCCGCGATCGCAATCGCGCCCGCCGCGGTCCACAGGCCGACCGCGCGAGCCCGCAGTTTGGGATCGTGTCCATACGACTGATTGAGCAGCGCCAGCGAGTTCGGCAGCATGGCGGCGGCGCCCACGCCTTGCAGTGCGCGCGCGGCGACCAGCATGGTCGCGTCGAGCGCGAGGCCGCAGGCGAGCGACGCAAGCGCGAACAGCACGATGCCGGCCGCGTACAGGCGCCGCGCGCCGAAACGGTCGCCGAGCGCGCCGGCGGACAGCATCAGCACGGCGAACGCGAGCGTGTAGGCGTCGACGACCCATTGCAGGCCCGCGACATTCGCATGCAGATCCGCGCCAATTCTCGGCAGCGCGATGTTGACGATGGTCACGTCGAGTTGCGTGACGACGAAGCCGACACTGACCGTCGCGAGAACACGGCCGAGTGCGGACGAGTGGGGGGAATTTGAGGAGTTCATGCGATACATCGTAGGCCCGATGCAGCGCACCATGTTTCGGAGCCGCGTGAAGTGTCGATGTCACGCGCAAGCGCAGGGCGTCGAGCCCGATGATGCAAACAAAAACGGCGCACCGTTCGCGGCGCGCCGTCTTTGCAAAGCAGAAGCAGCCGATTTAACGTTTTTGCGGCGCGTCCTTGATGAACAGCGTGGTCAATGCCCCGAGAACGCAGATCGCGCCGACGTACATCGGCGCGGCCATCGGGTTCGACTTCATCATCAGCGACACGGCGATCGGCGTGAGGCCGCCGAACACGGCGTATGCGACGTTGTACGAGAACGAGATGCCCGAGAAGCGCACCACCGGCGGGAACGCCTTGACCATCACGAACGGAATCGCGCCAATCACGCCGACGAACAGGCCCGCCACCGCGTATAGCGGCACCAGCGCCGAGCTATCGGTGGCGAGTTGCTGGAACATCACGTAGTACGTCGCCGCCAGCGCCAGGCCGCCGATGAAAATCGTGCGCCCCGCGCCAATGCGGCCGGCAATCGAGCCCGCCAGCACGCAACCGATCGTCAGGCACAGCGTCGCCACGCAGTTCGCCAGCAGCGCGGTGGCCGGCGCGATGTGGAACTGCTTTTGCAGCAGCGTCGGCGTCATCAGGATTACCACGACAATGGCGGCCGAGAGCATCCACGTGAGCAGCATCGAGACGATCACGGCGCGGCCGTGGTCGCGCAGCACGGCCTTGAGCGGCACTTCGGCGGCAATCGCCTTGCGCTGCTTGAGTTCGGCGAACACCGGCGTCTCATGCAGCCAGCGGCGCAGGTAGACCGAGAACATGCCGAACACGCCGCCCACGAGGAACGGAATGCGCCACGCGTACGCGGAGATTTCCGCCGGCGCGAAATTACGGTTCACCGCCGAGGCAATCAGCGAGCCGAGCAGGATGCCTGCTGTGAGGCCGGCCGTCAGCGTGCCGCACGCATAGCCGATGTGCCGCTGCGGCACGTGCTCCGAGACGAACACCCAGGCGCCCGGCACTTCGCCGCCGACCGCCGCGCCTTGCATCACGCGGAACAGCAGCAGCAGGACCGGCGCCAGCACGCCGATGCTGGTGTAGGTGGGCAGCAGGCCCATCATCAGCGTCGGCACCGACATGAGCAGCACGCTGAGCGTGAACATGCGCTTGCGGCCGAACAGATCGCCGAAATGCGCCATGATGATGCCGCCGAGCGGCCGCGCCAGATACCCCGCGGCGAAGATGCCGAACGTCTGCACCTGACGCAGCCAGTCCGGCATCGCGGCCGGGAAGAACAGCTGACCGATGGCCGGCGCGAAGAACACGAAAATGATGAAGTCGTAAAACTCGAGCGCCCCGCCGAGGGCGGCGAGGCCGAGCGTCTTGTAATCGCTGCGCCCGAGAGGGCGTGGGGTGACAGGCTGCGCTCCACCCAGATTTGTCGCTTGCATTGCTTGTGTCTTGTCTTGAATTGGGAGCCACACGTAGCGCGTGGAAATACGGCGGTCGTCGGGCGAGAAGTGGGCAAGCGCTGGGTAGAGCACGGGACACCCGCGCGCCGGCCCGGGTAGGGCATGCGCGATGACGATTGAGGCCAGGCGGGGATTTTACAGGATGAAAGCGGAATGCTTCGGGAAGTGCTTAATTAGATTGGGGAAAGTTCCCCGAACGGTACTTTTCAGTAGCAATAGGACTCTGTCTTAGGAAATTTCGCAATCGCATGTAGGAATGTGATGTAGCGCTGTCAGAGTGGATTGATTCATATGTAAATTAGGATTGCTCCTATGGGATGGAATGGGCCCGCCTCTGAGAATCGCGTCCGAGCTATCAGTTAAGAGTCATCCCATGCGTATTGCCATTCTTCAACGTGACCTGGTCATGCGTCAGTCGATCGAAAAGGTCCTGACGAGCACCGGTCATTCCTGCACGACATTTGACGACGGCCTGAGCATGTCGAGAACGCTCGCGCGTTCCACCGTGGATCTGCTGGTGCTCGACTGGCAGGGTCTGCGTCTGTCCGGCGCCGAGGTTTTGCGCGCGGCGCGCGCGGTGGGCGGCGACCGCCTGCCGGTCATGTTCGCATCGGCGGACACGGCGGAGGAAAACATCGTGCGCGCCTTCGTCGCCGGCGCGGACGACTACGTCGCGTTGCCGCTGCGCGCGGCCGAATTTCGCGAGCGGGTCGCGGCGCTGCTGCGGCGGGCGTATCCAGACCGGTTCAGTTCCGCGAGTTTCGATGTCGGTCCGTACCACTTCGACACGCACCGCCAACTCGTCATGCTGCGCGGCCAGCCGGTCCAACTGTCCGGCACCCAGTACCGGCTGGCGTCGCTATTCTTCTCCAACATCGGCCGCGTGCTGTCGCGCGATCACATCTTCGCAATGGTGTGGGGCCGCGAGTTCCGCGAATTTACCCGCACCATCGACAGTCACGTTTCGCGGCTGCGCCTTCTGCTCGAGATCGAGCCGCAAAATGAATTCCGGCTGCAACCGGTTTATAAAAGCGGTTACCGGCTGCTGCATCTGCGTCAGGGCGCAGCCGCCGATATCGATTCGGATATCGACGTCGAGAAGCAAGCGGCCTGACGCCAACCGGCCTCGTCGCATCAAATCTGCGGTAGCGCGGGGCGCGTTTCGAGCGCCTTGCGAATCAATGCCTCGACTGCTGTGCGTTCGTCGCCAGCCAGCGGCAGGCGGGGCGGCCGCACCGGCTCCGTGCCCAATCCGACGATCGCTTCGGCGAGCTTGATGTTCTGCACCAGCTTCGCCGACACGTCGAGCGCGAGCAGCGGCGCAAACCAGCGGTAGATCGCCCGCGCTTCCTCCAGGCGTCCCGCCTTCAGCAACTTGTAGATCACCACCGTCTCGCGCGGAAACGCGCACACGAGACCGGCCACCCAGCCATGCGCGCCCATCAGGATCGCTTCCATCGCGAGATTGTCGACGCCGCAGAGAATCGCGAAACGATCGCCGACCGCGTTGATCAGGTCGGTCACGCGCCGCACGTCGCCACATGATTCCTTGATCGCGACGATCTTCTTCTCGTCGGCGATTTCCGCGAACATCTCGGGCGTCATGTCGACGCCGTAGGCGAGCGGATTGTTGTAGATCATCAGCGGCAGCGCGCTCGCGTCAGCGACGCTGCGGAAATGGTGCAGCGTCTCGCGGCGGTCCGACAGATAGCGCAGCCCCGGCAACACCATGTAGCCGGCCGCGCCATGACGGCCTCCCGCTTCGGCCTGACGGCAGGCGTCGAGCGTGCTGTTCTCGGCGATCGTCAACAGCACCGGCACGCGGCCGCGCGAGGCTTCGACGGCGACGTCGAGCACCTGCAGCTTTTCATCCAGCGAGAGCGTCGATGCTTCGCCCAGCGATCCGCACACGATGATGCCGTCCACACCCGCTTCGATCTGTGCCTCGATATTCTTGCCGGTCCATGCACGGTCTATGCTGAAATCCGCGTTGAATTTGGTGGTGACTGCGGGCAATACGCCTTCCCAGATATGCGCCACGACTGCTCTCCTGAGTGTGATGTGTTCAAGCGCAGTGTAAGCAGGGAAAATCCTGCCGTCTTGCGTGAATCGCGCGTGACGAATGACGATTTCAGCATAGTCGCTTTGCTTGGAGAGTCGCTGGACCAAGGCGGCTGGCTTATTCGAGGATGGAGGGCGAGGCGCGTCGGCAGCGCGTGACTGGCACGACGGCATGCGCTCGGGGGCACGCCCGTTGTGCGCCCGGCACGCGTACTCGGGCCGCGGTGTGCGCGAGCGAG
Source organism: Paraburkholderia dipogonis (assembly GCF_046027395.1). Taxonomy (GTDB): domain Bacteria; phylum Pseudomonadota; class Gammaproteobacteria; order Burkholderiales; family Burkholderiaceae; genus Paraburkholderia; species Paraburkholderia dipogonis_A. The sequence goes on along the minus strand of NZ_JAQQEG010000034.1, from coordinate 40,411 downwards.
CAAGGTCGCCGCCGCATCGCATAGTTATGCCGAAATCGTCACAATCCACGCGCAAGCACACCAAGACTCGACCGGCCGCGGTTTCTACCATGAGCATCATGAAAACCTTGGACATCATCGACTCGCACACCGGCGGTGAACCGACCCGCCTCGTGGTGTCGGGCGGCCCGGATCTCGGCGGCGGCACGTTGGCGCAACGGCTCGACGTGTTCCGCACGCAGTTCGACGACTGGCGCGCGGGCATCGTCACCGAACCGCGCGGCTCGGACGTGGTGGTGGGCGCGCTGCTCTGCGAGCCGGACGACCCTGCGTGCGCGGCCGGCGTGATCTTTTTCAACAACGTCGGCTATCTCGGCATGTGCGGGCACGGCACGATCGGTCTCGTCGTCTCGCTGGCGCACCTGGGACGGATCGGTCCGGGGCGCCATCGGATCGAGACGCCGGTCGGCGTCGTCGAAGCGACGCTCAACGAGGACGGCAGCGTTACCGTGCGCAACGTGCCGGCGTATCGCTATCGCGAGTCCGTGCAAGTGGACGTGCCGGGTCACGGCGTGTTGACCGGCGATATCGGCTGGGGCGGCAACTGGTTCTTTCTCGTCGCAGACCACGGGCGCGCGCTGGAGGCGTCCCGGATCGGCGAATTGACGGCGTTCAGCGGGGCGATTCGTGACGCGCTGATCGCGCAGCGCATCACCGGCGCGGACGGTGCGTTGATCGACCACATCGAGTTATTCGGACCTGGTTCGCGCGATGGTATCGACAGCTGCAGCTTCGTGCTCTGTCCCGGCAGTGCGTACGACCGCTCGCCATGCGGCACCGGCACGAGCGCCAAAGTGGCCTGCCTCGCCGCCGACGGCAAACTGGCCGAGGGCGCGGTGTGGCGGCAGGAGAGCATTATCGGCAGCGTGTTCGAAGCGAGCTATCGCGATGCCGGCGATGGCGTTCACGTGATTCCCACCATCACCGGTCACGCGTACGTCACGGCAGAAGGGCGCCTGTGCTTCGACGAGCGCGATCCCTTCGCCTGGGGCATCCGCACGGCATGATGGCGGACGCGCTGATCGTCGGGGCAGGCATTGTCGGCGCGGCGTGCGCGGCGGAACTGGCGGCGCTCGGCATGCGGGTCGAGGTACTCGACGCGCAGGGCATCGGTGGCGGCGCGACGGCGGCGGGCATGGGCCACATCGTCGTGATGAACGACTCGCCGGCCGAATTCGCGTTGAGCCGCTATTCACGAGACTTGTGGCTGGAACTCGCGCCGCAACTGCGTCCGCGCGACGCGTTCGCGCGCTGCGGCACCCTCTGGGTCGCCGCCGACGAAGAAGAGTGGCAGGCCGCCCGCGCAATGCGGGCCGCGTTCGAGGCTCACGGCGTTGCCGCGCAATTGCTCGACGCGCCCGCGTTGCGGGTTTGCGAGCCGGCGCTAGCGGCGTCGATGGCGGGTGGTTTGCGGATCGAGCACGACAGCATCGTGTATGCGCCGACTGTCGCCGAATGGCTGCTGACGCGGTCGCCGGGCGCGGCGAATATCCATATGCGTTTGGGGGCCGCGGTGGCATCGGTCAGCGCGGGCGGCGTTACGCTCGCGGACGGTGAGCGCGTTGGCGCGGCGCACGTCATCGTGGCCAACGGTTTGCGTGCGCAGCAATTGGTGCCGTCACTGCCATTGCAGCCGAAGAAAGGCCACCTGCTGATCACGGACCGCTATCCTGGACTGATCCGGCATCAGTTGCTCGAACTCGGCTACATCAAGAGCGCGCATCATGCGGTCGGCACCTCGGTGGCGTTCAATGTGCAGCCGCGGCCCACGGGACAATTGCTGATCGGCTCGTCGCGCCAGTTCGACACCACGGACCCCGCCGTCGAGATGCCCGTGCTCGCGCAGATGCTGCAGCGCGCCGCACGCTATCTCCCGGTGCTGCCGACGCTCAATGGGATTCGCGCGTGGACCGGGTTTCGCGCGGCCTCGGCGGACGGCTTGCCGCTGATCGGTCCGGCCGGCGAATTCGCTCCCGGCGTATGGCTTGCCACCGGTCACGAGGGTTTAGGCGTGACGACCTCGCTTGCCACCGCGAAGTTGCTTGCCGCGCAGATCGCAGGGACCGTCGCGCCGATTCCTGTCGAACCTTATCTGCCCGTTCGTTTTGTTGAGAAGGTGGTTCATGAGTAGCGCGAAGGCCACCGCACGCGTGAGCTTGACGATCGACGGCCACAGTATCGACGTCGAGGCCGGCACGACCGTGGCCGCGGCGCTCGTGTTAGCGGGCGTCGGCAGTACGCGAACCTCGGTGAACGGCCAGCCTCGCGCCGCGCTGTGCGGCATGGGCGTGTGCCAGGAGTGTCGCGTGTCGATCGACGGCCGGGCACATGCGCTGGCGTGTCAGACTCTGTGTCGCGAAGGCCAGATCGTTCGTACCCAGGATGGGGCGGGCACGCGATGAGACAGCACTTCTATGTTGTGGTCGTCGGAGCCAACCTGGGCGAGTTTAGCGAAGCGGCGGGCACGCGATGAGACAGCACTTCGATATTGTCATCGTCGGCGCCGGTCCCGCGGGTTTGAACGCCGCACACGCCGCTGCGCGCGCGGGCGCTACGGTCGCGCTCTTCGACGACAATCCACGCGCGGGCGGCCAGATCTGGCGTCAAGGTCCGGGCCACGCGCCGCAGGCGCCGCTGCACAACCTCCTCACCGTGATCAGCGGGCAAAGCACCGTCACGCACTGGCCGTCGACTCGCGTGATCGCGCCGCTGGGTCCACGCGGCTTGCTGCTCGAATCGGCGGAGCACGGCGGCGCGTGTGTCACCTATGAGCGCCTGATTCTTGCGACCGGCGCACGTGAACGGCTTCTTCCGTTCGCCGGCTGGACCTTGCCCGGCGTGACCGGCGCGGGCGCGCTGCAGGCGCTCATCAAAGGCGGCATGCCGGCGCGTGGCGAGCGGATCGTGATTGCCGGCAGCGGGCCTTTGCTGATCGCGGCGCTCGCTACTGCGCGTGCAGCGGGCGCGCGGGTGGTGGCAGTGGTGGAGCAAGCTTCGGCGTTCGACGTCGCGCGTTTCGGCGTCTCGCTGCTGGCCGCGCCCGCCAAGTTGCGGCAAGCCGTTAGCATGACGCGCGGGTTCGCGGGCCTGCATTACTGGACCGGCAGCATCGTGGAAGAGGCGCAGGGCGACGGCCGCGTCGAGCGTGTCACCATCCGGCGCGGCCGCGAAGCCAAGCGCGTCGTGCTCGACTGCGACCGCGTCGCGTGCGGCTATGGACTCGTGCCGAACATCACGCTGGCTCAGGCGCTCGGTTGCGCGATCAGTGAGGCGGGCGAGATCGTCGTCGACGACGAGCAACATACGTCTGTCGAGAGCGTGTTCGCGGCGGGCGAGTGCACCGGCGTCGGAGGCGCGGAACTGGCCGGCGTGGAGGGCGAGATTGCCGGCCTCTTGGCAAGCGGTGGCGTCGCCGCGGACCATGCCGCCCTCGACGCCCAGCGCGCGCGCTGGCGCCGGTTCGGCCGCCGCGTCGAAATCGCCTTCGCCCTGCGGGAAGCCGCGCGCACGCCACCCGCCGATGCCACGCTGCTCTGCCGCTGCGAGGACGTGAGCATTGGCGAGGTGCGCGCCTTCGCCGACTGGCGCGAGGCCAAGCTGCACACCCGCTGCGGCATGGGCGCCTGCCAGGGACGAATTTGCGGCACGGCGGCGAACCTGTACTTCGGCTGGCAGTCCGGAGCGCCGCGCCCGCCCTTCAGTCCAGCGCAAATCGGCACGTTGATGGCGGCTGTCGCGGAGCCGCCTCAGCTCGAATGACCGTTCGCCGACACGCCGGCGGATATTGTCGGCGGCGGCGCGGCCCTATAATCGACCGCACGTGCCTGGCACCTGGCACGAGGCCTCAAGCCCCGGGCGCCGGTCGCCAGGCGGCAAGCGGCAACCGGCAACGGGCAAGCGGCAAGCGGCAACCAACAACCGGCAAGCGTCAACCGGCAAGCGTCAACCGGCAACAACGCAACCGTAAGCACCCAACGCCGCAAAACCGAACGCTCGCCCGACTGCCCCCCATCAACGCACGGACCAACGGAACCCGCCCGATGCACACGCTGGCTCATCCGCTCGAACCGGACGACGCAACGCTGTCCGGCATGCTCTCGCACTTCAGGCTGCTCGAGCCGGTGTTCGACGCGATGCCGGACGTCGTGTTCTTCGTCAAGGACGCCGAGGCGCGCTACGCGCTGGTCAACCGCACGCTCGCCTCGCGCTGCGGCTTCAAGGAAAAGTCCGCGCTGCTCGGCCGGACCGCCGAGGACGTGTTCCCGCGCCGCTTCGGACGCATCTACACGGCACAGGACAAGGCGATCATCAACGTCGGCAATCAGATGATCGATCAACTGGAACTGCATCTGTATCCCGGCCGCCAGCCGGGCTGGTGTCTGACCTGCAAGCAGCCGCTGCGCGATCCCGCTGGCAAGGTGGTCGGTCTCGCCGGCATTTCCCGCGATCTGAAAGCGGACGAAAGCAGCCATCCGGCCTACAGCCGCCTCGCCGCGGTCGTGCAGTCCATCCAGGAAAATTACGTTCAGCCTTTGAATCTGAAGCAGCTCGCGGCGATGGCGGATATGTCCGTCGCGCAATTGGAACGCTACTTTCACAAAGTGTTTCATCTGACGCCGCGTCAGGTGCTGCTGAAAACCCGGCTGGACGCCGCCACGGCGCTGCTGGTTTCGCACGACAAGGTCACCGACGTCGCCGCGCTGTGCGGTTACACCGACCACAGTGCGTTCACGCGGCAGTTCAAGGCGACCGTCGGCGTGACGCCGACCGAATACCGCATGCTGCTGCACGGTACTTCGCGGAGCTGAACCGCTACACATGGCTCGTCGCAAGCATCACTACTACGTCTACGTCGTCGCGCTGGACGACAAGGTATGGAACGAGGCGCGCTTTCGCCGCGCGAATCCGGACTACCGGTTCGACAAGCCTTGCGTGTACGTAGGAATGACGGGACTGGACCCGGATCTGCGCTTCGACCGGCATAAGGCCGGCATTCAGGCCAATCGCTATGTGCGCGATTACGGCTTGCGCCTCGTGCCCGAACTGTATGAGGTGTTCAATCCCATGCCTTACCGCGGCGCACAGGACATGGAAGTGGAATTGGCGATTGGACTACGCGAAGCAGGGTATGGCGTGTGGCAGGCGTAAGCCGTGGGATGCGGCCGTGGCGTTCGTCACAAGGTCCGGCCGGTGCCCGGCTAGATTAAAAGGGCTTGAGACCGGTACGCGCGCGCCTTCGAACTCGAATATGACAGTGTGCGTTACTTCACGCCGAGGCCACGCAGCACGGCATTGCCTTCAGGCGTCAAACGGATATGCGAAGCGCCCGCGTCGCCGGAAATCGTTTCGATCAGGCCGGCTTCGTGAAGCTGCGGAATCTCGGGTTTCGCGGACGCGTCGATCGGCGCGTGCAGCAACAGCAGCAGCGTCGCCAGTTCGTGGTGGCTCAGCAGGCGGCGCAGGATAGTGGGCCGCTTGGCCGGCGCCGGTGCGTCGTTCGTGTTGTGATCGGGCTGGTTCATGGTTCGCACCTTCTGCGGGGTAGTGTCGGGTGGATGATGCGGACGAAGTCTTAAACGATTCTTAAGACAGCATTGTCCTGTAACACCGTGACACGATGATTGCACCGGACCATGTTACCGATTGTCACACTTACGCCCGCCGACGCTCACGGGGCGCAGGTTTTGCCCGCCGACTCGATCCACAGATTGCTCACGTGGCGCTTGCCCGCATAGAAACGGTAAGTCGTGGCGCCGTTGTCGCTTCGCACCTTGACGATATTCGAATCGCCGAAGTCGAGCATCTGGCCTTGCGGGATTGCCGTGGATTTGAACGCGGCGTCGTGACTGGTGGCCAATTGCGTGAGGCACGAGACCACGTCGTTGACGGAGCGCTGCGTGGTGGTGTCCGTGACGGGCTCGCCGGCATCCGGATTCTTCTGGAAGTACGCGCAAGCGCTGAGGAGCAGGGGAACTGACAGGACTACGGCAAGCTTCTTCATATCTCTCCTGGCGTTACATTCGGCTGACGTTACGTGCGACGCCCGCACGTGCCACAGCCGCGCGGCATCTGCCGCGAATCAGGCGCCATTATATCGGTGCGGCGCGGCTACCCCCGCCGATGCCGCACACGCCGTGCCCGCCTGGCCCGAATCGCCGGATCCGAAGTTGCCCGCTTGACCAGCTGAAAGCCTATTTGCGCCGCTGTGCCTGCGCGGCGAGCCGCACGGCCGCGTTGGCCGCGCCATAGCCGTCGTAACCGCCGCGCCGCTCGACGATCTCCATGAAGAACCGCTGGTCGAGCTGTTCCGTGTAAGCGTGGAAAAACTCGCCGCCGCGCTCGTCGCGGTCGTACAGGATGTTATTGGCGCGCAGCGCCTCGAGCGTCTCGTCCGGCAACGCGTAGCGGGCCGCCAGATCCTCGTAGTAATTGCGCGGGATGCGCAGCACCGGCAAGCCGTCGGCGACGAACTCGGGGATCGCGCTGAAAATGTCGCCGGTGCTGAAGGCGACGTGGTTCAGACCTGAGCCGTGATAGGTGTGCAACGCCTCGGCCACTGCCGTGTGGTGGTCCACGGAGGCGTTCAGCACGATACGCACCGAGCCGTCGCCGCTGCGCAGCGCGCGGCTGCGCACGAGGCCGTACGGATCGGGCACCAGCACGCCGGGCTCGGCCTGGAAGCCCAAGGCAGTGCGCAGAAACAGCACCCATGTATCCAGCGAATTCGCCGGCACCGACAGGCACACATGATCGATACGGCTGAGCGGCCCCACCTCGGTCGGGCCGTTGATGTCGGTGAGGACGAAATCCGCCTCGAACAAGGTGGGCTGATCCGGCGTTTCGTCGACGAAATAATTCAGGCTGCTGTCAGGCGCCTGCACGGCGGGCAGCACACGCTCGTTCGGGCCGATTTGCCCGGAAAACGGCGCGTAGCCGAAGCCGGCGGCGCGCTCGAACGCCTGATTGGCGTCGTCCACGCGAAAGGCCGACGCGCACAGCGACAAGCCATGCTGCTGGAAGAACGCGTTGGCGAACGAATCCGGCTCGGCGTTCAGCACGATCGAGGCCGCGCCATGCTGATACAGCGTGACTTCCTTCGAACGATGCCGGCCCGCCTCGCGAAAGCGCAGTTTGCCGAGCCAGTCCACGAGTTGCGCGCGCGTACTGTGGTCGACCGCGAACTCCAGAAACTGATAGCCGACGTGCGCGGGCGCGGCAGGCGAGCGGTACAGGTCGCCGACCGGCTGCTGCGTGCTTTCGAGCAGCGCGCGGGTCTGTTCCTCCAGGAACAGCAGCGAGCGATGACCGTCCGCGGCCGTGATGGTGGTCGGAGCGGCGCGAAAGCCGTCGTTGAAAATTTCCAGTGAAAGCGGCCCGCTGTAGCCGGTTTTCACGACCTGCGCCGTGAAATTGGCCAGATCGAAATCGCCCTGACCAGGGAAGCAGCGGTAGTGGCGGCTCCATTCGAGCACGTCCATGGCGAGTTTCGGCGCGTCGGCGATCTGCACGAAGGCGATGCGCTCGCCCGGGATGTCGGCGATCGCGTCCACCGTGTCGTTGAGCGACAGGGTGTGAAAGCTGTCGAGCACGAGCCCGAGATTCGGATGATTGACGGCGTTGACGAGCTTCCACGCGTGCCGGTAGGTCTTGACGTGCTTGCCCCACGCAAGCGCTTCATAGCCCGCGAACACGCCGGCCGCCTCGGCCGCGTGGGCCAGCGCGCCGAGCTGGTCGATCATCAGCGAGTCGTCGCCGATGGTGTCGGGCGAAACGTTGCTGCACACCAGAATCCGGTCCGTGCCCAGTTCATGCATCACGTCGAACTTGCGCCTGGCGCGATCGAGATTGCGCTCGAGACGCTCCGGGCTGACACCGTCGAAATCGCGGAACGGCTGAAACAGCATGATTTTCAGTCCGAGATCTTCGGCGATGCGCCGCACGTCGGCGGGCGAGCCGTCGAAATACAGCAAATCGTTCTCGAAGATCTCGACGCCTTCGAAGCCCGCCGCCTGGATCGCGGTCAGCTTCTCGACGAGGGTTCCGCTGATCGACACGGTGGCAATCGAACGTTGCATGGACGGCTCCTGCAAAAACAATCAAACGGCTGTTGAATAGGGCGCGCAACGGCCGGGCGCGCGACGCTCGCAGATCCCGCTGGCTGGCATGCTGCAATGCGGAAAATGGACCAGTTCGTTACACGTGTCAGCAGAGGCAGGCCGCAATCACCCACTCTAACCGAAGTTCTCGACAGTTTACACAAACTAACTAGATGGTACAAATTCGTAGAAACCCCGAATGACGGCGACGCGCAATGCGCGCACACTTCGCTCACGTTGCAAAACACGGCGGTTGCCGTGGCTGGCTTGTTGCCTACTTAGCAGGAGTGGTTGTCATGAGTTTTGCGTCAGTACTGGTCCTCAATGGACCGAACCTCAATCTGCTCGGCACGCGCGAGCCGACCATCTACGGCTCGGAAACGCTCGACGACGTCGCGAAGCTTTGCCGCGATGCGGGAGAGCGGCTGAATCTCGCGATCGACTTCTGCCAGTCGAACGCTGAACACCAACTGATCGACTGGCTGCACGCGGCGCGGTCCAAGGTCGACGGCATCGTGATCAATCCGGCGGCCTACACGCATACGTCGGTGGCCATCGCCGACGCGCTCACGGCAATCGAAAAGCCGGTCATCGAAGTGCATATTTCAAACGTGCATCGCCGCGAGGCGTTCCGGCATCACTCGTACGTGTCGGCCGTGGCGGACGCGATCATCATCGGTTGCGGCACGCAAGGCTATGTACTGGCTTTGGAGCGGATGGCGACCATTCTTAAGAATAGGGCGGCGAAATGAACGTACAAGCGAACGTACAAGCGAACTCACAGGCGACGCCTCATTCCTATCTGGTCGGCCTGATCGGTTCGGGCATTGGCGGATCGTTGACGCCCGCGATGCATGAGGAAGAGGGCAGCAAGCTCGGTCTGCACTATGTGTACCGGCGTATCGATCTGGAAGCGCTGAAACTCGACGTTGCGGCGCTGCCCGATCTGCTCATGGCCGCCGAACGCATGGGCTTCAACGGTCTGAATATCACGTACCCGTGCAAGCAGGCCGTGATTCCGCTGCTCGACGAACTCTCCGACGACGCGCGCGCACTCGGCGCGGTCAATACGGTGCTGTTCAAGGACGGCAAACGCGTCGGCCACAACACGGACTGGTCCGGTTTCGCGCGTGCGTTTCAGCGCGGCTTGCCGGACGTGTCGCTGGAGCGCGTCGTGCAACTCGGCGCGGGCGGCGCCGGCGCGGCGGTCGCTCACGCCGCGCTGAACATGGGCGCGAAGTCGCTTACGCTCTTCGATGTGGACGCCACGCGCGCCGCGTCGCTCGCCGAGGAATTGCAGAAGCGTTTCCCGGCCGCCACTGTCAGCGCCGGCAGTTCGCTCGCCGAATCGCTCGCGGCCGCCAATGGCCTGATTCACGCGACGCCCACCGGCATGGCGAAATTGCCCGGCTTGCCGTTGCCGGTCGAATTGCTGCACCGCGATCTGTGGGTCGCGGACATCGTCTATTTCCCGATCCGCACCGCGCTTTTGCAGGCGGCCGAAGCGCTCGGCTGCCGCACGCTGAGCGGCGGCGGCATGGCTGTGTATCAGGCGGTCGACGCCATGCGCATCTTTACCGGTCTCGAACCGGACGCTGAGCGGGTGTACACCCATTTTCAGTCGTTGTTGCAACGCTAACCGGTAGCGCGCCAACCGGTAACAACCAGATCGAGGAGACGCACACCCCATGCAGCAACCGATTCAATCCACTCCCGTCGACGCCGCCACGCCGCAAGGCGTCACGGTGAGCACCGCGCGCCGCTCGAAAGCCCGCTTTCAGATTCTGGCGCTGCTCGCGGTCGGGACGATGATCAATTATCTCGACCGTACGGTGCTCGGCATCGCGGCGCCGCAGTTGACCAAGGAGCTCGGCATCAACGCCGCGTTGATGGGGCTGCTGTTTTCCGTATTTTCGTGGAGCTATGTGGCCGCGCAGATTCCGGGCGGACTGTTTCTCGACCGCTTCGGCAGCAAGGTCACGTATTTCATGTCGATGACCTTCTGGTCGCTGTGCACGCTCGCGCAAGGGCTGGTGCACGGCATCGGCGCGCTGTTCGCGTTCCGCCTCGGCCTGGGCGTCTCGGAAGCGCCGTGCTTTCCGACCAATAGCCGCGTGGTGGCCACGTGGTTCCCGCAGAGCGAACGCGCGATGGCGACCGGCACGTACACGGTCGGCGAATATATCGGCCTCGCTTTTTTCAGCCCGTTCCTGTTCATGCTGATGGGCGCGTTCGGCTGGCGTTCGCTGTTCTATGTAGTGGGCGGCGTGGGCCTCGTGTTCGGCGTGATCTGGTGGATGTTTTATCGTGAGCCGCGCGATCATCCGTCGGCGAATCAGGGGGAGCTCGACTATATCGAAGCCGGCGGCGGTCTCACACATCGGAAGAAGGATGCCGATACAGCGAGTGTTGCGGGTGCATCGGCGGCATCGGCGAAGAGCGGCTTCGAATGGCGCACCATCGGACGCCTGCTCAAGCATCGTCAACTGACGGGCATCTGTCTGGGCCAGTTCGCCGGCAACTCGACGCTGGTGTTCTTCCTCACCTGGTTCCCGACGTATCTCGCCACCGAGCGCCATATGGCCTGGCTGAAGATTGGCTTCTTCGCGATCATGCCGTTCATTGCCGCGTCGATCGGCGTGATGTTCGGCGGCTTCTTTTCCGACTGGCTGCTGCGCCGCGGCAAGTCGCCGAACGTGGCGCGCAAGCTGCCGATCATTGCCGGCCTGCTGCTCGCGTCGACCATCATTCTCGCCAACTATGTCGAGAGCAACGTGCTGGTGATCGCGATTCTGTCGGTGGCCTTTTTCGCGCAGGGCATGGCCGCGCTGGGCTGGACGCTGGTGTCCGACATCGCGCCGGACGGTCTGCTCGGCGTGACCGGCGGCATCTTCAACTTCGCGGCGAACCTGGCCGGCATCGTGACGCCGCTGGTGGTGGGTTTCATCGTCGCGGCAACCGGCTCGTTTGTCGGCGCGCTGGTGTTCATCGGCGCGATTGCGCTGGTCGGCGCGCTGTCGTACATCTTCATCGTCGGCGATATCAAGCGGATCGTGCTGGTGGATTGAGCGACGAAAGGCCGGACGAAAAAAACGGGACGTGGCGCAGGCCACGTCCCGTTTTTTACTTGAGGCTTGCAGGCGTCAATCGTCCTTGCGCACGAACCGCAGCACCGCATCGACGATCATGGCGCGATGCCGCGCGCGCAACCGCGGATGCGACGGATCACGGCCGAACGCCGTGCCGAAGGTATGGCGATTGCCGACACGGTGAAAGCACAGCGAACTGATCAGCAGATGCAGATCGATCGGATCGATGTCGCTGCGGAACTGCCCAGCCGCGATGCCGCGCGCGAGCAGATCCTCGATCGTATGAATTACGGTGACGTTGCGGCCTTTGAAAGTCTTGACCTGCTCGACGTACTTCGCGCCGTGAATATTTTCGATCGTCACGAGCCGCACGAAATCGCGCTGACGGTCGTGATAGTCAAACGTAAACTCGACGAGCGCGCGCATCCCCTCGATCGGATCGAGTTCGCTGACGTGGAGATCCTGTTCGAGCGCGCGAATGTCTCCATACACCTTTTCCAGCACCGCCTGGTACAACCCTTCCTTGCTGCCGAAGTAGTAGTACAGCATGCGCTTGGTGGTGTTCGTGCGCTCCGCGATCGCGTCGACGCGTGCGCCCGTCAGTCCCATCGCGGAGAACTCCTGGGTCGCGACCTCGAGGATGTTGCGCTTCGTCTGTTCGGGATCGTACTTGCGCCGGGCGTCGGTACGCGGACTGTCGGACGGGATGCCGTTGGTATCAGGCTCGGCAGCCTTGCTTCCCTTTTTCATTGTGTATTCGAGCGGCAGTGACGGCGCATTCTAGCATGGCGAAATTGGCCTCTGGAGCGGGTCTCGGGCATAAGCGGCCACGTATTGGTCGACATCAAACGGCAGGCCGCCGACGCGCGGCGAGCGCGTCGCGTGTCTGCATGGCGGTGTAGGTCAGTTGCGCGGCCGCCAGACCGAGCGCGCCGTAAGCGGGCGTCAGACCGAACGACGCAAATGCCTCGGGCACCGGACGCTCGCCGGCAATCGCCGCCGCCAGCAGTTCGCCGGACACGGTGGTCGGCGCCATGCCGTGTCCGCCGAAGCCGACCGCGTACCAGACGCCATCCGTGCTGCGGCCGATCTGCGGCATCTTGTGCCGCGCGTAGCTCATCAGGCCGCCCCAGGCGTACTCGATACGCACGTCGTGCAACTGCGGATAGACCTTCAGCAGATCGCGCCGCAACAGGCGCGCGATCACCTCGGGCGCGCGGTCGCGCACCGAGATGCGGCCGCCCCACAGAATGCGCGTGTCGGGCAGCGGCCGGTAGTAGTCGAAGGCGAAGCGGGTGTCGTAGACGGCGGCGCGCGTGTCGATTGCGTCTTTCAGACGTGAGCCGAGCGGTTCGGTCGCCATCACGTAGGTGGCGATCGGCAGCACCGCGCGTTCGACCAACGGGCAGACGCGGCGTGCGTAGCCGCCGCCCGCCATGACGACGTGTTGCGCTTCGAGCGCGCCGTGCTGCGTGTGCACCACGAAGCCGGCGCCGTCGCGCTCAAGACGCACGACCGGCGAATCCTCATGGATTTGCACGCCCGCATGCGCCGCGGCGTTAGCCACGCCGAGAACGTACTTCAACGGATGGAAATGGAACGCGTTGCGCTCGAACAGACCGCCGTGATAACGGCGCGTTTTCAGTTGCGCAGCGAGCTGCTGCGCCGCCACCGATTCCCACTCGACGCCGAACGAATCGCGCATCAGGCGCCGCTGCGACTCGAGCCGCGCCGGTTCGTCGAACCAGTTGGCGAGGATCACGCCGGCGTCGGTCGCGTCGCACTCGATGTGATATCGCGCGATGCGCTTTCTCATCAGATCGACGGCGTCGGTGGTCAGCGTATAGAGTTCGCGGGCGCGCGCGGCGCCGAGGGTGTTGAGCAGGTCGGCGCAATCGAGGCTATAGCCGCCGAACACGAACCCGCCGTTGCGCCCGGACGCGCCGAAACCCACTTGCCGGGCTTCGAGCACGGTGACGTCGGCGACGCCCCGCTCGGCGAGTCCCAACGCCGTGGACAAGCCCGCCAGGCCGCCGCCGATGATGCAGACATTGGCGCTACGCCGGCCAGCCAGCGGCGCATAGGCGGACGAACGGGTGACAGTGGCTTCGTAAAAACTTTGCATACGGCTAGGGTAGCGGCAATCGCGCGCTCGCGTCCAGCCGTCGCGCGTTCCCCGCGTCGAAGAGAGTATGAACAAAAGGCCGGCACCCGCGTCGAGCGAATGCCGGCCTTCTCCCGCTGATCATGAAACGCCTAGGACACCGGCAGCAGCTTGCCGGTGAACACCACCGGACCGCTTGGCGCGTTGTGATCCGGCGAGCCGCCCGGCGCTTCGATCGACACCGCCAGCGCCGCATAATTCTCCGGCTTCTGCTGGCCGGCCGTGACCTTGCCGTTCGCGCTGTCCGGCAGCATGCCGAGCGAGACCGGATGGCCGCTCGCCGGAATGCCCCACAGTTCCATCGCCCGGCCCGCGGGCAGATCGACCTTGCCGAGCGGATGCACGGTCATGGTCGAATGCGCTTCATCCCACGCGACCAGCATGACCGGGTGCGCGTCCTTATTGTTCAGCACGGCGACATGCGACACCGCCGTTTCGGGTTGCTGAGCAACGATCGGCGCGGTGACGGGCGGCGTAGTGGACGGCAACAGCGAACGCACGGCGACCACCACGGCAACCGCGGCGAGGCCCGTGACGCCGAGTGCCCAGCCGCGCCAGAACGCCAGGTTCTCGAAGATGCTGCGCGATGGTCGCGCGGGTGTTTCCACCACGGTGCGAGGACGTGCCGCCTCACGCGTGGCCGCGAGTCCGAGACGCCGTTCGATGGCGTCCCATACGGCGGCCGGCGGCATGCGCGGCTCGGCGAGTTCGGCCATCGGCGAGATGCGCCGCTGCCATTCGTCGACGGCTTTGCGGATCGTCGTGTCATGGTCCGCGTAGCGTTCGAAGCGGCGCCGTGCGCCGCCGCGCAGCGTGCCGAGCACATATTCGGCGGCCAGCAGATCGATGAGCTGAGGATAGCGACTGAGATTCATCACTCGCCTCCCAGACAGGTCTTCAGCTTGGCAAGGCCGCGCCGGATCCATGACTTGATGGTGCCGAGCGGCACCGCCAGCACATCGGCGATCTCGCTATGACTTTGATCGCGCAGGTAGGCGAGGGCGACGGCCTGGCGTTGCGCCGGTTCCAGTTGCTGCATGCAGCCGGCGAGCAGACGCGCCTGCAGGCTGACCGCGGTCAGCGCTTCGGGATCCGGATCGCCGGTCGCCACGAGATCGTCCAACACATCGCTCCATTCCGTTTCCTGCGTGTTGACTCGTCGCAGGTGATCAAGAGCACGGTTGCGGACGATCGCCGACATCCACGTCATCGGAGCGGACAGTGCGCGGCGATAGTCGCCGGCAAAGCGCCAGATATTGACGAAGCTGTCCTGCAAAACTTCTTCGGCCCACTCGTGCCTGCTCAATATACGGAGCGCGAGGCCGAACAGTTTCGGGGCGGCAAGATCATAGAGCTCGCGCAACGCCGCAGAGTCCTGTTTGGCGACACGTTCGAGCAGCTCGGCGAGGGTTTCCGGCGTCAGTTCTCGAGGATTGGCGGTCATGGAAAGAGTGAGGGTGAGCTTGCGAGCCTATGTTACTCAATTTCTCCGCCGCCTTATATGCGGTTTTTTTTCGTCGGCCTGCATCCGATGAGCTGAGGTTTGCGTAAGTGGCAGCAAGGCCCGGCGTTGCGTGTGCTTGCGCCATGACGATATGGCGCGCTGCGCGGCGCTTGCAGGGCAGTCTGGACACGGGGTGCGTGTGCAGTGAGGGTAGGGCCGTTGCGCTAGCCTGATGAAAGCGGGAGGCCAGCAACGGAGCCACGCGATGCAGGAGGGAAAACGCGTCGCGGGCGGCATGACGAAGTACGGGGTGCACGGCTCATTCCTGATGAGGTCCGGGCGGTTACCGATTGGTCGGCAACCGCCCGGACCGGAATGGGCTTGCATATTCGTGCGGGCTTTGCCTGGTCCGTTTGCGCCTGGTTGCTCTTCGACACGCCTTAACGCCCCCAGCGCAGCACCAACGGATCGAGCCGTCGCGCAACCTTCAATAGTCCTTCGCGCGTGGCCGTATGCATCTGCGGCAACGGATGGCGTACCGCGTCCGAACGGATCACGCCGCCTTCCTTCATCAGCGCCTTGCACGATGCGAGGCCGCCCTGGCGATTCTCGTAATTGATCAGCGGCAGCCACTGCTGATAGTGCGCGGCGGCTGCCTCGGTGTCGCCGGCCGCATAGGCGTCGATGATCAGACGGATGCCGTCGGCGTAGCCGCCACCCGTCATCGAACCGGTTGCGCCCGCATCCAGATCGGCCATCAGCGTGATCGCCTCTTCGCCGTCCCACGGACCGACGATTGCATCGCCGCCCAATTCGATGAGCTCGCGCAGCTTGTTCGCCGCCTGCGGCACTTCGATCTTGAAGTACGAGACGTTGTCGATCTCGCGCGCCATGCGGGCGAGAAACGGCGCGGACAACGGCGTGCCGCTGACCGGCGCATCCTGAATCATGATCGGGATACTGATCGCGTCGGACACGGTGCGGTAGAACTCGTAGATGCCGCGTTCGCCGATGCGGATCGTCGCGCCGTGATACGGCGGCATGACCATGACCATCGCGGCGCCCGCGGCCTGCGCGCTGCGGCTGCGCTCGGCGCACTGGTACGAACTGAAATGCGTGGTCGTGACGATCACCGGCACGCGGCCCGCGACGTGTTCGAGAACGACGTGCATCAGCGTATTGCGCTCGTCGTCGGAGAGGGCGAACTGTTCGGAGAAGTTCGCCAGAATGCACAGCCCGTTCGAACCCGCGTCGATCATGAAGTCGATGCAGCGTTTCTGGCCTTCGAGGTCGAGACGGCCGGCGTCGTCGAAGATGGTCGGCGCGACGGGGAACACGCCGCGCAATGCAGCAGGATTGTGTGCCTGGGTCATGGTGGTTTGCGTTTTCGTGGGTTGGGATGTCTCCGTGTCGACCAGAGTTGGCGCGTTGGCGCTTACTCTGGTCCCATGCAACGCAGCCGACTATACGGCGCTGAACACGGCAGGTATATTGAATTGTTTCCATCCTGTGATCGCTTTTGCGACTCACCCCGCATGAAAGACACCCTGAACGTCCTGCTGTCGAAACTGCGCATCAAGCAACTGCAATTGCTGATCGCGCTCGACGACCTGAAGTCGCTGCACAAAGCCGCCGGCGCGATGTCGATGACGCAGTCGGCCGCCAGCAAGGCCTTGCAGGAACTGGAGTCGATGCTCGCGGCGCCGCTCTTCGAGCGCTCGAAAAGCGGCATGATCCCGAACCAGCTCGGCCACTGCGTGATCCGCTACGCGCGCCTCGTGACAACCGATCTCACCGCGCTGTGCCAGGACGTCGCCGAGATACGTTCCGGGCGCGGCGGGCGTCTCGCGATCGGCGCGATCATGGGGGCGATTCCGGAGTGCGTCGTGCCGGCACTGAATCAACTGCATGCGGGCCAGCCGAATCTTTCCGTCGAAGTGGTGGAAGATACGAGCGCGCGCATGCTGCAGCAACTCGACGACGGCCGGCTCGATCTGGTGATCGGCCGCGCGGCGGTGGCGGCGGATCCGTCGAAATATCACTATCTTCCGCTGGGCGACGAGCCGCTCTCGGTGGTGGTGGGCTACGGCCATCCGCCATTGCCGAAGAAAGAGGTGAAGCTGCGCGATCTGGCCGGCCACCGTTGGGTGATGTATCCGTCGCATATGCCGCTGCATGCGCTGCTCGAGCGCGAGATGGATCTGGCCGGTCTGGAGATGCCGGATAACCCGGTTTCGACGGCCTCGACGTTCGTGACGGTCGCGCTCCTGCAAAGCAGTCACAACCTGGTTTCGTTACTACCGACGGCGATCGCCGCCTTGTTCGTCCGGCAAAAGATGCTGCGTCTCGTGCCAGTGAAGCTCAAATCGCCCTCGCAAACTTTCGGTATCGTGACGCGCAAGGGCGGCGTGCTGTCGCCACCGGCGGAACAGTTCATCGAATTGCTGCGCGGGCAGCCGGCGGAGCAGGCGCAAGCCCGGTTGCCTGCGCATGCGGCTAGAAAGCAAAAAACCGCCTGAAGCGGCGGTTTTTCATCAAGCGAAAGACGCTCAATATCTCATGGCAACCGGCGCCGCGCCATGCTTCGCGAAAGGGTGTTGTAGCCGCGACACTCTCGGGTAAATCCGAACCGATTGCGACTTCGCGTTCCGCGCTACACTGCTTCGAAGGTGCGCCGGGCCTGAAGAAACCGGCGCCCGCTCGGGGAGAGCACCATGAATCGGCCGCTGGTTCGGTTACCGTTTCGCGCGACGGGCACGACGTCTGTCCGCAAGTGGATCAAATGGGCGCTGGTGGCGGCATTTTTGCTCGCGCTGGCATTGGCGGCACGCTTTTGCCAGAACGAGATCGAAACCTCGCGATTGCAGGCGCACTATCTCTCCGAATTGACTCGCGACGTAGGCTTTTCCGTCGCCGACGGTCCCAGCCATTCCATCCGTTTTCCCCAGGCCGACACAGGCCCTTACGACAGCCGCCTGGGCTATGCGCTGCTGCCGTCGTTCCAGCAGCGCCTGCTGCAACGCGGCTTCGAAATCACCGTCCAGGCGCGCGATTCCGAGCGGATGCTGTCGCTGGCGGATAACGGCCTCTTTCTGCCCTACGAGGAAAAAGATCGGGCGGGCTTACAACTCTTCGACGGCACCGGCGCGCCGCTCTTCGCCGCGCAGTATCCCGGCCGCGTGTACGACGACTTCGACGCGATTCCGCCGCTGGTCGTGAATTCGCTGCTGTTTGTCGAAGACCGTTATCTGCTCGATCCGAGCCAGCCGAACCGCAATCCGGCAATCGACTGGGGGCGCTTCAGCCGCGCATTGGCCGACCAGGGCGTGCGGGTATTCAATCATCATCAGTCGCAGCCCGGCGGCAGCACGCTCGCCACGCAGATCGAAAAATTCCGCCACTCGGCGGGCGGCCGCACGGCGACGCCGCCGGAGAAATTGCGGCAGATCGCGTCGGCTTCGGTGCGCGCTTATCTGAACGGCCCGCAAACCATGCCGGCACGCCGGCAGATCGTCGTCCACTATCTCAACTCGGTTCCGCTCGCGGCGCAGCCGGGCATCGGCGAAATCAACGGTATCGGCGACGGTCTCGCCGCCTGGTATGGCCGCGATTTCAACGATGTCAACCGCATCCTTGCAGCGCCGTCGACCGAACAGAACCTGCCGGAGCAGGGCGTGGCGTTCCGCCAGGTGCTTTCGCTGATGATCGCGCAACGCGCGCCGTCGTATTTCCTGCATCACGGCTATAAGGAACTCGAACGGCTGACCGACAGTTATCTGCGGCTGCTGGCGAACGGCGGGATCGTTTCGATTCCGCTGCGCGATGCCGCGCTGTCCGCGGTGGTGGATTTGCACCGCGCGCCCGTTAAGACGGCCAGTACGGATTCCTTCGTGTCGCGCAAAGCGGTGACGTCCATGCGTTCGCATCTGCTGGCCGCGCTCGGCATGCCGAGTTTCTACGAACTCGACCGCCTCGATCTGCAGGCGAAAGGCACGCTCAACAACGCCGTTCAGCAGGCCGTGAGCGACCGGCTCGCCGCCGCTGCCACGCGCGACGGCGCGAAAGCCGCGGGTCTGGTCGGCTTTGAAATGCTGCGCGCGTCGGACGATCCGTCGAGAATCGCCTATAGCTTCACGCTGTTCGAGCGGCGCGACGGCGCCAACCTCGTGCGGGTGCAAACCGATAGCGTCAACCAGCCGTTCGACATCAATTCCGGCGCGCGTCTGAATCTGGGTTCGACGGCGAAACTGCGTACCGTGGTGACGTATTTGCAGATCGTCTCCGACCTGCACAAGCGTTATGCACCGCTGAGCACAGCGGAGCTGAAAGCCGTCAAGTACGATCCGAACGACCAGCTCACGCGCTGGGCGCTCGACTATCTCACGCACACTTCGGACCGTTCGCTGCAAGCCATGCTCGACGCGGCCGTGGAGCGCAAATACTCGGCCAGTCCCGGTGAAACGTTCTACACGGGCGGCGGAGCGCAGACCTTCAACAATTTCGAATCCGACGACAACAGCCGCATCCTGACCGTGCATCGCGCGTTCCAGCATTCGGTGAATCTGGTGTTCGTGCGGCTGATGCGCGACATCGTCCATTACGAAATGGTGCAGACCACCGGGCCGTCGGCGCAATGGCTGGGCGATCCGGCGATCCGCAAGATGTATCTGACGCGTTTCGCCGATCAGGAAAGCCGCGTGTACATGAATCGTTTCTACACGAAGTATCACGGCAAGACGCCCGATCAGGCCTTGGCGCTACTGCTGCTCGGTGTGCGTAAATCGCCGCCCAAAGTGGCGACGGTGTTGCGCAGCGTCGCGCCGGACGAGTCGAATGCGTGGTTCAACGCCAGGATGCGCGCGGCGCTGAAAAACACACCTGCCGCCTCCGTGCTGGACGACGAAGACCTGGCAAACCTGTATGCCAAATACGCAATCGACCGCTTCAATCTGAACGATCGCGGTTATATCTCGAGCGTGCATCCGCTGGAACTGTGGACGCTCAACTATCTGCGCGAGCATCCCGACGCCACGCTCGACCAGATCCAGAACGCGAGCCGCGACGTGCGTCTGTCGACGTACTCGTGGCTCTTCAAGACGCGCTATCACGCGACGCAGGACCGCCGCATCAAACGGATGGTCGAATTGCGTGCCTACGATGCGATCGGTAAATCATGGCAGGCGCTCGGTTATCCGTTCGCGACGCTCACGCCTTCGTATGCCGCGGCAATCGGCGCGTCGGGCGACCGGCCGGCAGCGCTCGCGCAACTGATCGGCGTGATCGCCAACAACGGCAACAAGGTGCCGACCGAAAGCCTCACGCAACTCGACTTCGCGAAAGACACGCCTTACGAAACGCACTTCAAGCGCGCGGCGGTTGCGCCGGAGCAGCAGTTGTCGCCGGAAATCGCGAGCGTCGTCAAAGTGCTGTTGCGCGATGTCGTGACCGGCGGCACGGCGAAGCGTCTCGCGCAAGGCATGACGTTCCCCGATGGCCAGACGCTCGAGGTGTACGGCAAGACGGGCACCGGCGATCAGCGCTTCAATGTGTTCGCCAAAGGCGCGCGGCTCATCGAGTCGCGTAAGGTGAACCGCAGTGCGACCTTCGTGTTCGCGATGGGCGACCGCTTCTACGGCACCTTGACTGCGTGGGTGCATGAACCCTATGCCGCGCATTACGAATTCACGAGCGCGCTGTCGGTGCAGTTGCTGAAGTCGCTGGCGCCGGTGTTGCAGCCGTTGCTGAATGATCCGCCTGTGAAGACGGCTTCCGTTACGAAGGTTGCCGCGCAATGAGGATGGGGTGAAGCGTGCCGGTGTTGGTGTTGATGAACCGCACCGGCAGCGTCTAATAAACCGTCTCCGCCGCCGGCTTCAGAAAGAGCTCATGCACCGGTGCGAAATGCGCGTAGAGCGGCAGAATCGCGCCGCCCATCGCACGCGCATCGGCGCCGATCGCGCCTTCCAGCAATTGTGGGCGCACCATGCCTTCCCACTCGAAGCGGTCGAGCACGCGCTCGGTACGTCGAATGATTTCCCGCACCAGTTGCCGGTCGAGTTCGCCGTCGATCACGATCGCGTCGAGATCGAGCAACGCGGCCGCATTGGTCAGCGCGTTGGCGATCGCGGGGCACGCGCTATCGAGCCATTGCTCGGTGTGCCGCCACATTTCCGGCGACAACGCGCGATGATCGTGCGCGGCCGCGGCCGGCGCGCCCGCATCGGTCAATAGCTTTTCAAGGACGAAGCCCGACGCCGCGTGCAGCAACTGGCGCGCGGGTTTACGGGGGCCGCCTTCGCGCAACGGAATCGAGCCGACCGCGCCCGCGTTGTCGTGCGGGCCGCCGTGCAAACGGCCGTCGATGACGAGACCGCCGCCGATAAACGTGCCGACGAACAGATACAGAAAGTTGTGGATGCCGCGCCCTTGGCCCATCACGAGTTCGGCGGCGCAGGCGGCCGTGGTGTCTTTGGCGAACTCGACGGGCAGGCCCGTCATGGCGGCGATGCGCGAGCGCAGATCGATCTCGTGCCACGCTTCCAGCGCATCGGGCGGCGCGCCGAGAAAGTCTCGCCAGCCGCCGAGCCACAACGGCGCCGCGACGCCCACGCCGACCACCTGGCTGGCCTTCGCGCCGAGCGTCTGATTCACGCGCGCCAGCTTGCTTTCAAGCGCGGGAAACAACGTGCGCGGATCCGGGTAGGCGTAGTCGAAGACATCGCGGTGTACCACGTGGCCGGCGAAATCCATGGCCAGCACATCGAGACTGCGGCGTCCCACCTTGATGCCGATGGTGTACGCGCCTTGCGCGCGCAACGCGATCGGCACCGACGGCTGGCCGATCCTGCCGCGCACGCGCGCCTGCTTTTCGAGCAGGCCGTCGTCGATGAGACGCTCGACGATCATCGACACCGTCTGCATCGAAAGACGCGTAAGACGGCCCACGTCGGCTTTCGGCAGCGGCCCATGCAAGCGGATCGCCTGCAACACGATGCGCTCGTTGAACTGCCGCATGCCGACCTGATTCGAGCCGACCGTGCGTTTGAGGGGCGAGCGGGTGCCGGTGGTTTCCATGGTGAGAGCCCGCTCAGCAGGATGCTGGCATCATGCAATCGCCTTGACGTCTGCTTCCTTTGCGCCCGTCATGATCGCCACGGCTTCCGACATGTGGATGTCTTTCCTGTTCACGAGCGCCGCGCGCCGGCCGAGCCGCTGGATATGGATACGGTCCGCGATCTCGAACACGTGCGGCATGTTGTGACTGATCAGGATCACCGGCAAGCCGCGATCGCGCACGCGCCGGATCAGTTCCAGCACCATGTTGCCTTCCTTCACGCCGAGCGCGGCGGTAGGTTCGTCGAGAATCACCACGTGCCGCGCGAACGCTGCGCTGCGCGCCACGGCCACGCCCTGGCGCTGGCCGCCCGAGAGCGTTTCGACGGCCTGGCGCATCGAACGGATGCCGATCTGCAGGTCCTTCATGTGCGCGGTCGCTTCGTCCAGCATGCGGCGTTTGTCGATCATCTTGAAGATCGAGCCGCGCCAGCCCGGTTTCAGCAGTTCGCGTGCAAGGAACAGGTTTTCGGCGATGCTCATGGCCGGCGCCACCGCGAGTTCCTGATACACCGTCTCGATGCCTTGCGCGCGGGCATCCAGCGGGCTGCGAAATTTGACCGGCTTGCCGTCGAGCAGAATCTCGCCTTCGTCCGGCACCGTGGCGCCGGACAGCGCCTTGATCAACGACGATTTTCCCGCGCCGTTATCGCCGATCACGGCCATGATTTCGCCGGGTAGCACTTCGAAATCGCAACCGTCGAGCGCGGTCACGTTGCCATAGCGTTTGATGAGGCCACGCGCCTGCAGAACGGGCATCGCAGCGGAAGCGGAAGTAGGTGTCGACATGACGGGCTCCTGTCGGCCCGAGTTGGCGCTTCAGCGCTTACTCGGGCCCCATGCACGATAGTGCGGTTGTGTACTTAACCGCGACGATGGGAAAGTTTGTCCGCGGCCACCGCGAGAATCACCAGCATGCCGGTGATCAACACCTGGTAGACCGAAGAGACGCCGATCAGAGTCAAACCATTGCGGAACACGCCGACGATCAACGCGCCGAGCAGCGTGCCGACAATCGAGCCGCGTCCGCCGAACAGACTCGTGCCGCCGAGCACCACCGCGGTAATACTGTCGAGATTCTCGGTTTGGCCCGCCTGCGGATCACCCACGCCGGTACGCGACACGGACAACAGCGCGGCGATGCCATAGATCGCGCCGGCCAGCGAATACACGGTCAGCAGGATCTTCTGCGACGACAAGCCCATCAGGCGCGCGGCTTCGGGATTGTTGCCGAGCGCGTACAGGTGCCGGCCCGGCACGGTGTCGCGCAACACGAACCATGTGGCGAGATACATCAGCAAGGTGAGCACGGTGCCATACGTAACATCAGCAGGGCCGAGCTTGAACGTGTTGCCGAAGAACATGATCGCGTCCGGCAGGTTCGACACGCTCTCGGCGTTCGAATAGATCTGCGTGAGTGCGAACGCGATATTCAACGTACCCAACGTGACGATGAAGGCGGGTAGTTTGATGCGCGTGATCAGCACGCCGTTGAGCGCGCCGAACAGCGTGCTCGCGCCAACCCCGCAGAGAATCGCGAGGGCCGGCGGCACGCCGAGCGTGACCGCGAATTTGGTCATGATGATCGAGCCGAACGCCATCACCATGCCGCACGACAGGTCGATGCCGCCGGTCAGCACGATCAGCGTCTGGCCGATGGCGATGACCGCGACCACCATGGTTTGCTGCAGGATCAGCGAGAGGTTCTGGAACGACAGGAAGCGGTTGCTTTGCGAAATGAAGAAGCCGCAAGCCAGCACCAGTGCGATGAGTGGCCCGACTTCGGCAAGCGATGGCATGCGCTCGGCGAACGAACGCGAGTGGCCGGCGGGCGCGGAAGGAGTCGACATGATGGATGACCTCGATGCATGAGCGTGGCGTTCCCGCCACGCGGCAAATCCGATGGCGGCCCGGCGAAGCGGGCCGCTCTACTCAGTACGTGTTACTTGTTGCCCCAGCAGTTGTCGAGGCCGAACCTGGTGTCCTTGCTGTCGATGCCGGACATCGCTTTGTCAGTGATCAGCGTCACGCCGGTATCTTGATAGCCGGACACCTTCTTGCCGGTCTTCGCGTACTCGACGCCGGCCGTCACGCCAAGCGAGGCCATCTTCAACGGATATTGCTGCGAGGTCGCGGCGATGGCGCCGGCCTTGACGTTGCGCACGCCTTCACAGCCGCCGTCGATCGAGACGATCATCACGCTCTTGTCCTTGCCCGCCGCCTTGAGCGCGCGGTAAGCGCCCGCCGCGGCCGGTTCGTTGATCGTGTAGACCACGTTGATGTCGGGGGACTTCTGCAGGCAGTTTTCCATCGCCGTCTGGCCCTTGGCCTGATCGCCGCGCGTGTCCTGGCTGCAGACCACTGAGGGATCGCCTTCCTTCACGCCGAAGCCTTCCAGGAAGCCGTTATGACGCAGCACGCCGACCGAGACGCCGGGCGCGAGGTCGAGTGTGGCGATCTTCGCGGGCTTGCCGTTGAGCGCGGCTTTCGCGTACTTGCCGATCAGCACGCCGGCCTTGAAGTTGTCGGTGGCGAAGAGGGCGTCGGTGGCGTCCTGCGGATCGGTCGGCGTGTCGAGCGCGACCACCATCACGCCGGCGGCGCGGGCTTTCTTGATGCTCGGCACGATCGCCTTGGTGTCGCTCGGCGTGATCAGAATCGCTTTCGCGCCGGCCGTCATCATGTTTTCGATGGCGGTGACCTGGCTTGCGTTATCGCCGTCGAACTTGCCGGCGGCGGTGATCAGCTTCGCGCCGTCTTTCGAGGCGGCCGCTTCGGCGCCCTGTTTCATCTTCACGAAGAACGGGTTGGTGTCGGTCTTGGTGATGAGGCCGACGACAGGCTGGTCCGCCGCCTGGCTCGCGCTCGCACACCATACCGCCGATGCCGCAACGCACATCGACACGATTTTCCTGGCGACAGGAAGCCTGCGGGAATTCAGATTCATGGGACGCTCCTCCGGTTTTTGGCAACGACGTTGTGGACTGCTGGCGGATGTCTGCGCGAACGCTGCGCGCTCGACAACCTGGTTTGCTGCCTGATGCGGGATGAAGGTGGTTCGAATCGACCTGGACTCGGGTTGATTCGCGCCGCCTAAATCACTTTGGTTGATTTAGTACAGCAGGCGCGTCGACGCGCGTCAAGGAATTCATCGGAATGGGAGATGGCGGGTGAAAACTCGGCGGAAGGCTGTGCGCCTTATGTGGCGTGGCCTGGAGGAGTGGTGCGGTGCGAGATCGGCCGCTCGGGCTTGGGGAAAGTCCTGGCTCGAGTGAAAGTAAATTGAAGGCTAATTGGGTCTATCGACGGCGAATGGTTTGCGTCGCTAGGGTATTCAGCGAATCCTGAAGTGCGCGGACCTCGCGGTCACCGCGGTCACCGCGATGTCTTCGGAGAACGGACTTACCTGCGCAGCGCGAGCGCTTGCCGCCTGGTTCGAGTTGCGCGGCGAGGTCGCGCAGCACCGTGCTGTTTTCGAGCGAGCCGAAGCGTTCGTCGGCGGTCCGCGATGCCGTTACGGCCACATCACCGCGAACGCGGCGCGCCGGTGGATGCGCGTACAACCAGTTCGGGCGGCGAGGCAATCCGCATCGGCACGCTGGCCGCGTCGCGATCCGCCTGTCCATACGACGACTCGATCAGCTCGCGCAACAGCGATACCGCGAGTCCGGCGACTTCGACCGTCGGTACGGCGACCGTGGTCAACGCGGGGCGCGACTCGCGCGCGAGCTGGATGTCGGTGATGCCGATCACGGACAGATCCGCCGGCACGTTCAGGCCGAGGTCGGCGGCGGCATGCATCGCGCCGAGCGCGGGCAGGTCGTTGGTCGCGAAGATCGCTGTGAGCTTCGGATCGGTTTCGAGCAGCGCGCGTGCGGCTTCGTAGCCGCCCTGAATCGTGTCGGCTCCATGTTTCACGCGGCCCTTCGGCGCGCCTCCGGCGCGCAGCGCATCGACGAAACCTTCGTAGCGCGCCGCGTGGATGCCCGACGCTTTGCTGCCGACAATCGCGCCGATCCGCCGATGGCCAAGCTCCAGCAAATGCGCGCCGGCCAGCTCGCCCGCGCGCCGGAAATCGACCGCGACGCACGGCAGACCCGGCGGTTCGTTTGGCCGCTCCCACATGCACAGCACGACCGGTGTGCCGCGCGACTCGGTCGTGTGAAGGTCGGCGAAATCGAGGTTCGCATTCGTCACGAGCACGCCTTCGGAGAGCGTGCCGGCGATCTGGTCGAGATACGCGCGGCCAGTCAGCGGATCTTCGTTCGTATTGCAGATGATCACGAAATGGCCGCTGGTGCGCGCCGCGCGTTCGACGGCGAGCGCGAACTCCGGATAGAACGGATTGGCGATGCTCGACACCATCAGCGCGAGCGTCGGGGCGCGACCTTCGGCGAGGGCGCGGGCGGCCAGATGCGGGCGGTAGCCGAGTGCTTCGACGGCCTCGAGCACGCGTTGTCGAGTGGTCGCGCCGACTCGGCCGCGATCGCGCAGCACGTTGGACACCGTGGCCGGGGTGACGCCGGCATGAAGCGCGACTTCGCTGAGTGTGGTCATGGTGTTTTCAGTATTTGGGATGCCTGCCCGGCATTTGCATCACGAGCCAAGGCGCGGCACCATCTGTCGCACAGACAAAACGATATCGGAGACAGGCAAGGCCCAACGATCGCAAGCGATCGATTTTTTTCGGCCCTGCTGATTAAGCGCTTAATCTCCGTCTTCGAGCCGATTAAATCACGGAGTCGATGCGATGGCGAGCATTTCGTTAAGAGGCGTGCAGAAGGCGTATGGCGACGGCGCGCTGGTGATCCGCGACGTCGATCTCGAGATCGGCGAAAACGAGTTCTGCGTGTTTCTCGGTCCGTCCGGCTGCGGCAAGTCCACCCTGCTGCGCATGATCGCCGGCCTCGAAGACCTCAGCGACGGCGACCTGTCGATCGGCGGGCAACTCATGAACGACGTGCCGGCCGCGCAACGCGGCGTGGCGATGGTGTTCCAGAGCTACGCGCTGTTTCCGCATATGAGCGTGTTCGAGAACATGGCGTTCGGCCTGAAGCTCGCAAAAACCCCGAAGGATGAAATCGACCGCAAGGTGCGGGAGGCCGCGCGCATTCTGCAACTGGAAGCGTTGCTCGAGCGCAAGCCCAAGGCGTTGTCGGGCGGGCAGCGGCAGCGCGTGGCGATCGGCCGCGCCATCGTGCGCGAGCCCGGCGTGTTTCTGTTCGACGAGCCGCTTTCCAATCTCGACGCCACGCTGCGTGGCCAGACCCGCATCGAAATCGCGCGGCTGCACAAGCAGTTCGCCAAGGCCAGCGTGGTGTACGTGACGCACGATCAGATCGAAGCGATGACGCTCGCCGACAAGATCGTGCTGCTGCATGCCGGCAAGGACACCGAGCGCTACGGCAGCATCGCGCAGATCGGCGCGCCGCTCGAGTTGTACCACCGTCCGAAGAGCCGTTTCGTCGCGGGTTTCATCGGCTCGCCGCGGATGAATTTTCTGCCGGGACGGGTGGCCTCGGTCGATGCGCAAGGCGTGAGCGTCACGCTCGATCACACAGAAGAAACCGTGCGCGTGCCGGTGAACGGCGCGGGCTTGCAAACCTCGCAAACGGTCACGCTCGGCGTGCGCCCTGAACACCTGGAATTTGTCGATCCGTCCTTCGTCACGCCTGACAACGCCGTGCTGACGCGCATCGTGTCGCTCGTCGAACAGCTTGGCGAACACAGCTATGTCCACCTCGATCAGCCCGGCGGCGCCGCGCTGATCGCCAAAGCGCCGGGCAATACACGCCTCGCGCCCGGCGAGCGCGCGAGCTTGGGCGTGCCCCGTCCCGCCTGCCATTTGTTTACCGAAGACGGCTTTGCCGCCGCTTCGCTCGAATCCGTCGAACACTACGCATAGAGGACATTCGGATGCGCCTTGGAGTCTGTTATTACCCGGAACACTGGCCGGAGTCGATGTGGGAAGACGACGCTCGCCGGATGAAAGCCCTCGGCATCGAACAGGTGCGAATCGCCGAATTTGCCTGGAGCCGGATCGAGCCGACGCCGGGCGAATACGATTGGGGCTGGCTCGATCGCTCGATCGATGTGCTGGGCGCGGCTGGCCTGCAGGTGGTGATGTGCACGCCGACGGCGACGCCACCCAAGTGGCTGATCGACCGCCATCCCGACATTCTGCCGGTCGGCGCGGATGGGCGTCCTCGTGCGTTCGGCTCGCGGCGTCATTACGACTTCTCGTCGCCGTCGTATTTCGTAGCGTCGCAGCGGATTTGCACGGCGGTGGCCGAGCGCTACGGCAAGCATCCGGCTGTCGCTTACTGGCAAACCGACAACGAGTTCGGCTG
Source organism: Paraburkholderia dipogonis (assembly GCF_046027395.1). GTDB lineage: Bacteria > Pseudomonadota > Gammaproteobacteria > Burkholderiales > Burkholderiaceae > Paraburkholderia > Paraburkholderia dipogonis_A. Next base: position 12,116 of record NZ_JAQQEG010000034.1, on the reverse strand, counting down.
CCATCACACGGTAGTCAGTTATTCGCCGGCGGCGGTGGGGCGCTTTCGCGAGTGGCTCAAAGCGCGCTATCACAGCATCGACGCACTGAACCGCGCGTGGGGCACGGTGTTCTGGAGCATGGAGTACCGCAGTTTCGACGAGATCGACGCACCGGTGGCCACCGTGACGGAAGCGCATCCTTCGCATCGCCTCGACTACCGGCGCTTCGCGTCCGACGAGGTGGCGCGCTATAACCGCATGCAGGTCGAGATCATCCGCGCGCATTCGCCGGGGCGGCCGGTCGCGCACAACTTCATGCAGCTCTTTACCGAGTTCGATCACTACAAGGTCGCCGCCGATCTCGACGTGGCGACGTGGGACAGCTATCCGCTCGGCGCGCTCGAAGAGCAATGGTTCGCGCCGGACGTGAAGGCGCGTTGGCTGCGCAGCGGGCATCCTGATTTCGCGTCGTTCAATCACGATGTCTATCGTGGCATGTCGAAGCTGCCGTTCTGGGTGATGGAGCAGCAGCCGGGTCCGGTGAACTGGGCGCAGTGGAATCCGGCGCCGTTGCCGGGCATGGTGCGGCTGTGGAGTTGGGAGGCGTTCGCGCACGGCGCCGGCTGCGTGTCGTACTTCCGCTGGCGTCAGGCGCCGTTCGCGCAGGAACAGATGCATGCGGGACTGAACACGCCCGATAACCGGCTCGACGTGGGCGGCAACGAGGCGACGCAAGTAGCCGCCGAGATTCGCACGGTGCTCGCCGCGAACGCCGACGCTAATGCTGCGATCCGTTCGAAAGTCGCGCTCGTCTACGACTACGAGGCGAAGTGGCTGTTCGAGATTCATCCGCAGGGTGCGGATTTTCATTATCCGCGCTTCGCCTTCGAGTATTACTCGGCATTGCGTGCGCTCGGCCTCGACGTGGATATCGTGCCGGTCGATGCGCCGCTCGATGGCTACAGCCTGATCGTCGTGCCGCCCTTGCCGGTCGTGCCGGCAGATTTTGCAGAGCGTCTGGCGAGTTCGGGTGCGCAGGTTGTGCTCGGGCCGCGCACGGGATCGAAGACCGCCGATTTGCAGATTCCCGCGAATCTGCCGCCTGGTGCGCTTACCTCGGCGTTGCCGCTGCGCGTGTGGCGCGTCGAATCGATGCGGCCGAATGTGACCGAAGCGGTGCGGCTGTCGGACAACGCCAGCACGAGTGAAGCAGACGGCTTTGGGCGTCACTGGCGTGATTTCATCGAAAGCGACGCGGCGGATTCGCTCGACGTGCGCGCGCGATTCGCGGACGGCCATCCCGCGTATGTGCGAAGCGGCGCGTTCCACTACCTCGCAAGTCTGTTCGATGATGCGCTTACGGTGCGCGTGTTCGAGCGGATCGTGCAAGAGGCGGGTGTGGCAACGATGCCGCTCGGCGATAGCGTTCGCGTGAGCCGTCGCGGCGCGCTGACCTACGTGTTCAACTACGGCGACGCGACGCACACGCTCACCGATGTAGCCGACGACGCCTTCGTGATCGGCTCACACGCAATCGAACCGCAGGGCGTGGCCGTCTATCGAACGCAATGACGAGTTGATGCACCGACGTAGTGTCCAACGAAATTCCATGCAGTAACGACAACGACGCAAAATCAAGGAATCAAGGAGACAGGCAACATGAAAATGAAACCACGCAAGATTCTGTTGGCACTCGCGCTGGCCGCCGCGGCTGCGGGGACGTCGGCCGTCAGCACGGCCCAGGCGGGTACGCTTACGGCCAATATCGCGTTCAAGGGCGCGAGCCAGCGGGCGGTCTGGCAGTCTGTTGTCGACGACTTCAAGAAGGCGCATCCCGGCATCGACGTGAAGGTGTCGTTCGTCGATGAAGAAGCGTACAAGGTGCAATTGCCCGGCTGGCTGACCACCGTCGCGCCCGATATCGTCAACTGGCATGACGGCGAACGGATGGCCTATTACGCCCAGCGCGGCCTGTTCGAAGACCTGAGCGGCGACTGGGCAAAGAACGGCTGGAACGACATGTATGCGTCGACCAAGGAAGCATCGTCGTATAAGGGCAAGCAGTATGCCGCGCCGACCGTGTACTACTCGTGGGGCATGTTCTATCGCAAGGACCTGTTCCAGAAGGTCGGCATTAGCGGCGAGCCGAAAACATGGGATCAGTTTCTCGAAGACTGCAAGAAGCTGAAGGCTGCCGGTATTACACCGATCGCCGTGGCGGGTCGCGACGCATGGACGCTTGCCGGCTGGTTCGATTATCTCGATCTGCGCCTGAACGGCAACGCATTCCATCAGAAGCTGATGGCGGGCGAGATTCCATACACCGATCCGCGCGTGAAGAAGGTCTACACGACGTGGAAGCAATTGATCGACGCGGGCTATTTCATCGACAACTCGCTTTCCTACGATCTTGATTCGGTGCAACCGTTCCTGTTCCAGGGCAAGGCCGCGATGATGCTGATGGGCACGTTCATTACCGCCGGTTTTCCGCCGAATGTGAAGCCGGAAATGGGCTACTTCCAGTTCCCGATCATCGACGCGAAGGTGCCGACCGCCGAAGACGGTCCGGTGGAGTCGCTGCATATTCCGTCGAAGGCGAAAAACAAGGCGGACGCACACACGTTCCTCGCGTTCGTCGAGACACCGGAAATCGGCGCGAAGCTGGCAACCGGGCTCGGCTCGCTGTCGGCGAACAGCAAGTCGCCGGAACCGGAAGATCCGATCTCCAAGATCGGCTTCCAGATTCTTGCGAACACCAAGGGCGGCATCGCGCAGTTCTATGATCGCGACATGACCAAGGAAATGGCCGACGAAGGCATGAAGGGGATGCAGCAGTTCATCTCCGACCCCACGAAGCTCGACGACGTGCTCGCGCAACTCGAGCAGACGCGCAAGCGGATCTACAAGAAGTGAGCGGTGGCGGCTGTGAGGCCGCCTTCCGTTGCATCGGATCTGGAGAATGATCGTGTCGCATTCCGTCACCCGTCACACTGTCGGCGGTCCCGCTGAACCCGGCGGTCCGGGCTTGCCCGCGCCGGGCGGCGCCTTGCACCGCGGCAAGCCTGACGCTGTTCGGCGGCGCCGTCCGTCGCCCACTGCGCGCCGGCAGCGGCGGGCCGCTTTCCTGTTCCTCGCGCCGGCCTGCGTGATGGTGGCCATCTATGTGGTGTGGCCGATCCTGTCGACCATCCGCCTGAGCTTTTTCAATTGGGATGGGATGAGCGAACCGTCGTTCGTCGGCCTTGCGAACTACGTGGAGTTGTTCCATGCGCAGACGTTCTACACGGCGCTCAAGAACAACCTCATCTGGCTGCTGCTGTTCCTGCTCGCGCCGCCGATGGGACTCGCCGTCGCGTTGTATCTGAATCAGGCGGTGGCCGGCATCCGTATCGTCAAATCGCTGTTCTTCGCGCCCTTCGTGTTGTCGGGCGTGGTGGTCGGTTTGATCTTCTCGTGGTTCTACGACCCGACCTTCGGCCTGCTCGCGATGATTCTCGGCCACGGCGTGCCGGTGCTCGGCGACCCGCGTTATGCGACGTTCGGCATCGTGTTCGCGGCGCTGTGGCCGCAAACCGCCTATTGCATGATTCTTTATCTGACCGGCTTGACGTCGCTGAACGCCGAACAGATCGAGGCCGCGCGCATGGAAGGCGCGCGCGGCTGGTCGATGCTGTGGCATGTGATCCTGCCGCAACTGCGGCCGACCACGTTCATGGCGATCGTCGTGACCATCATCGGCGCGCTGCGCAGTTTCGATCTGATCTCGGTGATGACGAGCGGCGGTCCATTCGAAAGCTCGACCGTGTTGGCGTATTACATGTACGACCAGGCGATCAAGTATTACCGCATCGGCTATTCGGCGGCGGTGGCGGTCGTGCTGTTCGCCATCATGCTGGTGTACATCGTTTATCACTTGCGGCGGATGCTGCGCGCCGAGCAATAAGGAGCCGACCATGTTTCCGATTCCCATCGACAAATGGAAGCCGGCCACTCGGCGCATGTACAAACTGACGTTGCCTGTCGCGCTGCTGATCTGGCTGCTGCCGATGATCGCGGTGCTCGTCACGTCCGTGCGTTCGACGGAAGAGTTGAGCGAGGGCAACTATTGGGGATGGCCGAAGCACTTCGCGATGTTCGATAACTATCGCGAGGCGCTGACCACGTCGCCGATGTTGCATTACTTCTGGAACAGTGTGTTGATCACGGTGCCTGCCGTGGTGGGCTCGATTGCATTGGCGGCGATGGCCGGCTTCGCTCTGGCGATCTACCGGTTCCGTGGCAATTCGACTTTGTTCGCGACGTTCGTGGCGGGGAATTTCGTGCCGGTGCAAGTGCTGATGATTCCGGTGCGGGATTTGTCGTTGCAGCTCGGTCTGTTCAATACCGTCAGCGCGTTGATTCTGTTTCATGTGTCGTTTCAGACGGGATTTTGCGCGCTGTTTCTGCGTAACTTCATCAAGCAGTTGCCGTTCGAACTGGTCGAGGCGGCGCGCATCGAAGGCGCGAATGAATGGACGGTGTTCTTCAAGATCGTGCTGCCATTGATCCGGCCGGCGCTCGCAGCATTGGCGATTCTCGTGTTCACGTTTGTGTGGAACGACTACTTCTGGGCGCTATGTCTGACGCAGGGCGACGATGCTGCGCCGATTACCGTGGGCGTGGCCGCATTGAAAGGCCAGTGGACCACGGCTTGGAATCTCGTTTCCGCGGGATCGATTCTCGCGGCATTGCCGTCAGTGGCGATGTTCTTTGCGATGCAGAAGCATTTTGTCGCCGGATTGACGTTTGGGGCGACGAAGGGTTGAAGGGGGTGTGTGTCGTGTTGAGAAGGGTTGCCCGCGAAAGCGGGCTTTTTTTGTTGCTGAAACTCCTGCTAACCGCATTGCCTTGCGAGAGGTGCGGATAGCAGGAGCGTAGTGAGTTCAGTAAAGCCTGTCTGACCTCAGTTGTTGTCCCAGTGAGTCGGAACCTTACGATAACTGCTCCAGTTATTGCCCCCTGATCGGCATGCCGAGCATCGCAATCAGCGCGGCGCCCATGAGCGCGACAATGGATCTGCCGCTGACAGCTATCCGAATCTTTCTGGCCGTTGCAGCGAATTGCAGACGCAATCTGGAGTGTTTCATTAATTGGAAAGCGTCGCAGAATCGATGAGGTAGGGCGGGGTATCACACGGTTCGGCGAGGCAATACGTGGAGCAGATCCGTCGCGTGTGCCGGTCCGCGCGATAAGAAAAATAGATTGGATTGCATAACTTTCGCAGTCGCTGCTTTGATCGATGCCATCGGCGCTGCGTGGAAATATCGTGTAAGCACTTTTGAATCACGGCGTGTTCTCCCGCCATCGCGCCATCTCGCGGGCGCTATCCTGCTGTCACGGCTATCGCAATCCCTGATTGCATGGCAGCAGGCCGCGACATAGTCTCGCCACGCCTGAGCCTGGTTACTTCCCTGAACAGAGGCCCGGTATGTCCACCTTGAACACCGTTTTCTCCCGCACCCTTCAACGCTTCGCGATGCCGTCCGCACTGCTGTCGATCGGCATGCTGGTCGCAGGCGCCACGCTTGCCGTGGACGCGTCCGCGGCAAGCTTCAAGTGCACGAGCAGGTCGTCCGCGTCGGAAAAGATCGTCTGTAAAGATCCGGCACTGTCGGCGCTCGACGATCGTCTCGCCGCCGCCTGGCACCGCGCGAAAGACACCACGCTCGACACGGCGGCGCTTGAAGCGGCGCGTACGCATCAATGGCTCTGGCGCCAGCACAACTGTACCGATCAGGCTTGCGTGAAGAGCTGGTACGACCGCCGTATCGCTGAACTGGACGCCGACTACGAGCAGGCGAAGCAGGCGCGCCGCGAAGCGTTCGACGCGTCGCTGGCCGGGCAGAACCTCGCGCCTTCCGCGGCCGATGCGGTTCGCAAGATGAAGGGCGAGTCTGTTGCGAATGCGACGCCTGCCAGCGCGCAGTAGTTGCCGGTGGTGATGGCGCGCCGGCGGGCAGGACGCCTCGGCACGCCAGTTCAAGACTGCGCGTGCTTCGCCGCGTCCTCGATGACAGCGGTCACTTCCTTCGGCCGCGATTCGTAGACCGAGTGGCTCGCGCCCGGGATCACCGTCGTATGGCTATGTGCGCGTGCGTAATACCAGCGTTCGAGATCAGGGTTGATGATCTTGTCGTCGGCCGCTACGATGCCCCAGCTCGGCTTGGTCGTCCATGCGGCGACCGTCATCGGCGCCGAGAAGACTTTTGCGGCCGTCAGGATTTGCGCGTGCGATTCGAACTGCGCTTGCTTGAGCGGCAAATCCGCAGCGAAATCCTTGGGGAAGTCCGCGGGACTCAGGTAGGTATACCCGTCGCCGGTCTTCATGATCGCGCCCGGCTGCTTTGACGTGTAGCTCGGCATGCCTTTACCAAGGTCGCTTTCATCTTCGCCGACGGCCGGTGCGTGCGCGGCCACGTACACCAGGCCCACCACGTTGGGATGCACGCCAGCTTCGGTGATGACCGAGCCGCCGTAGCTGTGAGCCACGAGAATCGTCGGGCCGTTCTGCTGATCGAGCACCCGTTTGGTCGCGGCGACGTCGTCGTCGAGCGAAGTCAGCGGTTCCTGCACGATGGTGACGTGATAACCGTCTTTGGTCAGTTTGTCATAGACCGGTTTCCAGCCCGAGCCGTCCACCCAGGCGCCGTGGACGAGAACGATGTTGTGGACCGGCGCGTTCTGCGGTTTGGCGTCTTGCGCCATCGCGGCAGTCGAGGCGAAAAGGGCGGCAGACAACGACAAGGCCGTGGCGACGAGAGGCAAAACTTTCATGACAAACTCCGGTTCATAAGTAAGAAATTATTCTTGAAAAATTTCGAATGGCTTGTGAAAAGTAGGAATCCTGTTGATATAAAGGGCGAAACAGGATTCCCGATGCGTATCATTCAGCTGCCGAAGAAGACGTTGCAGAAGCTGACGGGGCCGACGCAGCTGGAATCGGTCGACGCATGCTTGCGCATGCCGGACGACGAACTGCCGTTCTGTGCCACGCCGCCGTACGACGACTGCGTCGTTTGCGAGGGTTTTTGCGCGGCGACCTTTGCTTCGGCTGCCTGAATGGCGGCCGGGTAGTTAGCATCGTCCCCGAGCGAAGGGTTGTAGCCCGCCTGTTCGAGGCGCACCAGATCGGCACGCACTTCGGCGCGTGTCACAGGGGCATTCGATTGTGCGAAGCTCAGAACAGGAGCGGCCAACGTGCCGACGGCGAGAGCGAAACAAACAAGAGCTTTTTTCATGATAAAAATCCTTTGTAAATGCGATGAGTTGAGAGGCAACGATTGCCGGGAAAAGTGTGCTGATTTAGCTGCCGAAGTACGGGGTGCAGAAACCTGCGGGGCCGACACACTGCTGCGTGTTAGTGTGCATATGTTCCTTCGCCGAGGCTTGGGTAGCGAAGCCTGCCGAAGCGAGAACGATCAGCGAGAGAATGATGGAAAGTTTGCTTTTCATTTGGATACCTAACTAGTAAAAGATTGAAGATGCCTTGCGAATTAAGTGAAGCTACGTCTTTGCTCGTCCACCAACATGACCCGCTTGCAACGGGAGCAGCGCGTACATGCCTGTTTCATCACTACCGTGCAGCGTTCGTCGCTGTCATGTAGGGGCAAACACCGCGGGTTTCCGCTTATTCCAAATTTTTTCGCGATCGTGGCAAAAAGATTGAGTCTTACATTTTCCTGAACGTGCGGCGTGTCAACTGCGGGCGGTTCTGTCACGGAATGAAAAAAGCCGCATCGAGCAAAGCCTTATCCAGTAAGGCTCCCAAACGTTTGCGCTGTTAGGTCTGACGATTACGTTTATTAAAGCTTTGCGTTTTGCATGTCGTTATCCAGTCAAATTATGTGGACCATCGGGCACGCGCGAGCCTTCAGTACGGCGAGCGCTGGACGAGGAAATAGCTCTTCGGGGGAATCATCTTGAATCACCAACGATCGCCATGGTCGCGTACAGCGGCTCCGGGCGAAGTCATCTATTCCGAAGGCTTCGCGGGCGACGCCGTCGTCTACGTCATTGCGGATGGCAAAGTCGAAATCTCCACCCAATGCGACGAGAAGAAAGTGATTCTCGCCACGCTAGGCAAAGGCGAGTTTTTCGGCGAGGCGGCTTTGTTGCCGCCCGAACCACGAGCGCACACCGCGAAGGCGCTGAGCTTCTGTCAATTGACCGTCATCGCGGCGAACGTGGTGGAGGAAGAACTCGAGCGCGTCTCGCCGTTGCTTCGCCATATCGTACGCACGCTGATCCGGCGGGTGAAAAAGAAGGACGATGTCCTCGCTACCAATACGCACGCTGACTTTCTGCCGGGCGTCGTGTCGTACGCGCATGTCCTTTCGTTGATGGCGGGCGGCGAGAACGCCGACAGACCGGACGGCCGCATGCGCCGCGCGCAAGGCGAGGAATTCTCGGTACCTCTGCCCGAAGTGATCAGGAAGTGCCATGCCATTGCCGGCCATTCGCGTCCGCATGTGATGGCCATGCTCAAACGGATGGAGAAACTCAATCTCGTCTCGCTCGAACCGGGCCGGTCCGATCGCACGAGCAGCACATCGGCGCGCTATTCCGCGCAGGACGGCGCGACGAGCCGGCAACTGGTCACGTTCGATCCGGTGCGAATCACCGAGCGCGCCCAACAGGTGGCGGACCACGATCTCGATCTCTCTATCAGCAGCGAGTTGGAACTGATCGAACTGGACGATCTGGAAGCCTTGATCGGCGTCGAGAAGAAGGTGATTCTCAACAAGCTGTCCCACGCTGAAATCGCAGAAGACATCTTCGCTTTTCGCAAGACCAAGGTGCTGAACTACGTCGAAGAAAAGGGCATCAGCTATTTTTCGCGCCGCAATACTCGTGGTTTGAGCGAGCTGAAGTCGCTCGACGATCTGGAGTTTGTCGACCAACGAACCTTGTTCGAAGCGGTCAGCACATTCGACACATACGACCTCGCGAAGCTGCTTTCCGCCGTGACAGGCCAACCGATCGCCGAGCGCCTGCTCTCGGTGATGACGGAGGCGAGAAAGAAAGAAGTCTCTTGGGTCATGCGTCGTGAGATCAAGATCGATCCGCTCGAAATTGCCGAGATCGAAGAACGCTTTCTCGAGACCGTGCGAGCGATCAAAGCTCCAGCGGCCACGGTTGCGCCGCTGTCGAATCTGGCCTGACGCGCAACACGCAAACGGCAGGCAGTGTGGACTTCGAGGTTCGAAGGCGCGGGCGGCCATTCGAGAGGACATATGGATCTTTTGACGCTATTTGGCGCGGTATTCGGCGTGACGGCGATCGTCGCGGGTTTTTCGCTCGAGGGCGGGCACTTTACTTCGCTGTTTCAGTTGGAGGCATTCGTCATCGTTCTGGGCGGCACCCTCGGTGCGGTGATGATTCAGAACACCTGGGCGAGGTTTTACGACGGCGTCAAGCAACTGCGCCTGGCTTTTGTGAAGGCGCGGCAGGTCGATCGGGAGAGCCTGTCCGTCCTGCTCGAATGGGGCGATCAGGCCAAGCTGAACGGCATGCTGGTGTTCGAGTCGATCGAGGCGGGCGGCATCAATCCGTTTGCCAAGCGAGGTTTGGAGTTGCTGGCAAACGGCGTATCGACGGCTGTGCTCGAAGACGCCTTGCAACGGGAACTGGATGCGTATGAGCGCAATCACATGGCGGCCGCGCGGATCTGGCAACAGGCAGGCGGTTACGCGCCGACGTTCGGCATTCTGGGCGCCGTGCTTGGTCTGATTCAGGTGACCGGGCATATGCTCGAACCCGCGCAACTCGGGCAAGGTATCGCGGTGGCGTTCGTCGCGACGCTATATGGCCTTGCGTTGGCGAATCTGGTCTTTCTGCCGTTGTACGGAAAGATCAGGGCGCAAGTGGATAGCGAGTTGCGCTTCAGGCGTTTATATCTCGACGGCTTGCTCGCGATCTCACGCAAGGAGTCGCCTCACACCATCGAGACACGGCTCGCGGGCGACGTGCGTGAAAGATCGGCCGAGTTGCTGGGCTAGCCGGTTCCGGTCGCGCTGATAACGAGCGGACCGGGACCCATCACACGTAATTTCGGACGCGGACTTTCGGGTATGAACACCTCCTCGGGTAACAAGCGCCTCACGGCGGACAAGACCGGCTACGATGCCGCCGACGAGGGCGAGGAGCAGTCCGGGCGCTGGCTGATCTCCTACGCCGACCTCATCACCACGCTGATGGTGTTATTCCTCGCGCTGTATGTGCTGCAGTTGGCAAAAACGAGGGAGCTCGAAATCAAGGCGCTGGAGCGCCACGTGGTGACCGAGGCGACGTCCGCTACGCCGGATGTCTCGAAGAAGCGGCTTCTTTCTCTGTTGGAGCCACTTCAGGACAATCGCCAGATTACGATTTCGAACGCGGCTCACGGCGTGGAAATCGCCATCAACGCAAAAATTCTGTTCAATTCGGGCGACGCGCGTTTATTGCCGGAATCACTCGGCGTGTTGAATCAGATTGCCGGCGTGCTGCGTGACAAGTCGAAGAACAACATTCTCGTGGAAGGGCATACGGACAACGCGCCCATCTCGACGGCGAAATACGAATCCAATTGGGAGCTGTCTTCTGCACGGGCCGGCGCGGTGGTTCGCTTCTTCGCGGACAAAGGCGTCGAAGCGCACAGAATGGCGGCGATCGGCCGGGCCGACAATTTCCCCTTGATCATCGGCAATGACGCGGCGGCGCGCGCCGCGAACCGTCGCGTGACTATTCTCGTCGAGTACTGAGTTGCCGCGCGTGGAGAACAGGCTAACGCGCGGCCCGCAGTATCGAGGTACCCATTCGCGCTAGAGTAGCGACAGCGGCCCCGCCGCAAATCCACGCATTCCGACGAACCCGCGAATTGTCGAGATCCCCGATGCCCGTCAACACTCTGCCTGATCCGCTCGGTGCCGCATGCACTTCATTGGGCAGCTTCCTGCGCGACCGCCGTTCGCGTTTGCAACCGGGGCCGGACGCGCCGAGCCGGCGTCGTACACCGGGTTTGCGGCGCGAAGAAGTGGCGGCACGGGCGAACGTGAGCGTCGCGTGGTACACGTGGCTGGAGCAGGGGCGTGGCGGCCTGCCGTCGAACGAGGTGCTGGAGCGGCTCGTCCGCGCACTGGAACTCGGCGCCGCGGGTCGCGAGATGCTGTTCCTGCTGGCCCAGCAGCGGCCGCCGCCGCTCAGCCCGTTTGCGCCGCCGCAAGTCACGCCGGCCTTGCAGCGCGTACTGGACGGCATGCCCAGCAGTCCCGCCATCGTGAAGACGCCGACGTGGGATGTCGTGGCCTGGAACGAGGCCGCGGTCGCGGTACTCGGCGACTATGCAGCTGTGCCGGCGCGCGAGCGCAACGTGCTCAGGCGTCTGTTCGGCGGTCCGGCGGTGCGAGAAAGCCAGCCGGACTGGGAGGAAAGCGCGCGTGCCGCGCTCGCCGTCTTTCGCATCGATATCGCGCGCATCGGCGGGTCTGCGGAAGCCGCGGCGCTTGCGGCCGAATTGCAGGCGAGCAGCGCGGACTTTCGCCGCCTCTGGGCAGAGAACGACGTGCGCAGCCATTGGATTGGAATGAAGCGTCTGCGCCACTCGCAAGCCGGGCCGATCACGCTCGAGTATTCGGCCTTCGCCGTGGATGGCGGCGACGGCCTGAGCATGGTCGTGTTTTCACCGGCTTCGGCGGCCGACCTGCGCGCCGTGCAAGCGCTCATCGCGCGAACCACTCAAGCTGCGTGACGGACGCGGTTCAGTTCAATGCCGCGTCAAGACGCCTTCGCAGGCGTGAATTTGAACGAAGGCGTCGGCACGAAAGAACCCGATACGTCGCCGGAAAAGATCTGACCGGCGTCGAACGTCAGCTTCATCACGGGCTCGCCGGGATGCAGGTTCAACTTGTGTTGCGGCACCCAGAACGTATCGGTCCGCATCGACGAGTCGACGTGATACATCACGCGCATCACGCTGGCTGCCGCCTGAAATGCCTACGACTGCTGCGGCACGCCGGCATCCAACCCAGCGGATCACCGGGCACCCAATTCACGCGGAGCGCCCGGAGCGCTCCTCATGACGCCAACGCCAACGCCAACGCCAACGCCAACGCCAACGCCA
>NZ_JAQQEG010000033.1:0-109572 GCF_046027395.1 Paraburkholderia dipogonis | reverse complement strand
AGATGACCGTCTCAAACGCGACATACCTGAAACAGATTTACGACACGGCGAATGCGATCGGCCAGAAGGCCATTTCCAGCGACGCCATGATCGAGTTCGCTGGCTTCGAATCCATGGCGCTCATCGTCCAGGGCTTCCCGTGGCCGGTTCTGACCAGCGGCGGTGAAATCGAAGTGGCAATGCCGCTCGGCATCGCACAGCAGATCCCGCAACAGGCCAAGGTCAATCAACAGGGTGCGGTCACGATTCAGGAAACCGTCGCTGGCTCGGGTGCGAACATGCTGCTGCAGATGATCGCTGCCGGCGGCCGATTCAACGGCAAGGTGTACAACGGCACCACCGACCAGTATCGCTTCTACCTCAACATCGTGGACTGCTTCCTGTCGTGCGAGCCGGCGGAGCGGAACTGGGAGAACCGTGGGTCGATCCTCACGTTGTCCGGCACCCTCTTCTACCACTACTTCGGCGAAGTAGTGCCGGGGAACATCACGTGACGGATAAGACGCTCGCCACGCTGGCGAGCGAATTTCTCTCGACTGATCGCCCACTCGGCACCGTCCTCGATCCGGCGATCGTCACCCAGCAGGCGATTGTGGCCGCTCGCAAATACGCGGGCTACGGTCCAATTGCCAGCTTGCTGCCGCTCGACCCGCCCACGCCAACTCCACCTCCGAATTGCGAAGCGCCCAACTGGGGCGAGGACGCACCGGGGACGATCGACGAGTATTTCACGCCGGCCGTATATGGCCTGCCGTTCGGGTTCGGGCGCGTCGATCCCCCAATTGTGGCAGGCTCGCCACTCGCGCCGGTCGACTGGGTCGATGGAACGACAATCATCTCGCAGAGCGAGTGGTCGGTGATCCGCCCGCTCTTTCTGCTGTATGTCGAGCGCGAACAAGCGCTGTATCTGGAGGCGACACGCGCATTCGGGTCTGATGTCTATGGGCGATCGAGTTCCGAGATAGACGGCGATATCGAGCGGGCCGAACTCGCGCTTCCCGGAAACGCCTTCGTCCAGCCCGTCATCTCGGTGTAGACCGTGGATATCATCATCGGCGGGAAACTGGTGCGCGGCGACCTGATTGTGTCTGCCGTGATTCGAAGCTCCCTTGAGCCGGTTCCGATGACGCTCGAATGCACGCTGCGTGTGGATGCCTCCACCGCGGTCAAAGAGGGAGATACCGTTGTCGCCGGCCGTGACAACGTCGAGTTTCAGGTCATCAAAACGCACGACAACAATAATGTATCGGCGGTACAGGGTTCACGACCTTACGCGACGTCCTCCTTCATTGCAGCGATTAAGACGTGCGCCGGCGTCTGCTTTCAGCGTCAGACAGCCGTAATCATGTCCTCCACGTCGCTGAGCGCGATCTATCGCGCATGCGGCGCGGGCGTTCAGGTCAATGCCGATTTCACCATCGATCGATTTGCCTGCTACACGGGCAGTGTTCCGAGTTTTGCAATTGCGCAGGTGCTTCAGGAGGAAGGCGGCGTCGTCTTCTGGACCGGGCAGCAGTTGAAATTCATCCGCCTGGATGACCTGATGAAGCAGGCACCGGTAAAGAAGCTCATCACCGATACAACGACGGATCTGCAGAGCAGCTTCCTTCAGCGCCACGAAGTGCCGTTCTTCTACTCGACTGACGACACTGGCAATTTCGCCTATGGCAATCGCACCAAAGCGCGGGCGGCATTCTACATGCCGCGTCAGGACGTGCGAACTCTTGCCAACATGACAAAAGTCCTGATCATGCGAAGACAGTTCAAGTCGCCCTATGCCCCCGCGATCAATGCAGGACAGGTCATCACTGTTGTTGACACCCCTTTCGCAGTCGTTACCGCGGCGCACGTCTACCAGACTGGCTCGGACGGAAGCGGCGCCAATGCGTATTCGAAGTTTTGGCTCGGGGGTCTCCAATGAGGTTGCCCGAACGCGTCCCCGGCGTAGTCGCGAGTTACAACCCCGACACGCGGATATGTACTGTCGAGATACCAGGAATCACGGACGGCGCGACTCAGTTGCCAGAGGCCGAGATTGAATATCCGATCGGGGATAAGTCCGCGAACAGCGCGCACAACACTGAAATCGAGATCTTGGCCGGCGATCCCGTCTGGCTCGCATTCGAGAATGGCGACGCGCGGTACCCGATCATCACCGGCTATCGCAACCCGCGGTCTGGAAACCCGAGCGGAACTCGTCGTTGGCATCATGCCAACATCGAACTCAACGCAGATACGCAAGTTCATGTGATCGCAGGCGACAACATGGTGATCGATACGAAGACGCTCACGATCAATGCGTCGACGCAACTCATCGTGAACACGCCGGTTGCCAAATTCAGCGGCCAAGGAATCTTCCAAGGGCTTCTGTCGTTCCTGTCCGGGATGTTCGGATCGGGTACCGGCGGCGGATCAACGAACACATCCGATATCGACGGCGACGTTGGATTCACTGGCGCATTGAAGAACAACGGCGTCAACGTCGGTTCGACACACAAGCACAAGGAAAACGGTACAGGAAGCCTTACCGACGATCCGCAATAAGGAACCCTCATGGGCACTCTCATATTTAACTTCGAAGACCTCGACAGCAGTGCTGCCGAACAAGCGCTTTCACTCTATTTCAAAGGCGCCGGCGAGCAAGTCGTGCAGACGACAGTCGATCCGCAGATCCGGACATCGTCTGACATTGCCTACAAGACGATTGACGTCACTTTCGCCGACGGCCAGAAACTTACTCTGCTCGTCAAGGAAAGCGGCGACATATTCTCGGTGCTGCTGAACGGCAAGGCCCTGCCTCTCAAGGCCCAAGACGACCAAGAGGCCGCAATGGCCGAGATGGTCAAGGCCATGGACGACGGGCGCGCCGCGTTTCAGGACGCGTTGACCAAGACGCAGGCAGTTGTCCCCGCCACCATTCGCATGGCTGCGCCGAAAGTCGAGGCCGCATTGCGGGCCAGACTGGCGTCGCTCAATGAGTCGATCGCGATGGCTAAACAGGAGTTGGAAGCCTGATGCCAGACCTAGGAGATCAAGCCGAGGGGCTCACCGAGCTCACGCTCGAGTGCGCCCTCTCGCGCCAACGCTCAGTGCCAAAGCTACCCGATAGCAAGGGCATGTGTCTCAATGAGTGCGGCGAGTCCATCGCACTCTCTCATCACTTTTGCTGCATTGAATGCCGCGACGATTACGAACGCATTCAAGCTGCAAAACGCCGAAACGGCACCCGCTAGGAATCGGAAAAAGCGCGCAAGTAAGGCATGTCGCACTGCTGACAATGGTCTGGCAGAACGCGCGGGTAACGCCTGCGCTATAGGCGAACCCACCTTCCATAGAGGAACGACATGCCACGCGCAATTTACAGCAATGACGCCACCCGCAAGATCGAAGACTTCGTCGACGGTTTGCGCGGAACGCAGAAGGGCCCGACCTTCGACTCGGCCGCAGCGGATGAATTCGTTGCTGGTGCAAAGAGTGAATCGGGTCGCGAAGTCCCGAAATCGCTCGGTGCGATTTTCGATGAACTCCCGAAAGAGACAGAAGGCGCATTGCTGCGCGGCATTCTCGACGGTTGCAACTCCTACGAACGCCAGCACGGCGTCGCGCCGACGGCCGATGTGATCGAGTGGGCCTTGCATCAAGGCTACGCCACGACGGACGCCGCTGCCAAGAAATACAGCCTCGACTCGGCATCGTCCGTCCGCGGCGATCCGCTCTCCCTGCAGCCGAACCGCGCCGTGATCGCAATCACGGCAGCGATCGCCGAAGCGATTCCGGTCGCGAACTATCTGCCGACAGACATTGGGTCGAACGAAGCGAAGCTCATCATCGTTTCGCACTCGGCCGGTCAGACGTACGGCCAGTACGCGGCCAACGCCAACATGGACGGTATCAACAGCGGCGGCATGTACGCATCCGCACAACGCGTCCACACCCTCACGCTGGAAACGTCCGGTGCGAACTCAGGTTCGTATGATGGCCTTCTCACGACGGTTCAGACGGATTCGGAACACTGCAATCAGGCTTCCCCGGCTGCAACGTTGCTGCGCGGTCGCATCATCGGTTACGTGAATGGTCTGCCGTGCGTTTCCGAGATGCCAGTGGACGGAACCCCGGCGACAGGTACGCTCGTGGGCTCGGTGACCATCGCTGGCACGACCTACAACCTGACCGGTTCGATCACGTACGCGACCGGCGCCGTCATCATCACACCGAGCGCCGCGCTCCCCGCGAATACGCCCGTGGTCGTCGAAGGGTTCATGGACTATGAACTTGCGCCGGACCTCGTGCCGTACATCAACACGAATGCAACGGCGTTCAAGCTGTACGCCAGCCCTTGGCGCGTCCTGACGCAACAGTCGGTCGATAGCCGTACGCAGTTCGCAAACGAACTGGGACTCGACCCGGCTGCGGAATCCCTGATGGCGGTCCGCAACCAGGCGGCAAACGAGCGGCACTACAACGTGTTGCTCAAGGCCATGCGCATCGCGTCGCAGCTGACGCCGTACACGTTCAACTTCTCATGGACCACGTTCGGCGAGCAGAAGACCCGCGCGCAAGTCTGGCAAGACTTCTCCGCGGTCCTCGGAGCAGCCGACCAGGACATGGCGAACAACACGATCGACCATGGCATCACGCACATCTACGTGCCGACCAACGTGATGGCGCAGATCATCGCCCTTCCGCGCGAACTGTTTGAGCCGTCGGGCATCGTCGCCAAGCCGGGCATCTATCGCCTCGGTCGCCTGTTCGGCAAGTACGAAGTCTATTACGCACCGAAGGTTGTCGCAGGCGCTGCCGGTTCGCCGACCGCGCAAATCCTGTGTATCGGTCGCTCGACGCAAGTCGCGCGCTGCCCGTTTGTTCTGGGCGACGCCGTACCGCCGACGGTGATCCCCACCGCCTTCACGAAGCAATACGTGTCGGGTAACGCGTACTACGCGCGCAGCTTTACCAGCGTGAACCCGCATGGCCCGTCGTCCCTGGGTGTTGCGCTGATCACGGTCTCCAACCTGTTCTAACCGTCATCGGCGAAGTGGCCCGGTCGCAGTCAGGCCGGGCATACGTACACCATTTGGAGCAGATATGTCCCGTACCAAATCCGTGAAGATTGGCACGACCACGCAGAACGCGACGCCCGATGCGACCGCCGATCGCGACGCGGTCGAAGCTCTTTCGTTCCCGCGCAAGCTGCGCGTGACCAACCAGATGCCGATCGCACTTGTCTTCGCAGAGCTCGGCATGTACCTGATCGGTAACACGCGCGTACCGAAAGATGGTGAGAAGAACTCCGACGAATTCAAGTTCGCAAACGAAGACCAACTGAAGCGGCTGGAAGCAGACGCCGAGGCCCTCGCGAACATCCACAAGTACAACCCGGCGGTCCTGATCGAAGAGATCAGCGAAGACGCGGCACCTGCAGTCGTCGAAGCGGCGACAGCAGCCGGCGAAAAGCAGACAGAAGATCCGGCGCAAGACTCGGCGCCGGTGCCGCCTGCAAATGAAAACACTGCGGGCGCTCAGTCGCCGGCGGCATAAGGAGAGGATCACATGGCCGCACCCTTCGTCCGCCAGCTTGGCGCACAACCGGGAATTCAACTCAACCCGGTCCTCGACAATTCCGACGGCTTCGCGCCCACCAACACGGACCAGATCTTCGGTACCGTGATGCGCGCCACGCGCGGCCGGATCGACAAGCCGTTCTATGTCGACGCCGGTACCGTCAGCGCAAAACTGGGCCCGGGTGAGTCGATGCGTGTCACGCCTCTGAACGAGGCATACGTCCATGTTGTCGAAGCCCTGAACAATGGCGCTACGCGGGCGGCAATCCAGCGTTTGGTGCCGGCATCTGCAGTTCTCCAGATGATGGTTGCTGTCACCGCCGCAGTAGGTTCTGGTGCCGTCCTCGTCGCGACGATCGCTGCGGGTGCCGTCACCGGTGGGACTGTTACAAACGGCGGCACGAACTATCCGGCAAACACCACCATTCAGATCGGTGGGCCGGGTACGGGCGCTGTGCTCAAAGCGACGGTCGTGGCAGGCGTCATTACTGCGTTGACGCTCATCGCCGCCGGTACTGGCTATACGTCAGCGCCGCCGCTAACGGCAGTCGGCGGCACGACTACGACGTATTCGGTCGCCGCGACAGAGCCGGGCAGCTTCCTGTTCTCCGTCAGCCATCTCGAATGCTACAACGACGGCGCGAAGATTTCGTACCACGCCGACGAGTTGACGGACGACAACGGGAACCCGATCGCGAATCCGTCGATCACGTTTCGGCTGCTCGATCCGAACGACGTCAATATCTTCGGCGACATTCAAGCGTCGCTGGACCCGACGGCAGTCGACGACTTTGGCAACAGCCTCTACCTGCCGGACGTGGTTACGGCGTTGACTGACGCCATGGTGATCGTCGTCGGTGCCGGCGCAACCGTTGTACCCAATTCAGACGCTTATGGCCGGGACGTCAACGGACTAGACCAGTGGTCCACGTCGGACGTGCTGGAGTACTTCAACGAGGGCGGCTTCACGTATGCGACGTCTGACTATACGAAAGCTGTGAACGCCCTGCAGTTCACGCCACTCGATTACGGCTACATCGCATCGTGCGGCTCCCAGGCGGTCGCTCTGCTCTCGCAGTTGAGCAATCTTGCGTACAACGTGAACACTTGCTTCAAACTCGACGTTCCGGGCACCCTGACGCCGGCGCAGGCAATTGCGTGGGTTGCACAGTTGAGTCTTGTCGGGACGAAAGACTACTACTGCCATGTGTACTGGTCGCCGATCAAAAGCGCAGACCCGACCGGAATCAACGGAAATTCGGTATTTGGCACCTCGACGTTCAATATTGCCCGCTCGTGCGCTCGCAACGCACAGACGGACGCGAACGGCTTCGCGCCCAAGAACTATCCGATCGCGGGCAAGGCATGGCCGCTGAATCGCACGAACATGTCGCAGATCTATACGCCGAGCAACAACGAACTGAGCGACCTCGCAGCCGCGAAGATCAATCCGGTCCTGTTCACGAAGTACAACGGCGGCGGACTGTATGTCTTCACCGATTCGTTGACCTCCGCGACGACGACCGTGTCGTACAAGAAGCTGATCTCGGTCGCTGAAATGTCTTCGAGCATCGACGAAGACGTCGTAATGGCCGGCCGGGAGTTCATCCAGCTTCCGATGGCGATCTGTATCAAGAAATACAACGACTATCTGAAGGCGAAGTTCGAAAATGCCCAGACGGCCGGCTGGTTGAAGCCGAGTGCTGCCATGAACGGTGCCGCCTTCCAGTACTCAGTGGTTCCGAACGCGCTCAAGCCGGCCGACGACGTCGACGTGAAATACACGCTTCGCTATGACGGCGTCGCACGCCAGATCACGGTTACGCAAACCATCTCTAAGTAAGGCGAGATCATGCACGAAATGACTGACTTCATTCGGGGCCTTGCCAAACCAAAGGCAGCCCCGACGCTCGACGACGCAACAGTCGTCGACGAAGACGCCCAGAACTATGCCCTGACCAACCTCGCGATCAATGTCGCCGCCGCAATTCAAGAATGGGCTACGACCGACGACAGCGACCTTGACGATGGCGAGACGCTCGCGACACGGTTGCTTGGTCTTCTGATCGGCCTATCGAATCCTGACGTTGACGATGAAGAACTCACCGGCGACGAGCAGGACACGATGGATCTCGCGCTCGAGGCCACATGGGACTATCTGACCGACAAGGGCGTCTCCGACGAAGACGCGAGCGCGCTCCTGAACGACTGGGACAACGATGCGGCTATCCGCATTCGCGACCTTTCGGCATCGACGCTGGCGGAAGTCGACCCGGTCGAAGATATCGACGACTTTGCATTTGACAGCGCCGGGACGTTCGACGCCGTGTATCGGATGAAGAGTGTGATCCGGGACGGCAAGAAGACCCGCGTCAACAAGCGCGTGTCTGGCAAGGTCAAGCTGACGGCCAAGCAGAAGCTCGCGCTGCGCAAGGCATCGAAGAAGGCGCATACGGCGTCGGCCACGATGAAACGGGTGAAGTCTCAACACAAGGCCGCGGCCCTGTAAAACAGCAGCCCAACTCGACGTACAGGGCCGCAGATTCGCGGCCCTTTTTTACAGGCGCGCAATGAACCCCGGTAACGGCACAATCCTCACGTCCCAATGGGGAGGTCTCAGCGACTTCCTCATCGCGAAGTTCTACGCGGTCGATGAGAAAGGCACTCGCTTGCCCGACGAGACGACTGAGGTACACGCGCCCATCAGCGATGGCCATCGGGACATGACTTTGAACTGGCAGTCGCCGTTCGAAGCAGCAAGCCCGGACACGAAGGCGCCGGCACTCGCCGCGATGCTCCAGTCTGGAGCGCTGGCGACGGTTCTCTCAGACCTGACGTCCGCCGTGGCTGGTCAAAAGCCTTCGAGCGCCCAGAACAATCAAAGTCCGAGCGCACTTCAGAATGCCCTTGAGGATTTGAAGGGGCGAACCGGGATTACGAAACTCAACAGCACGCAGATATTCACCGGAATGGCACCTATCCGGTTCACGTTCAACGTGCATTTCCGTGCGCTCGCCGATCCGTACAGCGAGGTAGAGGCGCCGGTCAACCAACTCATGTACTGGTCAGTACCGAAAAAGTTGAGCACTGACTCGATCGTGAAGCGTGCGACCACCGCCGACGGAGTGACCGGCTATCTCAAGGCGCTTCTGCCGTCGCTTGCACCGACGATGATCGCCTTTCAGTACAAAACTTACACGTACGCCCCACTCGTCATTGAGTCGATTGGCGACCCGATCACCGCTCCGATCGCCAGCAACGGTTACCACACCGAAAAAGTTATCCCGATCACCATCTGTTCGCTGACTGCGCTCGACCGCGATGACCTTAAAGCCATCTTTTCTCCCGGAGCTTCCAATTGATTGAATTCCGCCCTCTGCGCACCAAGCGCCTCGCGCTCACGCTGCAAGAAATCGCGATCGGCGATGCAATCAGCCTGGCAAAAATTCCCCCATCAATGTATGAGGCACAGACCACGCGGTTCCTAAGCAGCGTCATCAAGGTGGCCGAGGCCGCTACGCCGGCGCACGTAACGGATCCGCGAGCAATGACGGTTCAGGAACGCGGGTTCACTGTCGCCCATTACATGGCGCACGTGGCCGAGAGCGCGCCTGACTTCATGATCGGCGACGGCAGATTTTCGAATTACCTCGTCGGCCAGCAGCAGCATGTTGTTCCGACGTTCTCGGCCGGCAATGTCGGGGGAGATGTGTGGTCTCTCGTGCCGCTTGTCGGCGCCGCCGCGGAAGCCATTGAGGAACTCCACGGTGATCTGCAGGGCATCGAGGGCGAATACCACTGGATGCTAGGTTGCATGGCATCGCAACTGCGCAAGAAAGACGACGTCGCGCCTGACCCTGTTACCGATACGGCTTATGGAGACTGGTTGCGCGAACGCATGCTGGTGCTCTCACGTTATCCAGAATCGGACTTCGTCCAGATGCTGGTCATGTACCGCCAGGCCGCGCGCGCGACGCGCCATTTCTTCAACGTGGACATCAACGACGACGGGATTGTCTTTCTCGAAGAAGTCGAAAAGGAGGCGGTGGCGAAGTTGCCGCCGGCGCGATTTCCCGTTAGCTCCTGCCTCTCGGACTTCGCGATTCGAATGGGTGGAAAAACTCCAGCAGTTAGCCAATAACCTCACTCTATATTCACCCACATCACTCGCTGAAGCCAAACGCACACCGGTGAGCGAAGCAGAAGGATTTTTCGCATCAAAGGCCTTTCAAGATTTTCAGAAAGGTCGCGAAGCCGAGCTAAAACTGCAACTTGCGCTGGTCAATCGGCTGGACGCCATTCACAAGGTGCTTGCACGACGTTGACGCGACACCGTGAGACCATTTTATTTCGGGGAATGGATGGATGCCCATAAAGAAGTAATCGCCGCGATCGGTAGCCTCAAGTCGGATCTCGACCAGCGTCATGGCGAGAACCTTCTTGCCCAGTCGGTCACCGACGCAAAGGTGGTAGAGGCGATCCGGGGTATTGATGAACTTCGAAAGGCTTTTCCGGATGGCGATCCGGACGGGCATCGCCGATATCACGAATCGATTATCCGCAGAAACGAAGCGCGCGAGAAGTTCTATCAAGAATTGACGTCGCATCTTGTTAAGGGCGGGGCGTGGGCATTAATCGTTTTTTTGGCGTGGGCAAGTTGGCAGGCAATCAAAGCCAAGGTGACCCAATGAGACTGGTTTCGTACTGGCGCAGAGCGCATAAGCGCAATTCCGTGCGCGCGCTGATCGTCGGCACGGTCGCGCCGCTGATAACCGGCATCTGGTCCGCGCTGCCCGGCGCGTTCGTCGATCGCCTGCCGCTCTGGGTGGTGCTGCTGATTAGCGCTGGTATCTCGGCGATCGGCCTGGCCGGCGCTTACACCTCGCAGCCGTCGCTGCAGGAGAAGAATGATGACTGACGTTCGCCAGCCGCCGCGCAAGCGAACGCTAGCGGCGGTAATCGGCGCCGCCGCGGCGAGCGCACTGATTGGCCTCACCGCATCGCAGGAGGGCGTCAGGCTCACGCCATACAACGACGCGCTCGCGCACGACGTGCAGACGGTTTGCTTCGGCGACACCACCGTCAAGATGCGCCCGTACACGCTCAATGAATGCAAGGCGATGCTGAGTGACCGGCTTGCCGATTATGCCGAAGCGGTGCGCAGCAACACGCCGGGATTCGACACGTTAACCGATGGCCAGAAGGTGGCAGTTATCGACGGCGTTTACAACTTTGGCCTTGAGAATTTCAAAGGCTCGACGCTGCGCCGCATGTACATCGCGAAACAATTCCCGGCCGCGTGCCAGCAGTTCTATCGCTGGCGATTCGTGGCCGGCAAGGACTGCGCGGTCGCGGCGAACCGGTGCGGAGGCATCGTCACGCGCCGCAACCTCGAGCGGGCTGCGTGCTTAGGAGAATGACATGGCACCTTATCTGATCACCGGCCTCGCCGCCGCGCTGCTAGGTATTGCGATCGGCGCCTGCGGCACGCACGCGCTCGACTCAAATCACTATGGCGCGCAGCTGGCCACCGAGCGGGCCGAGCACGCGCACGACAACGAGCAGCACGCCAACGATCTCAACCTGATGTCGAAAGCCGCGCTCGACGCCGAGAACCGGGCTATCGAAGCGCATACCGTCGCGGAGGGCAAGATTGCCACGCTCGACGATCAACTCACAAAGGAGAAAGAAGCTCATGAAGCCGACAACTCTCGTAACCGCGCTGCTATTGCTGATGGCACTCGCCGGCTGCGCATCGCAGTGTCAAACATCCATCCAACCAGTGGCGACCAAACAGGTGGCAGCGCCGGCGCCCCCAGCGTGGATGATGGCACCAGTGGCACAGCCGAGTTACCACGACCGTTTGGAGTCGCTCTTTTCGGGATCGTCGACAACGCTGACGACGACGCCCGCGCAAAAGCCATCGGACTCCAAGGGTATGTCTGCATCCTCCAGCAACAAGGAATAGTCGCCGGCACTTGCGAGACTGCCGCGCCTAACTGACGACGCCCTTTTCAGCTTGACTCTGGCAGGCCAGCCAGATACCGGTAACGAGCATGACAACACCACAAGATCAGATTAATCAGTTCGTCACCGACACGGGGCTTGCGCATCAGATCGTGCATGGGGACGCCAATACGGTCGTTACGACCGCTGGTGGTCCTGTACGTTCGTTAGCGAAGTTGGTCGCTGACAACCAGGCGCTGATTGATGCAGCGCTCACGCTGAACCAGAGCTTGCTGCAATGGGCCTACGCGAGTGCCTTCCGGCTCGTATCGGCAACGCGCGACGCAAACGCGGCCATCGTGACCGCGAGTATTGTCTGGCCTGATGGCGCAACCGGAACATTCACGACCGACACAGCAAGCACAGCGTTTCCTGGTGCCATCGATGCGTGGCATGCGACGTATATCAATGGCGTTATTAGCCATACGGTTACGCAAACCGCCGTCACCCGCGACGCTACCGGTGCCGTGACCGCTCAACCCGCAATCACGATCTCGTAAGGTAATCCAGTGGGAATTCTTGATGCGCCTGGACTTCTGAACCGCGACCTCCCGGGGGCGAATGCGGCTCGGGCAGGCATTGACTGCACCGGTGCGACCGATGCAACGACCGCGCTATACAACCTGCTCTATCTGACCAAGAACGTCTACTTCACAGGCACGATCAAGGTGAATGGCGTGGCGGGTACCGGCTTCACGCCCCCTAACGGGTGCAAACTGTCAGGCATTCGCCCGACGTTCACCATGAACGGCACGGGTGGCGGCACGTTTTCTGGCGGCTCGGTCATCAATGGGCTGATCAATCTGGCGGGGTGCTCGGGTGTTATGCTGGCGCGGTTCGGCGTCAACAACCCAAGCGGCAACGCGATACAGGCAGTCGGAGGCTTCAGCGACATCCTGTGCGACGGCTTGATCACCAACGCAAACAATCACAACTATCTGTTCGAACAGTTCGACGCAGATAACACCGGCGCTGCGCAGCGAGGCGTCCATATTTACGGCGCAGAGATGCACGGTGGCCCGAACGGAATGGCGTTTAAATGCCGCGACGTGTGGGTCGAGGATGCTATCGCCCACGATATCGCGGTGCAGTGCTATGTCGCCGTGTCGGATAACATCGAAGCGGCTGCAACGTATAACCGCGCGCAGAATGTGACGTTCATGAACTGCCGCGTCGGTCTGCGCTGCGCGCAATATGGTGGCCGGGTGTACAGCCGTGACTGCTGGAGCATCACAAACGCGAACGGTGTGCAACCTGCAGTGAATATCCGATTCCTCGGTGGCGACTACTCCGGCGCTGGCAATCACGGGATCATGATTGGCGACGAAGTCACGCTTGAGACGACCCCTATCTCGGGATCGTCGGCAGCAGGGCAAACTCGACTGCTCTCCGACGTCATCATTGACGCGAATTGCCAAAGCAATGGCTGGAATGGCATTCGGATTGCGTCTTGCGGAAGCGTGCGGATTCGCGGATCTGTAGGGAATAATGGCACCGCCGGGACTGTTGGCGGCGTCACCTACACGAACAACAATATCAGCGCCGACGCGAGCGGTAGCCTGCAGCAGGGCGGCTTCGCCGTACAGGACATGCAGATCAGCCCCGATCTCGTGATTAAGGGTGCGGCAGTCGGGCTGGAAATTCAGACCCTGACAATTCCCGCCGCCACCGCGACGGTCAATGTATCGGCCCGCGCGCAGGTGTACAAGACTTCCAACACGGGCGCGTTCAACCTGACGGCAGTCACGGGCGCGAAGTTGGGTCAGGAGTTCTGGATTCAGATCGCGGACAATTTCTCGATCGTGCAGCTTGCCGCCAATACGCCGCAGTTCATGGGCAAAGACTCATGGGTTAAATATCGGTGCATCGATACGTCCGGCACGATTGCGCTCATTGGTGGTTCTGAACCACTCGGCGCGCGCGAGGTAAATCGTGGCTACAACGCATCGTTCAGCCTTAACTACACCATCGGGCAACAGGCTCAGTACGTCAATCTGACTGGCGATATCACGGCGATTACCCTCTTTCAGCCGCTCGTTCCGCTCGGCCATGATGGCTTCTCGCTTCGCCTGATCGCGGGAGCGTCAACGCGCGCACTCTCTGGATGGCCAAGTAGCATCAAGTTCCCGGCCGCCCAGTTTCCGAGCGGCGCGCCATCGTCAGTTGCGGCGAATACCACGCTGCTAATTACGTTCTATTGGGATGGGACTTATATGGTGGCCAAAGGCTCCTGGATCTACTGAGCATAGGGCGCCCTCGGGCGGTTTCTGTCCTTTCAAAAGACATGGGTGATGGCGGCCGGCCGATATTGCCCGAACAGCGCCACGACAAGCGGGTCGCGCCGGATCAACTCGCCGCGCGCCTCAATCTCCCTAAGCCGCTGCTTCGCCTCTGCAATCATTGCGGCCTACGGATCACCGCGATTCTCGACAGTCGCAACTCCGTCCTGCGCTACCGCATCTTCACCAGCACCTAGCCTCCACATGCCCGTGCGGCGGAGAGCGCGCGGCGATACAAAGACCCAGTCCGCAATGTGAAGTTCGGCCCGATGCCGATCCAGTACGCGCCTGAGCGTGTCGTCTGTCATGCCCGTTTCCTTCGCCAACTGTTTGCGGGACTTATCGCCGGATTCAAGCGCTGTCTTCACCGCTGCCCATTGCGCTGTACGCTTCTCGATCGCGGGCTTGTACTTGACCAGCAAGCCGATGCGATATGCCCGCTTGCGGATATCCGAATTCTTGCGGTCGGGAACGACCACCTCACCAATGGCGATACCCTTTTTGAGTTGCCGCGCAATCCGATTGTCCTCGGTCTTTGTCCAGCGCTTAGACATTGCATGTCTCCTCGTTTTGCCGGGGCGCGAGCCCTGCGCCGTTGATCTTGTTTTCGACTGTCCGCACGGCCTTCGACATCTCGCCTTGGGTGCATAGGCCAAGCTGAATCCGATATAGCTCCGTCGCCTCACGAATCAACGCGAGCTCGGGCGCGCGGCATGTAGACGAGCCACCGGCACGAAGGC
Organism: Paraburkholderia dipogonis; assembly: GCF_046027395.1. Taxonomy (GTDB): domain Bacteria; phylum Pseudomonadota; class Gammaproteobacteria; order Burkholderiales; family Burkholderiaceae; genus Paraburkholderia; species Paraburkholderia dipogonis_A. The sequence continues at coordinate 94,986 of NZ_JAQQEG010000033.1, read as the reverse complement.
GGCCGCCGACCTCATCCAGTGCCATCCTGCCAGCCCGTACCGAATCAGCAAGGTTGTTCCCAATGTTGAGGCCAATGAGCGCTTCAGACAGCCGCAAGCAGTTGTCGATGGTGTACCACTGCTCCATCGACGCTATGCCCTGCCGAAGCGCATCAAAGGCCTGCGAGACCGGCTCAAACAACTCCGTGCGTCTTGCCGCAGGTAACAGATGCGCGCCAGCCATCGCCCACTCCATCGCGTTTGCCGACACGGTCTTCGGAGCGTATTTTTTCCCGCGGTTCTTACTTCTTGGCATAGCTTGGCTCGCAGGTTGCCGGTTCTGTGGCGATGAGATCGGCGACGGCGTGGCCCCTGTTCGAATGCACGCTCGCCGCAGCCCTACCCGTCAAAGTGTTGTGCCAGTTGTTAATCAACGCGGCCGTTGTCACGAGATGGTGCTTAGCCTTCTCGCGGTCGCCTTCGCCCGACTTGCACGCGGCGAGTGCCTTACCTAGCAGATATCCCGTGACCCAAAACCACTGGTGCCAATCGAAACGCGCCTCAGTGGCGTCGATGCCGTGAAGCTGCCGTTGATACTCCGCTTCGATCGAAACGCCCTTCAGGAACTCACCAGACTCCGGCGTGTGGATGATGGCGTTGAGTTCGGCCACGCGGGCCTCAAGCTGTTTCGCGTACGCGCTAATGCCTCGCGCTGTCCAGCCGCCGTCGATAGCATCCTGCGGTAGGCCGTCGAGGATCCGTTCGAACTCGGCGATGCGGCGGTTCGCGACTTCCAGAGCGTCGGCGGCTTCGTCGGTCAACAGTTCGATTGCGTGCGGCTTGGCGTCTACCGTTTCCTGGGAGCGCAGGCGCTTGATCAAGTCACTCATGCATTGTCTCCGCTTGCTGGCTGCGCGGCGGTCAGAGGTCGTAGCGTCTTGTGTACGTTTCGCACTCGCGGGTCACCGCTCAAGCCAATCAGGCTCAGCGCGATAGCGATGGCCTCACGCTGTTCATCCGTCAGACTCGGCTCGGCAGTCTGCTCCACAGGTTGCGGGGATGCGGCGCGTGCTTCGTAATCACAAGTTTCGCCATCGTCGTTCACAGAAACAGTTTTGTGTGTGACGACGCCAGATACGATGCATTCCACGTCCGGAGACCATTCACCGTCGCTAATCGATTCCTTCCGATATTCAGCGACGGCTTCGGCGTGTGCCTCTGCGCGTTGCGCGTCCGTTTCATAGAATTCGACATGCCCACCGTTCGGGTCATAAACGAAGTATTCGCTGGGCGGAGCCCGCTCATCGTCCAATACCACGGCAGTCAGGGATGGCTGCGGGGAAGCGGCGCTGGAGAATTCCGCGTAGACCTTTTCGATGTGGTTCATTATCGCGATGATTCCAAGCTGAGTCGGAATTGGGAACGCGTCAAAATGGGCGTGCAGCGACTCTTTAAATCTAGCCAGTTCCTTATTGACGTCGGTCATTCCGAACCCCTTTTATTAGCAGCGGCACGATCGAGGCGTTCGATCTCGGCAAGGATTAGCGCACCGGCTTTTACAAGATTGCGGCGCGGGGTGGACGGCTTCCACCATTGGCTAGGAAACGGCCAGAGCAGAGGCATTTCATACTTACTGAGCGTGCTAACGGCGTAAATTTCTGCCGCGTATGCTAATTCCCTCTTCGTGTACTGGTCGTCGTGTTCTGGCGTCCAGCCTTCTGCAGTCACTTGGCGGTTGCGCTCAGCCAGGACGTCGCATGCAGCATCCGTCAGCGCGCGCGTCTGCTCCCGTTCGTCGGATGTACAACGGCAGCGGTAGTTTACAAATCCGCATTGCTCGCACGGTGCGACCTCGGCCAGTTGTGCGGCAAGTTGATTGCGCCGGCGTCGCCACTTTTTGCTGCCGCAGACAAAAGCGATATAGCAAATGCATTGATGGGCACGTCGGTTTTCGTCGATTGCGCTGGCGCGGCGGGGGACTGCCCATTTCCAGCCAGGTACGTCGCAACGGCGGCGTCCAGTGCGGCAAGGTCGTCGGGGTGCTCGGACCCCATCGGAGCGTCAAACCGGTCGGACCAATGTCTTTCACCATCTTTCACGGGATGCGCGGCAGGGGGTGCGGCGCGGGTAACGAAGTCGTAAGCGTCGATTGCCCACGCGTTCAGCTTGTCCACGTCATCCGGCCCGTAGTTGCTCATATTCAGTTCGATGTAATCGGCCAGCAGAGCCGCCCGCTCATCGTCCAGCACCACGGCAGTCGGAGAGGGCTGCGGAGCGGCGTAGAGCGGAATCACCGTCCCATCGCCGTGCTCATCTGACAGACGCTGCGCGGAACCCTTGTTGCGCACGATGGGAGCAACTAGACCCGCTCCAGCCGCCCACGCCACCGGCTTCCCCGATTGCGCTGGCGTGGCAGCGTGGCGCATGCCAGCGGCGATGATTGCGTCCCATACAGGCTCGTACCACCCGTCGAAGGCGTCAGATTCGGAATAGTCGTCGCCGACATGGTTCTGCATGGCAAAGTCGGCCTCGTCGCGCATATGGTCAGTCATTATCTTCGGCACCAGCACGAACCCTTCGGGCACGGCAGGCTTGCTTGCAGATAGCAGAGAGCGCAACCGCTCAATCTCGATCTCTGCATCGGCTAGAACGCAATCGGGATCAGTCGGGTCAACAGGGACGCGCATAAGCGCGTGACCATCCTGCAGCCGCTCTTTCGCACCTTTAATGCGCTCGAGAATATCCGGCGAAGATATGATTGGGCTTCGCGTAATCTGCGCTACTGCTACGATTTCGTTAGTCGGTTCGGTCATGGGGTTGCCTTTGCATGTATCTGACGCAATGTCTCGGCGACGTCTTCCGGGATATCGAAGAAGCCGAGCGCGCCCTTGCACTCGACAAACGGCAACGGCTTTGCGTCTGCGATTTGAAAGCCGAACGCGCCGTCGATGTGCCATGGCGACCGCTGACGTGCAGATGACACGCAGTCCGTGATCGTTACAATTCCGACGATGCCGCCGCGCGCAAGTGCCTCGCGGGGTGGCAGTCGGATCTCAGGTGGGATGCCGAGACCCATGAAAATGAAGTCTTTGACATCCTCGTATTCCGCACGCGTCATGCCCTTGCTCGCATGAATCAGTACGCGACCGCGGAACTTCGTCGGCCAACTGCGGTTTTCGACGTCCTTGATCAAACCGCTCGCGTATGCGTGCAGGCGCGCTTCGTCACCGATAATGTCCGGCCGCATGATGAGCCACGCCCAAGGTTGACGAATCGAGATAGCTTTCATGCGACCACCGCGGCTTCGGCTTGCGTCGGGGTTGCCTTCGATTCGTCGTATTTCTTGACACCCCACGCGATCGCATACGCGCACCAGATGAAATGAAAGGTGTATTCCGTGTTATCGACCTCGTAGAAGTCCTGGAAGTTGAACCCATCGTGCTCGAAGTCGTATGCGGCCTGCGCTGCTTGGTGTTCGTTGCCCGAGTGATAGAGCACGTCCGATACGATCTGCGACCAGATTGCCTCGCGCCGAGCCTTGCGCTGGGCCACATTTTTGGCTCGCTGTTCAGCGTCCTCTTCATAGTCCCAATCCGCTTCGTCGGTCGACGCGTCGTTCTCGATTTCTCCTTCGAAGCGATCGTCGAACCAACGTTTGATGTTGGCTTCAAACGTCTCTCTTGAGAATCTCTTTGCCGCACCACCGCGTGAGCCACTGCAGTCCGTCGCGATCAGTTTCTCGGACCAGTATTGCGGATTGAGGTACAAATCGTCTTTCGACTTACGATCCGCTCGAAAGAACTGGAACATGTCGTGCAACCGCAGGAACAGGAACGAGCCACAGTCACCGGTGATCAACAGGTGGCCACCCCATGTGATCAGATCGAAACCGTAGCAACTGGTACCAGGTTTGCGGAATCGCAGATGCCGGTCGACACCATCGTCACGTAGTACAGTCATTTCGTGTTCGCCGACGTCACGCAGAAACTGCTCTTTCGGGCATGCGTATTCCCTCATTGCGCACCTCCACCAAGGCGAATGAGCACCAAGCGTTCTTCATCCGTTACCGGTCGGACAACGCCGGCGTGCATGTGGTCGACGAGCGGCGTGACGATTACGCGATCCGCCTCGGCGAGCGACAGCAACTTCGGTGCGAGCTTGTCCAGAATTTCACTCAGATCCATTTGATTGGCTCCCCTGTATGTTGGCTTTGCCAGTGCCGTGGCACTTCAAGCATTCGCGGTATTTCGCTCCTTCCGTTGCAGACCAGCCAGCCACGACCTTGCAGGAACCTTCACACTCGGCGCAGATCCCCGTCTCTGCTTCGTACTTCGCCATGGCGGCGTCAACCTCGGCTTGAGTGACGGCGACTTGACTGTGCATTCCGTCCCATTTGCGTTGTCCTTTGTTCGGCCCGCGCGTGAGCACCCGGGGAATACCACCCGTCATAATCGTGTCGCTCTTGCCGATGAGTTCATATCGAAACGGCACCCAGCCTTCGATGCCAGACTTCTCGATGGCGATGGCATCGCGAAATGTGGCCGCGCTCATGCCACCCTCGCTTGCGCGTGGACCCATTCGCCGCGCTTCATCATTCGGTCATAGAGAACCGTGCTTGCCGTCATCGAAAGATTCAGGCAATACTCGGTCGGGATGTACACCACGTCGTCGCACCGCGCGAGCACGTCGCCCGGCAATGAGCCGTCTTCCGGGCCGAACATGTACATTGCTCGCTCCGGATGAGTCAGCGTTGGCAGCGGACGCGCACTCTTGATGAACTCCACGGCGACGACTCGGCAACCGACAGGCAGCACCGAAAAGAGGTCTTCCGTTTCGATCACCGGGATATGACGGTGCGCCTTCTGCGTGTCGGTGCTCGCCTGCGCGAAGCGCGCGCCCTGCAGAGCAACCAGCGACGCCCCATAGCAACCGGCCGAGCGCATCACAGCACCGAGATTCTTCGGGTCCTTCGGGCGATATAGCCCGATTGCGGCATAGCCCCTCATGCGCCACCTCGCCGTTTCGCTGCCTTCCGTGCCCGCTTTGCCATGGCTGCATCGATGCGCGCGTGCGCGTCGCCGTCGAGCCGCGTCGGTATCGGCGCCTTGAACGTGACGGCCGGCTCCTTGCGATCACCTCGGTGTGACTGATGCACGGCCTGAATGACCGCAGCCGTCAGGTTGAGATTCGGTTGCGGCTTCGGCTTGTCCGCAATCACGTAGATGCCGTTCGGCTGCTTTACGATCTCCATCTCGAATGTGCCGGGCTGCGTCGGTTTCGCTTTGGTCGTCATGCCGCGACTCCGATATGCCCGTCGCTGATCCACTCCGTCTGGAAAGCCGGCGGTAGACCCGACGGCATAGACGTCGCGCTGCCCATGACAATGACGGTGTCGATCTCGGCTTTAGCGACGATTTCTTGTAGCCAGTCGATCAGGTCGCCGCGCCCCTGCCCGACTAGCACGTCGTACCGGTCCAGGCACATGATCCGCGCGCCAGAGAAGTGCGAGATGGCCTCCGTGAGGAGCGCATTGGCCCGCCACTGATACGACTCCGATTCCATGTGGTGCGGCTTGCCATCGACCGTGAGGCTCATATCCGTCTCTATCTGCACGACAGGCCAGAAGGCTGTTTCAGCACTGGCACGCAACCGCGCATTGAACGGTGCGAGCGCATCGGTCATGAGTTCCGCCGGGATGCCGGTCGGCGAGAGAGCCTCCGCGATCGCAAGCCATGCCGCGACCGATTCATGGTGCGCAAGGGCGTCGGAGGTTTTTTGCTCAGCCGACTCGGCGGCCGTCTTGAGAACTTGCGCGGCGTCGAGCTGCGTTCGAGCGGCCCTCCCTTCACCGGTGATCCGTTCGACTGCCGCGCGCGCAGCGTCCAAATCAGCCCTGCTGGGCTGTTCCATGTCGCTCAATGCTGCCAGCGATGCCACAGCGGCTTCGGCGTTGGCGAGGTCGCGCTTGTCGTTGGCGACGGAAGTCTCCATCGTTTCCAATGCCTTTTTGTACTTCGGCAGATTGGCGATCGCCTCCGCGTCGGCGACCTTCGACACCTGAACGAATTCCACCAGCTTGCCGTCGTGCAGTTCGCTGAGCGCAGCGCAGTGCGGGCAGACGAGCGGAGTCTTTTCCTTTCCGCCCTCGGCGAGCGCTTGCGTTTCCGCGACCTTCTGAATCCAATTCGCCAGTTCGGCTTCGTCGGTCGCCAGCTTCGCCTTTACGGAATCGATGCGGCCGGCCTTGAGCGTCAGGGCTTCCCGTTGTTGCGCAGCCTCGTTGTACGCACGCGCTTTCTCATTGAGAACACCGAGCGCCTGATTCGCTTCGCCATACTCGGCGGTTTTTTGCTCGACGAGCGCGGTCGCTGCCGCAATGTCGTCATCGCTGAACGCCGGTGCCACGGCCTTCCACTCGGGGGCCTTCTCGCTGCCCCACGTCTCACCAGTGAGTGCCTTCCACGCGGCCTTTGCATCGCGCGCCTTCGCCTTTGCCTCGTCGCATGCTTCGCCGAAGCTCGCGGCCACCAGCGGCGCGACCATCTTTACGCGCTCCTCTGCGTGACCCTTCGCCAGCAGACGCTGCGATACAGCTTTCGCACCGGTGTCGACCTTGGTCAATTCGAACAGGTAAGTCCGACGCTCGTCGGCCGTCGCCCGCGCAAATCGCTCCGGGTCCATGACATACGGCATGGCGGCTTGCATCGCCTGCATCTGACGCATAGACAGGTCGTCCATGCTGAAGGTGCGCGTCCCCTTGGGCAGCGTCAGCGACGCGGAGCCGCCCTCGAAGGCGATTCGGACAGCGCCGAGTTTCTCGCCCCAATGAACAAAGTTGATGAATTCGTTCTTCTTGAGTTGCTCGGCATCCTTCTCGCCCCCGCGGGTGACGCGGTTTGCAAGTGTGTGCTTCAAGACTTCGGCGAGCGAACTCTTGCCCTGCCCATTCTCGCCGCTGATCCAGACGATTGCCCGATTTACTTCGATCGAAACGTGTTTCAGCTTGAGCACGTTCTCGACCTCGATTTGCGTAATACGCATGAAGAAACCTCTTAGCGTGAATGTTATTAGCCGTATACGGCTACACGTGATCGCGCGAAATCAAACGTTGTACGAACGGCGCGGGCGCTCAGTCGGTGCTTGCTTCTTCGCTGACTGCGCGACCTCGTCCTTATGGCTTTGAATCGCCGCGTCGATGCGTTTCTTCATCTGTTCGGGCAAATTCAGTTTCAGGTCGAGCGCCGAGTCGTAGTCGCCCTTGCTGGCGAATTCGATCGCCATCTCGAGCGTGTCTTGGTCGGTATATTGCGGCCCGCTACCAGCAAACAGTTCTCCCGCGTGCGCCGGACGATCAAATTCCGTGCCGATGGCGGACGCTGGCGTTTGCGCGACCGGCGATGGGGTAGGAGTGGGTGCAGGTGCCGGCGCTGGCGTCGGGGCGGCTGACGCAGGAGCGCTCTTCGACTCCGCGGGAGGAATATCCTTCGATTCGACCGTGGTCGCACCTTGGGTGTCTTTTCGAGCGCGTGCAGGCTCTTCTCCCGCTGGACGTTGAGCCTCGGCCTGCTGCCGCAGCACGTCTACGTCGGCCGCATATTTGCCATCCGGTTGCTTCTCGACGTCGATGATCGTGTCTTCGAGTTCCTCGACGGCCGGCAGGCCCATCAGCAGCTCAGGAGCGTAGATGCGGCCGAAGAAGGCGGCCGAACGATACCGAAGCATCTGGTCCGGCATCGTCTTCCATTTCGAGCCATTCTTGGTGTACCAGCCTTCCATCACCGCCAGCCCGATCGATATCGGGCTGGACTCTAGCCGCTCGCCTGAGCCCTTCTCGATAACCCATGCTATACATTGCACATCTTGGATTTCGACCGAAGTCTTAACTTCATGCCTCTGCCTGTTGCCCTGAGGCCCGCTCCATTCAAATGAGACATGCTCGACGACACGCGTGCCGAGCTGCTTCATTTCAAAGCGCAGCGGCGAGAAGCGTCCGCAATTGTTGATCTGAGCGATGATCCACGGCGACGACCACGACGGGCGCCCTTCGATGATATGCAGGTTCTGCATCACCATCACCGGGTCCGCGTTCATGCGAATCGCCATATTCAACGCGACAACACAATTCGAAAGCGCGGCGGGATTTTCGCGGCTCTCCGTCACATTGCCATAGCGATCATACTTTTCGATGACCAACCGATACGCCGACGGCACCAGCGTTCCAGACGCGAGTAGGCGCGCTCCACGCTGCATCAGTTCGAATGATTCGAGTGTGCCGAAGCCAGGTATGACGGGTGCAAGTTGCTGCGAAGTCGGCGGACGCCGAGTCTGCTCAAGAGTTGTTGCTGTCATGGGGAGAGCCTTTGGGAATTGAGAAGGTCAAGCGTGGTACGGGCATCGATTCCACCCGGAGCAATAAAGCGGAGAACACATGACGGTGCCCGGCGCGGGCCGGAAATCCCCGTCTTTCAACATCTTCGCTGCTAGTTCGATCATGCCGGGACGCTCTTCTGTGCCGAGCAATGCGGTTCGCACGTCGCGAATATCGCTCACCGCGATGTCGCCTGACTTGCCCGTGGAAATCCCGCAGATCTCGGCCGGCGCGTCCATCGGACGCTGGAGCTCGACTTCGGTCATGATGGTGTAGATGCCGACCTGCAAGTGGTGCGCACCAATCGTGGCTACGCGGCCGCCTTCGTCGTCATAGCCGACGGCTTGCAAGCCCGTCTTGATATCGCGGACATTCTCGCGAAAGACAACTGGCTTGGAGTCTTGGCGGTCGGCAGCATGCATGAAGTCCGTCAACGTACCGTCGTCTTCGACGAGGTACATGCGCTCCCGCACCCGGTCAATCGTGCCGGTCGTGACGATCGTGCCGTACTTGGTATTGATGTGCAGATCTTCGCAGCGCGCTTCGACGGCTGTATAGGTCACCTTCGGAGCGATCTCGTGGCAGTAGCGATTGACGGAGCGTGCGACGATGGCTTCGGCTGCCTTGAACTGGGCGCTCGAGTCCCAATTCACTTCTGCATCGTCGTCGTAAAGGACTGCGATCGCACCCTCCACGGCCTCTTCAACGCTTATCGAATCGCCTCGAAGGCGTGGGCCGTCAAAGAGCGCGGTCCCGGCGTGAATGGCCGTACCAATTTGGGCTATGCCTGAGGATGCACTGCGGATCTTCTCGACGTTGGCGTAGTACCAACTAAGGGGACATGAGAACAACGTCTTCCACGACGACGCGCGGACGACTCCCAAGACTTCAGGTGACGATGCTGCGCGGAAGTTGGAGAACTCTGACACTGTATGAGCCTTTGGAAGGGGCGCACACAGCGCCGTATAGGGCTATTATTAGCCATATACGCATACTAACGCAAGAGTTTTTCTTTGAAGGTGACATGCGTGCTTACTACCGGGTTAACGAGGCGTCTTCTTTTTTGGCTCTTCAGTCGGCGGGTGCTCGTACTCTGTAAGGACATGCTTGATGAAGGCCTCGATACGGACCTTCTCATAATCTGGGAGGCGCGCGAACTTCGTTAGATCGTATTGAACCTTGACGTCAGAATTATTGGTAAGCAGGTCGCCCGGATCACGTCGGAACGCTTTGGCGATCGCATCAAGAATGTCTGCTGTTGCTGGCGTAGTGCCGAGCAGGATGCGGCTCACCGTCGTCTGAGCCACTCCCGAGGCTTTCGAGACTTTCACCTGAGTATCAAGATTGGGGTCAGCTCTCATCCAATTTTTCAAATTTGCTGCCACATGCTTACGAATAGCGGGTGAAACGGACGTCTTCTTGGGACGTTCTACTTTCGGCGCGGCGGCCTTCTTTGCCGCCGGCGTGGCTGATGCCGCCGTCGATTTCTTTGGCGTTGGCTTGTTCATGGTACTACCCTAGTTAAGGAACTATTGAAATTTTGTTAGATGTTTAAAAGTAGCCATACATGGCGAACTATAAACGGCTTCTTTTGGGGTTGCAATGGACTGAGGGTGCCAACTGTACGCAAGCGAACGAGGTTTGGACTTGCAGACGTAGCCGTACATGCATATACTTGACTGACAATTTTGTATCTTTTGACTATCGAGGCGAAGCAAATTGCCCACAGAAAGCCAGTATGACTTCGTCATGCGGACCCATGAGAAGCACTTCCGGCGCCGGCGGCGAGAACTGTCGGAGTTGTCGGGGATATCGCTTGACACACTGAACAAGGTTTTCCAGCGCCAAACGAAGAACCCGAAAGCGTCGACTGTCCAGGCAATCCACGACGTGCTGATTGTGCGCGAACGGGATGCCGGATCCGTGCCAAGAAACGAGCCAGAAGATGCTCTGCGGCCAACGCCCTTGGAGCCGGTCTTCGCATGAATAACACGCCAGAAGCGACTGTCAAATTTCAGCAAACGACCGGCCGCATGGTCGTCTACAACCATGCCCAGCGATATTGTAGCCTCTGCCGCCGGTGCCGATCCGTAGGCCAGTTCAAGCCCGGGAGCGCAGTATGTCTGAAGCATTAGACCGTGCCGCGATCATCGAAGCTATGTGCCTGACATGGCGGCATGATTTTGGCCTTGATCGGATCAACAATGCCCTCCTCGTCGGCTGCGGGATGTCCGAGGGCGAAAGGGATTTTCTCCGTCGGGAAATGGGGCAGCTGTTCGATCACCACTTCGCACCCGCGCTCGCCACCACGCTCGAACTTGAACGCCAGCGATGGCTTGAGATAGTTAAGTCTCATGGATCGACACATCCCAAGATCCAGTTTGTCGTTGCTGAGCTAGAAAAGCGTTACGGCGACCTGGGTCAGCGTGAATCTATGTCGCCCGAAGCTTAGTTTTAACTTGCGTTAGCCGTATATGCATACTTGAATCTACATTGAATCTTTGTAACAAGCTGTGTGGAAGTAATACTCGGTATTCCAAAAGCTCCATTCGTTGTCGCCGGCGGATGGAATTTGCTCACGCTAGAGCGCAAAAGGAAGGGGCGGCCTACCCGCAAGGGCGCCACGTTGGATCTAGCCCGACGCGCGACTCCCCTTCTTCCTTTTGCGCAGGACCGTCACCTATGGCCTGCTCCCCCGCTTCGTAGTCGACCTCCCTATTCTGGGAACCCTCCATATTCCCCCCTGCTCGATCGACCTACGTCGACCAGCGGTAATCGTTCGCCCGTTCGAGACACACATGGCAATAGTTAAATCGCCGATACCCCAATCTTTTTACGGCGCCTGTTGGAACCGAATCAGGGAGCAATAATGAAGCGCCCCTCGTTTCAGTTCTATCCAGGCGACTGGCAGGCGAACAGCAACCTCCGTCGTTGCACGCGCGTCGAAAAGAGCGTGTGGCTCGACGTGCTTTGCCTCATGCATGACCAAGAGGAGTACGGCGTTCTGCGCTGGACTCTGAAAGAGATGGCCGAGGCCGCGCACTGCAAAGTATCCGAGCTCAAAGCGTTACGCGACAAAGGTGTCCTTAAGGGTGCCGACAAGGGAGAAGCATGTGCAGCGCACATCTACATACCCCGTTCCGGTCGAAAGGACGGGCCGCCGGTTACGCTGATACATGAACAGGCGGGCCCCCTGTGGTATTCGTCACGGATGGTAGAGGACGAGTACAAACGAAAGCACAGCGGCGGTAATACGCGGTTTGGTGCGGGTGACCGTGATACAGAAGGTGAGCAAAAAACGGCCAAACCGGACTCACCAAGCCGTGGGCATGGTGAAGACCAAAGTGAAGTCCGAGGTGAAGATCAAGGTGCACCGCATGGTGATGAACCATCCGCACGGCCCGGGGATGGCGCTTCATCTTCATCTTCATCTTCACCTTCGGTAAACACCAAAAGCATTGTCGAGCTCGCGCTCGACGGCGGGGGTGCTGGAGAGAAGCCGTTAACCGAGGCGGAGAAAATCGACGGCATCTTCGCCTATTGGCAGCGCGCGACCGGAGCAACGAAAGCCCGCCTCGGCGAGAAACGCATCAAGACCATCCGCGCCGCGCTCCGCTGGGGTTATCCGCCGCGAGACTTGTGTCGCGCGATCCAAGGTTGCGCCCTGACCCCTCACAACCAAGGAAAGAACGAGCGTGGGCAGAAGTATCTCGGGCTGCACGTCTGCCTTGGGAGCGAAGACAACATCGATCGCTTCATGGCGAACAGCAAAGCACCTCCTGTCGCGCCAGAGAAGAAAACATCGAACGTCATCCCAGGCTGGTGGCAGTCTGATGCGCTGGCGCTGCAGCAGGCTAATCTCGTCGGCGTCGGGCCCGCGTACGCTAGTGATACCCGCGACACGTGGCACGGACGCATACGTGCCGCCATCGAAAACGGTGGTCGGCCGCCAGCGCCGGCCGCGCTCACCATCGCACCACCGATCGCCGCGCCGGAAGCTCCAAGGGCCGCACAAACACCCGAGCAGATCGCTGAACGTCGCGCCGCGCTTCTTGCGGTCACGCCCGGCTTAAAGTTCGGCAAGAGCGTGGAAGCCGAAGGTCAGCTGCAAAAACCAGTTGCGTGAATATGCATACATGGCTAGTATTTCCCTAATTCGTTCAATTGCACGGAGTGCCCGATGAGCGTCCCGATGATATTCAAGTTCCACCAGGTTGCGCCCGGCACCGAAACTTCATCGGCAGTGCGCGTTGTGGACGTCAGCGGTGAGCCATGGTTTGTGGCGGCGGATATCTGCGCGGCGCTCGATTTGAACAACACGTCGATGGCAGTGGCCGGTCTGGATGACGATGAACGGGGGATCAGCGAAGTTGACACCCGTGGTGGGAAGCAATCTGCGACGGTCATTAGCGAATCCGGGCTCTACTCCCTGGTGCTTCGCTCCCGCAAGCCTGAGGCGAAGCAGTTCAAGCGCTGGATAACGCACGACGTGCTGCCGGCCATACGCAAGACCGGCTCCTACGGTTCCGGCATCCCTGCTCTCCCAAATTTCGATGATCCGGCGGCAGCCGCGCGCGCATGGGCTGATGAAGTCGATGCGAAACGCACCGCGCAGCTTGCGCTCGAGCAGGCAAAGCCGGCTATCGAGTTTGTCGCAAAGTACGCCGAGGCGCCGTCTGGCAACAAGACATTCCGCCAAGTCAGCAAGTTACTTGGTGCCAACGAGAACCGGTTCCGCGAGTTCCTGGTTGAGCGCTCGGTGATCTATTACCTCAACGGCGAGATGACGCCGCGCGCACAACATCTGGACGCTGGCCGATTCAGCGTGAAGGCTGGAGTGTCTAACCATAGCGACCACGTCTACAACCGGATGATGTTCACCCCCAAGGGAGTGACTTGGATCGCCGGCGAATGGGGGAAGCACCTCGCCGAGTTGAATCTGCAGGCAACTCAGCAACGCCCGGCAGATGCGCTTTCGCATGCCCATCAATAGCCGTACATGCATTTTCTGAGCCATGACAAAGAACAGGTTGCGGATGACCGAGGAGGAACTGGCTGCGCATCACGCGAAGCGAGGCTCTCTTGCACCAGCGCGGGTTCCGGTTCCCGCGAAGCAAACATTGACCGAGGTGCATCAAGCAAAGGGGCGGCTCAAGGCGGACGAAATGACGAAGCTCGAGGGTCGCTATGCAGCCTATCTCGATCAGCAAAAGCTCGCTGGCGCAATCAAGTGGTGGGCGTTCGAACGCGTGAAAATCAAGATCGCAAAAAACACGCACATCACGCTCGACTTCTTCGTGCTGACCGACCTTGACGAGTTGCAAGCGCGTGACACAAAGGCGCACCGCGAAGCCGTCACAGACGACGCGCTCGCCAAAACAAAGGTAGCCGCCGAGTTATGCCCGTGGCGTTTCTTCTACGTCTATCCGCGCGAGGACGGCGGCTGGGATATGGAACAGGTGGGCCGCTGATGAGTGCCCCCGTTCGCACCTTCGGCGGAATCCCGCGCAAAGGCTCCGAGATCAAGACCGCAAAGCTTCGTGAAGTCGACGTTGTCGAGATCAAGCGACAACTCTCGGTCGCGCTTGTGGATGACGGCACCGCCGCACGCCTCGCGCGCGCATTCAACGTAAGCGATTCAACCATCGCCAGCATCAAAGCCGGCCGTACATGGGGCTGGCTCGAAGTCAGAAAACCCATCGATCTGCGGCAAACAGACATGTTTTCTGAATCACCACAAGGACAAAAATGAAGCGCGACGCTATATCCCTTTCGCTCGATCTCGGCAGCGAACTCATCATCGATAACTTCGCCGGCGGCGGTGGCGCGTCGGAAGGCATGGAACAGGCATTTGGCCGGTCGGTGGACATTGCCATCAATCACGACGGCGAAGCTCTCGCGATGCACGCCGCGAATCACCCCGGCACCAAGCACTATTGCGAAGACGTCTTTCAGGTTGACCCGATCGAGGCGACGAAGAACCAGCCAGTTGGGCTCGTTTGGCTATCCCCGGATTGCAAACATCACTCGAAGGCGAAAGGCGGAAAGCCGGTCGACAAGAAGATCCGCGGGCTCGCGTGGATCGGCCGAAAGTGGGCCGGGAAGTCGATGCCGCGCGCGCTCATGCTCGAGAACGTCGAAGAAATCCAATCGTGGACAGGCTTGGTGGCGAAGCGTGATAAGGCGACCGGTCGCGTCGTCAAGCTCGACGGTTCGGTGGCGCAGCCTGGTGAGCAGGTGCCCGTTCGGGAACAGCATCTGGTTGCGAACCCCAAAACGAAAGGCAGTCACTTCCGGAAATTCGTGCGCTCGCTCGAAGACATGGGATATCGCGTCGAGCATTGCGAACTGCGCGCATGCGACTACGGCGCGCCGACCATTCGCAAGCGCCTCTATCTGATCGCGCGACGGGATCACTTGCCGATCGTGTGGCCGGCGCCGACGCATGGCGACCCGAAGAGCACCGCGGTGCAGGCCGGGAAGCTGAAGCCATGGCGCACCGCGGCCGAATGCATCGACTGGTCAATCCCCTGCCCATCGATCTTCGAGCGCGAGCGGCCGCTGAAAGATGCGACGCTGAGCCGCATTGCCAAGGGCATCATGAAATTCGTGGTGAACAGCGCAGACCCATTCATCGTCAAGTTCTCCGAGAACAGCACTGGGCAGGAAACGGGCGAGCCGTTGCACACGGTGATGGCCGGCGCGCCGCGGTTCGGCGTCGTTGCGCCGACACTCATGCACGTGACGCATCAAGGCACCGATCGTAACGCGAACGTCGACGCACCGAT
Organism: Paraburkholderia dipogonis; assembly: GCF_046027395.1. Lineage (GTDB taxonomy): Bacteria > Pseudomonadota > Gammaproteobacteria > Burkholderiales > Burkholderiaceae > Paraburkholderia > Paraburkholderia dipogonis_A. The sequence continues at coordinate 79,851 of NZ_JAQQEG010000033.1, read as the reverse complement.
GGCGACCGTTACAGGCGCCAACCGCGGCGAACAGGCACTCGTAACTGCGCACATCACCAAGATGCGCACGGGCAGCGTCGGCAGCGACTTAGGTGATCCACTCCATACCGTTACCGCAGGCGGCAAGCAGGCACGCCCCGGTACCGGCAACGCCATGGGCATCATCGCCGCAACGCTCGTGAAACAGAACTTCGGCGACGCCCCACATCAGTCCGTAGAGGCTCCCCTTCATACGGTCACCACGCAGGGCAACCGTTTTGGCGTTGTCAGCGCCACCTTGATCCAGACCGGCTACGGCGAGCGCCCCGCGCGATGGCGCTGCAACGACTGTGGTCATGTTCATGACGTTGAGCCAGTATGCGGTTGCACCGCCTGCGGCTCCGAGAACGATTTGACAGCAGTTGGTGCGCAGCAGCCGCGCGTGCCGGGGCTCGATAAACCGCTCGGCACCGCGGTGGCCGGCGGCGTCAAGCATGCAGTCGTCTCGGCGTTCCTCGCGAAACACTACGGCGGGGTCGTTGGAACTGGCGTAGATGTTCCGACCGGTACTGTGACGACGTCTGATCACCATTCAGTGGTCACCGCTCAACTGGTTGGATGCGGTGGCCGTGCCGGGCAATCGCGTCCGCGCGATGCCGGCGAGCCGCTCGCAACAATCACTGCCAAGGCTGATACGGCTGTCGTCACTTCGCATCTGTTGAAACTGCGCAACAACCAGTTCGGTCAAGACGTTCGCGAGCCTATCCCCACCCTCACCGCCGGGGGCGGCCATGTCGGCGAAGTGCGCGCGTTCCTCATCAAGTACTACGGCAACGACAAAGACGGCGCGAACCTGCGGTCGCCGCTTGGCACCATTCCGACACATGACCGCTTCGGGCTTGTGACGATCCACGGCGAGGACTACGTCATCGTCGACATTGGCATGCGGATGTTGACACCGCGCGAGCTCGCGACCGCCCAAGGCTTCCCAAGTACCTACATTCTCGATCCGATCGTCAACTGTAAGCCTCTTTCGAAGTCGGCGCAGGTGCGCATGATCGGGAACAGCGTTTGTCCGGATGTTGCGACGGCGCTGATTCTCGCGAACTTCGCACACGAAAAGCAGATGGCGGGAGCTGCGGCATGACAATCAGTTTCTCAAGACATTTTGAACATGTGGCGTTGCAGGTTAACAGTCGCATCGTCCAAGTGCTTACGTATCTGCTCGATGCTCTCATCGACCCGGCTCATGCGCTGAGTCAGGAGCGTGTTCGTCAGTTCATCAACTGTTGGCCCGTTTTCATCAAGTCGGACGCGCACATCGCGGATCGTGAGGGTGATCTGACGATTAACGCGCAGCAGCCTGCCAGCAATAAACGGATCCATATTAGGGGTAATCGAAGCCTGCAACATTTCCTTCGCGCTTTCGAGTCGATCCGTCGTGTGGCGAAATATGCGGTCATTAGCGTAGCTCTCAAAATACGTTTGAGCCCCCTGCAAAGCAAATCTCGCATCTTTTGCCAATTCGAAGGCAAGTGCCGACGTTTGAACATCGCCTCTAAGCTTCGCCTCGGTATCGCGCAACCTGTGGATTCGACGGTCGTTGGCAGGTATCCAGATGGCGATGCTAATAGCAACCACCGAGCCAATCGCCTGAACCCACGCAGCCCAGTCGGACTTGCTGAGGTCCCACATATCTTGCGCCGTGGCAATGACACCAGCCGCAAATATGAGTCCCGCACTGCCCCAAAGCCACCGCGTCATGGCGTCTCCTTTGTTTAACGGCGATCCTAGCATGAGCAATCGATACATTCTTCACCTTGGTGACTGCATCGAAGTGATGCGCACCATGGCGGATAGTTCGGTCGACTCCATAGTCACAGACCCGCCATATCACCTGACGCAGGTTTCACGCGGCCCTCACGCAGCGAACGCGAACCCGGAGACGCCACACGCCCGCGCACGCATTGGTGACAAGGGCTTCATGGGGAAAACATGGGACGGCGGCGACATTGCGCACCGCGTCGAAATGTGGCGGAATGCCTGCGAGTACTCAAGCCCGGCGGCCACCTTCTGGCGTTCGCCGGATCGCGGACCTATCACCGCATGACCTGCGCGATCGAGGATGCCGGTTTCGAAGTGCGCGATCAAATCATGTGGATCTACGGCAGCGGCTTCCCGAAGTCGAAGAACCTGCATGGCGAGCACGCTGGCTGGGGATCGGCGCTCAAGCCGTCGCACGAACCCATCTGTATGGCGCGCAAGCCGCTGATCGGCACCGTCGCTGCGAATGTCGAACTGCACGGTACCGGCGCATTGAATATTGATGCCTGCCGGGTGCACGCCGACGATGCTCAAGGCGGCGAATACGTCGTGAAGCGCTTTGCGCCGGGCGCGTCGGTTGTTGCCGATGGCAACTGGAAACAGGACGTCGAGTTCCGCGGCGAGATGAAGGTAGGCCGCTGGCCAGCGAACGTGATCCACGACGGTTCGCCCGAAGTACTCGAGCAATTCCCGGACGCACCCGGCCAGATGGCCGATGCAAGTCTCATTCCTGCGGCGCGCGCTGGTCAGAATGTCTACGGCGCACTGCGGGCAGGTCGAAGCGACGAAGCGAGCGCCGATCGCGTATATGCGAATGTTGGCGGGACGAACTTCGCCATGAAGCCTGGTGCTCGCCGTCTGGACTCTGGATCAGCTGCTCGCTTCTTCTACTGCGCTAAGGCCTCGCGCGCCGACCGAAACGAAGGCATCGGTGGAAACGATGCGCCGGCCGTCGCGACAGAAGCAACCATGCGCGATCGCGAGATGGCCGACTGGCCCCAGCGCAACGGCAACCACCACCCTACGGTCAAGCCCACGGAATTGATGCGCTATCTCGTGCGCTTGGTCACGCCGCCGGGTGGCACCGTACTGGATCAGTTCATGGGATCGGGCTCGACGGGGAAGGCCTGCATGTTCGAGGGCTTCGATTTCTTCGGCATCGACATGACGCCCGAGTACGTCCACATCGCCGATGTGCGCATCGCGTTCGCTCTGAAAAAATCGCTCATGCCTAAGGACGGCCGCGGCGACGCCGTTATGCCTAAGCCCATCGACGAGCGCCAACACGACATGTTTGGAATCGAATGATGCACTTCATCAAAGCCATCATAGAGCAGCACCGGCTGCCGCTGAACGACGAGAAGGTAACTCAAGCCGCGATCGCGAATGCTCTTGAGCTCGCTGGCGTCGCCTTCGAGCGGGAGGTTCGCCTGTCAGATGCCGATATCGTTGACTTCATGGCCGGCACCATCGCTATCGAAGTGAAGATCAAAGGCGCGAAGGCTGCGATCTACCGCCAGTTAGAACGGTACGCAGAGCATGACTGCGTCACGTCGATACTGCTCGTCACATCGCGCTCGATGCACCTCCCTGCCCTCATTAATGGCAAGCCTACGCTCGTGGCATCCCTCTCGCGGGGGTGGATGTGAAACGCACCTACGGCAATCTGGCGCTCACCACCGACCGGACCAAATGGCAGTTCACCAAGCTTGAGCCGCACGTCGCGATCAAGCTCAAGCAGATTTTCGCGTCGATCCCCAAAACCGAGTCGACGCTGTTTCAGGTGAAGAACACGCAGATCATCTGCGCGGACATTGACTGGTTCACCAGCCGATACGGCATGGTGATGACGGAAGCCGATCGCACAGCACTGACGGCTGGCCGCAGCGCATTCGACGAATGCCAGGCGGAACTCGGTCGTATCTTCGCGCCGAACTATCAGCCCTCGATGACCGCTGGATGGCGCCCGGGCAAAGCGGCGCGGAATTACCAGTCGCTCTACGCGGACCTTGCGCACGCGCGCAAGAGCGTCTTGAATGGGGATGACGTCGGCTTAGGCAAGACAGTGCAGCACATAGCCCTCTGCCTCAAGCCCGGCACGCTGCCGGCCGCCGTGGTTGTCAAAACCCACCTCCAGCAGCAATGGGCCGAGAAATATCTCGAATTCACATCGCTGCGCGTGCACAAGATCAAGACGCGCAAGGCCTATTCGCTCCCGCCGGCGGACGTCTACCTGTATCGCTATACCCAGTTGTCTGGCTGGGTGGATTTCTTCGCCACAGGATTCTTCAAGTCCGTTGGATACGATGAAGTTCAGGAGCTGCGGACCGGCAGCGCCAGCGAAAAAGGCCAAGCCGCCTACGTTTTGACCGAGAACACCGAGTACCACGCGGGCTACAGCGCCACACCGATCTACGGATATGGCGCAGAGATCTTCAACATCATGCGCGCAGTCGATTCATCCGTGCTGGGCGACATCGAGGAGTTTTACCGCGAGTGGTGCGACGGCGACAAGGTCAAGAATCCTGATGCCCTTGGCACCTACCTGCGCGAGCAAAACGTCTTCCTGCGACGCACAAAAAAGGATGTCGGCATGGAGATGCCGCCTGTCAACACGATCATCGAGACGGTCGAGTCCGACAGCAAGGAATCCGACAAGGTCTACGAACTCGCGCGGAAGCTAGCGCTGCGCACCATTTCCGGCTCGTTCATGGAGCGCGGCAGTGCGGCCCGCGAGCTTGACCTGATGGTGCGGCAGGCGACTGGCGTCGGTAAAGCAAAGCCGGTCGCGGCCTACGTGCGGATCCTGCTCGAGAACGGCATCCCGGTCTTGCTCTGCGGCTGGCACCGCGCGGTCTACGACATCTGGCTCGAAGAATTGGCCGAGTTCAACCCGGTGATGTACACGGGCTCCGAAAGCACGGCACAAAAGGCTGAGTCAAAGCGCAAGTTCCAGAGCGGCGCGTCGAATCTGATGATCATCTCGCACCTGTCCGGCGACGGTCTCGACGGGATGCAGCACCGTTGCTCGACGATCGTATTCGGCGAATTGTCCTGGAGCAGCGGGCGCCACTACCAGTTGATCGGGCGGCTCGACCGCGACGGACAGCCAGACTCCGTGACTGCAATCTACCTTGTAAGCGATGACGGATCCGATCCGCCGATGATGGACATTATTGGCCTAAAGGCTTCCCAATCGTCCGGCATTGTCGACCCCGGCGTCGCCGTCAAAAACTCCTACTCGGATAACAGCCGCCTGAAGTTGCTGGCGCAGCAATACCTCACGAAAAACGAGATCGCGGCCGCGGCGAAAGAAGCCCCCTCAGACGGAGCGGAAGCTGGATTGCCCTCGGAGGACATCACCGGCGCGCCAGTGACAGACTGGCCGACTGACATTGAGAGCATACCGCCGGCAATTAAAGAGTTGCCGGCCGCCACGATCACCGATACCGAAGTGGCAGCTCGAAACCTTCTTCCTCAGCCGGAACTCTTCTGATGCCATGGATCGAATTTGTGGTGCATCGGCAGTCAGGCGGCGCCGTGCTGGTGCCGTCGACTGCGAGCGACATACAGACTGTCTCGCGCGCCCGCTGGAAGCACGGTGACATTGTCGCCTCCGAGTTCAAGCGGCCGCGCAACGGGCCGCACCATCGCCGCGTGTTTGGGCTGCTGCGGTTCCTGTTCGAGTCCCAGGAGCGGTTTGAGACGCATGAGGCGCTTCGCTGCTATCTGACGCTCCAAACTACGTATGTGACGGAAGGCGTCGATCATGCGACCGGTGCGGTGTTCCGGTTCCCGCGCAGTTGGTCATACAGCGAGATGGATGAAATCGAGTTTGATGATCTTCACTCCCAGCTGATCAATATCGCCCTGCGCGAGTTCATCCCGGGCGCGACGCCGGACGACCTTCAATGGTCGGTCGACCAGCAAGCGTTCATTGACGGCGTCATGTCGTTTTCAAATCAAAATCTTTAGCCATATACGCATATTTAACGTACTATACGGCTATTAAGATTTTGAGGCCGACATGTCAAAGGCAATGACCGCAGCAGAGCAGCGATATGTAGACGCGTGTGTTCGCACTGGTTGCGTTCTATGCCGCTTCCTGAGGCTGGGTGAGACAAATTGTTTGTGGCATCACCAGCGTACGGGGCAAGGAAAGATGCGCGCAAAACACACGCATGGATGTGGCCTTTGTCCACAGCATCATCAGTTCAGTGGGTTTGGCGTTCACGACATTGGCCGAAAGCAATTCTTTGAACTTTATGGGATCTCCGAGGTTGGTCTTATCAATCTCACGCGGCGCGAATTTGCGCGTTTGCTGCCCGCCAGCGAACGTGGCCAGATCGAATTACCCGATTGGATTGGTGGCGATGAGGATGACGCGTCATGAGTAATCTAGAAGCGATAACGCTCTTCTCCCGCTCGCCATCGCGGCCGCGCCGGCGCCTCGCGGATGACGCCGAAACCGAAAAGCTGATGCGCGAGCGCCTCATAGTGGCTCGCAATCTCAATTCGTTGGATCAGAAGGAAGCCGCCGCGAAGCTTGGCTATAAGAATTCGAGCCAACTCTCCAAGGTCGAAAGCGGCGACGCGCCGCTCCCGAAGTCCCTGCTGCGCAAAGCGTCCCTTGCCTATGGCGTTTCATCGGATTGGCTATTGGGCTTGTCGAACGAACCAGAGCGCGATCCGCAGATTGCCGGGCAGATGGCCGTGATGCGCGCAGTCCATGCGGGCGTCGTGGAGCATACCCAGAACGTCACAGCAGTGATGTTGCGTCTCGCGAGCGACCAACTACCCCTCGAAGCCCAATTGCGCACCCTCCTCGACTCGGCACGGCGCGCTACACAGTCCTTCGAAAAGATTTGCCGCCTCAACTCCACATTCAACGAAGACATCCGCGGCGGCGCCACGCTGCAGCACGATATCGATGATCTGCTCGAAGTGATGGTAAATATCGACCGGTTCCTGACCCGTCGCGCCAACCTCAACGAAGTTCGTAAGCCGGCGGCCTCAATGCCGCTTTTTGATGACCAGAAGGATTGATAAATCCACCAGACGGGAGTTCTCCATGATCGAAACCAAGATTCAGAAGGCGATCGCTGAGCAATTTGGCTTGGGCGACGCGACGGTCAATCTTGATTCACCGTTTTCAGAATATGACGCTGACAGCCTCGACTTGGTCGAGCTCGTCATGTCGATCGAAGATGAATTGGATGTCGAAATTCCGGATGATGCGCTCGACTTGCTTGGCTTCGGCAGCGACGCCAGGAAGGTGACCGGCCGTCAACTGGTCGAACTCGTGACCAAGCTCAAGGGCTGAAGCCGTGCCGGCGAAGCGTGTCTGCGATTTGCTGGTGCTGAAGGTGCTTTTGGAGCACGGCCCGCTCACGGCCGCGCAGCTTGCCGTCAAGGGCGGCCTCAAGCGAGCGGCTGTAAATGAAGGACTGCGACACCTCCGCGAGGCGAAGCGCGTCTACGTAAGCGGATTCGACGATACGTACGGACAAGGGCGTGAGCGTCAGATTTATGCCGTCGGTAACGAGCCGGACGCGGTCTTTGTTCCCAAGACAGGCGCCGAGTACAACGCCCGCTACGCGGCTCGCCACTCCGAGGAAATCCGGACGCGCGACCGCAAGCGCCGGAACGGCTGGAACAAGCCTCTGAGCGGATGTGCGTCATGACCGCCATGCAATTCGTCCCGCTGATCTTCGAGAACGGGCACGTGTTCGTGCCGTCGCGAGCGCGCGGGCTTGACGAAGACTGGTGGTGCTGCACGCGTTGCGGGATCGTTCGCCGTCGCGATGGGCAGAACGAGCCGTGCCGCGGGTGCGTGCGAGTCACTCTGCGCGCGCCCGACACAGCTACACAGGAGGTTTGATGGACGACCGTACCTTCCCTATTCATTCGAGCGATCGCAGGGAGCTCCCGCTTGCGCCGCAGTCGATTCCATATTGGATCGTCGAGCAGCACGAAGCGCAGGCAAAGCGCAATCACTACCAGACGGTGCAGCGCCTCAAGGAGCGCCATGGCTGTAGTTGGCTCGAGCTTCTGGCCATCTTGACCGATCGGCCCTATCAGGACGTGCAAGCGATGTCCCACAGCGCTGCGATGGTCGAGGTCGTATCGATCGTCGGTAAGGCAGATCCAGAGTGGATGGAAAAGTGGCGCTCCGTTTGTGCGGAGCGCGCTAACAAGCGCTCGCCTAAGGCTGCGCCCTTTGAGATAGCGAAATCATGACGATACCCACCATAAAGAATTGCCGAATCGTGGTCACGTACGAAGCCGGGAGTGGCTACACCTCCCAGCAAACATTTGCCGGCGACGGCCACGCTGACATGCTCGCTGCGTTCCGCGAGATGGGGCGCATTCTGAGTATCGCTGGCCATGGCGTCGCGGTATTGGAAACCGCTGCCGAAGTGAAGTCCGCAATAGAACGGGACATTGGCCGGTCATGACTAGAACCATCAACATCCACACGGCGAAGCTTAAGACCCGCAGGCAGATGGAGAAGGACATCCCACGTCATCTGTTGGGCTGGTGGCATGACGTATGTCCCGGGCAAACGCTGACCATGCGCGACGCCACTGCATCGGATCTGGCGCGCTGCATTCGCAACAAGGAGGCGTCGAGCGATCCCGCCGATTACCTATGCGAGCTGCCTGCCGACGGCTCTCTCGTGAGCAAGGCGGCGATCCAGCATATGCGAACTGTCGCTGTGCCTGTCCCGTCGATGACCGCCGTGCCCGTCTCTCCGGAAACCCAGCCAGAACAAGCGAGTGCGATATGACTGCAAGACGATATGAGGGCGGCCGCCTGGTCGACGAGAAGCGCGTGGTGACCCCGACGCTTGGGTGGGGCAAGAAGGATGATGAGTCGCTTGCTGCGATGCCTGTGCCGCAAGCTGACGCCGCCGGAGCCGAGGCTTCTGAGGAGCCCAGCGCGCGTCTGGCGCCGGCGAAGGTCGTGCGTCGCCCGCCGCCTGTCGTTGTGGCCGAGCACGCGCCGGTCGCTGCACTCCCGGTAGCGCCCAAGGAACCGACGCACCCTGCCCCGCCACCGGCTGCTAAGCCGCCAGTGGACGACGAACAGATCGAAGACACGTCAGATATGCGCAAGTTTCTGCTCAAGCAGATGGTGCGCGCGGCGAATGGCGCGATCTCGACTGAGACCGTGAAGAACATCGTCACGCTGTCGCAACAGGTCTACAACGCAACCAGCCTTGAACTGAAGGCCGCTGCGATTCTGAAGAACACAGACAAGTCGATTCGCGCCCTCGAACTGGTGAGCCCACAAGACCGTGTCGAGTAACGAATGGGATGGCCCTCCGCTGATGCCCGTCAGCACATACCGCGTCGTGGAGAATTACCAGATTGTGCGCGGGGTTGAATGGGAGGGCCCCGCGAGCAATCGGCCAGTGGTCATGCGCGGCGCACTTCACTGCCGGATAGAGAGTCGCTGCGGCGGCCGGAGCACGGCACGCCGCTACGCCACGGCAGTCCTCGAACGCTACGTTCGCCGCCTGAGGATCACCGAGACAGACCCCGTGCGATGGTACGCATGGATGCACCGCCACCTGATACGCGTCGCGCGCAGGCGCCCATGGTGGTCCTCGCGCTGGCAGGGTGCGGTAGAGAATGATCTGCGCTGGCTCGTGTGTAATTTCAGCGTGCTGATAGACGGCGAACGGTACGACGTCTACGAGCCGGAGCACATGCGGAACGTGCGGAAGCTCGCTCGCACCGCGCGCAAATACATCGTTCCGCTTCCACAACTTCCCGCTAGGTTGGGATAGAGCGCCACCTCTTGAACCTTGCCGAAGGCGTCAAGCACGCTCCATGTCTGAACGAGAACTATCAGCTAAACAGCAGACGCCACAGTCCTGTCGCTATGTAATCGAGAAGGAAAGTCCCTCCAGTAACAATTGAAATGGCCAACGCCATGGTTGTAAAGATAGCGCGGTCCCAATCGAACGACGGTGCCATCCTTCCAGCCATACCCACCACAACCTTACGGACAGAAGCGAGGCCAACCGCAAGCAGGTAGACAAAGAAAAAAATCGAACTAGCCAAGGATGACGCGACCATTGGTGAAAACGGCACGTGGAGCGCCCGCTTCTCCTCATATTGCTGATTGGGGAAAATTGCGAAGAGTTTAGCTCTATCAGGATCCGGCGTCCCTGCTCCGAACAGTGTGACCCCACTCTCGGCCCGAAGCGTGTTCACATACATCCAGAGGCTATCGTACGGATCGAAGCTGATATACGGTGACAACTTGAAGCCAATGACCACATAAAAATCGAACATCGTTCGCTCCATGGCTGCGACAAACGAGTTAGTTGGACCGGCTAACGCGACCACGTCCGACGGAGACATTCGTCGCTCAACTGTCAGCGTGCTTAATTGCTTCTTCTCGCCCTCCGGACCAGCCACGGTTCCAGCGGCCATGTCAAGCATGAAATGTTTCTGTTTCTCCAGAGCGGCATGTTTCTCTTGATCGTTGTTAGCGACCTCTTTTGCTATCGCGTCCAGTAGTTGGTTCGTACTGTTCCAAGCAGAGTAGTAGTCGAGAGGGGCGATCGAGTAATCAAGATGCCCCAATTTCGCGTTGTAGCTCACGAACTTCGCTAGCTTCTTGTTTTTCAGCGTGCTCAACTCATTTGTTTTGGTGACATTGGCCAAATCGGACAAATCCTTCTGCGATTTTGCCTGGGCGATGCTGAATGCATATTGAAAGTTTGGAGTCGATGTGTCCCATTTCGCAGGCGGCGGAGGCAACGCTGCACCGAGAGCCGGCGCAGCGTATGTCGTACGGGTTGTGAGATCCCCTGTCGGCGTAAGCTGGATAACCAGCATGTACGCAATTGTCTTGGCAATCGAAAACGAGAAAAAGAAGAGGCTAAGGCTCGTAACGATGTCTGCGACAATCAGCCCTGCCGAAACAACCACGTGTTTATGCTGGTCAACTGCACGGACGAATAAGCGCGTTTGGGCATACGATGCAATGTCGCCTAATGCAGCGAAACATATAAACAGTAAGAAGATGCCCCCGTCGAACCACGTAAAACCACGTGGAAACACTGCAATCATCGACTGCCCCTCGTCCGCTGTGGACATAACGGCAAACAGATACGAGAGAGCAATCGAGACCAGCGACAAGACCACGTAAATTGACATGGCGCGAACAGAGAACAGCTTCTTACCGAAGATCCTGTCCAAAAAACTGGTGCCCGCGTAACCGAAACCTGAATTTCTCGCGGCAGCACGAACGACCCACGCCGAAATAGCGTTTTTGACTTGCTCCTTTACCGAAAAATCGAGCGCAGCCGCGATAGCTAGCAGCAAGCCAAGCACTCCGCATAGATCGATAGCAGACATCGACTATTCCCCGTTCTGTTGAAGCGCGTCGAAGCCCTTTGTGTGCCTATCGCCGTGCATGTTTAATTTGGAAATGGCAGTTTAAACGCAAACGCGTCTATGCAGGAATGGCTAGTAGAAGTCAATTCGTCCGTCGCCTGTGACTCGGCCGCACTAAGTGCCGCGCGACTCTTCCGGATAGAACATGTTCGCGTCCAAGTCAGGAAATTGCCCGGAACCCAAGCCAGGTAAGGCATGCATCATAGCGCGTACATGTCCGAGACGGAAAAAACAGCGCTTGAACATGTTCAGATGCAGAGAACATGTCCGTCATGGACACTCCAGCAGGCAGCGAATCCACGGAAGGAAAAGGCGCTCGATATCCGGACGAGATATGGGAGCTGATCAAGCTTGCCTGGGCATCCGCCGGGGGTATCTCCTATCAGAAAGCTTTGGACATGGTTGCGGCCACGACAAAGGCCAAGCTTCCCTCCAAAGGCGCCGTCGCCACGTACGCAAAACGTAACAATTGGCAGCGTGGGTATGCGCCGGTTCAGGCCAAGCCAATCGCACCTCGCGACCAAAGCGACCGACGACTCCCCAAGATCGAGCCCGCGTGGGAGGTCGACAGTCTCAGTCCGCTCGAGGCGAGGTTCGTCGAGGAATACGTCATCGACCGGAACGCGACCGGCTCCGCTCGACGCGCCGGTTACAGCGATACCACCGCGGCGAAGGAAGCGCACAAGCTCCTGAGCCGGCCGGACGTGCGCAAGGCAATCCAGCTGTCCGAGAAAGCCATGATGGAGCGCCTGCACATCACTCAGGACATGGTCCTCAAATACTGGTGGGACATCGCCACCTGTGACCCCAATGAGATCGTCCAATACCGGCGCGACAACTGCCGGCACTGCTGGGGAGAGGCGCACGCCTATCAATGGGTTGATAGCGAGGAATACATGGCTGCGGTGCTGCGTCACACGCGCGCTGAAGAGAAGGCACGTGCGCAGGGGGAGAGATTCGACCGCGAGCCGCCCGATGGCGCCGGCGGCTTCGGCTTCATCAAGAGTCGCGAGCCGAATCAGGCTTGCCCGAAATGCCACGGCGACGGCCATGGATACACCCACATCAACGATACACGCCGGCTGTCCCCTGCCGCGCGGCGCCTCTACGCCGGGATGAAAGAGGGCAAGGAAGGCATCCAGGCGTTGTTGCACGACCAAAAGGCGGCGATGGACAACATCGCGAAGTTCATTGGCATGTTCAAGGAACGCGTCGAGATTGACGTGACGGTAGCCAACCTTGGCGAACTGAACACGGTGTACGAGCAAAAGCTCGCGGAGATGAAGGCCAAGCGGGAGCAGGTCGTGGGGCGCGGCGAGCGGCTACGTCTCATCGCAAACGACAGCAAGTAAAGGCGCGCAGTGGCCAGCAAGATCAGCCTCACGGAAGACCCGCGCTATAAGGCATTCGTCGAGCGGTATTGCTTCGACCCGGTGCGATTCTGCATCGAGGTCGTGGGCATCACGCCAACCTGGCAGCAGGTAGAGCTGCTTGAGGAAGTCGCCATTCCGGGCGCGCGCGTTTCCGTTTCGTCGGGGCACGGCTGCTTTGCCGCTGGGACGCTAGTCCAACGTGCTGACGGCTCCGCCGTGCCTGTCGAGGACGTTAAGGCCGGCGACGCACTCATGGGGTTGGACGGCACCAGTGCGCGCTCGGTGGTGTCGCTCGCACGCGGCCGCGAAGAGATGTATCGCTTCACCTACGGCGATGGCACCAGCCACACGTTCAACCGCTCGCACATTCTCTGCGTGGTCGGCCGCAATGGTCGGTTGGATAAAGTCAGTGTCGGGCGCTGGCTGAAATGGAGCGAATCCCAGCGCAAGGGATATCAGGTATATCGGCTAAAGTCGCCAGCCGTTGACGGGCAAGCAGCGCGGTACCGGCTCGTCTCGATCAGTACTGTTGAGCCCCTTGGTGAAGGCGACTACTTCGGTTTCACGCTCGATGGCGACGGGATGTTCCTCGGTGCCGACGGCACAGTTCTGAGCAATACCGGCAAGACGAACATGTTCGGCCTCATTGGGTTGTGGCATCTGTGCGTCTATGCAAAGTCGAACTGCATCATCACGGCGCCGCGGCTCGCCACCGTGCACGATGGCGTCTGGAAAGAGTTTGCAGGGCACCACGCGGCGATCAAGGCAGGCCCGCACAAGTGGATCGGCGACTACATCAAGGTCGAGCACGAGAAAGTCTACATCGAGGGCTCGAAGCTCGATTGGTGGATCACAGCGAAGACGGCGCCGGTCGGCCGGCCAGAAAACATCGCCGGCGCGCACAACAAGTGGCTACTTTGGCTCTGCGACGAGGCGAGTGGCATTCCTGACGAGAACTTCGGGGTCATCGGTGGTTCGCTGACGGACGAGAACAACCGGATGGTGCTGGCGTCGCAACCGACGCGTACGGCGGGTTTCTTCCGCGAAACGCATCATTCCATGTCGCGCGAGAACGGAGGGCCGTGGGTCGCCCTCACGTTCAACAGCGAGGATTCGCCGCTCGTCTCCGACCAGTTCATTCTGGATAAGCTCCTTGAATACGGTGGCGAGAACTCGCCCGAGTATCAGATCAAGGTTCAAGGCAAGTTCCCGGAATTCAGCGACAAGTACCTGCTCAGCCGGAAGATGATCGAGCGGCTCGTCATGCCGAAGGTGCGCGCGATCGCGGAAGACGAGCCTTACGGCAACTTCCTCATTATCGACGTGGCGGCCGGCGTGTTCCGCGACAAGACCGTTGGCACGCACATGCGCGTCACGGGCTACGGCGACAGGCTCGACCCGAACCCGCGGCGCGCAGACGTAATTGATGTCCCGATCTTCACCAGTTCGCTCGACTGGCAGGAGGTCGCCGGCCGGGCCCACGATATCGCTGCAGGGCTATCGAATTGCACCGTTCTCGTCGACGTTGGCGGCCAAGGCGTGCAGTTTGCCAAAATGCTCGAAAAACTGGATACCCCGAACGTCATCAAGGTGAACTGGGGCAATACGAACTTCCTCGACCGCCTGAAAAAGCGCTTCGTCAACCAGCGCGCGCAATGCTCGGTCGCCGCGGCAGACGCCGTAAAAGACGGCCGCATCACTTTCACCGACAAGTACAAGAAAGAGTTGCTGGATCAGGGCTCGCGCATCCCGTTCTTTTTCGACGAGAAAGGCCGCTGGCAGATCATGAGCAAGGTGGACATGAAGCAGAAGGAAGGCATTCCCTCCCCTGACTTGTGGGACACGATCTGTATGGCGTTCCTAGAGGATGCACACTACATCACCGACGAGTCGTCTGGTCAGTACTCGTCCGATGACCGCGTCAAGACGGCGCGCGCGGCGGCTGATGACGAATTCGCCGACGCGTAACCGGAAGGATCCGTACGTATCCGCGCCAACTGCGGTGGACAGGCGCCCGCAGGTCGAGCAGACATGCCAAGCTATCGATAGCGGTTGATATGGCAGATTCCGATGATACTGCCCTTGGCGAGCAAGTTGGAATTGTTGACTACTTCGTCCATGACTGCGGGGGTAGCGGCCATCTGAAAGATGTTTGGCTCATACCCTCGGGCAACCTTTGCAAAGCAAAAACATTGTTCTTCGGTGAGAACTTTGGCCATCGTACAAGTGCGCATGAACTTGGACGGCCCACCCTGCGCGTCATGCATATTCGCCGACACAGACTTATTGAGCCCAAGTAGAAAGTTCACTGCGTCGCGCGAACACGCCATGTTCTTACCGACACTAGCACCCGTGAGGTAAACGGTAGTCTCCTGCGTTTGCCGTTTGACCGAATCAACGGCATTGGTCGCATAATCGCCCATTGCCGATATTGTGTGCCCCGCGACCACATATTCCGATACCACCGGTAACACTGGCAGTTGCGCCGCGCACTCTTTTTGGATTACGGCGGCCACGCCGGATATAAAAGACGCATTGTTACGGGTCGCCTCGAATGGTAGACCCGCGAAGGCCAGGGAGAATGGGAGTTGATACGATGGCGGGACGCCGGCGGCGACGGCACGGGGATCAATGGGTATCACCGACGGCACGATATTCTGGTACACCGCAAAGAAGGTGCCATGCAGTTTCCAGTTCTGATTAGAGAATGCGCTCCCCTTGAATACGGTCCTGCTGCCGGTGGTCGCGTAGACCCAAATCCCACGTACAAGCGGGCACTTCGGCCTGGCGTTGTCGAGCGCCCATGCCGTCGCCTGTTCGACAACCTGCGGCCGGTCCGGCGACGCCTGAATGTTTGGCGGAATTTCGATATCGGCCTGGAATACCAACTGGCAATCAGTGCTCACCTTAACCGTGACGCCTTCATATCCGGGAAGCTGCCCTGAAAGTAGTTCGACGGTCGCCGCCCTTGCGTTCAGCGCGACTAGAAGCAGAATAAATGCACATACTCGGGAAATCATGGCGCTCTCCAGAGCAGGGTAAGTTGTTCTAGTTCGAATGCTGCTCAATCGCCCCATGAATTGCCCTCCTGCCTGTCATCGGCATCATGTCGTGCATCTGTTAAGAATAGATACCGTGCATTGTTTTCGACCGCCAAATAACCCCTTCTCAAACGCCAAACTTTACAAACGCACCTGACGTTCGATGATGTTCGCATTAACCTTTGCCCCCGCCAGCGATCGCAATTCATCATGGGCCGCTTGCCGCTGTATGCGTATGTGGCTATTATAAGCATACGCATTAGCCTGTAAGGGACGTTAATGAGCCCAGAAGACAACCGGCTGGCCGAGCCGCTGCCCGCCATCGAGCAGGGAGCGCTTTTCTAATGTCACAAGAGCAAGAGGCTCGCGAACGTGCGAAGGTCGTTTCTCGTTCGCTGCGAAAACACGCCGATACCGGCAGTGAACCACACGCCGAAATGCTTACAGAAGCCGCGGCAATGATCGAGGGCCATCTGGAAGCATTCGCCGTAGTTGTGCACGACAAGGCCGGCCTGCAGGCTGCGCTTAAGCATGCTCAGCACTGCCACCAGAACACTCTGGAAATCGTGGGCCGCTGGCGCGAACTGCTCGACGTCCTCGCACAGGAAGCGCCTGATGATATCCGTCTCAAGCGAGCGCGTATGGGCGAGCATCCATTGCGGCCTGCCGCGTGGGAGCGAGGCTAATGCGACCCAAGCCGCCGAAGTGCTTCTACTGCTCCAATCCGTCGACGCTGCTGTGCGACTATGTCTTCGGCTGGACCGAGTGCGGCGACCGGCTGCACACGTGTGACATGCCGACGTGCCGCGATCATGCCGAGTACCGCGGTTGGATACACATTAAGGGCCCACCCGGTGTTGGCGGCTTTGATTCGCGTGACTACTGCCCGGAACATTGCGGGCAGGACGATAGCCGCAGTGGCGGCACAATCACTGACGACGAAGCCGAGCGTCTGCGCCGCACCGTGCGCGCACTTGCAGAGCGTCGTCTGATGCGCGAACGAGGTGTATTGCGGTCGCCCGCACCTCTGCCTGAACAGGGCAAGCTCTTCTAGTCCCCCACAGCCTCCGAGGGCCAACGGGCGTACTCAAAAACCCACACATGCGCCATGCGTCCGCGTTTTCCTTATAATCCGCCTACACAAGAACTAGTCGTACGGGGGAAAAATGCTAGCGAAATGCGGAGAGTGTGAAAAACTGATCAGCACCGAAGCGCAATCCTGTCCGGGCTGCGGCGCGCCGAACAGGGTGCAAACTGAAGATGACCCTCAACAAGGTATGAGTCGTGGCGTGAAAATCGCGTTATGGGTCGTCGGAGTACCAGTAGCGTTTCTCGGTTTCCTAGCCTTTATTGGCTCGAACCTAAGTCCAGAGGAGCAGGAGCGTCAGCGGGCCGGGGCCGCAATTGACTATTGCGACAAGCAGACCGAAAGGAAATCGCTGTCCCCCAGCGAAATCAGGTTTATCGCGGCCGCATGCGAAAAGCTACGCGGCGACTACCGGGCGAAGTACGGGCACGACTACTGATCGTGCAAGCTAGACGAAAAACCAATCAGGCGAGCCGGGGCGTCACAGACAAATACAGCTGGCATCTTCGGTGACGTTTCTGCCGTCGCGGGGCGTCTGATGGGTGACGGGAATCAGTTCTGCGAGTCGATGGGCAAGGAATTTGAACTGGTCACGCAACAGACCACTCAGAATATTCCTGGCGTACGGCTTGGAGGCGCGTCGATTACGTTCAAGTGCGTTGCGCACGCAAATAGTCCGGTTATGCGTCCTGACAACGGCGTTACAACTGTCAACTAGGGCGGTGGTCGCAGAAGACCCGGCGTCGTGTCCGGGCTTCTCCGATCAGCCCCTATCCGTAACTTCAAGTTTGAGCCGGCTGCTCATGCGCCAGCGCCCAAATGCGCTTCACCTGGCTTTCGCTGCATCGAGCGAGCCGCGCTGTCTCCGCGATGCTCCTGCCGCTCTGCCTAAGCGCAATAATGCGCTCATGCGTAGCGACGTCGGCCTTGCGGCCAGCGTACTTGCCGGCCGCGCGCGCCAGATAAATGCCTTGACGCTGACGCTCGCGCCGGTCCTCGTAGTCATCGCGCGCTACCTGCAGGGCGACCTTCAGTAGCATCTCCTGCACCGACTCCAGCACGACTTTTGAGACGCCCTTCGCGTCGACAGCGAGTTCGGACAGATCCACGATACCCGGCACTGCCAGGCGCGCGCCCTTCTCACGAATCGATGCAACCAGCCGTTCGGCTTCGGCGAGAGGTAAGCGACTGATGCGGTCGATCTTTTCCGCAACGACAACCTCGCCCGGCTGCAGGTCCCCGATCATGCGCACCAATTCGGGACGGTCAGGGCGTGCGCCGGATGCCTTCTCGCGATAGGTGCCGGCCACGTAGTAGCCCGCAGCCTTCGCGCTTTCCACGATTGCTTCCTGACGTGCGATGTCCTGTTCTTCGGTACTCACGCGCAAGTACACGCGCGCGACACGGATGGTCTGTGTCATAGCTTGTCCAACTAGCCCTGCGTCCCGGACCAAACGGGGCCGGGACCAATGGGGAATTTCCATTCACGCCCAGTCTTGTCTTTCAGTCGACCAAGTGTCTTTTGCAGGCGTTTATACATATATCCATCAAGGAACGTGACGAGTTCCTCCCACTCGTTCCTGCCACCCCAATGAAACCCTAGGTTTATCTCCAATGCGATCCGGCATTCTGTTTCATCGAAGTCGATGTGCATGCCAGTGCGGATTGACTTGTGGTCGTCATCGTGGGCGTAACGCTTGTTACGGATTTCGATCAAGTCGTCGTGAACTTCGCGCAGATGCGCGGGTAGATGTGTCCTCGAAACACCACTTCTGCCGGAAACCACTCGTGAGTAGGTCACGACAAACGCTGTTGTCAGCAGTTCGTGTTCAAAGAACGTTTCTGTCGTCGCCTCGAACTTCAAAGCTCTAAGGCGTCGATGGTTATATTGAAGGCTGGTGAGCGCCTGAAAAGTGCCGCCCAACCTGACGAAGCGTTGCAGGTCGTCATCGACTATCCGTAGCAGGTTGGACCCCTCTTCCTTGCGCGCTTGCGCGGCTGCGCGAAATTCCTCCGGCAAGAGTTCGAAAAGTTCTTCGGGGACGTACACATATTTGTCGTCTTCCCAGATCGTCGGGGCGAATTTTTCCATACCTGATGATTTTCGAGATTCCGGCATTGGTCAAGTTGGGTATACCCAAAACGGCCATGCTATCCGGCCATAGCCAAAAAGTAAATGACCGATTCAAAATGCCCTAGGTGAATTTGGCTGCTCTTCGTGACCACGTTGCGGCCCCGCTCGCACCATTGCGCTCCACTCTGATTCCGGCCAAACAACTTTTTACATTCTGCTCTTGCAAATATATGCATACATGGCTATTCTTACTCCCGTAGACGCAGTGCGACACTGGAGCGAGCCATGTCAGCCATAGCGAAAGATCTTTTGGAGTTGATGTATCTCCTATCACGTGGCTGGCCGGTTGAGCCGATGCTCCGCGCCTACGCTTTGAATTTGATTGGACCTGGTGTCGCAGATATGCGACTGGGTTGTTGAACAGACTTCCGGGCCCGATGCGCTGACCGAGGGGGAATCAAAGCCCGTGCGACAGCGCCGAGTAGCGAAAGCTGGGCAAGTTGGCGCCCCTCAGCCGTAAGCGGAAAGCCAGTCGTTGTAATGCCCTACGGCGGGCGTGATCCGGAAGCCGTTTTTGTTGTACCGGACAGAGGGGTGAAAAGTCCCTGATGCAAGTTGGACTCGCGGTGTATCGCTGCGAACAACCGACCTCTGCGAGCGAAAAGCCATACCGGTGGAAGGCCGGCCGAATTCAACCAACCGGAGCTGCTGTGGAAACGAATCACATCACGCTGGACAGCGTCGAGTCGTCGCAAATTGAAGGCATCGGGCACGATCCGATGACGAACACGCTCGCGATGCAGTTCAAGGCCAAGAAGGACGCGCCGGTTTACCACTATGCCAACGTCGATGCGGCGATGTTCGAAGCGCTGAAGACGGCGGGATCGATCGGAAAGCACTTCGCGGCGCACATTAAAGCTTTTCCCGAGAAGTACCCTTGCACGCGCATTCCCGCGCCTGAAGTCGAAGTTTAACCCTCACGTAAACCTCAACTGGAGTTCCAAATGATCCGGCTTTCGAAGGACATAATATCGCGTCGTTCCATGCCCAGGCGCGCAACGGCTCTTGCAAAGCGTCGTATCACGCGTCCCGTAAAGGCTCACCAAGGAACGGCAACCATGCAAGACCATGTGAAGATACCGGCTCGCCGATCGTGGCAGCACTGCCAAGACGAGAGGTTCCAGAGCCATGCGTCACACATCGCTCTGGACCGGATCACGATCGGCGACACCGGCTCCGCACAGGAGACTTCTCCGCAGTGACGCTCGGCTGAATCGAGCGTTTCACAGCCCGCTTCGCGCGGGCTTTTTTTACGCCGGACGCCTGACAATCCTTAACATCACGCGGTATTTCATCGACGTATGCTTCGCGCACGAAAATTGAGGACCGCATGAAATATGGTTACGCCTTCATCTTCGCCGGCATTCTCATGGCGCTGGCACTCGGGTGCTTGGGTGCTTGGGTGCTCTCGTCTTGGCGTAACGCGCTCGACTGCGAGGTTACCGAATTCGTGAGACACGCCGGAATTGTGGCGCGAAATAATTGGACTGGCCGGACGGTGCAATCGGCCCGCGTTGCTCCGGTGGCGTGTCGCTGCGTGCGGCCACTTTGAGACATTCGCAGTCGTTGTCTAGATCGTCGACAACTGCGATGTTTGGCCATTCTTTCGGCTAAGGTCAAAGGTGCTTGGACAGCTCAGCAAGATTAGTCCGGTATGGGAATCCTACTTACCTTCGAGCCTCAATGGCGCGATTACAGCGCGCGCTGGAACTTCGATTTTCCCTCCAGGGCCCGGCCCTAGCTTTGCACCACAGACTAGTTTCTACGCGAGACGATATAAACTTTCGATCTCCAACAGCCCTTGGAGAAACGCACTGAAGGCCTTACGGCTTTCCGAAAGGCTTTCCATTCGCTCGACCTTATGCAAATCCTGGCGTCAATTTGAAACCTGACCAAATGATCGCCCTTGCGGTCCGTCGTGGTAGCACGCGCTTCCGATTGGGTTGAATGGTCCGGGCCCATAGCGCCCCAATGGAGTCGAGCAGAAATTACCCGTGGCTGGGGGCGGAGGCGGCGGAAAACGCGCCGGGGCAGGAACTGGCGTGTTGTGCGCTGCCTGCCAAGTCTTGAAAGCGTTCTGCGCTGCGTAGGCAGGGTTCTCGACGTCGTTGTAATTCCGCGCGTATTGAATGGCGAAGCTGTGGACGCCCCATTCCATGTATTGCTTGACGTGTGTCAACTCGTGAGCCCATAAAGCCACATCCTCCACGTCTTGCGCGTTGTCAAACACGATTACATCGATGGCCGTCAGGGCACGGGCGTCGCCGTAGCGGGTGCTGATGCCCGGCAAACTCACGAAGCCTGTATCGCCGATCTTGTACCGCGCGACGTTGAGGACGGCATCGGGAATGTATCCGGTCAGCTGTTGCCGGATGTTCGGCGGGATCGGCTGCGACGTACCGATGGACGAATTGCGTGAATCTTGGATCCATTCCTGGAGGGCAGCGCCTGCCTGCTGTACCAGTTGCTCGTGCGGGTTCAATATCGGCGGGGTGCCAGGGGGCACTGGAGGAATTGGGAAACGCGATTGATCTGGGATACGCGTTGGATCTGGCAGGCACCCAAACCCGACGCTAATCTCCCCGTCAGAGCAGGCGAATGCCGGACTGACGAGAAGCAACGCACCTGCAATCAGGTAAACACCGACGACAGTTTTCATTGTCCACTCCTCATTGAGGACCCAAATCGAAGACTGACTGCTGCAACGTCGCGTTTGAACGGCATAGATCGCACATGTGACGCTTAAAGCATGGTGTTGCAGACCCGACGGTGACAGAACGTTATGTGCTTAGACATCTGAGGCAAAGAGGTGTCGGTGCCATTGCCCTGAATTGCAAGCAGCAGTGGGAAGTGGAGTTCACGACAACTTGTACTCCGACCTGCTTTCTTGGTGAGCCATTGCCATAGCTGGCGCCGTCATTTTTAAAATGGCATCGGCAGCCGACCGGGAGCAACTGCGCACTTATGGCTTTCACGAGCCGCTTGCAGAAACTCGGGGTGGACGGTTATGAACTTAACCGTCGCTTTGAAGGACGTCCCCGCGCCGAATGCTCTGGGGTCTCGGTAAAGTCGCCACATGAACCGCCCGCTTCTATCGTTCAGTTCCGTAAAACCGTAGTGGGGAGTTCTTTTGCCTGAAGGGGGATTCGCGGTGTCCACCTTTATCGAGGTATTGCACAAAAGATAGTCCTTGTGTTCTGGTGGCGGCGCCAAATCGACGGCGAACGTAAGCTTGCCTTCTTGCTTGTACGCTTTGTCCACCACATACCCTATGCCGGGCACCAGCTTCCAGGTCTCAACGACGGCCTGCGTAGGCAGGTCAAGCAGATGTTTACCCCTCTTGGCGGCATATATGGGATACACACTGACGGCGAAACGGCACGCAGGGCCCGTAGACGAGTTGAAAGTTCCGGCCCATTCGTCGCCCGGACACTCCAACGCGCTGGCCCTAGTCCCAAAGCAAGTCAGAAATCCCACACACGACACTCGCAATAAAACCGCCAGTCTCATTTCGCACTCCTACCGTACTGGACATTGCTGGACTGCACGAAAAACTAACGGCCATGTCCTCTTGGTGGACATCCGTCAGCCTAATTGTCGAAGGGGCCGGGCTCCTAGCGTCGACGAAGTTAGTCTTGGATCGGAGCAGAGAAAGGAGGATGAAAACTATTTGTCGAGGGGTCGTTAGATGATAGGAGACGAGATGCAATCTACTACTCAGGTCTTCACCTAGCTTAACGTTGTGAGATTGGTGACCTATCGAACAGACTGGCAGAAGTAAATATGCACCACGAAGCTGACGATGGACATGTGAATGTCCGCTGTCTCGCCAGACAGCGGACCGCTTCGGGTCGAAATTTGCCTATCGACTGGGCGATTTCAGGAGTTCCAAACGTATCTTCGCAGGGCAGGCCCGAAGCTCGCAAGTCTTGGTTCCCAACGAAAAAAACGTCCAATTCCACATAATTGTGGCTTTCATACCCTTCGTTTCCGGACGCCTGGGTTACTTTTTTTGACTCCCACTAGCGCAACGGAACTCTACTGGCAGTGAGACCCCGCCGACCGTTGATTACACAAACATGAAAAGGGACCACGTTTGGTTTGTCAGGCCTATGCTGGACAGCCTGCTGCGTTTCAATCAAGCCGCGCAAGGCGCCCCTTAGCCCAGTATTGCGAAGTGCGCTCCCACGAACTAGGCTTGTCGGATAGACCGGCCCTCGCAAGCATTTCTCAACGCTTTGGCCGTCACTACCCCGGGGGGAAGCCATGGAGTTCCTGACGAGTGCGCTGAAAGCCATTCCGGCCATTTCCACCAGCCCTCTGGCGCTGATCGGTTTTGCGCTCACTCTGGCTGCCTGGGTCCTCGCGGTCTTCCGTGCAAAACGTATGAAACTCTTGTTGCAGCGCCTCGCTGACATCCCAGAGGCAGACCGCGCGAGGGTTATCCAACTTGAACTTGGGGAGATATTGCCGGCCCGGATTTCAGCCCAGCAATGGATACGCGCACGCAGCCACCGCTACTACCTGGTCGCGTTCCTCGCCCTGCTCGTTACTGTTAGCGTGATTGGGACCATTGCCATGGTCCAAGGGGCTGAAAATGCAAGAATCGCGGAGCAGGAGCGCAGTCGCCAGGCTCAGCTTGAGGAAAAACGCCAGGTCGTACAGCGCAAGCGGGACGGCCTTGAGAGTCGACTCCAAAGCATCGACCAGAATATCGCCGTTCAGGAAGATGAGTATCGACGTGGAGCGGCCGGCCTACAGTACGCCCCAATCGATCAAAAAGAGCTGGCGCTCCAAATCATGCGCAACGCGGCCAAAACAATTGCAGATCTCAAGGCCGAAAGACAGGAACTCCAAAAGCAAATCGACGCGCTCCCTACTATCTAGAGGGAGACGACGCATGCAGTCCGACTGATAGGCCGCGGCAATCTTTTAATGGGACGGAGGTATCGGATATTGCTCGCTAGGGTCGGCTATTCGGTTCGAAATTCACTGGTCCAAGGCATAGGCACGCGCGCATTCCGATGCAATCTGTGAAAGCTACACAGAGGCAATCGACGGTCAATTATGTGGACGTTGGTCGCCTCGATCTTTGCGGAAAATGTCCGCTCTGGAGCTATTGCAATGTCCGCTTCGGGTCGCCTGCTGCACTTCTCGGCTGATCTCATACTTCAGTAAGATCTGCGCGCTCCGGCTGGTCTCGCCGACCAAACTCCAAGGCTCCGCAGCGTCCAGACGCTTTCATACTCCCCGGTTCTCCAGTCACACGAAAGTGACCCCGCCCCACTCACATTTTCGGCTTCCCTACTTTAGGCAAAGCTGGACGGGCGGATACCGCAAGACGCAACCACCCATCCGGGCAGTCTCACTAGTTCGGTAAATCCGGTCTCACGGATAGCGCCCCAGTTTCACTAATTCGATTTCCCTGCACGACGCACTGATCTACCCCGAATAACGCCTAGTGAAGCCTTCGCGCCAAATCGTCGCTCCCACTGACGTAAGAAGCGCGAAATCATCGTCGGTCAGACGCGGCCGCGCCTCGGCAAGCCACCCCGCGAAGCCCGCGCACGCCTTATCAAGCGGAATATCCGCTCTCCCCTCGACGTTTAGCCTCTCGAAGATTGTGATCACATCATCTGGCGTCATGGCAGTTCTCCATTTGATCAAATCAGTCTAGGCGATAGCTCGCGGCGCATGACAAGTTTTGTCGCCGCGACGGCCGGTGTATCGCAAATTTCGCCTTGCTAGTTATATGCATGTACGGCTATTATCAGTCATGCCAAACCCGAGCACCAACATGGATTCGCTTGTCATCAAGACACCGTCTGAGCCAGCCGCTCCCCCTGCTCTTCTGGAGCAGTTCGAGCTCTGGGCGCGCACGGATCAAGGTCTTCAAGAATCAATGATGAGGAAGCATCCGCTACCCGACGAGGCGCTTTACCTCGACCGGATAGTCGACGCCTTATGGCGCGGGTTCAAGGGATATAGCGAGCTCGTCCAGCGCGGCGACGCTTAACAGCAATCGAGCCTGCTGCGGCAGGCAAAACTTGGAGACAAGCATGGCAAACATGGCCCCGCTTTTTGCCTTCTGGGCTTTCGCCGCGGTTCTCTTTCTTGCCTTTAACCGTGAGGCACATCGTGGCTGACATATCAAAACCTGCAGGCGAGGGTCGAGTGATGAAGAGCCCTAACCCCTATAAAGAGATCCACGACTTCAATGCGGTCGTGAAGGTGGGCGACGCAGTCGAATTTTTGGAGGTCGTTGGCATGGGTGAGCCAGTTCGCTATCAAACTGAAACTGAAGCCGAAGTGCTCGGTGAGCACACGGCAGTCGTCTGGCTGAAGGGCAAGCGCGGCTGCGTGAAGCTCTCTCATTGCAAGCCGATCGCTGTAGGTGCGTGATGCGATTTGACACCGAAGAGGCCTTCTTCAAGGCCGTCTACGCGGCGGCCGGTTCATCGCCAGCACAAATCTCGCAAATCCCGAGCTATTGCAAAGACGACGTACAGCGCGAGATCGCCACTGCCGTGGTAGGCCTTATGCGTGGCGCCTTCGGTGTGCACAACCGATGCAATGGCCAGGTCGACGCCAATTCCACGCTGCTTGAGTACCGGCTGATCGGGGCGACCCGAGACCTTCCGGAAGGCTGGCGCGTTGTCGTGATGGCTGAGCTCGGCGCGCTGCGGCTCGATCTCTACAGCCCCGATGATGAACGCGTCGGTTTCACCGACGTGCCGCGCGACGAACTCTCCGGGCGCGTGTACGACGCGATCCAGAAGGCAATCGCGATAGCAACCACCGCAAAGGAATCTGCCGCGTGAAAACCCAGTTCCGCATCGAGAACCCCGACGACGTCCAGATGACCCTCAAGGTCACGATGACGGCGCGCGAATCGATTGCATTGGGATCAGCTAAACGCAGTGCGGGGCTATCGGTGGGACGCGAACCCTTGGGTTTTGGTAACCGAGTTTCGGCGCGCCGACAAAGCGGGAGACGCGCGATGCTAGGCCGAATATCTAGGCGAGTGGCTGACACCCATCGCGCAGTTGTACACCTCCTTCGCTGCCTCCCTGAGGTCTTCAAGAATCTCAATATCGTCGGTCGTCAAAGCCGCAGGATGTTGCTGCCCTCTCGTTTGAACAACACGGACGGTTTCCACGACCGAATGACGGAGGGTTCCTATCATCGCCAGCTGCCCTTTGTGCTCGACGCGTTGCCTGCACCAGGTCAGGCGCGTAAGCAAATCCGAAACTTCGTCGTCGTGAATCGCGATGAGATCAACTATGCCCGGCTTGGTATTCACGAATTTGTTCAATATCCGCAAGATGTCACCGCCCAGCCACGCGAGTTCCGCGCCGAGCAAATATCGGGCTTTTTCTTCATCTGCATTGCGGCGTGCGACATCGCGGCGATGTTGTTCACTCGCGATCCACGCCGCGCCAAATATGGCGGCGATAGAACCGATAGCTTGAACCCACGACGCAACGTCTCCAGAGTTCCAGCCCCACGCGGCTCTTGCCAGCGCAGATGCAGCAAGACCAATAAGCAGTGCCGCTACAAGGCCGAAAGCTATTTCCGTCCACTTCCAAATTCTTTCCACTTTTTATCCCCGAATTTTCGAGGAATCGTAGCATGAGCGAGAACAGTTCTATCGAGTGGACTGACCACACGTTCAACCCGTGGGAGGGTTGCCAGAAGGTGAGCCCCGGCTGCGATCATTGTTACGCCGAGGCGCGCAATGCACGCTTCGGCAGCGGTACCGCGATCAATTGGGGGCCCGGCGCGCCGCGGCGGCGGACGTCGGCGGCTAACTGGCGCAAGCCGCTCCAATGGAACGCTAACCACGCTGCCTTCTTCGAGGAGCACGGACGCCGGCAACGCGTCTTTTGCGCATCGCTCGCCGACGTCTTCGACAACGCTGTCGATCCCGCTTGGCGCCGCGACTTGTTCGACCTCATCGAACTAACGCCGAATCTCAACTGGTTGCTGCTGACGAAGCGAATCGGCAACGTCATGTCGATGGTCAGCGAGACAGCGCAGTATCAATTCAATCTGGGATGCCTGGAAAAGCCGCGGTTACCGGAAAACGTCTGGATCGGCGCAACGATCGTCAACCGCGATGAGATGTTGCGCGACGCAGAGAAGCTTCTCTCCGTGCCGGCGCATGTGCGCTTCTGGAGTGTTGAGCCGATGCTGGGCGACTTAGGAGAAATTCCACCGCACCTGATGCCCGATTGGGTGATCTGCGGCGGCGAAAGCGGCCCCAACGCACGGCCTATGCATCCGGAATGGGCCTGCGATCTCCGCGACCAGTGCGCCGAGGCCGGGACGCCCTTCCTGTTCAAGCAATGGGGAGAATGGGCGCCGGGCGAAAACTGTGGTGGGACGCCGACGCGCACCGAGCGGATCGCAGACTGGTTCGGCGACGAATGGATTTTCGACGCGATGACGCCGCGCGACCACGACGGACTTCACTTTGACGATGAGCCGCTGTTGTATCGCATCGGAAAGAAGATCGCCGGCCGCCATCTTGACGGCCGCACACATGACGAATTCCCGCGAAGTGTTGCATGAGTAAATTACTCAACAGCGTCGCCGGCGGGCAGCCGGTCGGCCTTCACGTTCGCGTCAAGCTCTGCTTCGAGCCGGGCAGCATCGGCAGACTTCAAGGGACGGTCGCGCATCTCTGTGTAGCCGTCGCCGTCGATGGTATAGGACCAACTCCATCTGTCTCGCGCATCTTCACCGGCGTCGATGCTGACGACGTGTCCGTTGCGGATGCTTTCCCAGTGCGGCACGGCTCTCTCCCAGATGGTCTCCGAGGAATCCTAGCATGACCCAACCCACCAGGCTCGAAGTGAGGGCGAATATGACAGAACCGGAAATGAATACGCTGGTTATCCAGACGGCGCGCGATGTCGGTTTGCGCGTGAACATCGGCAGCAAGATGCTGAACGACAACTACACGAATGTGACTGGCTCGTTTCCGTCGCTGGCGCGCTTCGCCCGCGCCCTGCTATCTGCAAGCAAGCCTGCCGCGCCGCAATTGTTCGAAGAGTGGGCGACTAAAGAAGGGCTTATCAGCGAGTCGCACGGCGTTCGATTCGTCAATTCGATGTGCGATGTTGCGCAAAAGGCGTGGAACGCCGCGCTCGCCGCATCCCCTGCCGCGCCAGCGCAATCGGCGGAGCCGGTCACTCTGGAGCAAGTGAAAGCGCTCGAATCGGCTGTTTGTGAAGGCCGAAACGGTGAGGCGCTTCGCCTACTGCATCACATGCGCAATGCACTTGCCGCCCCGCAGCCAGCACAGAATACGCAATCAGTAGAGGCGCAAGCATCCCGCCAGCGCGTAGAGCGCCTTTTGGTCGAGTTGCATAGCGAAGGTCGTCTTAGCGAGGGGCAGTGCGCGAAGGTGCTAGATATTCATCGCATCGAATGGCGCAAGATAGCGGACGACGCGGCGCTCGTCGCCCCGCAGCCCGCGACCGACGTGGTGCTGGACGATGAGCGCCGCCAGGCGATTCTGCACCAGTGCCGCCTATATCTGGACGATGAATCCGGCAAGTACAACGCGCGAGCAGTCCTTACGCGCATTTTCTCTATCGCTGCATCCCCGCAACCTGTGGAGCAGATTTCACCGATCATCGGCACGCAGGCGCCATTCTCGAATTGCCGGTTCAAGTTTTGCGATCTACCGGGACAGTGCCGCGACGAGGGTAAGTGCCACCACCCCGCAGTGCCAGCCGCGCAACGAGTGGAGCAAACGCTGGCGCTGACGGATTCGCAACTCGATGATTTGGTGCGGGCAGTCGAACGCAAGCTGGGCATCTACTGGTACGTCCCCGATGACAGCGAGACGTTTACCCAAAGGCCGATCAATACCGACGAGCAGCGCAAGTTCGTCCGCGCCCTTCTGACCGCCGCGAAGCTAGCAGGCGGAGGCACAACTCAGCCGAAGGGGGAATGATGGGGAATCTACCCGTTCAAGACCTCGCGGTCCATGAGACCGATTCCGATAATTTCAATTACTCGTTCGAGCGCCTCGCCTTCCGAAAGGCCGCCAGCGAGAAACGGCGCTATGTCGACTGTCGAAGTCTTCCCGTTTCCGGAGGGCTGCCTAATAAAAATCATCGCCTCCCTTCGCGCGGCGTTAAGCGTGGCAGTAATCAAGTGATTACACACAACACTCTGCTTGTTCAAGTCCGCCATGTCGATCTCCGTCGTGGTTTAGAGGAATCCTAGCATGAAGGAACGCCCTATCCTTTTCAGCGGCGCAATGGTGCGCGCGCTGCTCGATGGCCGCACGACGCAAATAGGTTATCGACTTCAGGAAGGAAAATTGACGGTCTCAGCGACCAATCGATTCCATTCCGATGATCACCAAAAACGGTTCGTGGTTTTGTTCTTCTGGAAGGTAGCCTTGCAGCTTTGGCGGAATTGCACGCTGAATCCTCGGGCCAATGATCTGTTCGATTTGCTCATCGGTTGCCGCGAGAATCTCTCGTTCGACGTCTCGTTCGACGGAGACGATGATCTCTCGTGCGAACCGATTTGGACGTGTCCGGGTAGGAATTGCACGGGTAACAAGAAAATGTCTTTCATTCCCAGGGCGAACCTCCGCATCTGTATCAAACGCGGCGGCGATAAACGGCATCAAGCGGTCGTTGAGAGACATCGCACCCCCTTCATGAATTTGAGGCAAATCCTAGCATGACCGCCGTCATTAGCCCTTGTGGCACGTACCGTTACCTGCTCAAACGCGGTGCCGAATCGATGGCACCGATGAAGTCGACGGCGCTGTTCGTCATGCTCAATCCGAGCACGGCCGACGCGCAACTCGATGACCCGACTATTCGCCGTTGCCGCGGCTTCGCGAAGCTGTGGGACTGCAATGGCCTCGCAGTCGCGAACGTGTACGCGTTGCGCTCGACGAACCCGGCGGCGTTGTGGACGCATCCTGATCCGGTCGGCCCGGACAACGACGATTATCTGTGGAACTTTGCCCGCGAGTTCGGCGACGTTGTGTGCGCGTGGGGATCGAACGCCAAGCCTGACCGAGCGGCGCGCGTCGCCAGCATCATGCGTGACGCCGGCGCGCGCCTTTGGTGCCTCGGCACAACGAAACACGGATCACCGCGCCACCCGCTATACGTCCGCGCTGACCAGCCGCTGATGGAATGGAGCCCCGCAGCTATCGCGGCATCCGCAGAGAATGGAGATAAGGTATGAACGGCAG
Source organism: Paraburkholderia dipogonis (assembly GCF_046027395.1). Lineage (GTDB taxonomy): Bacteria > Pseudomonadota > Gammaproteobacteria > Burkholderiales > Burkholderiaceae > Paraburkholderia > Paraburkholderia dipogonis_A. The sequence continues at coordinate 49,761 of NZ_JAQQEG010000033.1, read as the reverse complement.
CAAACGCTCGCTCTGCGGGGCTATCGGGGCCGCCCCAGCACTGAGGCAAGTACCGCCTTCCTCCAAGCAAGGTCGGGAGGCTTGCGCTCAGGAACTTGCGGGACAGGAGCACTCGACTCGCATTCCCACCAAAGGCCGGCCGGTAATCCATGGGATGTGTTTTGCTTCATCCAGCAACCGCAAGAGGCGCATCGGTAAACGACGTAGCGTGTTATCGGCGATTTTGGCGTACCAAAAACACCCGACCCAGAGCACAGGAGCTTTTCGTGCGGGGGAACTGTTGAGGCTCTTCCGATTAACGTCTCGCAAGCAAGGCACCGTTCCATTTCGCCCTCCCTCTGGGACACAACCGACGTATGCAATAAGCATAGGTCATCCATATAGGGCCGGATCATAAGTGGTCGCAAACCGTCTGTGATTGATTAACAGCGCACTACATCGCCAACCTAGCCTGGAAGCAATCCAAAGTGCGGATCGGGTTTCTTTGAGACACGTCAGCGAGGGATGATCGTGCTGCAGCTCGACGAGATTCATAAATCGGCGTCCTGCGCTCGCCGCAACACGAACAAGGTCGCGCACGAATACTGCCGTTAGCATTTAGGTGTCGTTTCGCACACAACTGTAAAGCGCTGTGTCGAGTAGCGTCTAAGCCTTATCCAGAGGCGCTAGACAGGCTAGGCAGCGGGAATCCAAATAGCAAGTGATGAATGTCGGGAGGCGAATACGGCGCGATTTTCGCAACGTAAGTCGTGAAAAAAAGATTAAGAGGGTTTAGGATTACTCCTGAGTGCAGCAAACAGTGTGCCCTCAAAAAAAAGCGGCACACCTTGGGTCTCTCACAACTTTCAGGTGCACCGCTCGACTGCAACCACTTAGGAGTACTCGTGATGCCTAACTTCTACCTCGTGATGTCTTGGCTCTACGCAATGATGGCCGTGATGTACGCCTTCGGCGCACTCTACAACCATTGATTCTGCCTGCGGAGACGGCGGCCTTCTGCTTGCGCACAACTTCAATTTAGCACCAGGCAGACGCTTGTCAATAAGTATCGTTGTCGCTTTTCGTGTTTGATTGCGCGAGGGATTCGATCGCCTGCTGCCGATGTAAAATCGCGCGGCAGGAGGTTAGATCCCCTGCATTTTGCGATTTTGGGCCGCCAGGCGCCGGATCAACTCTTCGATCACGCCGCGCGCGGAAAGTTGTCGCCGGATGCGTTGCCTTCACCCCGCTCGACACTTCACGACACCTTCGACGGCGCGCTGACCGCCGCGCAGCCAGAAACGGAGCCGGCAATGACTGATTGGGAGATAGCGCGGTGCCGTCCTCGGATGCAGGGTGTGTTTTCAGTGGTGGATGCAGTCGCCCCTCTTTTTACTGCTGACAGACGCGCTTGGTCACAAAATCCGCCACGGAATCTGGCACAACGTCAGACCAAGGGCCATCCCCCGAAACCGAATCAACCGTACCGCCATCAGGCGCATAGTAGGTCACAGACCGGAAGCGCATGGAATTGACGCTGGCGTTACAGTGAACTGTGATCTGGCTGATGCTATAGCTATATGGTTTTTTCTTTTCGTGCTGGAGTTTGGCATAAGCGAATTTCTGCCATGTCTCGACATAATCTCCGGTGCGTGTAAGGCGATCTGCCGCAACAAAAATTGTCATGGTCGAGCTTTCGCCGTAGTTTTGCCAGTCGGTCGCGTGTGCAAAGCCGGCAACGCTCAGTAAGGCCAGTGCTAACAGTTGCTTTTTCATGTTTCCCCCGATGTTGCTATTTGTCGATCTAACGCCCCAGGAGCGCAATATTAGCGCGTCGCGAGACCACCGCATTGCGGTGTTAACGTCAAAAGACACGGAAACTTAAAGGCGAGCGCAAACCACTGCGGCAAGATAGTCAGAGTAATTAGACTTTCTCGCCTCGCACAGTCCAGGCAGCGCGAATCAAAATTCCACGGGAGATAGTCGGAGGGCGAATGCGGCACGAATCTGATCCGTCTACGAGACCAAGGTAAGGAAATCGGCCATCGTCATATCGGGCACCTCGTTCGCCAGAATGCCGAACACGATGCGGTCGTACTCCGCGCCGACCTTCTTGTCGAGGATGTCGCAGTACCCGTACTGCGCAGTGAGAATGGCGTCCGCAGTAGCGTCGGCCGCTTCGAGAAGCTTTTGAGCTTTGATCTTGTCTATGGGCTGCATATCGGCATCCGGGAACAAAACTTTAGCGGTATGCGCTGAAAAATCTGCTTACCATTCTCAGTGGCGTAGAGGATTCGCGGTGCTGCCGCATACTCTTTCGACAGGGTTACAATGCGCTCCACTCAGAGCCGGTCAAAGTCGTTGCCGGCCGATGCCACGTGTCATAAGGAGATGCTGGAATGGGAAACAACAAACAGGAGCGCTGGGTCGAATTCTCGCTCGAACAGGTACTCAAACACTTCGCGGAAACACGCATCACGCTCGAAGAAGGCGAGACGCTTGTGGATCATGCCGCGTATGTGGACTTGTCGAAGGGCTTTGTAGCGTTCAAGCTCGACACCTACGTCGCGCCGAAGGTTACGTCTGACCACGATTCGACCCGCGTTCGCGAGTGTCCGTCGTGCAAGAGGCCGCCACGACTCGTCACGACCTACCTCGACCCACGCTCCGAGAGCCATCAATTTGAGTGCGACAAATGCGAACTGACGACGAGCCCGGTCGATTCGATCGAGCAAGCTACCCAGTCGTGGAATACTGTAGTCACGAACTACTGATAGCCGCGCCACCTCGCCGCTTCACCAAGCGCTCCCTCGCCTACCTACGGCGTGAAGAGAGGGAGCGCTTTTCCTAGGCGCCCCCTAGCCGTTTCCGCGTTCATACCAATCATCGATCAATGACTTTGCGCCATCGATGACAGCGCCGCCAAAGTTCATAGCGCCAGCGTCAACCTTAAGCACGGTCTTGGAGTAGCCGGCGGGTAAGGGTTTGCTCACGTCGCCGTCCGCACGCTCGAACGCGACATCACAAATCCATTCTGTCGGCGTTTCGTTAATGCCCAAAAGAATATTGAAGCCGCGGTGCGCTTCTATTGGTTGAGGGGTCATGTGGACCTCCATTTGCAATCAAGAATCGTAGCACGGTCACAGCAGCACAACGAGCCGACGGTCGATGATCGATCGCCCTACTGCTGCTCGAGCACGTCAAGCTTTGCGCGAGCCTGCTGGATATTATTCTGTGTCGCTTCAGCGCACGCTCGAGCACGTGGAGTGATCTCAACCTCCAAACGGCGTTGGAGGTCTGAATTGTTCGGGTCAATCTGTATAGGCATGTGGAGGGGATAGATTGTACGGAGATCCGTCAGCACTTCCCGCATTGCCTTGACCCGATCATGTCCCGATATGCCAATGTCGTGCACTTCCAATGCCGCGATGCGATCTAGATGCTGTTGATGAAGAGTCGGGTAGTAAGCGGCAAGTTTAATGCCGGTATTGACCGGTCCAGCCTCATCAATCAGGCGGTCGACATACGCCATCACATCATCGGTCACGATACCGATTCTGTATTCAATTTCTGCACGCCTCGACCAGTATTCCAACTGGCGAAGGCATTGGTCCTCTCGTCGCTGCCTGAACGGGATGTAGATCGCGACTCCGATGCCGACCGCAGCACCGATCGCTTGAACCCATGACGCCGCAGATGCGCTATCTGACGGCGGAAATCTCACAAACCAGCCGACGACCACACCACCGAGCAGTCCGGCGCCGAACAGCATTGCCCCTTTCAATCGCAACATCCATATCCCTGCGTGGTCTGGTTGAGTTACGCCTTCCCGTCAAGCCAACTCTCTGCGAACTTCTTGGCATGTGCGATGGCCTCGTTAGCCGTCGAGAACACCGGCAACGCGTCGAATTTCTTTTCCGGGTGGTAGCCGATCTTTGTCAATACGACCTGCGCGCCGAACGTGCCATCGTCTGGTTCGCGTGGGGTGCAGTCGATTGAATAGCCGCGATGCTGAAAAACCGTTTTCATCATTTCAGCTGGCTATCGATGTACGCTTGCGCTTCCTGCTTGCCGGCTACGATGGCAGCAGCCTCCGTCGGAAAATCCACAGTCCCAATACGATTCACGGGATACGTGTCAAATCTCCATCGAAACGTCCCATTTTTCTGGGGAAGTGCCTCTACAGTGTATTTCGTGTTCTTGTGGGTGAACTGCACTTTCACACTCCCGGAGCGGTTTTGAGCGAAGGCAATCCTACAACATTGCCGCCCGGATGACTCCTTTGTAAAAACATCTTGCTTAAATATGCGTACATGGCTATTATTAGGCGTGTCATTAAACCAGTGTCGTGATCTCAAGGAGATAGCCATGCAACTCATAATATGGATGTTCCACCGATCAGATTTGTCTCGCTCGCGCGCCATGGTCGCGGAAATCGCCGAAAAGCGCCTCGAAGCGAAACGCAAACTGGATGAACTCGAGCGGAACGCGGCCCGAGCACTGGCTGATGCGCGTCGCGTCGAAGATGACGATTTCCGCATGAAGTTCGAGAAGCGGCTCACACCGCAGTCCGCTTTCCTTCCGTCGCTTGTCCCGGCAGGTGCCGAGCCAACGCCGTTTGACGCTTGGAAGTACGCTAACTCCATTGCCGGCCGTCGCAATCAAAAGCCCACCTTCAAGCCGGCGCAGCCGTACCCGGTCCGGGCACTCTACGTTCCGCGTGCGGCCGCAGCGTAAGCGGCGATCGACCATCACTCATCCAAGACAAGCATGGATACCAAAAATCCGTCGATCGTCGACACCGAGTCTTTCGACGATCGTCTGCACGGCATCATTGGTCAAGTCGTTGCCATCTGCGAAACAGAAGGCGCCACGGATCTGATTGCGCGCGTCAACGCCGCAGTGAAAGCCGAGTACGACGCCCTCGAAGCCGACGGCAAATTTCACATGGCCTTTCCAGGTTGTCGCATCGTTGGCGGAGTCGGTTTGATACCGCCGGGCCTACAGCAGCTGCACCTGATCCCCGCCACGGCCTTCCATTCTCAAGCGCGACATCTGCACGATGACCGCGATGCGTTAGCACTCGGCTTCTTCGGCGAATACGACTTGTACCTGCAAAGCCAGGGCGGTCTCCCACCTACCCTCCTTGCGCGGTACGGCGATCATCCCCCTCAGTACAGTTCGTTCAATCCGACATTCACCAAGCTTTCTGACATCGGCGCGGAATCGCGGCCAGTGTTTGCTGAAGCTCTAGCGAGGGCTCGCGCACTCTCCTTCATGCGGTAAAGCATTTGCGTGAATAGCCGTATATGCATACTATGAAGCTCACACACATATCGAGAGTACTGCAATGCCGAAAGAGCTTTTCACCGAAGAGATTCGAGAGCAGTTGAAAGCAAAAGGCTACGCCGCGGTGGTCGTGCAGGTCATGGCGCAATTCGGCCGAGTGCCGAACGAAATTGCCAGCCGCCACCGTTCGGTAAGCGCCGCGAACAGGCGCGCGGATGTGAACCAGCGCGTCGCGATTCTCTAACCTGAATGTCACGAGGCGGAAAAGCCCCATGAACGAAACAGCCATACCCGATTCGAGCGCTATAGCGGATGCGATGCTGAAGCGTACAGGTGAGACTCTACGGGAGCAGAAACAGGCCTCTACAGCGCATGAAACCTTCGCCGAGAAGGTAATCAGCACGCTGAAGAGCCTTGGTGCGCCGGAGATGCTGATCAGTGGTCAGAGGTCGTTGGACGCTATCAACGCCCTTATCAAAGCCGCCGAGGTCGAAAAATCCAAACCAGTTTCCCTGCTGCGATTGGCGTCCTATTTCCAAAACGAAGCTCCCGAGGGCGCGACGCCGCGGTACTCGGAAGTTGAGAAACAGTTCCATGGCGATCCAGATGTGTTCCCGCTCTTCTTTGGTGAGAAACAGCCCCCCGCAGAAAGGCCGGCCCCGATCCTCAAGGGAATCGGGCGATTCAACGGCGATGGGTGGAAGGACGTGACGAAAAAAGGCGAAGTGGTTTTTGTCTGGAACGCCGAACTGCCGAGACCGTACGCCAAAGGCCAATACCCGCGCATCGGTAACGAAGGCTGGTCTGCGAGCACCTCTCAGTACGATTTTCAAGTGGCTACGATCGATGAGGTTCAAGAGCTATTTGAACGACTCGCCGCGGCCGCGCAGCAATCCAGCGCGTGCAAAGTCGAGGTCCAGCCTAATGAATGAAGCCATAAAGCACCTGCAGGATGCCCTCTACCCGGTGCACGAGTCTTCGTACGTCCCGCCGCGTGAATACCGGACGTCTGTAGATAAACGCGACTTGCGTGCGTTGCTTGATGCAGTCACATCACGCGAGGAAGCCCCGAAAACGATACTCGACATTCGCGCAGATAGCGAGGAGAGCCAGCGCTTCCGAGAATGGCGCGACGGATTCAGGGCGGAGAACGGTCGAGCACCAGAGCTCGTTGACGCGTGGCAGTACTCCATTCTCGAATCTCAAAAGGTGAAGATCTGATGCGCGCCCTATACCTATGTTTCTCTGCGCCGGTCGCGGCGATCACGCTTTTCGCGTTCTGGATCTGTCACCCGGCTGAGCAATATGCGATCAGCTCCGCGCTCCAGGTCTTTGCAGCCCTGCTGATCGGCCATGTCATCGCCGATTACCCGCTTCAGGGCGACTTCCTGTCGCGGGCGAAGAACCGCTTCGTGCCGATTCCCGGCGTGCCGTGGTATCAGGCCCTCGGAGCACACGTTCTGATCCAAGGCGGAGCTGTGTGGCTGATCACTGGCATCTGGTGGCTCGGCATGCTCGAACTCGTCTGCCACGCGCTCATCGACGACACAAAGTGCCGCGGCGGCATCAGCTTCAACGTGGATCAAACCCTTCACATCCTGTGCAAAGCCGTCTGGACGTGCATCGCCATAGCCGTGCTGGCTTGAGACAACCATAACCCCGTTAGAGCGGCCGGTATGGCGCTCTCTTTTTATTCGCAACCAGAGCACTAGTCTCCGGTCAGGATCAATGACATGCCCACAATGACAATGAAAATGGCGCTCGCCAGCGCCGAAGATATGGAAGTCGCGTACGACCTGCTCGGGCTGCTCGACAACGTCGAGCGCGACTACTACCCCGCTGACGAGAGCGATGATGACGCCCCAACGTTCATCGATGTCGACGACTCGGAACATCTGCGCCACGTGTATGGGCGCCTGAAAGCGATTATCGATCGTCGCGGCAGTGGCGCGCTTCACCGCGTGGTTGGCGGGTTCTCTACTGTTCGCTATGAGAAGAACCAGATCCTCGACCTGACGCAAGACGTCGTGGTAATGCATCCGCGTCTAACAGCTGCATTGGAGGCAGTCGAGAAGCTGGCACAGATTCGCGCGTCCATCGTCGCGTACTACGAGAAGGAGGATGACCATACCGGGCGCCGCGCAGCCGAAGACTCGACCGAGGTGCAACTGGTCGATGATCTGCTGGTGCTGCTGAATAACATGGACGCCTTGACGGTGTCCGCCGGCGGCGATGCGGAACGCGCGATCGAGCGCGCGCGGCTAGCCGAGTCCCGGCTTGAGAGCGCGACCCAACCGCTCGACGAGCAGATGGCGCGCTTGAATCAACGCGTGATCGAACTCAACGCCGAGAACGAAGCGCTCCGCAAAGTCCAGTCGTTCCAAGCCCGCGTGCAACCGTGGATGCTGGAATGCTTCGGCCCGGTGATCGCAGCCGACAAGATTGAGCGTAATCACCGGTTCTTCGAGGAAGCAACCGAGGCTGTGCAGGCCAACGGAATGACGCGCAGCGAGGCGCATCAGTTGGTCGATTACACATTCGGTCGGCCGGATGGCGAGCTCCATCAGGAAATCGGCGGCGTTATGGTGACCTTGGCTGCATTGTGTTTGGCCAGCGGCATCGATATGCATGCGGCCGGCGAAACCGAACTCGCGCGCATCAACGTTCCCGAGACTGTGTCGAAGATCCGCGCGAAGCAGGCGGCAAAGCCGAAACACTCGCCGTTGCCTGAGGCGCCCGCAGCACAAGGCCAATCATGAGCGCGCGAGCCACCCATGCGCTGATAGCCCGCGCGGCGCGCATGATCCAGCGCAACGCTGACTGTCTGCGTGAATGTCACGCGCCGCGCGGTGATTGGGGCGCAGAGCGCGAGACGCAGCAGATTTACGACGAAGAAGTGCGCACGGCGAATGGGTTGCGCTCGCTGCTAGCGCCAGCCCCCGCGAAGACGCCACCCGAGATTCCAGAGGGAGACGTGCTTATCCACCTTGCTCGAGTCGTCGGGCTTCGAGATGTCATGCAATGCATCGACGCCAAAGGGGCAAAAGACCTACTCTGGAAGTTCCTCGCCGCGGCGATCGCGGTGATGGACGAAACTGGCGTGGTTGACGCGGAGTTCGTGCTACAGGCCATCAACTATGCTGATGACCTTGCAGTCGCGGAGCACATTCATTCGGACAATGGAGCGCGCCATGCTCTCACCTGAAACTGAGTTCGCCGGAGGAAGCGCGATTATTAGCGAGTGCGGCCGGTACCGGTATTCGCTCGAACGAAGCGGCGACGCGCTCACGGCCGGCGCTGATCGTGCGGCATTTGTAATGCTTAACCCGAGCACGGCCGATTCCACGTTAGATGACCCCACGATTCGGCGATGCCGCGCCTTTGCAAAGCTTTGGGGCTGCGATGGGGTCATCGTTGGGAACCTCTACGCCTTTCGGTCCACAGACCCAAGCGCTCTCTGGGCGTGTGACGATCCAGTAGGTCCCGAGAACGACGACCATCTTTACACGCTCGGCATTTGCCCCGGTCGAATCGTATGCGCGTGGGGAGCCAATGCTCGCGAGGATCGCGTACGAGCGGTTGTGAGCCTGCTCAGAGACGTTGGGGCATCCCTGCTGTGTCTTGGCGTCACTAAGTCGGGAGCGCCTCGCCACCCGCTTTACGTTGCATCGGATCAATCGCTTGTCGAGTGGGTGCCGAATATTTAGCAGCACGCGTTTTTTTGACTTGCCATAGCCATATACGCGTATTAATAGGCGCAACTATTCCGTCTCAAATGGTAGTGAAACGGGTAGTCGAAGGAAACAGGACATGAACCCACGCATGACAATGCGGCGGCTCGACAAGCCCCGCGAAGGCGACCGGAAGTTGATAGGCGGCGTCGAACACGTACGCCGGCGCAAGCTACTGCTGAACCGTCGCGGACAGCCAGTTGGCTACGATCGCTGGCTCGGCTTCGATTGGTTCGTTTGGGAGCCGGCATGATCAGCTCACAACTACCACTCGACCCGCAATGGCTGCTTCACCGCCCTATCGCCGGCCCACGCAATGGCCACATAGGCGAGCAGGTTTTTTGTGAGAAGTGGCTCGAGCTGCAGCAGCGCGAGGTCGAATTCCTCGAGGTCGACGAGCCCGAACACACGATGAATCTCGATCGAATCTTGCGCCACGTCCAGTTGCCAGAAATTGGCGAGCGCGAGTGCTCTGTCGCTGCATCGTGGGCCTGCTACCTCGGATGCAATATCGGCGCCTCAGTGATCCATCTCGGTGATCGCATGCGCGCAGGCGCCGGCGACTATCGGCGCTTCGTCGCAGCTTGGGCGATTCACAACACCCGCTCCATCGGAGTCAACGGGGGCTATCGAGCGATCGAAATCATGCTCGCGTCGGCGGACCACCTCAACACCGACCCGTTTTCGTATGGTGGGCTCAAGCGGGCACCGGACCTTTCCCTCACGGACTATGACGTCATTGAGCACCTATGGCTCTGGCTTGGCACGGATGAGGGCACGGCATGGCTTGATGACTGCCAGTGTGAGATTGATCGCCGCCAGGCCGCCGCATGGCGCGCAGAAAATGCATTCAACAACGCCACCAGCACCAGCAACATCGCAAAATCGGGGTAAGAATGGTGTCCACTCTCAAACGCCTTGAATCACAGTTCAACGCCCCACTGCTGCCCGCAGAGGTGGTGCGCGCCAATTTCTTTCCCCACCTTTCCGCGGACATATTCAATCGACGCGCGCGAGCCAACGATCTGGGCTTCCCGGTCGTCACGGCCGACCGATCACAGAAGGCCGCTATGTTCGTCCATATCGAGGACTTGGCGTCCTATCTGGATTCGCGCCGTGTAATTGCAGTACGCGAGCACGCGAATCTTTCGGGGGCTGGGCAGCCTGCGTGACAAAGTCAAGCCACTTCCAACCGGCGTACTTATCTCCGGTCTGCCGGACGTGGCTGTATCGCTGAAGGCTTTCCCAAGTAACGTGCCCCGTGACGGCCGCGACGTGCGGAATCGTCCAACCCATCTCAAACAGGCGGGAAGCCGCTTCATGGCGAAGGTCATGGAACGTCAGATCCTCGATGCCAATCACCTTACACGCGCGTGAGAATATCGTCGAAACCGACGGTGCGTTGTACGGAAAAATGCGTTCATCCATACGCGGCTGCGCCTCAATGATGCGCATCGCCTCCGGCGTGAGATCGCAGTAGACATTGTTGGTCGCTTTTTTCTCCGGGTCTTTCATTTGCCGCACAAGCACGCGGCCGCGCTCCAAGTCGCTCCAGAGAATCCGACACGTTTCGCCCTGCCGGCGTCCGCTAAATATCGAGAAGACAATCAACGCGACCATAGGCACGCCACCAGGTTGGCGCTCTTCTGTGGCCCTGAAGTATTTGAGTATCTCGTCCAGCTCTGTCAAAGTGGGACGGCGTGTCCGCTCCTTGGATTTTGCAGTTATCCCCAGCTTCTTTAGGACGAGCCTCGCATCTTCGATCTGCTGTTTGTCCAACGGGTATCCCCATGCCGCTGGGGCGACCTTGAACACCGGCGATAGATGAGACATATAGGTCAAGCGAGTGGCTGGACCACACTCTAGTGTGTTCGCCCATTCAACCAGCGCAATGCTCGTCACGTCGCTGCACTTCAGCTTGCCGATCTTCGACGCAGACACCATCTCAAGCACCCGGCGCTTTGTCTTCCCCATCGGCCCAGCGGACTCGGCAAGGTACTTGGTGACCACAGCCGACAACAGAGGATCTGGCCCTGCGTTTAATGCGCCCGGCCTCTGAAGTTCTGCCTCGCGCGAGGTCATCCACTTCTGAGCGATCGCCTTTCTCTCAAACGTTTTTGACTCGCTGTGCACAACCTTTCCGCTCCGTTTTAGGCGGATCTGCGCGGTGTACACTACGCCGCTCTTTGTCGTGCGCGGTGTGATAGTTCCCATTGCTTGGTCTCCCAGTGCTTATGGGCAAAATATTAGCACCGATTTAAGCACCGCCGAATAAAATAAGCACCAAAATAGTCGTATATGATTGATAATAGTACAACATGACTCATTCAATTTTAACCAAGAGTCTCGATTTTAAAGGCCTGTAGGCCCGAAACCCATATCAGACGGACATCTGCAGAAATGGTAAAGACCGACCCCGAATCGCATCAACGCATGACCGAGCGCCGCCGCGAAGGCCACGAGAAGAAACAGGCCAACGCCACCGTCGAAAAAGGTCTGCTGATCGTCAACACCGGCACCGGCAAAGGCAAAACCACCGCAGCGTTCGGCATGGCCGTGCGCGTGCTGGGCCACGGCATGCGCCTTGGCGTCGTGCAGTTCATCAAGGGCGCGCTGCACACGTCGGAACGCGACTTTCTCGGCGCGATCGCCAACTGCGATTTCGTCACGATGGGCGACGGCTACACCTGGAACACGCAGAACCGCGACGCCGACATCGCGACCGCGCGCAAAGGCTGGAACGAAGCGCGCCGCATGATCGAAAGCGGCGACTACCAGATGGTGATCCTCGATGAGTTGAACACCGTGCTCAAGTACGAATACCTGCCGATTGACGAAGTCCTGTCGGTGATCAACGCGCGCGCGCCGATGCTGCACGTGGTGGTGACCGGCCGTCACGCGCCGGACGCATTGATCGAAGCCGCCGACCTCGTCACCGAAATGCGCATCGTCAAGCATCCGTATCGCGAGCAAGGCGTGAAAGCGCAGCGCGGCGTGGAGTTCTGAGCGATGGCCGCGTGCCCCGCCCTGTTCATCAGCGCGCCCGCTTCGGGCCAAGGCAAGACCACGATCACCGCGGGTCTCGCGCGCTACCATCGGCGGCTGGGGCGACGCGTGCGCGTCTTCAAGACCGGACCGGACTTTCTCGATCCGATGATTCTGGCGCGCGCGAGCGGCGCGCCCGTGCTCTCGCTCGATCTATGGATGGTGGGCGAAGCCGCCTGCCGCACGCTGCTCGCGCAAGCGGCCGCCGAAGCCGATCTGATCCTGATCGAAGGCGTGATGGGTTTGTTCGACGGCACGCCGAGCAGCGCCGATCTCGCCACCACGTTCGGCGTGCCGGTCCTCGCCGTGATTTCAGCGAAGGCGATGGCGCAGACTTTCGGCGCGGTCGCCTTCGGTCTCGCGCAATTCCGGCCGCAGGTGCCGTTTTACGGCGTGCTCGCCAATCGCGTCGGCTCCGCGCGGCATGCGCAGATGCTGGAAGAAGCGTTGCCGCCCGGTTTGCGCTGGTGCGGGCACATTGCCGCCAGCGATGAAATCGGGTTGCCCGATCGTCACCTCGGCTTGCATCAGGCGGACGAAATCGACGATCTCGACGCACGGCTGGATCACGCCGCTGACACTTTAGGCCATACCGCGCTCGCCGAATTGCCGCCGCCGGTCGAGTTCGGCGCGCCTTTATCGGACGTCCTGCCGCGCCTGCTGGACGGCAAGACAATTGCGATTGCACGCGATGCGGCGTTCTCGTTCGTCTATCCGGCCAACGTCGCGCTGCTGGAAGCACTCGGCGCGCAAGTCACCTTCTTCTCGCCGCTCGCCGACGAAGCACTGCCCGAACACGCCGACGCTCTGTATCTTCCGGGCGGCTATCCTGAACTGCACACCACCGCGCTGGCCAGCAACACGCGCAGCGCGGCAAGCATTCGCGCGCACGCGGCTGCCGGCAAACCGCTCGTCGCCGAATGCGGCGGCATGCTCTATCTGCTCGACCAGCTCACCGACACGCACGGCGTGAGCACGCCGATGCTCGGCCTGCTGCCCGGCCACGCGACCATGCAAACGCGCTTCACCGCGCTCGGCATGCAGCAGATCGACAGCCTGCACGGGCCGATGACCGGCCACACGTTTCACTACTCGAAGCTGAACACGTCGCTCACGCCGCTGCGTTCAGCTACCCGTCCGCAGGGCGACGCGCCCGGCGAGGCCGTCTATCGCGCCGGGTCGATCGTGGCGACTTACATGCACGCTTATTGGCCCTCCAACCCGGCCTTCACGGCCGCCCTGTTCCATGGCGAAGCCTTTTAACGATTCCGAGCGCGACGCCGTCTACCGCGCGATTTACGAACGCCGCGACATGCGCCATTTCGTGCGCGGTCCGGTCGACCCCGCCGTGCTGCAGCGCCTGCTCGACGCGGCGCATCACGCGCCGAGCGTCGGCTTCATGCAGCCGTGGCGAATCGCGCGCATTACCGATCCCGCCCTGCGGACGGCCTTGCATGACACGGTGGAGAACGAACGCCTCGCCACCGCCGACGCGCTCGGCAAACGCCGCGAAGAGTTCATGAAGCTGAAAGTGGAAGGCATGCTGGACTGCGGCGAGCTGCTGGTGATGGCGCTGATGGACGGACGCGAGCGCCACATCTTCGGCCGCCGCACCTTGCCGGAGATGGACCTCGCGTCGGTGGCGTGCGCGATCCAGAACATGTGGCTGGCCGCGCGCGCCGAAGGTCTCGGCATGGGCTGGGTGTCGCTGTTCGACGTCGACGTGGTTCGCCGACTGCTGCACATGCCCGAGGGCGCGCGCCCCGTGGCGATTCTGTGCCTGGGCCACGTTGACCGGTTTTATAGCGAGCCGATGCTGGAAACCGAACGCTGGGCGAGCCGCCTGCCGCTCGCCGACTGTGTGTTCGAAAACCGTTGGCCGGAAGACAGCAACGCGCCGGATTGATCCCGACGCGCGTTACTGCTGAAGCGGCTTCACCGACATCACTTCCGGCACGCCGCTCGACTCGTCGGCGCGCAGTTTCACGCGCCAATCCGGCGGTGCATCGAAGGGAAACCTGGCCAGCGCGCTTTTGACGAGCGTCGGCATGGCATGCAGCGGATCCGCGTCGCGGTCGCTGCTCACCGCGCTGACTTTGTAGACCTCCTGTCCGCTCGCGCGCTCGAAAAACCGCAGCGTCAGCGCATGCTGGTACCCAGGGCCGCCGAACAGCGAGAACGGTGTTTCGGGCGGTCGGGCACAGTCGCCCGACGTGCAGCCTTTTTCACCGACGCCGATTGTCGCCGGGCGCGTGTCGTACGCCACTGAGAGCAAATAACGCGCGGGCTGCCCCGTCGTTTCGACGAAGCCCTGTTTCGTCAACTCGTCCATCAACAAGGTTTCGAACTGCGGATGGTCCGCGCTGGCCTCTTGCGACGGCATGCGCGCGATCGTGTAGGTCCGTTCGCCTTGCAGCGCGGCGGCCGCGTTCGCGGCGTCGGCGGTATGCACGTCGGCGCTCAGGCCCGCGCAACCGGTGAGACTTGCCGCGGCCAGCGCGGCACAGATCAGGATTGCTTTCACCATCTTCTCGCTTCGATAAGGTGCGTGTTCATGCGTCATGTCCGCGGCGTGAGGGAGGCGCCGGATTGCGCGTCTTCGAGCACCGGCAGGCAGATCGTCAACGCCGTGCCCTGGCCGGGCTCGCTGGCCACCTCGACATCTCCGCCGTGGCGCGTGACGACCGTCTTGACGAAGGCCATGCCGAGTCCCGCGCCGCCCACTTCGGGCCGCTCGGTTTCGTGAAACCGCCGGAAGCGCTCGAACAGCCCCGCCTGCTGCTCCTTGGAGATGCCATAGCCCTGGTCGCGAATCGTGCACGACACGCGCCTGGCCGCGCCCGGCACGCCCTTCGGCGTCAGGCTCGCGAGGCTGCACACGATCCGCGTATCCGGCGGACTGTACTTGACCGCGTTGTTCAGAATGTTGACGAGCGCACGCGTCATCAGCGAACGGTCGGCGCAGATCCAGTGGGCGTCGTCGGCTGCATCGGCAGCGACGGTCTCCGTGTGCAGCGCGATGCGTTTGGCGTGCGCCTGCGGCCAGACTTCGTCGCTCGCGTCGATCAGCAACTCAGTCAAGCTCACCGGTTCGAGCACGTAGGTTTGCGATTCAGCGCGCGCCAGTTGCACGAAGTCGTCGGCCAGCGTGAGCGCGCGCTGCGCGTAGCGTTCGATACGCTCCAGCAAGCCGCGCGCGAGCCCCGGCTCACTGCGGGCGCGCTCGATCTCCACCAGCGCGAGAATCGACGCCTGCGGCGAGCGCATGTCGTGCGACAGCAATCGCAACGCGTCTTCCCGCTGACGCTCGGCCGCATGCAAGGCCGACACGTCGACAAGGCCCGCGATCCAGCCAGTGGTCTCGCCCTGCTCGTTGGTGCAGTTCGCGTAGCGCAGCAAGTGGTCGCGCTCGTGGGCGTCGCGCACCTCGACGCCGTGCGCCATCAGCGCGCCGAATTCGTGGCGCGCCGGATCGAGCGGCGCCGGCCAGTGCGTGCGGGCGAGCAGATTGTTTTCGGCATCCGACGTCGCGTCGCCGTCGATCGTCTTCACGAGCGTCAGGCCGCCCAGCACGGCCTGCATCGAACGGCCTTCGGGGAGCGGCGCGCCGAGCCGCGCGAAATGCGCCTTGGCGGCATGGTTCGCGATCAGCACGACGCCGCGCACGTCGCTCACGAGGATCGGCTCGGGCATGCTGTCGAGGCTGTCCCACACGAAACGCTTCATGTCCTGCACGCGCTGCGCGGCCTGCGCCATCAGCGCCATGTGCTGCTCCAGCACGTCGCCGCCGAACTCGCGGCGGCGCTGCGGCGTTTCCGGCAACAGATGGGGTTCGTCGGCGAGACGTTGCAGTTCTTCGCGCAGATACGCCATCGTCATTTCGAGGCGCCGCCAGTTCCAGATCGGATAGACGGCCACGAGGCCGACGATCGCCGGCACCGGCGACATCCAGAGCCGCGCGCCGTACAGCAAGGCGGCGCTGCCGGCCGCCGCGAGCAGACACAGTGCGCCGGTCAGCAGCAGCGAACGGCGCGGCGACAACACAAGAAATCCGGCCAGCAGCGCGGCAAGCGGCGCGAGCGACACCGCGAACAGAATCCACGGATAGACCGGCTCGATCTCGCGGCCGGTGAGCAGCGTATCGAGCACGTTCGCGTGGATATACACGCCGGGCAGCGGGCCGAGTCTGCCGGACACCGGCGTCGCGAAGCGATCGTACAGGCCCGACGCGGTCACGCCGATCAGCACGATGCGTCCGCGCAACTGGTCCGGCGTCACGTCGCCGGCGAGGACGCGCGCGAAACTCAGTTTCGTGTAGTTCTGCGCGCTGGGGCCGAATGGGATCAGGAAACGGCCTTCGCCGCCGTCGTCGGCTTCGGCTTCGGCTTCGGCTTCGGCTTCAGTCAGAGCGTGGCTGGGTTGCCAGCCGTTCAGATGGAGCGAGCCATGCTCCACCGCCTGGGCGACCGGCACCATCAACTGCGGCCAGCGTGAATCGGCGTCGCCCTCGTACCGCGCGACGCTGCGTACGATGCCGTCACTGTCGACTTCGAGATTGATATGGCCGAGCCCCGCCGCCGCGTGCGCGAGCGGTGCCACCGGTTCGACCACGACGCGGCGGCCGCCGTCATCGGCTGCGGTAAGCAACACCGGCAGATAGGTCGGACTCAGCGCGATGGCGCGGGCGAGTTCGGCGTCTTGCGGATTGGCCTCGGTGAACAGCACGTCGTAGATCACCGCGGCGGGCTTCGCGCTCGCGATCCGTTCGAGCAGCCTGGCGTGGACACTGCGCGGCCACGGCCAGCGGCCGAGTTGGGCGATGCTCGCGTTGTCGATTTCGACCACCACGATATCGCGCAGCAAAGGCTGCGCATGCAGGCTCAGAAAACGGTCGTAGACCAGTTGATCGACACTCGCGCTCAGGCGGCCGAGCGAACTGAGCAGAATCACCACGATGCCGAGACAGCCGATGCCCACCCATTCGATCAGGAAGCGGCGGCCGGCGCGCCGTCCGAGACGGGCGCGCGGATCGAGGCTCAGGCGCGTAGGTGTGGTCGGCAAAGGGTTGCTTGGTTCGAAGCCAGGAAGCGGGCTGATGCACGGCTCAGCCCCGTGAATCTACCAGCGTCAGCGTGCAAGCGTAAACGAGCGCACCGCGCTGCTCTTCTCATAGAAGCGGCCGTTCTCGAACTGCTCGGCGACGATCGTCCAGTAGTAGACGCCGGCCGGCAGATCGCTCACGACCAGTTGGCCGCCCGGCAGATCGGTGCGATCCACGAGCGGATGACGCAGATCGGCCGTGCTCGCCAGCACGAAACGAAAGCGTGTCTCGACCGTGGCGCGGCTGACGAACCAGCGGAATTCATAGTCGCGGCTGCCGGCCCGCTGCGTCGCCGACGCGGCCAGCCCGAGCTGGCGGCGTTCGAACGCGTACACCTGCGGCAAACCTTCGAGCCCATTGCCGTCGATCGCGGCGATGCGTAGGAAATAGGTGCCGTCGGCCAGGTCGCCGAAATCCGCATGCGGCTCGCTCACGCGCTGATCGCGGATCAGATCGAGCTGGTCGGCATCGCGCGCGATTTGTACGCGGTAGGCCACGGCATGATCGGCCGGGACGAAATCGAACGCGACGGTCTTGCCATCCTGCACTCTGGCCGGCTGCGTGAGCGCCGGCGCGGGCAGCAACTCGACCGGTCGGCCGATCGCTCCGCCCGCCCGCGTCACACTGCCGAAGCGCGCCTTCACGAGCTGCGCCGAGGCCCGCAGCGGCACGCCGGGCGGCGCCAAAGCACGGCCGCCGAGCGCGGCCGGGTCGACGCCGACTGCGCCATCCAGCACTTCGACCGCGGTGGTTCGTGCGTCGCCGTCGTAGGCGACCTTGAAGCGCGTCCCGCGCACACCCGCCACGACCGACGGCGAGCGGATCTGGAAGCGGTCGTCCTTTTTTGTCGCGTGCGTAACCTGGCTTTCGACTTCGCCGTTGCGCAGTTGGAGTATGCGATCGCCGGCGCCGGTCAGCGTGGTACGCCGCAGCGTGCCGATATCCAGCAGGCCGTTCTGCCCCACCGTGACATGCGAGCCGTCCGGCAGCTCCAGTGTCACAAAGCCGTTGTCCCCGGTGCGGACGCGGTCGCCTTCGCCGAGCGTCGTACCTTCCGCGAGCGGCACGTAGGGGTTCTTGCCGAACGCGTGCTCGGCCGGTCCGCTGGTCGCGATCACGCGCGCCGATTCCTGTTCCTGTTTGAGCTTGTCGGCGGGCAGAAGCAAGGCGATGCCGGCCGGCATGCGGCGGGGAGCCGGCACATGATTCAGGCGGCTCAGCACGGCCCAATCATTCGGGTCGCGCATATACCGGCCGGCGATGTCGTACAGCGTGTCGCCTTCGTGGGTCAGATACGAAACGTATACCGGTGTGGCGGCTTTCGCGCGCGGCTTCGGCGCGCGCGACGATTGCGCGGACGCCGACACCGGCGCGAAACAGGTCATCGCAAGCAGGCCGGCTGCCGCCAGCCATGCGCCGCTGCGGCGGCCCGGCGAAACCGCGCTGCCGCGCGTTGCCCCATCGACGGAAAACGTCACGCCTCCCCCGCTTCGGGGCGTTCGCCGGCCGCTGCCGGCGGCGCGGACGAATCGATCCGCTCGAGCCGGTAGCCATAACCGTAAATCGGCGTCAGACGATAGCCGTGCTCCGGGCGTAGACCGAGCTTGCTGCGCAACATCGAGACGTGGGTGTCCATGGTGCGCGACGGAATGTCGGTCGCCTGCTTCCAGATCACGTCGAGAATATGCGCGCGCGACAGCGGTCGGCTCAGATGCTGGAACAGCAGGAGCGCGAGTTCGAATTCCTTCTGCGTGACGGCCACCGCTGTGCCGCGCACCACCACGTGCTTGGCGCCCAGATCGAATTCGAATTCGCCGAAGACTTCCTTCGCCGCGGGCGGCTTGAGGTGGTATGCGCGACGCAAGAGTGAGCCGACGCGCGCCAGCAAGACCGCGGCGGACACCGGTTTGACGACATAGTCGTCCGCGCCCGTGTTGAGAATCGACGTGATGTCGGTTTCGCGGCCGCGGCTCGTCATGAACAGCACCGGCAGGCGCTCCGAGAGGCTTTCGCGCACCCAGCGCAGCACCTCTTCGCCCGACATGTCGGGCACATTCCAGTCGAGCACCAGCAGATCGAATGTCTGGCGCCGCAACTGCCGCACCAGTTCGCGGCCCGCACCGTATGCGTGACAGATATGGCCCGCCGCCGACAGCGTTTGGCAAACAAGGTCGGCCTGAGCCGAATCGTCATCCAGGACAGCAATTCTCATAAAACCCCGCAACGCGACATCCTTCGTAACTGGTGGCCGGCTAGCCGGCAGATGACCGGGATGACGGCGTAAGCACCGACGATCCGGCTTCCAATTTCATCTTCGGCTGCACATTTTTCGACTAATGGTCCCTTTGCCTTGCGCCTAGTCCGGTCCTGCCGCCGCCGTCTCGATATTGGGACGGGTGATTGGCTTTATCGCGCCGGGTATCGAAGGGGGCAGGTCATCATAATCGAAAAACGGCCGCTGTTTTCCGGATGCGATTAAGCCGCTATCCGGTCCGGCTATGCGACGCCATTTATTGGTATCGACCGCAAGGGTCGTAGTTCGGGTCGGCTGGTCTCGCTCGCACGGTGATTTGGCCCCGTTCGCCGTTGTCCTTTCAGGCCGCGTCCCGCATTCAGGTCACGGCGATTTGACAATTTGCGAGTCAGTATAGAAACAGTCTCAAAATAAATCGTTTAAAGATTGTTAAATCGCAGGGCTCGCGATCCGGACAAAAAAATGCGGCGTGGCCTCAATCCGGAGGCCGACACCGCTCAAAACATCACACGCTCGCGGGGATCTAGCCGCACGAGTGAACATAAACTAGCCGGTCAGAAAATCGACCTCAAGATGAAAGAACTGCCTTTGTAACTAATAGTAGGTAGTTATTACGTCGGACGTAATCCGCGAGGGATGGAAACGTTGCCCATCTGCGCTGAAATTCGTATGAATTGAAGCGCCCGCAATTGACAACTTACATACGCAGAGGTTTTGTTACAGTCGGGCGCGGTTCCCGGAATATTACGGCGGCCTTTAATCAATCGGCCACATGTTCGAGCTTCCCTCTTTCTTGATCACGATCAGCATCACGCGCCGGCTTCCATACAGCGGCGTGCTGCAGCGACGCGTTCCAGGGTGACCTGCGCATTGCCTGCCGAACCGACGCCGAGTGCCTGTGCGGCGGCATACGATAGATCGATGATCCGTCCACGCACGAACGGACCGCGATCGTTGATGCGAACGATCACCGAGCGCGCGCCGCCGAGCGCTGTCACGCGTACGCAGGCGCCCAGCGGCAAGGTGCGATGCGCCGCCGTGAGCGCGTGCATGTCGTAGCGCTCGCCGCTCGCGGTGCGGCGTCCGTGGAACTGCTTGCCGTACCACGTCGCCATGCCCGTTTGCCGGAAGGTATGGCCGCATGCGCAGGCGGGTGTGGACGATGCGGCATCGTCGTTCACCATTGGATTGCGTGGCGGCTCGTCACTCGCGGCGTCTGATGCGTCGATGATGCCGGTTTGCGCCGCGTGCTGTATTGCACCTTGACCGCTGCGGGCGGCGGCAGCGTCGCCACTCAGCGAATCGCGACCGACGCCTGGCTGCGCGCATCCGGCCAGCGCGAGCAGCGCGCCGAGCAGCAAGACTGTCGACGCGCGCCGGCCCGCGCCAAACCAATGTAGATAGAAATTCATAGGCATCACGTCGCGCGGCGCACTGCATGCGGCAGGCTCCGCGTCGCGTTCGAGTTCAAGTCAATGTCAATGACAGATGAGCGGCGAAGCCGCAAGCGCGCCGCGTTACTGGCGTTTCGGGAGGTACCTGAGCGGATCGACAGGAGTGCCGTCCGCGCGCACCTCGAAGCGCAGCGACGCCTGGCCTTTGTCGTCCGCGCCCATTTCGGCGATCACGTCGCCTGCCTTGACGTCCGTGCCTTCCTTGGCGAGCAACGCGCGGTTGTTGCCGTAAGCGGTCAACACATGCGCGTCGTGCTTGATGA
This sequence comes from Paraburkholderia dipogonis, assembly GCF_046027395.1. Lineage (GTDB taxonomy): Bacteria > Pseudomonadota > Gammaproteobacteria > Burkholderiales > Burkholderiaceae > Paraburkholderia > Paraburkholderia dipogonis_A. The sequence goes on along the minus strand of NZ_JAQQEG010000033.1, from coordinate 28,645 downwards.
TGATCAGCTTGCCGTACGCCGCGATCCGCCCGCCCGCGTAGACAACCCGGCCGCCCGATGCCGCCCGCACCGGTTCGCCGACACGTCCGCCTATCACGATCCCCTTCGTCTTGCCCGACACGAATAGCGCGGTCACGGGGCCGCTCACCGGCCACGCGAGTCGTGCCTTTGTGGACGCAGGCTCGCTCGCACTATCCCCGAAGATCGCGCGCGCTTGCGCGAGTGAGTTCGACGGCGCGCCGGTTGCGGTCGAGGCGCCGACGCCCAGCGGCGGCGCGACGCGCAGCACCTGGCCGACAAGCAGGCCGTCAGCGGGCGACAAGCGGTTCCACTGCGCGATCGCCGAAAGCTCGCGCCCGAACGCTTTGGCGACGCCGATCTGCGTGTCGCCTGGGTTGACGCGGTAGAAGCCGGCAGGGACTTGCGAAGTGGACACAGGCGCAGGCGAAGATGCAGTCACGGGCACGGGCGGCGGTGCGTCATCAACATGGGCCTGACCTGCTGGCGACGCGCTCGGCGCCGGCACCGCACATCCCGCCATCGACGCGGCCAGCGACAACGCAAACAGCATGGAAAAGCCCGATATAACGCATCGGTACAAACAGGTTTTCATCGGGAAGATCCGGGTAAATCGCGTGGGTGGCTAGCCGCGGTTCGCGCGTCCTCCTGGATGGGGTGTAATGGACGGTGATTGCTTAACGAACCGCGTTGACGGACCGCTTCACGGCCGCGTATTCAACGAGTGTCAGGACAAAGCGTTGACGGCACCACCGGGAATAGGACATTCCTTGACGATTTGTCACACTTCAGCACATGAAAGCATCAGATATAGGGATATTTGCGCGCTCACGAATGGGCACAGCATCGCGTAGCGCGACATGCACGCTCGACGTGTCGAGATAATTTCTCTGGATTCCAAAGCATCCGGAACGATGCGCACGATTTGCGCATGAACGATAAGCGAGTCGGCGGCAACTCGCTTCTCCCGATGTCGAAAATTTCTATTTCAGATACAACGCAGGCACTCCAATATTCTTCTCGCGTGAATTGAACTCGACTACCGTACCCGTATTATTTTTGATGCAAATTGCCGTCTCTGGCGCACTAGCCGCAATTTGCTGCTTCACGTAACTGTCCACTCCGTTCAGCCGGAGCTGATCGACGTTATCCAGATAAATCCCGCCGATCGATGTAGACGTGCAGGCGCTTGCATTCGGTGGATTGTTGGCGTCGTCCCAGGAAGTCGTGCCCGCATACAAGTTCAAATACTCGGCTGTCGAGTTCGTTGTGTTGTGGCCTTGGGTCTGCAAATTCGCGCTTGTCCACGGATAGTCAGTCGTATTCGTCGGCGTCGGGAATTTCAGGAAGATGATGTCGCCCGGACCCACGCGCAGCGTCTGATCGCCGTTGTGAGGCGTACCGGCCGAGTCCAGCCATGTATCCGCGATCGCCTTCGAATAGTAGGTGGGAATGTTGTAGCCGCACGCGTTGTCGGTGTTCGAGCAGTTGTCGGTCGCATATTGCAGGCTGTCGGGCTTCCACCCATTGATGAAGTCGGCATGGGCCGTGTACAAGCTGCCCCACTGCGGCGTCAACACACCGTTCACCATGATCGGGTCCATGGACAATTGCGCATCCGTCAGGTCGCCGTTATTGCCCAATGTGTACTGTATGTTCATGTTCAACTGCTGGATTTTCACCGGATATCCCGGCGGGCAAACACCGGCGTTGTTGTAGGCCATATTCTGGACGCCAGCGGAAAAATCCGGCTTGATGTTCACACCATCCCAACAGTCCGGAAACCATACGACGATGTTGAGCTGCGCATTGCCATTGACAACGGGGCAACTGGTTGGCGCGTTTTGCGTATACCCGACGTTAGCGCAGAAGAACGAAATGGGTGCACTGGGACCCGTCCCATGATGGTTGCCTGCCAGCATCTCCAGGCCTTGAGGGATTGCCGTGAGAGGTTGGCTCGCCGAACCATTCTTGTAGTAGGTCTTCTGAAAATCCGGGACCACGATGCCGGTAGCCCGCTTCAATTGCGGTGCCCAATACGCAGATATGTCCGCCGCGCTATTGCAGGTCGTGACCTTGTTGGCTTGCAGCGCGGCCAGCTCGGTATAGGCATCCGTCTTCGTGTTGCCGAAGAAGTCGTGTTGCATCGCGAAGCCGGGGAGTCCGTAACGGACGATTGAATCATCAGGCAGCGTATGGGAATAGGCGCATTGCACACTGAATTGGCCGGCCCATGCCACGTTGGCTCCTGCCATCAGCAGTGACAGCAATACGAAGCGCGTGACCGTGATCATGTTTTTCATCGTTCTTCTCCATTTTTCATGAAATACCGATGCCATTCGACGATCATAGGAATCCTGACTACATGAAAATTTATTATGCGTTTTTCATATTCGATCAGTGATTGCTTCGAGGCCGCGAATTCATTCTAGGACACGCGCAACGCCACTCCAATGGATTCGCCGGTTTTTATTCCGTTACACGGATGAGTCGTATCGCCGCAGTGAGCGTTGAATAAAACATTTAGCTCGCGCAGGCACCCCTGGCCTGCGCGAATAGGATGCTTGGTGTGTACCACGAGGTTCGGCGCGAATGACATGCCTAAATGAAATCGCGACCGGGACGGTCGCGAATGTTTTATCCCGCAGAGCCAACGCTGACGCAACGCGCCTTATCTACCGCCTTCCATCTCAGGCATCGGCGCAAATAGCGCATCAAGATCGTCGTCCGAGAACTTGGCGGCGCCGGCGGCGTCTTCGGAAAGAATGCTGTCGGCGAGCCCAGCCTTCTGCTCCTGCAACTCCACGATCTTTTCTTCGATGCTGCCCGCCGCAATCAGCTTGTAGACGAACACGGGCTTGTCCTGCCCGAGCCGATGCGCGCGATCGGTCGCCTGATTCTCTGCCGCCGGGTTCCACCACGGGTCGTAGTGGATCACCGTGTCGGCGGCGGTCAGGTTCAGGCCGACGCCGCCCGCCTTCAGGCTGATCAGGAACAGCGGCACCTCGCCCTGCTGAAAACGCTCGACCGGCGTGACGCGATCCGTCGTGTCGCCGGTGAGCAGCACATAGGGAATCGCGGCTTCTTCGAGCGCCTCGGCGATCAGCGACAACATGCCGGTGAACTGCGAGAACAGCAACACGCGGCGCCCTTCTTCGATGAGTTCCGGCAGCATCGACAGGAGCAGGTCGAGCTTGGCCGAACGCATGGCGCGCGCGCCCTTCTCGGCCCTGTCCGTCTTGTCGCGCTTATCGCCTGCTTCACCGGCCGCCTTGAGTGTCCTCACGAGCCGCGGATCGCAGCACACCTGGCGCAGCTTCAGCAACGCGTCGAGCACGATGATGTGGCTGCGCGCGAGACCTTGCGCGCTGACGGCGGCGCGCACTTTCTCCTGCATCGCCGTGCGCACGGTTTCGTAGAGATCGCGCTGCGCGCCTTCCAGATCCACCGAGCACATGATCGTGGTCTTGGCCGGCAGCTCCTTGGCGACCTCGTCCTTGCGACGGCGCAGCATGAACGGCCGGATGCGGCGCGCCAGCAACGCGCGGCGCACGCCGTCGCCGTTCTTCTCGATCGGATTGCGCCAGCGTTTGGTGAAGTCTTTCTGGCTGCCGAGAAAGCCCGGCAACAGAAAATCGAACTGCGACCACAGCTCGCCGAGATGATTCTCCAGCGGCGTGCCCGTCAAACACAGCCGATGCGACGCGCGCAGCCCGCGAATCGCCTGCGCGGCTTTGGTGGTTGCGTTCTTCACGTACTGCGCTTCGTCGAGAATTAGCAAGTGGTAGTCATGCTCGGCGAGCACCTTCTGATCGCGCCACAGCAGCGCGTACGTGGTCAGAATCAGTTCGTGTTCGGCGATCTGCTCGAAGCGCTCCTTGCGCTGCGGACCGTTGAGCACCAGCACTTTCAGTTCGGGCGCGAAGCGGCGCGCTTCCTCGCGCCAGTTGTGCACGAGCGTGGTCGGCACAACGATCAGCGCCGGCCGCGTCAGACGCCCCGCTTCTTTTTCCGCGAGGATATGCGCGAGCGTCTGCACGGTCTTGCCCAGACCCATGTCGTCGGCGAGCACGCCGGCGAGGTTCTGCTCGCGCAAAAACTGCATCCAGTTCAGGCCTTGGTGCTGATAGGTCCGCAGTTCGGCCTTCAGGCCGCGCGGCACCGGCACCTCGCGCAGTCCGGGCCCGGCTTGCAGACGCTGCGCGAGTTGCCGGATCGAATCTTCGCCGCGGAATTGCCAACGGCCCGTGCCGTTCAACGCCTCGAGTCGACCGGCGTCGACGGATGCCACACGTAGCGGCGCACCGTCCGCGAGCGAGCCGCCGAGCGCGTCGAACAGATCGACGAGTACGCGCACTACCGGCTTCAGACGGTCGGCGCGCAAGCGCAGACGCTTGCTCTCCTCGGTCTTCAACTCGATCGGCTCGTCGTCGGCGATGGATTCGAGCGCGCCGCTCAGCCAGCGCCGGTCGCGCCGGAACAGGTCGGCGAGCAGCGGTTCGAGCCGCACGTTGCGCTCGCCGATGCGGATGCCCATCTCCAGATCGAACCAGCCGTCGCCGGCCTGATGCGCGGTGCCTTCGATCGCGTCGATCTCGATGACGTTGTAGCGGAACTCCGGCGCCATCGTCACGCGCCAGCCTTTGCTCACGAGGTCCGGCACGGCGTCGTTGACGAACGCGGACCACGCCTCGGCGTCGGGCAGGCCGAGCATGGTGTCGGGCAGCAGGCGCGATGCGTAGACCCGGCTCGTCGGCACCTTCTGCAAACCGGTCTTGCGCAGTTCGAGCAGGCGCTTTTTCTCGGCCTCGTAGCGGCGGCGTATATGAATGACGTCGCCGCCCGGCATCGGCACGAGCGTCACGCTGCTATCCACGTTGATGCTCACGCCGTCGTAATCGAAACTCACGCCGGCCAGTTCGACCGCTCCGGATTGACGCAGTCCCGCCTTGCTCGCCGACGACGGCAGCGCATGACTGTTGAGCGAGAGCACCGGCACGGGCTCGACGTCGATCACGCGAATCGCCGACGCGTCGTGCGTGGGCGGCAGCGGCAACTCGGGCGCGATCTCGCGCAGCACCGAGGCGACCAGCGGCGCTTCGGCGAGCGAGATCGGCGGCATGGCGAGGTAATCGGGCAACTGCTGGAACGGCAGCGACGACTGGACGATGCCCGCCTCATTCGCGACGCCGTCCACGTACCAAACCGGCTCGGTGGGCAAAACCATGCTGGCGCGCGGCTCGGTGCACAACACGGGCCGCAGACGCTCGTCGGCGAGCGGCTCCCATTCGATCCGGCCGGGCCGGTCGGCGCCGCGTGAGAGCGCGGTCGGTCCCGTTTGGCCGGGCGCGGGATTGAAGTCGACGAAGAGCCGCCCCGTCGCGATCAGTTTCTGCAGCATCTCCGCGCCGCTCGTGCCGCGCAGGATGAACTGGCCGAAGTCCTCACGGGAGCGGCCGAGCCACAGGCCGCGCAGGATCGACAGATCTTCGTCGGAGACGAATTTCGGCTGCTTGAGCAGCGCTGTCTCGACATTGCCCCAAGGTTCGTCCACTTCGACAACCGCGCCATCCGGATTGCAGCGCGCGCGGTACAGCACCACCTCGTGGCGCATGTGGAAGTTGGACCAGTTCAGCCGGTAAGCGAGCGTCTGGGTGCGCGGCGCGCTCGCCTTGTGGGCGTCGGCGTCCGCAGCCTCGGCGCGGGCGCGAAAACGTTCGAGCCAGCTGACCAGTTCGGGCCGCACGCCTGACGGCTGTCCCATGTGCGCCATCGGCTTCGGCGGCAGGTCGCGCGCGGTCTCGCCGTCGTCCAGTTCGACATGCGTGATGTGGTCCATCTCGTCGTGGTAGTCGAGCTCGGCGAGCAGCAGCGCGGCGACGTGCTTGCAGTTGCGGCCGACCGGACACGTGCAGTCGCCCTGCGCCCAAGGCGAGCCGCCATCGGTGCGAAACCGCACCCGCGTTTTGTAGGGTATCGGCCGGGTGCCCTGCACGTCGCCGCTGAGCGTGGCGCCGTGCCATTTCACGTTGGCGACAGGGCCGACCGAGCGCGCCTTGGCGACGGTGTGGTCCCCCAGCCATTCGGCAATCCGTTCCCGATCAAAGAAAACTGACGACATCAGCGTCCAATCCTATTCAAGCCGGCTTGGGCAAGCGCGCGGACAGAATCAGCTCGACAGAGCGCGGATGGCGCGGGCCGGTGAATGTCTGTGCGGCATCGATTGCCTGTGGTAACCGGCCATTTTACGCGTTGGACGAAATTGGCTGTGTGCCCACCTGCACATCCACCTTGGCCGCCGCGAACACTTGAGCGAGCGCGGGCGCGGGGGGCTCGTCCGTCACCAGCAAATCGACGGCGTCCGCGCCGAACGCATGCACCAGCGCGCTGTGGCCGAATTTCGCGTGATCCGCCGCGACCACGCGCCGTTCGGCCTGAGCGAAGGCCGCCAGCGAAAACGCGACGTCGGCGGGCAGAGCGTCCATGAAACGTCCCTGCGTGTCGATCGCGGTGACCGAGACGATCGCGTAGCGCACGTGGAACTGGCGCAGGAAAGCCAGCACGCTGTCGCCCACCGCGGCGCAGTCGTCCGGCCGCAACTCGCCGCCCGCGACGAACACCCGGTTGCCATTGCGCGGCGCCAGCACGCGCGCGACCTCGATGGAATTGGTCACCACCGTGAGCCGAGAGCGGACGGCGAGCGCCTGCGCGATATGCAGACACGTCGTGCCGCCCTCCAGGATCAGCGAATCGCCGTCCCGCACCAGTTCGCCGATGCGCGCGCCGATGGCCCGCTTGCCCTCGAGGCTCGCCGTCATGCGCCGCTGGAACGGCGGCTCGTCGAGACGCTCGGGCAGCATGATGCCGCCGTGGACCTTGACCAGCAGGCCGTCGGCGATCAACGGCTTGATATTGCGGCGGATGGTCTCGTCGGACACGTCGAAACGGCCGGCGAGATCGGTGATCGTGCAGGTGCGCTGCTCGCGGACGAGTCGCAGGATTTCGGCTTGGCGCTGGTTGGAGAACATGAGGATTAAGCGGTGACGGTTCACCGGAGTCTAGCAAAAGTCACGATCTGGCGGACTGGATAGCCACACGTTACCAACTAAAACCACATTTTCATGGTGATCGCGGCTGGCTTTCTCCTGTTCTTCTTCTGAAACAAGCCCGCGACGCCAACGACTTTCGTGTAAAACAGGTTCATATGACCGCCGCATGACGCCGTCGCAATCACAACAAGGCTGCACGCTCGTTGCATTTCGTGTCTTTTTGCGGCAACCTAAGCGCATTTCATCCACATATTTCCACACATGTCCACATCCATTCCCACTCACGCTCGCGTCGTCATAGTCGGCGGCGGGATCATCGGCTGCTCGGTCGCCTACCATCTGACGAAGCTGGGTTGGACCGATGTGGTGCTGCTCGAACAGGGCCAACTATCGTGCGGCACGACGTGGCATGCGGCCGGGCTCGTCGGCCAGTTGCGCGCCCAGGAGAGCATGACGAAGCTGATCCGCTACTCGACCGCGCTCTATGCCGAACTCGAAGCCGACACCGGCCTCGCCACCGGCTGGAAGCAATGCGGCTCGCTCTCGGTGGCCCGCACGGCCGAGCGGATGACGCAACTCAAACGCACCGCCGCCGTCGCGCGCGCCTACGGCGTGGCCTGCGACGTGATCAGCCCGCGCGAAGCGGGCGATCTGTGGCCGGTCATGCGCACCGACGACCTGCTCGGCGCCGTCTGGCTGCCCGGCGACGGCAAGGCGAATCCCACCGATCTGACCCAGGCGCTCGCCCGCGGCGCCCGCCAGCGCGGCGCGCGCATCGTCGAGAACACCCGTGTGACGGCGATCCACGCGCGCGCTGCGCAGGACGGCCAGGCGAGCGGCGCGCGCGAAGTCAGCGGCCTCGCGTGGCGCAACAAGGACGGCGAAGAAGGCACGCTCGGCGCGGACATCGTCGTGAATTGCGCGGGTCAGTGGGCCAAGGCCGTCGGGCGCTTGTGCGGCGTGACCGTGCCGCTGCATTCGGCCGAGCACTACTACATCGTCACGGAACGGATTGCCGGCGTGCATCCGGACCTGCCGGTGATGCGCGACCCGGACGGTTTCATCTACTTCAAGGAGGAAGTGGGCGGTCTCGTGATGGGCGGCTTCGAGCCGGATGCGAAGCCTTGGGGCATGAACGGCATCCCGGAGAATTTCGAGTTTCAACTGCTGCCGGACGATTGGGATCAGTTCGAAATCCTGATGGAAAATGCCCTGCAGCGCGTCCCCGCGCTCGAAACGGCTCAGGTGAAGCAGTTCTATAACGGCCCCGAATCGTTCACGCCGGACAACAACTTCATGCTGGGCGAAGCGCCCGAACTGCGACGCTTTTTCGTCGGCGCGGGTTTCAATTCAATGGGGATCGCGTCGGCGGGCGGCGCCGGCATGGCGCTCGCGGAATGGATCGTGGCGGGCGAGCCGACTATGGATCTGTGGCCGGTCGACATTCGCCGCTTCGCGCGCTTCAACGGCAACGACACATGGCTGCACGACCGCGTGAAGGAAACGCTCGGCCTGCATTACGCGATGCCGTGGCCGAATCGCGAACTCGATAGCGCGCGACCGTTTCGCCGTTCGCCGCTGTATTCGCTGCTGCGTGACGAAGGCGCGTGTTTCGGCAGCAAGATGGGCTGGGAGCGCGCCAACTTTTTTGCGCCTTCGCCTGACGAGGCAAAGATCGAGTACGCATTCGGCCAGCAGAACTGGCTGCCCTGGAGCGGCGCCGAACACCGCGCGTGCCGTGAAGGCGTCGCGCTGTTCGACATGACGTCGTTCTCCAAATTTCTTGTCAAGGGACGCGACGCGCAAAGCGTGCTGCAAGGCATCGTCGCCAACGACGTGGATGTGCCGACCGGCACCACGGTATACACCGGCATGCTCAATGAGCGCGGCGGCTACGAATCGGACTTCACACTCACGCGCCTCGCGGACGATCAATACCTGCTCGTCACCGGCACCGCGCAAACCACGCGTGATTTCGACAGCATCGAAAAATTGATTCCGCACGACAGGCACTGCACGCTCGTCGACGTGACCGGCCAATATGCGGTGCTCGCCGTGATGGGCCCGCGTTCGCGCGAACTGCTGCAAAGCGTGTCGAAAGCGCATTGGAGCAACGAAGCATTCGCATTCGGCCAAAGCCGCGAGGTCGATCTCGGCTATGCGACGGTACGGGCCACTCGCCTCACCTACGTCGGCGAACTCGGCTGGGAACTGTACGTGCCGGTGGAATTCGCGGTCGGCGTGTACGAGACGCTGCACGCAGCGGGTCAAGCGTTCGGCCTCGTCAACGCGGGTTACTACGCGATCGACTCCTTGCGCATCGAGAAAGGCTATCGTGCATGGGGCCGCGAACTCACGCCGGATACGAACCCGTTCGAAGCGGGCCTGTCGTTCGCGTGCAAGCTCGACAAGGACATTGCGTTTCGCGGCCGCGACGCGCTGCTGAAATTGCGCGCCGAACCGCTGCGCCGCCGCATGGTCGTGCTGACCGTCGACGGCGCCACGGATCGCATGCTATGGGGCGGCGAAGCGATTCTGCGCGACGGTAAGCCGGTGGGCTTCGTGAGTTCGGCGGCGTTCGGCCACACGCTCGGCTGTCCGGTGGCGATGGGCTATGTGAACAATCCCGACGGCGTAGCGAACACCGCCTATCTGAACAGCGGCAGCTATGCAATCGACGTCGCCGGCGAGCTGCTGCCGGCAACGCTGCATCTGAAGGCGCCTTACGATCCGCGTTCGGAACGCGTGAAGCGCTAAAGAACTAACGCTCGCCGCGCGCCATGCTCGAAAACACGCCGTCGCGTCGGATCAGCCCATGAAACAACGCGGCCGCGAGATGCATCAGCACGGTGGCGAACAAGGCGAACGCGAGCCACGTGTGCAACGCGCGCAGCAACGCGAACAACTCGACGTTATGCGGCGCGATCGGCGGCAAATGCAGCGGGCCATAGAGCGTGACCGGATAACCCGCGGCGGACAGCATCGCCCAGCCGATCAACGGCATTGCCGCCATCAACACATACAGCACCAGATGCGAGGCCTTCGCCGCGAACCGCTGCGGCGTGGGCATGTCGTCGGGCAACGGCGGGCTGCCGCGTGTGATGCGCACGCTCACGCGCAGCACCACCAGCAGCAGCAACGCAATGCCGAGCGGCCTGTGAATCGCGATCAGCGTGTCGTGCGCGCGCGAAACGGTGGCGACCATGCCCACGCCGATGAACAGCATCGCGATGATCAGGGGCGCCATCGTCCAATGCAACAGGCGCGCGAGCGGACTGAAATGGGTGCGCGTCGGCCTCATGAGTGATCTCCGTTTGTCTGGGCTTGGTGAACCGCGGGATGCAAGGCTTCCTCGCGTGTGCGGCGCTTGTATGACAGCGCATAGGCGGCCGAACGCGCGGCCAGCAAAGGATCGTCCGATGGCTTGATGCCGGCCGGCAGGATCGTCGGATCGAAGTTGACGTCGCGGCACGTGCCGTTGGCCTGCGACGTCGTGTGATCGATCACGAGCGTGCCTGCGTCGATATGTTGACGATCGTCGGGCCATTGCAGCGTGGCGTCGCTCGTGGGATCGCCGGGCTTCGCGACGGTCAGGATCAGATGCCAGTGCAGAGGTCCATTTTGCAGGCGCTGATCGAGGTCGGCTTCGAGGAAATTCTTCTCGGCTTTTTCGGCGTCCGTGATCGGCGCGTAGGGCGTCTCGGGCACCATCGCCCAGCGCACCGCGCGCGTATTGCCGGCGCCGTCGGTGAAACGGAATGCGTTGATGCTGTAGTACGCGGCATTCGCCAGACTCGACGATGGCGGATGCGCCTTCACCCACGCCTGAAATGGCTGGGTCTCGGGATTCGCGGCGTAAAACGCCTTGAGTCTGGCGGGGTCCGGTTTGCCGGTCGCCGGATCGGGCTTCGCGGCACTCAGTTGCTGATAGAACTGCTCGGGCGTGTGCACCGCGAAAACGGGCGTCGAATTCATCCCGGTGCGCCACTGCTCGCCGTTTTGCAACTGGAACAACAATGCGAGGCTGCGCACGGGCGAACTGGTATCCGGCGCGGACGGGTTGCCGCCGGGCACCGCGAAGCGGCCCGTGACCGGCGTGCGGCCGGGCGCGAACACCGCCGCGCTGGACAGCGCCGCGCCATCGCCGTTACTGTCGAAATAGCCCTCGATACACAGGCCCTTGGCATGATTGCGCCGATAACCGGGATGCGGCTGGCCGGCCACGGCTTCGAATGTGTCGATGAAACGCGCTGCGCTCAGACGCGCCGGCGTCAGCCAGCCTGCCGTGTAGGCGAAGCCGCCGGCGAGCACCAGCACGGCTGCGCCGATCGCGGCGAGTCGGCAAGGCACGCAGACAGGCCCCGGATTGGGAACGGATGGTTTTGCCACGGAAACTCCTCTTTCGGATAGATGCGCTTACCGGGCTAACACGCGATGCAGCGATCTATTCCATTCGATCTCCGGCGCGCCCGTTCCAGTTGCGCGCCGGGTATCGGCACTTCAATTGACGCTGCCTGCCTGCGCGTCCTGGCTCGCAACACGGTTAGCGGCCGCCGCTTCTTTGGCGAGCGCTTCCTTATGCTGGGCGACCTGCTGCGCGAACACCGGGCTCACGTCGGGATACGATGCATCGGTGACGTAATTCAGGCCGTTCTGCTCGGCCTGGATCAATTCCTGGTACACCTCAGCACGCGTCTTGCCTTGCGCGAAAGCGCTCGACGAGGCGGCGAGAACGGCAACGGACAATGCGGCAAAAACGATCTTCTTCATGATGAACTCCAGTGAGTTTTGTGCGGGTTTGCATGAAGGAGAACCACAGGTCCGCGGCTTTTATTCCTGCCTCGAAGCGTCAGAAAAAACATATCCGGAAGCGGGAATAAACCGGCGCGCAATCGGGTTAGCTCGCGCTTCGGCGGCGCGGTGAGGGCTGCATGAAAGTGCGCTTGCGCCAGCCCTGCGGCGTTGAAATTGGCGTGCGAACATATGGAATAAACTTGGGTGTGTGCGTGTTCGCCCCTTCGCTAGCCGAACTCCCACGCACGCCGACATCATGACCACTGACGCCCCTTCCGATTCGCCGCTTTCCGAAGCGGACATTCAGGCCTACGCCGACGGCACGCTGACGCCGGAGCGCGCGGCATTCCTGCGGGACTATCTGGGCAAGGATCCGGCGGAGGCGCGCCGGGTGGCGTTTTACGGCAGGCTGAACGCGCAGATTCAGCAGGCTTTTCAAACAACTGACGAACCCGTGCCGGGCCGCGTCAAAGGGTGGCGCCGCGTGTTCGAGCGCATCAACACGGGAAAACGCACCCGCAAGGTGGTCAACACGCTGGCGGCGCTCGCGCTGACGCTGGCCGTGGCAAGCGGCTGGCTCGCCGCGACCCAGGTGTCCGCCCAGGCGCTGAATAACGCCGCGGTGATGGCACTGGCCGAAAGCGCCGCCGGGCAAGTTTCCGCTGCGTCGCCGACGCGCGTCGATCCGTCCGCGCCGAATCTTTCGGCAATCGGGTTGCGGCTCGTGGACCAAAGAGTGGTGGCGCTGGGTCCGCTTCAGCGGGTCAGCGAATTCATCTATCTGAACGGCGACAACCAACCGGTGGTGCTGCTGTCGGCTCTGGCGCTATTCGCGCCGGCGCAGACGCAGTGGTCCGCGAGACGCATCGGCGAGATTCGGCTGTTGTTGTGGACCGCGCAGCGGCAGCGTTTCGTGGTCGCCGGCGACGCCCGCACGCACGGCCTGATGCGCGCCGCCGACGCGATGACCATGCGATGACCGCCACACGTATTTCACGATCTCAGACACCACGGCGGAATAAAGTGCGCGCACGTGTGTTCGCATCTCAAATGCGTGTTTTCGCTCGGCAGGAGAACACCTTCTTGCCCGCGAAAAACCCCACGATCGGGATACAAAATGGATGTCCGTGACGAGTTGATGGAGCATGTGCCGCGTTTGCGGCGCTATGCGCGAGCGTTGATCAACAATCGCGACCTCGCCGACGATCTGGTGCAGGACACGCTCGAGCGCGCGCTCGGCCGCACCGGCATGTTCCAGCCGGGCACCGACCTGCGCGCGTGGCTATTTACGATCATGCACAACGTGTTCGCCAATCAGGCGCGCAAGGCTTCGGCGCGCGCCGTCCACGTGGCGGTCGACGACGAAAGCGTGCACGAAAGCGAATTCGCCGTGCCCTCCGAGCAGACCCGCTCGCTGGAAATGCGCGACCTCGACTACGCGCTGCAGCGCCTGCCCATGGAGCAGCGCGAAGTCGTGCTGCTGGTGGGCCTCGAGGAAATGAGCTATGCCGACGTGGCGCTCGCGCTGAACATTCCGCTCGGCACGGTGATGTCGCGGCTGTCGCGCGGACGCGAACGCTTGCGGGCGTTGATGGCGGGCACGCAGCCCGGTGCAAAATTACAGGTGGTGCGATGAGCGACCAAACGATGCCGATCGGCGAAGAAGACCTGCATGCGTACGTGGACGGCACGCTGTCCGACGAACGCCGTGCCGATGTGGAGCGCGCGCTCGAACAGAACCCCGAACTGGCCGCGCGCGTCAGCGATTATTTTTCGCTGAACAACATGTTCCATGAGCGCTACGACCGCGTGCTGAGCGAGCCCGTGCCGAAGCGCCTGCAGGCACCCGCGCCGCGCCGCTGGCGGATTGCCGCCAACTGGCCGCAGTTCGCCGGAATGGCGGCGGCGCTGGTGATGATGGGCGTGGGCATCGGCGTGGGCACGCATATGGGACAGGACGTGATCGCGCCGGTCGCGGGCGGCCACTCGGACACGCGCCCTGTCAGTGCGGACAGCTCGGAAATGTTCGCTCGGCAAGCGGCGGTGGCGCATGTGGTCTACATGCCCGCCGTCGACCGGCCGACCGAGATGAGCACCGATGATCACGAACAGGATTTCGTGCAGTGGCTCTCGAACCGGCTCGGCACCAACGTGCATCCGCCGATTCTCTCGAAGAGCGGCTTCAATCTCTCGGGCGGCCGCCTGCTGCCCGGTGCCGACGGACCCACCGCGCAGTTCATGTATCGCGGGCCGAACGGCGAGCGCGTCACGCTGTGCATTTCGCGTCGCCAGCAGAACTCGAACACAACTGCGTTCAAGCTGTATCAGGACGGCCCGGTGAACGTGTTCTACTGGATCGACGGCGACTTCGGCTATGCAGTGTCGGGCGGAATCGAACGCAAGCAGTTGCTGCAACTGTCGCATGACATCTATTCGCAGTTGACGGGCGCGGCGCCGGGGTGATCGCTGGCCTGCACTACGGTTTGCGCTATAGCTTGCAGGTGTGCGGCCTCGATTCAGTGAGGCCGCGCGCATGGCGCCATTCGAGGGTCTAGCGCGGTGTAGCAATGCGGCGAGAATTGCTCGAATCGAACTCGACAATGTTGCCTGCATTCGCACTCGACCTGATCAGCTCGCGCGGCGTCACACCCAGCAAGCGGCCCATCCAATGCGCCATGTGACTCTGATGCGCGAAGCCCGTATCGAGCGCGATCTGACTCGCGTTGAGCTTGCCTTGCAGCAGCAGCGTCCGCGCGCGCTCCACGCGCCGCTGCACCACGTATTGATGCACCGGCACGCCGAGCGTCTCGCGAAACAACACCTTGAAATGCGGCACGCTCAACTCGGCGAGCGCGGCCAGCTCGGTCAGCGTGAGACGCTGGTCCAGATTCGTTTCGATGAACTCGATCACGCGCGCGGCCGTTTTCGGCGCGAGCGTGCGCCGCTTGTTATCGAGCGTCGGCGCACCGCCGATCAGTCGCACCACCATCGCCGTACACAGGCTTTCGGCGTAAAGCGGATCGGATGCCTCGTCCGCTTCGAGTTCGGCGCGCAACGCCCAGGCGAGATGCTGAAAGCGCGGATCGCGCAGTTGGAATTGCGGGCGCAGTTGCGCGCCGCTCGATTTCAGCGACAGTTGCTCGACGGTCCGCTGCGCGAACGCCTCGCTGATCCACACGCTGAAAATCGTGCAGGCGGCTTCATCGCTCCACTGCCCGTCGAGTCCGGCGGGAATCACGTCGGCATCGCCATGCGCCTGGATTCGCGAGTAGCGGCGCTCGTTGCACAGGCAGCGTGCCTTGACGGGCGCGCCGACATGCACGCCCACCCGGTGAAATTTGAACGCGGGAATACGGTGCAGCCCGGCCGACACGTTGACCAGTTCCGCGCCGAAGCCTTGCCAGCCGAGCAGCCTGCTCGAACGCAACACGACGCGGGAACCGCTATGCGGCTGCGGTTGCAGTACAGGTATCGGTGTCACTGCATTCATTGCTTCCCTCGTGGACGGCGGCCAATGTGAGTACATTGTGCGGCGTTTTTTGCGGCTTCGCTCGACTCTACGTGTTTCATCGCTCCTGCTGCGGCGCCGCGGCGGATAAAACCGTCATCCGAATCTGCGCGGCGCGATCCGTGCCCGCGCGCCCCGTGATCGCTGCGCCCCTAAGATGAGGCCATACCGAGCCAACAAGGAGCGCAACGTGTTCGTGATTTTTGGAGCAGCCGGCAATGTCGGCACAGTGAGCGCGGCGGCATTGCGCCGGGCGGGCCGCAACGTGCGTGCGGTGGTCCGCGATAAAAAACAGGGCGAATTCCTCGCCGGGATCGGCTGCGAGATCGCCGTCGCCGATCTGCTCGACGCCGAGATGGTGGCGCGCGCAATCGAAGGCGCGCATGCCGTGCAACTGCTATGTCCAGTGCCGCGCGGACACGCCGATCCCGCACAGGCGATGCGGCGCACGATCGACGTGAGCATGGCGGCATTGCGCGCCAACCCGCCCTCCCGCATTCTCGCGCTCTCCGACTACGGCGCGGAACATGCGGCCGGCACGGGCATCACCACGCTGTTTCACGAGCTTGAAACGCAACTGCGAACGGTGGACTCGCAGTTGATGTTTCTGCGCGCCGCCGAACACATGCACAACTGGGCTCGCGTGCTGCCGATCGCGCTCGCGAGAGGCGCGCTGCCGAGTCTGCATCATCCGTTGAGCAAGCGCTTTCCGACCGTCGCCGCACAGGACGTGGGCCTGCTGGCCGCCGAGTTGTTGCTCGACGACAGCGTGCAGCCGGTCTCACCGCGTGTCGTGAGCATCGAAAGCGATGAGCGCGTCAGCGCATTGGACGTGGCGCGCACGATTAGCGAACTGGCGGGCCGTGCGGTCGTGGCACGCGAAGTGCCACGCGGCGAATGGGCCACGGTGCTGCAAGGCGCGGGGCTCGGCGAACATCACGCGCGTTTGATCACCGATCTCTACGACGCGCACAACGCGGGTCGTATCGACGTCGAAGCGGACATCGGCGAGCGGCGTTTCGGCGCGACGACGCTAGCCGAAGTATTGGCGGCGATTCTGCCGCGCGTGGCCGCTGCTGCGGCAACTGCCGACGGCACCGCTCGCTAAAGAGGAGAGACCGCATGCATACCTGCCCTTTGCTACGCGCATCGATCGATGCACGCAAGGTCGCATCTCAACATCGAACGCAGTCGACGCGCATAAGCATGCGCGCGCGGCGCTGGCTGGCGATATCGGCAAGTCTCGTGGGATGGCTGGGCTGGCGCGCGCTGCGGGACGTGCTCAACGCAATTCCCGACAGCAACGACGACTTCAGCCTGTTCTGATCCGCCGCACTTCGATATATCGAAGGCACAAAGCAAAGCGCCCGGCATGCCGGGCGCAAGATATCGACGAATCCGCCGCTACAACGCCGGCTGCCGTTCACACACGGCGGCCGGTGCATAAGCGTGGCTCATTCGTTCTCATCGAAGTAATGACCGAACTTGACCTGCTTCGTACGGATATAACGCTCGTTTTCCTCGCGCATCGGAATCGCCAGCGCGACCCGCTCGCACACCGGAATGCCGTGCTTGGACAGCGTGTCGAACTTCTCCGGATTGTTGCTCATCAGGCGCACCGACGTGACCTTCAGCGTGCGCAGAATGCCCGCGGCCGAGTCGTATTCGCGCGAGTCGTCCGGCAAGCCGAGATCGAGATTGGCCTCGACAGTGTCGCGCCCCTGCTCCTGCAGCGCATACGCACGAATCTTGTTCGACAGGCCGATGCCACGCCCTTCGTGGCCGCGCAGGTACAGCAGCACGCCGCAGCCTTCCGCCGCGATGTAGCGCAGCGCGAGGTCGAGTTGCTCGCCGCAGTCGCAGCGGTACGAGCCGAGCACGTCGCCGGTGAGGCACTCGGAATGCAGGCGCGTCAACACGGACGACTGGTTGGCGACGTCGCCCATCACGAGCGCGAGATGTTCGGCGCCGCTCTCGCATACGCGGAACACGTAGGAAGTGAACGTGCCGTAGCGCGTGGGAAGCGTGGCGGTGGCGTCGAGAATGACGCATTCGCCGTTGGGTGCGCCGTCTACTACAGGCGACGGATCGTGAGACGTGAGCATGGCGTTAGACAATGGTGCTGACATGAACCCGATCAAACCGGGAATAAGGTACGGACTGGGAGTTTACCGCTAATCGGCATCCCGCACCCGTATGCCCTTGCATACAGCACGGAACCGCCGTCGCGGCGCGCCGCTACCCGAGTTAAACGTAGCGCGCGCCACAGGTATTCCCGAAGTACCCCGGTGCCGCGTCACGCCTATACTGGAATGGCCTGTCCCTCACGACAGCGCGCCGCGCCGGCGTGCTGCACTGCGAAACGGAGCCGCTCCATGACAAGCGTTGCACAGCTTCTTAAAACGAAACCGAACAACACCACCGTTTTCACTGTCGGGGCCGACGACTCAGTCTACGACGCGATCAAGCTGATGGCTGAAAAGGGCATCGGCGCGCTGGTCGTCACGGACGGCGACAGCATCGCCGGAATCGTCACGGAGCGCGACTATGCGCGCAAGGTCGTGCTGATGGACCGTTCGTCGAAGGCCACGCCGGTGCGCGACATCATGAGCAAGGCCGTGCGCTTTGTCCGCCCCGATCAGACCACCGACGACTGCATGGCCCTCATGACAGAGCGGCGCATGCGCCACTTGCCGGTGATCGAGAATGACCGGCTGGTCGGCATGGTATCGATCGGCGATCTGGTGAAGAACATCATCGCCGAACAGCAGTTCACGATTCAGCAGCTCGAGTTCTATATTCACGGCGAGCGGCCCTGACAGACGGCACACGCGGCAGAACCAGACGCGCAAAAAACGCCCAATCCGTGAAACGGTTGGGCGAAGCTACCTTGCGGCAGCGGAGGTTCCTTGACTCGTGGGCCGCGACTCGCGCGGCACGGCGGTCTTGTGGCGCTCGCGGCTCTGCTGCCGCGCGTCGCGCCCGAATCAATTCGACGGTTGAAACCTGCGCGCCATGAGTGCAGCGCGCACGTCGATAGCAATTTCACACTGCTTGCTGACTGCCTACTGCATTTCGCTTCGAGACGAAACGCTACCGGTTGATCCGCTCGCCTTCGCCTCGATCGACGTTCTGAAGAGCCGGCCGCCAAGGCTTGAATCCACCTCCGCAACCGGCTCCCTCGCTGGCTTAATGACCGAAGTACACCGACTTCGGACCCGACATCGGCTGAACCACGCCGCCGGCTTGCGACGAACCACTCGTCGCGCCACCGTAACCACTGGTATCGGCGACCGGTTCCTGAGTCTGCGCGACGGCCGGATTTTGCGCCTGTACGCGCTGTTCGGCAGCCTGAATGTCGGCCGGATAGGTCGAGTCGTTGGACGTGCCCGGGTTATAGCCGGCTTGTTCGACCCGGATCAGATCGGCGCGAACTTCCGCGCGGCTGACCGGCTGCTGGCTCGACTGAGCGAACGAAGCGATCGGAGCGGCGAGAACGGCTGCAATGGCGACTGCCTTGATGAGCGATTTCATGATGACTTACCTCCAGACCTGGTTTTATTTGCGACGCTTGCCACACCATGTGAGAAGCGAGTGATTTCAGTCTAGTCATCAGATCGCCAAGGGAAAACCCTTAATTTCGAGATAGATAATTGTCGAAATTGCAAGAATGATCCGAAAATTACCGCGGCACCCGATCCAAATAGCATCTTTGACGTAATAATTGTCGGGATCGTAACCCTTTGTGTCTGAAGTTTCAAAAATACGTCTGATCTGAGCGTGTTGTGCCGGCTGACGCGTGATCGCCGGGCAAATTTACGCCCTTTTCGGCGCACCGGACTGGGGCATCAGCAGGAGCCTGCGCGGCCCGCTGACAAAGGCGCTGCCGGGTTCGAAAAACCTGAGCGGCCGATGCATTTCGCGCGACAAGCCAATGCGCGTCGTTACCCCCACCGGCACTTCGCCCCGTTCCATGACGCCGATCCACAAGCTGCGGCCCGAGCACAGATCCCAGCCGTCGAACGCCGGGCCGATGCCGAGCGCCATCGTGAGCCGGCCGGGCCCGCGCGCGAGATCGCGCAGCGGCACGCCGGGCCGTCGCGCTTCCATGAGCGGCAGGCCTTCGAGCGGCTCGATCGCGCGCAACAGAATACCGGCGCCAACCTCTTCCGCTTCGGCGGACATGTTGAGCATGTATGACAGCCCATAGGTGAGCCGCACATACGCGTGACCCGGCGCGAGAAACATCGAACCGTTATACGGACGACGGCCCATGAACGCATGACTGGTCGAATCGCCGAGCGGATACGCCTCGGTCTCGACGATTCGTCCGCTCACACGCCCTTCGGGCAGATCGTGGACGAGGTATTTGCCGATCATGAAGCGCGCGAGTTCGACGGTATCGAGGGGTAATTCGTCACGAAGCAATGGCAGGATGGGAAGTTGATGTTTGCGCATGCGTCAGGCCTTATTTTTAAAGCGCATGGTGAGGACTCAAAAGATAGGCGAACGGTATGGGGGATGCGTGGAATCGGGCCGCCGAGCGCCGCAAACGGCGCGAGGCAACGCATTGGTTCCAGCGGTTGAGCGCCATCGGCCAGTTTTCATCGGCCCATTCGTTGTACCAAAACCTCACTTCCGTGCTGCGCTGCCATCACCATGGCACTAATTGGAGTATCGTGTGTTTCCGGCCTGCAGCACAGCCTTTGCCGGCTCGCGTGTGTTTCGGCCCGCCCGAATCAGCATACAGATTGAAAGCATTCGCACGATCCGCAGCACGTTCCATTCAGTTTTGATCCCGATGTACCTGCTGGTGTAGCGCACTGCCTCATTCGGGGGCGGTTGTACCCATGACAATAGGAGAGAGTTGAATGAAAGCATTCCCGGCAATCAAGATGATCGGCAGCGCGGTGATTGTTCTCGCGTCCCTCAATGCGTATGCGCAGAGCAGCGATGCCGCAGCTCCGGCGGCGGCATCGGCGTCACCGACGGCCAAGCAGACCAAGGCGGCCGATCGCGCCTTGGGACGCAAGGTCCGCACCGCACTGTCGAAGACCAAGGGCCTGAGCGTGGCGAACATCACCGTGCGTGCACGTGGCGGCGCAGTGACGCTGGCGGGCTCCGTGCCCGAGCAGCCGCAAGTCGACCTGGCCACTCAGGCGGCACAAGGCGTGGCCGGCGTGACGTCGGTCAAGAACGCCCTGACGATTCGTCCGGTCGGCCAGTAAATCGAGTGAACCTGCTGTAACGACATAGCGGGACGCCAATGCCTTCTCGCAAGGCATTGGCGCCACCGGAGCGGTTTCGCCGGATGCGGCGCGCCCGCAGTATCCTCGACACACCAGGGGTTTCCCGACATCCCGCGTTCAGCCGACGGAACCTCAATGCATACCGGTCGCCATAGCCACCGCGCATTAGCCACGCACCGGCCACGTCCGCGACGCGTTACCCGCGCGATTCTGCGTGACCCGATCCCTTTCTCCAGCAGTCGCCGTTTGCTCTACAGCATGCCGGACGCACGCCGTCGTCATGTGGCCCTGAGACTCGACAAAGCCCCGTCTACGAACAACTATCCTTTATAATTTAATGCGTTAGCGCGTGTTGATTAGAAGATGCATGAATCTGTGCGCTCGCTTCAAGCCAAGGCGGAAGCCGATCACGCCCCGCCGGGCCACTCACTACAAGCATTAAAAGGAAGCCCGAATGACCACGCCCGCGACCGTTCTGCCCCGCTGGACCATTGCCGCGCCATTCGTCGCGTGGATCGTGCTCGGTATCGCATATGCCATGCCGGACAGCGGCCTGCTGCTCGCGCTGGTCGGCGTGGCGCTGTGTGCGGCGGTCTTCACGGCGGTGCATCATGCGGAAGTGGTCGCGCATCGGGTCGGTGAACCGTTCGGCACGCTGGTGCTGGCGGTGGCCGTCACCGTGATCGAAGTCGCGCTGATCGTCTCGGTCATGCTGACATCCGGTCCGGAAAAGGCCGGTCTCGCGCGCGACACCGTATTCGCCGCGGTGATGATCGTCTGCAACGGCATTGTCGGCATTTGCCTGCTGGTGGGCGGCATCCGCCATCGTGAGCAGGATTTTCAAAGCCGTGGCGCCGCTGCCGCGCTAGCCGTGCTCGCGTCGCTGTCCGTGCTGACGCTGGTCATGCCGAACTACACGACCACCAGCGTCGGTCCGATCCTGTCGTCTTCGCAACTGGCGTTTGCCGGGGTGTCGTCCCTCGTGCTGTACGGCGTGTTCGTGTTCGTGCAAACCGTACGCCATCGCGATTACTTCCTGGCTGCCACGCCGGACGAGGACGTCCACGCCGCGCCGCCAAGCGCCGGCCAGGCGCGGGCGGCCGGTGGCTTGCTGCTGGTGTGCCTCGTCGCGGTGGTATTGCTCGCGAAGGTGCTCTCGCCGGTGGTCGAAACCGCAGTCAAAAATGCGGGCGCGCCGGCCGCCGTAGTCGGCATTGTGATTGCCGCGCTCGTGCTGCTGCCTGAAGGGCTGGCCGCCGTGCGCGCGGCGCGCGCCGACCGCTTGCAGAACAGTCTGAATCTCGCGCTCGGCTCGGCGCTGGCCAGTATCGGGCTGACCATTCCGACCGTGGCCGGGGTGTTTTTGTACACCGGCCAGCCGCTGGTGCTCGGCATCGACGGCAAGGAAACCGTGCTGCTCGTCCTCACGCTGATAGTCGGCACGCTCACGCTCAGCTCGGGCCGCACGACGATTCTTCAAGGCGCCGTGCATCTGTCGCTGTTCGCGGCGTATCTGTTTCTGTCGTTCGCGCCTTGACCTCGGGCGTCAGAGCCTGAAGGAGCGGCGTCGGATCCGCTGACCCACGCCGCCACACGATAGCCGGACTACTCCTCCCAGTGCGCCGCGATCCAGTCGCGAAACAGATTCAGCTTCTGCTGATGTGCGACCGAGTCCGGGTAGACGAAGTAATAACGCCAGCCGGTCCTGAGCACCGTATCGAACGGCCGCACGAGACGCCTGGCCGCCACGTCCTCGTCGATCAGCGCAAGATCGCTGATCGCGACACCGAACCCCTGTAACGCGGCGTTGGTCGCCATATCGAGCGTGTCGAAGCTCGGGCCGTGCTCGGCGTCGATCGCCGCGGCGTTTGCGGCATCGATCTCGGTCACCTTGGCGAGCCACATCTTCCAGTCGCGATGATCGCGCGTGGGATGCAGCAGCGTGTGGCGCGCGAGGTCGGCCACCTCGGCAAGCGGCTTGTCTTTCAGCAGATCGGGCGCGCACACGGGCGTCAGACGTTCCTCGAACAACGGCACCGCCTGCACGTCCGCCCCCGGCGACGAGCCGTAAATGATCGCGGCGTCGAACGGTTCGAGCTGGAAATCGACGTCGTGCTGCCACGTGGTCGTGATCTGCACGTGCAACTCTGGATACTCGGCCTGGAAGCGCATGATTTTCGGCAGCATCCAGCGCATCACACAGGTCGGCACTTTCAGTGCGAGATCGGTGCGCTGCCGTGTGAGGCGCAGCGAAATTTCCTCGATGCGCGCGAAGCTCTCCTTCACGGCCGGCAGCAACAATTCCCCTTCGGCGGTGAGCGTCAGGCCTTTCGCATGGCGCTTGAAGAGCGGAAACTTGTAGTAGTCCTCGAGCGCGATGATTTGCCGGCTGACCGCGCCCTGTGTCAGGCATAGATGGTCGGCGGCGCGCGTGAAACTGCGATGCCGCGCCACGGTTTCGAAAATCTGCAGCGCGTTGAGCGGCGGTAGGCGTCGCATCGTGGGTATCCAGTACGATCAGGAAAATTCATTGCTTGGGCGTGGCGGCGGGAGTATCGCCTGCCGCAAAAACGCCTCTTGCGGTCCTACAGGATACGCGATCACAAATTGCCGTACGAGAAGCAGCCAACGCGACGGTCATGCATTCGGCTCATGCCGGCGCCGAACCTTGCCGTTAACCAGTCCAGCATGCACCGGCACAGGGCAAAGCACGTCCACAACCGCACCAGAACCGAGCTTTCCTCATACCTCCACGGGAGCGCGAATCGTCGACGAAACATGGACGTTAACCCGCATGCGTTACTGCCTCGGCGCTCCCGCCCTCTGACCGGCGTGCGCCGCTCCGGTCGCGCGACGGCCGTTGCATGAGATTACGTCATGCCCTCCATGCGCATATTTCGTTTGTTGAGGGATTTTGGCAAACCTAGAGTGCATCCACACGCAGCGCAGGGAAGCAACGCAAACGAGCGATGCAGCGGCGGCGGTCACAGCGATATCACCAGGCAACAGGCGTTCAACACAGGAGATCGCCATGGAAGAGATCAAACGGGGTAGAAGGCAGGCCATCAAGACGATCGGCGCGGCGCTCGCGGCGTCCACGTTGCCGATGCCGTTCATCAATCTGCGCGCTCAGGAACACAACTTCAGCGGCAAGACGTTGCGCCTCCTGACCTGGTCGGACGACACGGGCGCCGCCGCTTTGCGCAATATCGCCGCCACGTTCACCGCAAAAACCGGCGCCAAAGTGATCGCCGACCGCGCCGACGGCACCTCCGGCATGGTTGCGAAGGTCAAGGCCGCGGGCGATCGCCCGACCTACGACGTCATCACGCTAGCCGGCGTCGGCGCGGCCGGTCTCGGCGACGCCGGTTTGCTGATGAAGCCCGATCTGGACAAGCTGCCGAACCTGAAAGACGTCGCGGCGCAGTACCGCACGGGCGCGAACGGCTTCGGCGTCGGCTATCTGCTGTGGTCGGACGGGTTGATCTACAACACGTCGACGGTCAAAACCGCGCCGGCATCGTACGAAGCATTGTGGGATCCCAAATACGCCGGCCGCCTGTTCCTGCCGCCGCCCGAGTGGGCCGAAGCGGTGGATCTCGCGATCATCGCCGCGAAGATGAACGGCGGCTCGCAACAGAACATCGAGCCGGGCTTTCAGAAACTGATGCAGCTGAAAGATCGCGTGATGACGCTCGGCGAGAACCCGAACCAGGTGGCCGATCTGTTCCGCACCGGCTCGCTCGATATCGGCGGCATCTATTCACCGGCGTTCTTCCCCAACCAGATCCGCAAGCCCGAGTACAAGATGGGCGTGACCTACGGCATGAAGGAAGGCTTCGCCACGCAGCTGATGTTCACCGTGATCCCCAAGGCGCATCCGGGCGACAGCGATCTGATCCACGCCTTCATCAACCATTCGCTCGACGCGGGCGTGCAAGGCCGCATGGCCGCCGACGTGCTGAACGGCCCGGTCAATTCGAAAGCGGTGATTCCCGCCGAGAGCCGCGCGTTCGTGCCGAGTCCGCAGCAGATCGCCGAGAAAGCCGTGCTGCATGACGACAAGGCGCTCGCCGTGGTGCAGCCGGCGTGGATCAAGCGTTACACCGAAATCTTCTCGGCATGACCGCGATGCTCGCGCGCTTTTCGCGGCGTGCTTCATCGGCGTCCGCTGCTTCGTCCGCTGCCATGCCGGACGCCGGGTCCGGTCCAGGACCGGACACGCCCGCCGCCACCGCGATGGCAAGGGCGCGGCCGTGGCTGCTGCTCGCGCCGATCCTGCTGTTTCTCGCCATCCTCGGCGCGGCGGCGCTGGTGGTGCTGCGCATGAGCTTCGGCACGCAAGGCAACGAGTGGCGCGGCTTCACGCTGCAAAACTACGCGGACCTGCTCGACGGCTACTTCATGAAGTCGTTGTGGCTCACGTTGAAGCTAGCGTTCCAAAGCATGATCTGCGCAGTGCTGCTGGCGATTCCGGTCGCGTTGGCGATGGCGCGCACGAAGTCGCGGCTCGCACGACGGCTTCTGCTCGCGGGCGTGCTGCTGCCGCTGCTGGTCAATCTGCTGCTGCAAGGCTATGGCTGGCTGATCATCCTCGGGCCGGCCGGTCTGCTCAATCACGCGCTGCTCGGCAGCGGCCTCGTGCAACGTCCGTTGATGTGGCTGTACCGCGAAAACGGCGTGCTGCTCGGCCTGATCCAGACGGCGTTTCCGCTCGCCGTGCTGCCGCTTTCGAGCGCGATGCGCGCGGTCTCGAGCTCCTACGAAGAAGCCGCCGCCACGCTCGGCGCGACACGCTGGCAAACGCTGCGTCACGTGCTGTTGCCGCTCGCCATGCCCGGTCTCGTATCCGGCGCGCTGCTCGTATTCGCCTACAACGCGAGCGCGTTCGCCGTGCCGCTGCTGCTCGGCGGACGACGCGTGCCGATGCTGGCCGTGCTGGTCCACGATCAGGTCGCGCCTTTGCTGAACTGGCCGGCGGCCTCCGCATCGGGTGTCGTACTGATGGTCGCCACGCTGACGGTGATGGCGCTGTCGCAGCGCCTCGTGCGCCGTACGCAGCGTCTCGCCGAGGAGCCTCACGCATGAGCACGCCTATTCAAACCGCGCCGCCGCGCTTGCAGTCGCGTGCACCACGCTTGCCGGCCGTCATGCCCGGCCAGCTCGGCAAGGCCACCGCCCTGCTCGCGGCGATCGTTCTGTTCCTCGCCGCGCTGCCGATCCTCACGATGATCACGATGTCGTTCAGCGCGGCCGACACGCTCGAATTCCCGCCGCACGCCTACGGCTTGCACTGGTATCGCGCCGCGTGGCACAGCTTCGTGTCGCCGGACGCGAGCGACACGCTGTCGATGGGCGGCGCATTGCGCACGAGCCTGATCGTCGCGCTGTCGACGATGGTGATCGCCACGCTCGTCTCGGTGCCCGCCGCCTACGCGCTGAGCCGCTACCGCTTTCGCGGCAAGCCCGCGGTCGAACAACTGGTCGCGTTGCCGCTCGTCTATCCGCTCGTGATGCTCGGCCTGTCGCTGCTGCTGGTGTTCAACGTGCTACCGGTCGAACTCGGCGTGTTCCGCCTGATCATCGCGCACGTGATTCTGGCGCTGCCGTTCACCGTGAAGAATTGCGCGGCGTCGGTCGCCTCCATCGGTCCGGAATTCGAAGAGGCCGCCTGCGTGATGGGCGCGAGTCCTGGCCGTGCGCTCGTCGACGTGATCCTGCCGCTGATGCGCCCCGGCATTCTCGCCGGCATGCTGTTCGCGTTCATCATCTCGTTCAACGAATTCACGGTGACGTTCTTCCTGTACGGCATCGATACGATGACGCTGCCGGTGTGGCTGTACAGCCGCACGGTGTCGTCGCTCGATCCCACCGTGTTCTGTTTCGCCGTGTTCATCGTCGCGATCGACTTCGCGCTGATCTGGCTGCTCGAAAAGCTGATCGGCGACGAAGGCGTCGCGCTGTGACCGCCTCTTTTGAACACGCGCCCATGACGCCCAATTGCTGGAGCATCCGATGACCCATTTAACGTTGCAGGCCGTGACCCGGCGTTTCGGCGTGGCGCATGCCGTGGACAGCGTCGATCTGAGCGTGCCCGACGGCAAGCTGGTGTGCTTTCTCGGCCCGTCCGGCTGCGGCAAGACCACGCTGCTGCGGATGATCGCCGGCCTGGAAACGCCGACCTCGGGCAGCATCCATTTCGCCGGACGCGACATTACGCGGCTGCCGGCGAACCAGCGCGACTTCGGCATGGTGTTTCAATCGCTCGCGCTGTTTCCGCACATGACGGTCGCGCAAAACATCGCGTATCCGCTGAAGCTGCGCAAGACCGCGAAGGACCAGCAGACGCGGCGCGTGAGCGAGTTGCTGGAGTTGATCCAGCTGCCGCACATGGCGAACCGGCCGGTTACGCAACTCTCCGGCGGCCAGCGCCAGCGCGTGGCGATTGCGCGTGCGATCGCCTCGCAGCCGAAACTGCTGCTGCTCGACGAGCCGCTCTCCGCGCTCGACGCCAAGCTGCGCGAAGCGATGCAGGTGGAAATCCGCCTGCTGCAGCAGCGTCTCGGCATCACGACGATCATGGTCACGCACGACCAGCGCGAAGCGATGACGATGGCCGACGAGATCGTCGTGATGGAGAAAGGCCGCATCGCGCAGGTCGGCAAGCCGCTCGATATCTATCGCGATCCGGTCAGCGAGTTCGTCGCCGACTTCATCGGCCTCGGCAATATCCTGCCGGTCACGTACGACGGCGCGGGCGGCGTGAGCCTGCCGGGCGGCCGGCGCATCAGCGTCGTGCAACCGGCGCGCGTGCCGGAGTCCAGCAGCGATATCCGTCTGCTGATCCGCCCGGAAGACGTGTGCGTGAAAGCCGCATCCGATGCGGCAGGCCCGAACCGGCTGCAAGGCACCGTGACGTTTATCCGCGACGTGGGCGCGTCGCTCGAAGCGACCATCGACTGCGCCGGCTTCACGCTGACCGCCGCCACCACGCCGCGCGAAACGCCGGGGCTCACGCTCGGCATGCCGGTGCTCGCGGAATTGCCGCCGCATGCGTGCAAACTGATCGCCGCGCGGGTCGGGCACTGAATCGCACGCCACTAAAACCCATTCCAATACCGACATTTTCGACAGAGGAAAGATCATGAACCACCGCCCCGCTGCCCAAACCCGCACCCGCCGCGTGTTCGCCACGCTCGCCGCGACGCTCGCCTTCACCTCCCTCGGCGCACTGTGCGCGTTGCCGTCGGCCGCGCATGCGGACGCGCTCGACAACATCGCCAAGTCGGGCACGGTGCGCATCGGCGTGTTCGAGGACTATCCGCCGTTCGGCTCGATCGGCCCGGACATGAAACCGATGGGCTACGACATCGACGTCGCCAACCTGATCGGCAAGGCGCTCAACGCCAAGGTCGAACTCGTGCAGGTGACGGGGGACAACCGCATGGCCTACCTCGCCGACCACAAGGCGGACATGCTGCTGTCGGTCGGCCAGACGCCGGAACGTGAAAAGGTGATCGACTTCTCGCAGCCGTACGCGCCGTACTACCTCGCCGTGTTCGGCCCGAAAGCCCTGCCCGTAAAGAACGCCGCCGACCTCGCCGGCAAGTCGATTTCGGTCGCGCGCGGCACGCTGGAAGACCTGAGCGTGACCAAGATCGCGCCGCCCACGGCGAACATCAAACGTTTCGACGATCCTAACGGCGCAATTTCGGCGTTCCTTTCTGGTCAGGTACAGTTGATGGTAGTCGGCAACGACGTCGGCGCCACGATTCTCGCGCGTCATCCCGCCAACGATCCCGAGCAGAAGTTCTCGCTGTTCAGCTCGCCTGATCACGTCGGTTTGAACAAGAACGAGCCACGTCTGAAGCAGAAGGTCGACGAAACGATTGCCAAGGCCCGCAAGGACGGCACCATGAACGCGATTTCGCAGAAGTGGCTGCGTGCGCCGCTGCCGGCCGACCTCTGAACCTTTTTGCGCGGGCCCCCCAACCGGGGGCGCGCCGGCGGGTTGGGGCACGGATACG
>NZ_JAQQEG010000032.1:0-111222 GCF_046027395.1 Paraburkholderia dipogonis | reverse complement strand
GGGGCGGGGGGGGGGGGGGCCCCCCCCCCCCGCGCCCCCCCCCCCCCCCGCTACTCAAACCTCAGGAATTCGGCAGCAACAACCACATCCGGCCGCCCTGCTTCATCTTGCCGGCCAGATCGCCGGCGTCGTCGCCGAGGCCCCAGAAGTAATCGGCGCGCACGCCGCCCTTGATCGCGGAACCCGTGTCTTGCGCGAAGACGAGGCGATTCATCGGCGAGTTCGTCAACGGACGCGTAGTCTGCAAAAACACCGGCGTCCCAAGTGGAATCGAAGTCGGATCGACCGCAATCGACCGCTCCGGCGTCAGCGGCACACCCAGCGCGCCGATCGGGCCGTCCGCGCCGCCGCTCGGCACGCTTTCTCCAGACGGCATCTCACGGAAGAACACGAAGCGCGGATTCGTATCGAGCAGCGCATCGACTCGCGTCGGGTTCGCGCGTGCCCACGCCTTGATGCCCTGCATGGTCGCCTGCGCGGGCGTCAGTTCGCCGCGATCCAGCAGCCAGCGTCCGATCGACTTGTACGGCTGATTGTTGGTGCCGCCAAAGCCCAGACGCACCACGCTGCCGTCTTCCATCACGATGCGCCCGGACCCCTGCACCTGCAGGAAAAAAGCTTCGATCGGATCATCGACCCACACGAGTTCGTTACCGTTGAGCACACCCGCGCGCTCGAGTTGCGCACGCGCCGGCAGCGGCGCGCCCGTGCGATAACTCGCCGGCCAGCGATACAGCGCGGTCTGATACACACCGTGCCGCGTACGCGAACCACGCAGCAAGGGCTCGTAGTAGCCCGTGACGAGACCGTCGAGCGTGCCGTCGGTGTTCGCTAACTGGAATGGCGTGAAATAGGCTTCAAAAAAAGCCCGCGCACTGGTGACGTCGAGGTCGTCGATTTGCGAGGCTGCGGCACATGCGCGCGCCCAGTTCGGTTGACGCGCGAGTCTCACGCAGTTTTGCCGCAACGCGGCCGTCGCGCCGATCAACGAGTCGTCCTGCCAACCCGGCACCTGCTGCCACGCAACGGCCGTCAGCCGTGTCGCAGCAATCTGTCCGGGTATGATCGCGGCACCCGTGGGTGGCGAAACCGAGGGCCGAACCGCACCGCCGCCGCCGCAGGACGCCAGCATCACCGCAACCGAAAGCGCTCCGAGCCATGCTCCGGCCGTGCGGACAAAACGCATACAATGTTCGTTCTTGATGGAAACCGCCATGTCTGATCTGTTCGACGAATACCCGATGCTCATCTTCGCGCTGGAATCGCTCCTCGCGCTCTTCCTGCTCGTCTTTATCGTTGTGTGGACGTCGTCCGGCAAGAAGAAAGCGGCGCGCGCCAACGCGAGTGAACAGCAAAAGCAGCAAAAATCGCAGTAAAGCTGCGCGTTGCACCGCGCATTGAGCTTCTTAAAGACCGCGGACCACGCCCTCGGTTCAATGCAAGGTGCGCGGCATGCGCAGGATGAACTCCGGCACCGGCGCTTCGAAACGCTCGCCGTCCTCGGCCACGCAGAAGTACTCTCCGCGCATGGTGCCGACCGGCGTGGCAATCACCGCCCAACTCGTGTATTCGAAATGCTCGCCCGGTTTGAGCAACGGCTGATGCCCAACCACGCCAAGGCCCTTCACCTCCTGCACGTTCTTGTCGCTGTCGGTGATCACCCAATGACGCGCGATCAATTGCGCGGGTACCTGGCCGGTGTTACGGATAGTCAGCGTGTATGCGAACGCATACTGGCGGCGCTCCGGGTCCGACTCTTCGGGCAGATATTGCACCTGCGCCGAGACGCTGAATTCGTACTGGCTCATCCTGATTCCGGTCTGCTGAAACGGGGTGTTAAAAAACGCGGGAAAGCCCGAACGCCAATGGTTTGCGGGCGCATTGGCGATGCGGCGCTGATGGTTTTGGCATTCTGCTTGATGCGCGGCACGCCCGCAACCGGACAAATCCCTTTGGCCAAGGGCCAATAAGGCGTTTTGTCACCTTCGCCGCTTGAACGTGAGCGGGACTCGACGCGTCCGCGAACCGCTTCGCTTGCGCACAAAACGGTAAAATGGCGCTTTCCCGCTTGCCTCCGCCCCCGCCATGACGCAATTTCGCATCGCTCCAAGCATTCTGTCAGCCGACTTCGCCCGCCTCGGCGAAGAAGTCCGCAACGTTGTCGCCGCCGGCGCCGACTGGATTCACTTCGACGTGATGGACAACCATTACGTGCCGAACCTGACCATCGGTCCGCTCGTCTGTGAAGCGATCCGCCCGCACGTCGACGTGCCGATCGACGTGCATCTGATGGTGCGCCCGGTCGACCGCATCGTCCCGGACTTCGCCAAGGCCGGCGCGAACCTGATCAGCTTTCACCCGGAAGGCTCGGACCATATCGACCGCACGCTGTCGCTGATCCGCGACCACGGCTGCAAGGCCGGCCTGGTGTTCAATCCGGCCACGTCGCTGAATTATCTGGATCACGTAATGGACAAGCTCGATCTCGTGCTGATCATGTCGGTGAATCCGGGCTTCGGCGGCCAGTCGTTCATTCCGGAAGCCCTCAACAAGCTGCGCGAAGCACGCAAGCGGATCGACGCCTACAAGGAACGCACCGGCCGCCAGATCTTCCTGGAAGTGGACGGCGGCGTGAAGGTCGACAACATCGCGGAAATCGCGGCGGCCGGCGCGGACACGTTCGTGGCCGGTTCGGCGATTTTCGGCCAGCCCGACCACAAGGTCGTGATCGAGAAGATGCGCGCGGCACTCGCCAACATCCAGCACTGAGCACCCACGCATAACCGGCACGCACGATGACCACTCCGTTCCCCGCCCCGACTTTCACCGGCCCACGCCTGCAAGCCGCGATCATCGACCTCGACGGCACGATGATCGATACCGCCGACGACTTCACCGCCGGCCTGAACGGCATGCTTGCGCAACTCGACGCGGAGGAAACGTCGCGCGAGGAAGTGGTCGGTTATGTCGGCAAGGGTTCGGAGCATCTGATCCGCAGCGTGCTGGCGCCGCGCTTCGAAACGGAGCATGCGCAGGACCGCTTCGACGAAGCGCTCGCGATCTATCAGGAGGAGTACGCGAAGATCAACGGCACGCACACGCGGCTGTATCCCGATGTCGAAGCCGGCCTGATCGCCATGCGCGAGGCCGGTCTCAAACTCGCCTGCGTGACCAACAAGCCGCATCGGTTCGCGGTGGAGTTGCTGCAGCAGTACGGGCTCGCGCAGTATTTCAGCGTCGTGCTCGGTGGCGACAGCGTGGCGAAAAAGAAGCCGGATCCGCTGCCCATGCTCACGGCCGCGGCGCAACTTGGCGTCGAACCGCAAGCGACGGTGGCCATCGGTGATTCGGAAAATGACGCGCTGGCAGGCCGCGCGGCGGGCATGGCAACGCTCACGGTGCCGTACGGCTACAACCATGGCCAAGCTATACAAACAATAAAATCCGATGGTATAGTTGGTTCGCTGCTCGGCGCCGCCAAGGCGATCGCAGCGCACCATTCCACGACTTGAAAAGTCCTCATCCTCATGTTTCTGAATAAAAAACGGAGTCTGATTAGCATCGACCGGGGAGCCTGGCCCTGGCGTCGCTGGTCGCGCTAACCTCGCCTGAGGTACGCTGAAGCTCGTCTTCGGCAACCGTTTTTTACTTCGCTGCGCTCACGCGTTTTTTCCATCATCTTGTTTCGCTGCATCGGTTGATTCGGCCTGCGTGTACCCGCAAAGTACAGTTGTGCGCTGAAATCCCTTGCACGCGTCGATGGGAAACTCGCGCCGGTCGGTATCATCGTGTCGACACGTCGAACGAACGCCCGACCGGCCGCGCAATGACCCGCTTTGTCCGACGCACACTGCCGCCGGACCACCGTACAGGATCGGAACATGACCGAACTCGAATTCCAGTCCCTCGCCAATGAGGGCTTCAACCGCATTCCGCTGATCGCCGAAGCGCTCGCCGACCTCGAAACCCCGCTCTCGCTGTACCTGAAGCTCGCGCAGAGCGAACGCAACGGCGCGAACTCGTTCCTGCTGGAGTCGGTGGTGGGCGGCGAACGTTTCGGCCGCTATTCGTTCATCGGACTGCCGGCGCGCACGCTACTGCGCACCCGCAACGGCGTGTCGGAAGTGGTGCGCGACGGCAAGGTCGTCGAGACGCACGAGGGCGACCCGCTCGAATTCATCCAGCAATTCCAGGGCCGCTTCAAAGTGGCGCAGCGCCCCGGCTTGCCGCGTTTCGCGGGCGGTCTGGCCGGTTATTTCGGCTACGACGCGGTGCGCTACATCGAGAAAAAGCTCGCGCACACGGCGCCGAAAGACGATCTGAATCTGCCCGACATCCAGTTGCTGCTGACCGAGGAAGTCGCGGTGATCGACAACCTCGCGGGCAAGCTCTATCTGGTAGTTTACTCCGACCCGACGCAGCCCGAGGCGTACACAAAAGCCAAACAGCGTCTGCGCGAACTGCGCCAGCGTTTGCGCACCACCGTGCAGCCGCCGGTCACTTCGGCGAGCGTGCGCACCGAGACCTACCGCGAATTCGCAAAAGACGACTACCTGACGGCCGTGCGCAAGGCGAAGGAATACATCGCCGCCGGCGAATTGATGCAGGTGCAGGTCGGCCAGCGCCTGATCAAGCCGTACCGCGACAATCCGCTCTCGCTGTACCGCGCGCTGCGCTCGCTGAATCCGTCGCCGTATATGTATTTCTACAATTTCGGCGACTTCCACGTGGTGGGTGCATCGCCGGAAATTCTGGTGCGCCAGGAAAAGCGCGGCGAGGATCGCATCGTCACGATCCGGCCGCTCGCCGGCACGCGTCCGCGCGGCAATACGCCGGAACGCGATGCGGAACTCGCAACCGAGTTGCTGAACGACCCGAAGGAAATCGCCGAGCACGTCATGCTGATCGACCTCGCGCGTAACGACGTAGGCCGCATCGCGCAAATCGGCTCGGTGGTCGTCACCGACAAGATGGTGATCGAAAAGTACTCGCATGTGCAGCACATCGTGAGTTCGGTCGAGGGCAAGCTGAAACCCGGCACCACCAATTTCGACGTGCTGCGCGCCACCTTCCCGGCCGGCACGCTGTCGGGCGCGCCAAAGGTCCGCGCGATGGAACTGATCGACGAACTGGAGCCCGTGAAGCGCGGCCTGTACGGCGGTGCGGTCGGCTACCTGTCGTTCACCGGCGAAATGGATCTGGCCATCACGATCCGCACCGGTGTGATCGCGAACGGCAATCTGTATGTGCAGGCGGCAGCGGGTGTAGTCGCGGATTCGGTGCCGGAATCCGAATGGCAAGAGACCGAGAACAAGGCGCGCGCCGTGTTGCGCGCCGCCGAACAAGTGCAAGACGGCCTCGATAGCGACTTCTGACCGGAGACACACCATGCTGCTCATGATCGACAACTACGACTCGTTCACCTACAACCTGGTGCAGTACTTCGGCGAACTCGGCGAAGACGTGCGCACCTATCGGAACGACGAAATCACGCTGGACGAAATCGCGAAGCTCAACCCCGAGCGCATCTGCCTGTCGCCCGGCCCGAGCAATCCGCAACACGCCGGCATCACGCTCGACGTGCTGCGCGAATTCGCCGGCAAGACGCCGATTCTCGGCGTCTGTCTCGGCCATCAGGCGATCGGCGAGGCCTTTGGCGGGCGCGTGGTGCGCGCGCAAACCATCATGCACGGCAAGGTCAGCACGATCGAAACCGACTGCAAAGGCGTGTTCGCGGACCTGCCGAAGCATTTCGTCGTGACCCGCTACCACTCGCTCGCAATCGAACGCGAATCGCTGCCCGACTGCCTCGAAGTATCGGCATGGACCGAAGACGGCGAGATCATGGGCGTGCGTCACAAGGAACTGGCTGTGGAAGGCGTGCAGTTCCATCCGGAATCGATCCTGTCCGAACACGGCCACGCGCTGCTCGAAAACTTCGTGAAGCAGTCGAAGCTCGCCGGCGCGCAAACGTCCAATCGCAACGCTTGATGAAGAGAGACGACATCATGTCGATTACGCCCCAGGAAGCGCTGCAACGGACCATCGAGCACCGCGAAATTTTCCACGACGAAATGCTGCACCTGATGCGGCTCATCATGCGCGGCGAGCTCTCGCCCGTGATGGCGGCCGCGATCATCACCGGCTTGCGCGTCAAAAAAGAGACCATCGGCGAAATCACCGCCGCCGCCACGGTGATGCGAGAGTTTGCCCGGCACGTCGACGTGCCGGACAACTCGAACTTCGTCGATATCGTCGGCACCGGCGGCGACGGCTCGCACACCTTCAACATTTCCACGGCGACCATGTTCGTCTCCGCCGCGGCGGGCGCCAAGGTCGCGAAGCATGGTGGCCGCGGCGTCTCGAGCAAATCGGGCAGCGCGGACGTGCTCGAAGCGCTCGGCGTAAATATCGATCTGCAGCCGGAACAGGTGGCGGCGTCGATTGCGGAAACCGGCATGGGCTTCATGTTCGCGCCGAACCATCATCCGGCCATGAAGAACATCGCGCCGGTGCGCCGCGAACTCGGCGTACGGACCATCTTCAACATTCTCGGGCCGCTGACCAATCCCGCCGGCGCGCCGAATCAACTGATGGGCGTGTTCCACGGGGACCTCGTCGGCATTCAGGTGCGCGTGATGCAGCGCCTCGGCGCGAAGCACGTGCTGGTGGTGTACGGTATGGACGGCATGGACGAAGTCTCGCTCGGCGCGGCGACGCAAGTCGGCGAATTGCGCGACGGCCAGGTTCACGAGTACGAGATTCACCCGGAAGACTTCGGCATGCAGATGGTGTCGAACCGCACGCTGAAAGTGGCCGACGCCACCGAATCCAAAGCGATGCTGCTCGACGCGCTCGACAACAAGCCGGGCGTCGCCCGCGAAATCGTCACGCTCAATGCGGGCACAGCCTTGTATTCGGCAAACGTGGCAGCATCGATCGCGGATGGCATCCAGTTGGCGCGCGAAGCAATTGCGAGCGGCAAGGCACGCGCCAAGGTCGACGAACTGGTCCGCTTCACCCAGCAATTCAAGCAGTAACTACGTAGCGAGATATCCATGAGCGACATCCTCGACCGCATCATCGCGGTCAAACGCGAAGAAGTCCGCGCGGCCGAACAGAGCGCGCCGCTTGAAGAGCTGCGCCTCGAGGCGTCGTCGCGCGACATTCGCGATTTCGTCGGCGCGTTGCGCGCGAAACACGCGGCGGGCCTCGCCGCGGTGATTTCCGAAGTCAAGAAAGCGAGCCCGTCCAAAGGTGTATTGCGCGAACACTTCGTCCCGGCCGAGATCGCGCGTTCGTATGAGAAGCACGGCGCGGCCTGCCTGTCCGTGCTCACCGACGTGCAGTTCTTCCAAGGTAGCGTGGCGTATCTGCAGGAAGCGCGCGCGGCCTGCAACTTGCCGGTGCTGCGCAAAGACTTCATCGTCGATCCGTACCAGATCGTCGAAGCCCGCGCGATGGGCGCCGACGCGATCCTGCTGATCGCCGCCGCGCTCGAAACCTCGCAGATGCAGGACCTCGAAGCGCTCGCGCATTCGCTCGGTCTCGCCGTGCTGGTCGAAGTGCACGATCACGACGAGTTGATGGAAGCGCTCACGTTGAAAACGCCGCTGATCGGCATCAACAACCGCAATCTGCGTACTTTCGAGACGTCGATCGAAACGACGATCGGCATGCTCGAAGCGATTCCGGACGACCGCATCGTCGTCACGGAGTCGGGCATTCTGTCGCGTGTCGATGTGGAGCGTTTGCGCGCGATGGACGTGCATACGTTCCTCGTCGGCGAGGCGTTCATGCGCGCGGATGAGCCCGGCGTGGAACTTGCGCGGATGTTTTTCTGAGCACGTTGTCGCCACACGGCACGCGCTATACGTAGCGGAGCAGGTCATGGGCATGGAACGCGAAATCAAGCTGGCGCTGCCGCCTGCGCAGGTGGAAGCAGCAACGCGTTGGTTCGTCGCACGCACCGAGGCGCAGGGTCGTCCGATCAAGCTGGTGAATATTTACTTCGACACGCCTGCATTGGCGCTTGCGGGTTCGAAAAGCGCCTTGCGTCTGCGTCAGACGCCGGACGGCTGGCTGCAGACCTTCAAGACGGTCGGCGACGCCAAGGATGGTTTGCACAGCCGGCACGAATGGGAAATGTCGGTGGCGGGCGAAAAGCTGGAGATCGATGCGTTGTTACGCGAGTGCGACGAACCGTCCGCTGCGGATGCTTTGCGTCAGGCAGCGCCCGAACTCGTCGAATTGTTCCGCACGAATTTCACCCGGACGCTGTGGCGCGTCGACGTGGACGGCTCAGACATCGAAGCGGCGATCGACCAGGGCGACGTGCTCGCCGAGGTCGATAGCGAAACGCGTCGCGCGCCGATCTCGGAAGTCGAGCTCGAACTGAAATCCGGCGACGAAGCCGCGCTCCACACGCTTGCTGCGGAACTCGGCAAGCAGATAGCCGGCCTCGCGCCGGACAACATCAGCAAGGCGCAGCGCGGTTACAAGTTGCGGGCTGGTTGAGCCACGGTTTGTGCGCTGTGCAAACAACACGGTGCGCCGCCGCCCACACCTTGAGCAACGCCGCGTTTGCTGCGACACTTCCCCGCCATGACCTCCGCTTCCCGTACCCGCTCCAATCCGTCGCAAGCATCGCTGTTCGGCGACGCCGCCTCCGCACCGGCCACTGACGTGACGACCGCGCCGCCGCAGCACTCCGGCGCCAGCGCGCCGCCAACGCTCGAAGCCCAATTCGACGCCCTGCCGCCCGCATGGCGCGCGCATCTCAAACCGTTTATCGAAAGCGACGCCTACGCGCCGCTCTGCCGTTTCGTCGACGGTGAGCGCGCCGCCGGCAAAACCGTCTATCCCGCCGACGTGTTCCGCGCGCTGCGCCTGACGAGCCCCGACGAAGTGAAAGTCGTCATCCTCGGCCAGGACCCGTACCACGGCGAAGACCGCGGCACGCCGCAAGCGCACGGACTCGCGTTCTCCGTGGCGCCGAACGTGCGCACGCCACCGTCGCTGCGCAATATCTTCAAGGAAATCGCCGCAAGCCTCGGCCACGAGACGCCGCCTCACGGCTGCCTCGACACATGGGCAAAGCAAGGCGTGCTGCTGCTCAACACCGTGCTGACCGTCGAGCGTGATTCAGCCGCTAGCCACGCGAAACGCGGCTGGGAAAAATGCACCGACACGCTGATCCATGAACTGGCGATGCGCCACGACGGCCTCGTGTTCATGCTGTGG
Organism: Paraburkholderia dipogonis; assembly: GCF_046027395.1. Lineage (GTDB taxonomy): Bacteria > Pseudomonadota > Gammaproteobacteria > Burkholderiales > Burkholderiaceae > Paraburkholderia > Paraburkholderia dipogonis_A. The sequence continues at coordinate 101,979 of NZ_JAQQEG010000032.1, read as the reverse complement.
GGCGCGCATGCGCAAGCCAAGCGCGCGCTGCTCGGCGGCAAGTCGCATTACGTGCTGGAAGCGCCACATCCGTCGCCGCTGTCGGCGCATCGCGGTTTTCTCGGCTGCGGGCATTTTGCGAAGGCCAACGACTATCTTGCGCAGCACGGCCGCGAACCCATCGACTGGCGCCTGCCCGACGAAGCGCAAATGCTTGCGTGAACCCGCAGGCACTAAACATCAGCGCCGAAAAGCGAAAAACGCCACGGACTCAAAATCCGTGGCGTTTTTCATTCCAGCGAGCCAACCGCCGCACTCAAGCGGCGTAGCCAAAAAAACTTACGCAGCAGCGATCGCTTCGCGCGCGGAAGCCAGCGCGGCGCCGGCAGCGTCCGGACCCATGTTCAGGCCTTCGGCGTAGATGAAGTTCACGTCGGTCATGCCGAGGAAGCCGAGGAAGCTCTGCAGGTACGGCGTCTGGCTGTCGTTCGGCGTGCCCAGATACTTGCCACCGCGTGCCGACACGACGTGGACCTTCTTGCCCTTCACGAGCCCTTCCGGACCATTCGCCGTGTACGCGAACGTGATACCGGCGCGTGCAATGAAGTCGAAGTACGTCTTCAGTTGCGACGAGATGCCGAAGTTGTACATCGGTGCGCCGATCACGATGATGTCGGCGGCTTGCAGTTCGGCGATCAACGCTTCGCTGCGCGCGGCGATCGCGGCTTGCTCGGCCGTGCGTTGGTCGGCCGGCGTGAAGAACGCGCCGAGGACGGCGTCGTCCAGGTGCGGCAGCGGTTCAGCTTGCAGATTGCGGACGACGACTTGCGCGCCCGGATTCGATTGTTGCAGCTTGGCGGTCAGCTCGTTGACGAGCAGCGTCGAGTTCGCGCCTTGCGAGCGGGCTGCCGAGTTGATTTGCAGGATCGTGGTCATGGTTGACTCCAGTAGGGGCGCGCAGTGTAGCGCGAGTGAAGTCATTGTGATTTTTTACCGCCTGGGGAAAAAGCCATCCAGCGGCGACGGATTGTTGCACTGGTAGAACAATCCGCCACGACGGGCCGTCCATTGGGGACGGCCCGGACGACGATCAGTTAGCCAGCCAGCGCTCACGCGCCTTGCGCGCCGCAGGCCGCTTGTCGCTGGCGGTAAGCTTGTAGCGCGCCACCTCAGGCCCGTCCAGCTTGACTTGCGCGGTGCGCAGCTCGTCGCGGCGAAAGGCGTGAATCTCGACTTTCGCGCCCGGCTGGTAGCGCGCGAGCAGCCCGTCAAGATTCGAGCCGGTCACGCGCAGGCCGTCGAACGCGATCAGCACGTCGCCGGCCGAGAGCCCTGCTTTTTGCGCGGCGCTGCCTTCATGCACCGCTGCCAGTGTGCAATCCGCGCCGCCGCGCACGCGCGCGCCGAGCGACGGCTTGCCGTTCTTGTCCAATTCGGGCGCGATGTCGACGCCGAACGGCGCGAGCAGCGTGTCGAGGGGCAGATCGCGCGTGCCATGCACGGCTTCGGCGAACAGCTCGGCCAGTTTCGCGCCGGTCGCTTCCGCGAAAATCGCCTCGATCTCGCTTTCGTCGACGCCGACCGGTTTGCCGCGATAGAAATCACGGCCAAAGCGCTCCCACAGCAAACGCATCACGTCGTCGAGCGATTTGCGATTGTTGGTTTGCGCGCGAATCGTCAGATCGAACGCGAGCGCGACGAGCGAACCCTTGGTGTAGTAGCTGACGATCGCGTTCGGCGCGTTCTCGTCCTGCCGGTAGTACTTGACCCATGCGTCGAAGGAGCTTTCGGCGACGGTCTGCTTGAGACGTCCGCTGCCGCGCTGCACGCCGCCGATCACCTTGCCGAGCATGCCGAAATAGTCGTCCTGCGAAATCAGGCCGCTGCGCACGAGGATCAGGTCGTCGTAGTAAGAGGTGAAGCCCTCGAACAGCCACAGCAGCGACGTGTAGTTCTCCACGCTCAGGTCGTATGGCGCGAACACGGCCGGCTTGATGCGCTTCACGTTCCAGGTGTGGAAGTATTCGTGGCTGCACAGGCCGAGGTAAGTCCGGTAGCCCTCGGTGAGCGCCTCACGTCCTTCCACCGGCAGATCACTGCGGTTGCAGATCAACGCGGTCGAAGCGCGGTGTTCGAGGCCACCGTAACCATCGGTGACGGCCTGCGTCATGAACACGTAGCGATCCACCGGCGCTTTCTTCGACTTCGGCTCGAACAACGCGATCTGCGCTTCGCAAATGCGCTTCAGGTCGGCGGACAGACGCGCCATGTCGAGTCCGATCACGCGCCCGGCGATCACGATGTCGTGCGGCACGCCATGCGCCTTGAACGTCGCCAGCGCGAAATTACCCAGCGTGACGGGATGGTCGATCAGTTCGTCGTAGTTCTGCGCGCGATACTCGCCGAAACCATAACGCTTCGTGCCGCGCGCTTCCGGCAGCGCGGTGGCGACGCGCCAGTTGCGATACGCCGCGCCTTCCGGCTTCTGGATATCGACCACGCACTGCGCCTCCTCGTGGCCGAGCGGCGAAAGAAACACGCTCGTGCCGTTGAAAAAGCCCGTCGTGTCGTCGAGATGCGCCGCGCGCACCGACAGATCCCATGCATAGACTTCGTAGCGCAGCGTCAGCGCGCCTTTGACCGGCGCGGCCTGCCACGTGTGCTTGTCGGTCTTTTCGACGCGCACCTTGCGGCCCGCGTCGTTGAAAGCGCGCAGCGTCACGATGTTGCGGGCGAACTCGCGCACCATGTAGCTGCCCGGAATCCACACCGGCAGCATGAAACGCTGGCCGGCCGGATCGGGATCGGCGACGGTCACGGTGACTTCGAACAGGTGAGCGGCGGGTTGCTTGGGAACGATGGTGTAGCGGATCGGCTTCATCGGCGGCGGTTAGAAGAGGTGAGGCGGGGATGTTCGGGCTTGATGCAAAAGGAGGCGCACGTCGCGCCTCCTTTGCTGGATCAGTTCTGCGTGCTCAGTGCACTGCGGACATTTCCTTGTCCAGCCGGTCGGCCGGCACAGCACCGGGCAGACGGCGACCGTCGGCGAGAAACACCGTGGGCGTGCCGTCGACGTTCATGGCGTGGCCAAGCGCCAGGTTCTTGTCGATCGCGGCGGTGTCGCAGGTGCCGGCGGCGGTGGGCGCCTGATGATCCTGCATCCACGATTCCCAGGCCTTCGCGCGATCCGTCGAGCACCAGATCGACTTCGACTTCGCAGTCGAATCCGGCGACAGCACCGGGTACAGGAAGGTGTAGATCGTCACGTTGTCGATCGACTTGAGCGACGTCTCGAGCTGCTTGCAATACGGGCAGTTCGGATCGGAGAACACGGCGATCTTGCGTACGCCGTTGCCCTTCACGACCTTCACCGCGTTCGCAAACGGCAGGCTCGCGAAATCGATGCGGTTGGTTTCCGACAGGCGCGCTTCGGTCAGATTCTTGCGGGTCTTGGCGTCGACCATGTCGCCGAGCATCAGGTAGTCGCCGTTCGCGTCGCTATACACGATCTGCGTGCCGAGGTTCACTTCGTACAGGCCGGCAATCGGCGACTTCGTCACGCTCTTGATCGACACGTCGGAAAGACGCGTCTGCAGCGTGGCTTTGAGCTTGTCGGTGGTCTGGTCGGCCTGCGCGGAGCAGCCGATCGTGACGGCAGCGATGGCAAGCACGGCGGCCGCCATGCGGAAAGTTTTTTTCATGCTGAATTCCTGGTTCAATCGCGCGCAATGCGCGCGCAGTGCTCGTTTCCTGACGTTTCCGGTCTGACCGGAACGGCGTCCATCCGTTCATGATACCTGTGTCGCCGGCCGCGGCATGCCCGGCCGGGTGCTTCAACCCAGCGCAGCCGACACCAGCCAGCGTTTGATGAACGGCTGCGCGCCGACAAACGCCATGCCGGTGTTACGCAACACCTTGGCAAACGGACCGGGGACGGAGAAGAGTTTTTGCAGGCCGTCGGTGGCGATCATCAGCGCACGGATGTCTTCGCGGCGGGCGCGCTCGTAGCGGCGCAGCAGCACCATGTCGCCCAGATCGCGGAACGATTCTTTGCCGGCGACGGTGTCGGCGAGCGCCGCGACGTCGCGCAAACCGAGGTTCATGCCCTGTCCGGCCAGCGGATGAATCAGATGCGCGGCGTCGCCGACCAGCGCGACGCGCGGCGCCACCAGCCGGTCGACCGTTTGCAGCGCGAGCGGGAAACCTTGCGCGGGCGTCACGCAATCGAGCGCGCCGAACTGGCCGCCGGTCACGCGTTCCACATCAGCGGCCAGTTGCGCCGGATCGAGCGCGATCAGTTGCTCCGCGTGCTCAATGCGCGCCGACCAGACCAGCGAAACGTGGCCGTCCGGCATAGGCAGCAGCGCGATGATCTCGCCATCCTTGAACCACTGGTACGCGGTTTCGCCGTGCGGCTTTTCGGCCTTGAAATTGGCAACCACGCCGGTTTGCTTGTAGTCGCGCCGGTCCATCTTCGAACCAATCTGCGCACGCACCCACGAATGCGCGCCGTCCGCGCCGACCACCAGATCGGCGTCGAGCACATTGCCGTTGGCCAGCCCGACGCTCGCGCTGTCAGCTGTGAAGTCCAGCGCCTGAGCGCGGGTGTCGATCCAGGTGAGATTCGGCTGGAAGCGCAGCGCGGCATCCAGCGCGCGCTCGATCACCGACGACTCGACAATCCACGCCAGTTGCGGCACCGAAGCCTGGAACGCGGAGAAATGCAGTTCGGCGTGCGCGTCGCCGTAGACGCGCATGTCATACACCGGCCCGAGTCGCGCCAGGTCGAGTGCCTGCCAGACTCGCAAACGCTCCAGCAAAGCCTGTGAACTCGACGACAGCGCGTAGACCCGCGAGTCGAAGGCGGCGCCGGCGGGCAGCGCCGCGCAGGGTTGCGCGAGCAGCGCCACGCGCAGTCCGCCTTGCGTCAACGCGAGCGCCGCGGTCTTGCCGACGAGCCCGCCGCCGATCACGGCGGCATCAAAGGTCTGGTGGTGTGCGTTCATCCGCGCATTATAGCCGCGGGGGTTGCGGGGGACGGATCGATGCACGCGGCTTTTGAGCCCGAACAACCGCGCCGATGCTCACAGGTGGCCGGCCGCCGCCAACGCCGCGTTCGCTTCGCGCAGCCGCGTGAATTCGCGATCGGAAGACAGGAGCCGCCACGCGCTCGCCTCGAGGTCAGCCTTGCGCTCCCGCTGATCGCCGCGTACGGCGCAGTCCGGGAAAATACGGTCGTAGACGCGCCACAGTGAATCGAAGTCGTTGGCATCGGCGAATTGAGCGATGTGCTTTTTATCGTCGAGCGTTAAGTGGCTTGAGAGGCAATTGACCGTCTGCCGGTCCGAGTTCGCCTGAGCGTCGTCGAAGTTAGGCGAGACCCATGACGCGATCGCGCTGCCTAGCGCGACGACAGCCACGCCCGTGATGACCCACCGTATTGTTCTCATTTTTTCCTCGGAATCGGGCTCTAGCGGCCCTGCGCCAGCGATTCTACCGCGCCTTCGAGAAAATCTTACCTGAACCTTGCATTCGCCGATCGAGCGGCGGGCGCCGCTTTCCCGCTGCCGCGTCGGTGCGCCGATCCGAACGGGTTACAATTGCGCTTTCCGTGAAAACTCGCACCCGGTCGTCGAGCAACGCCCCGATCCGGTGTCTTGTCCCGCTCCGCTGCCTTGGTCCGCCACGCCACCCGCGAAGGCTTCTCGAATCCTGCACACAGCGTCGAGCGCATCACGCAACTTACTGATTCACTGAAGGATTTCCATGAGCCTCAAATGCGGCATCGTCGGCTTGCCTAACGTCGGCAAGTCCACCCTGTTCAACGCGCTGACCAAGGCGGGCATTGCCGCCGAAAACTATCCGTTCTGCACGATCGAGCCGAACGTCGGCATCGTCGAAGTGCCGGACGCGCGTCTGAAGGCGCTCGCTGACATCGTCAAGCCGGAGCGCATCCTGCCGGCCGTGGTGGAATTCGTCGACATCGCCGGTCTGGTGGCCGGCGCGAGCAAGGGCGAAGGTCTGGGCAACCAGTTTCTCGCCAACATCCGCGAAACGGATGCGATCACGCACGTGGTGCGCTGCTTCGAAGACGAGAACGTGATTCACGTCGCGAACAAGATCGATCCGCTGTCGGATATCGAAGTGATCAACACCGAACTGGCGCTGGCCGACCTCGCGACGGTTGAAAAGGCGCTGGCGCGCTATTCGAAGGCCGCCAAGTCGGGTAATGACAAGGAAGCCATCAAGAACGCTGCGGTGCTGGAAAAGGTGCGTGCGCAACTCGACCAGGCCAAGCCGGTCCGCGCGCTTGACCTGTCGGACGAAGAGAAGGCCACGCTCAAGCCGTTCTGCCTGATCACCGCCAAGCCGACCATGTACGTGGCCAACGTGAAGGAAGACGGCTTCGCGAACAACCCGCATCTGGACGCGGTTGCGAAGTTCGCGGCAGCGGAAGGCGCGCCGGTGGTCGCCGTGTGCGCCGCGATCGAAGCGGAAATCGCCGACCTCGACGAAGCCGACATGGAAGTGTTCCTCGCCGACATGGGCATGGAAGAGCCGGGCCTAAACCGTGTGATCCGCGCCGGCTTCAAGCTGCTGGGCCTGCAAACCTACTTCACCGCCGGCGTGAAGGAAGTGCGCGCGTGGACGATCCATGTCGGCGATACGGCGCCGCAGGCTGCGGGCGCGATTCACACGGACTTCGAGCGCGGCTTCATTCGCGCGCAGACGATCGCGTTCAATGACTACATCACCTACAAGGGTGAGCAAGGCGCGAAGGAAGCCGGCAAGATGCGTGCGGAAGGCAAGGAATACGTCGTGCATGATGGCGACGTGATGAACTTCCTGTTCAACGTTTGAGTTTCAGCCTCTGCTTCCGCTTCGGCGTAGACAGCCGCGGGTGAAAACCTGAGCGTTGCCGCCCGCAGCAAGTGACTTCAAGAGAGCCCGCTTTTCAAAGCGGGCTTTTTCATTGACCGCTAGTTGCCTTGGAACGCTCGCAGCGCAGCGGCAACGCCATACCGTCCCTGATCGTCGCCATTTTCGCCGGTGAATCCGCAAGCACCGCGTCGATACCGAGGCACGCCGCCATGCGGTAATCGTCCGCATCGTTCACGGCAATCGCGACGATTCGCACGTCCGGCTTCTGCCGGAAGCACGCGACAGTCGCACGCGTCCACAGCGTGGCCTGCACGTCCGATCGCCCTTCTCCCAGCGTGAACTTCTCCACGACCGTCAGCGCGCGATGCAACTCGAACGCCGTCAGGGCGTGCTCGGCGGGCGCATCCACACAGCCCTGGTTCAGCAAGACACGCACCAGCCGCCCACGCGTTGCGTCGCGCGATTCGAACAGCCTGGCTTGCGGATATGCTGCAAAGCTTTGCTGATAATCCGCTTCGGTCGAATAGATCGATACGCGCTGCCATGCGTTTTCTTCGTCGAGCACGCGCGCGACGGCTTGCGTCTGCGGCCCGGCGGGCAGCGCCTTCATGTCGAGGATGATCGGCATGCCCGCAGGCATGGCACGCAATGCCTGGCGCAGCGTCGGAATGTCCGAAGGCTGGTCACGATACGGATACGCCTGTCCGCGGCGGAAATTCCACCCGGCATTGACGCGAGTGAGTTCAGCCGCGGTATAGGCTGACACCGGCCCTTTCGCGTCGGTCAACGCCGACAGATCGGCCGGCCGATACAAAACCGGCACGCCGTCCTTGCTCAACTGCACGGTGAGCCACATCGCGTCGGCGTGATGTTCGATCGACAGGTGGATCGCTTCGAGCGTGTTCTCCGGCGCATCGCCCGTGCCGCCGCGATGCGCGATGATCGCCGGCAACGAGTTCACCTGCGTGACGGCATCGTTGTTCGTGACCGGCGTGAGCGCACACCCCGACAACGCGAGGGCTATCGTCCAGCCACCTATTGCCAACCGCACTGAGGAACCCAGCATCTGCAATCCTGATTGATGGACACCGTGATGTGACGCACACGAATCGACACGCGCGACTCGAACTCGAGCTCATCATGCCCTCCCACAAACAGCGACGTCCAGCCGGCAACTTCCGGCTTTGCCCTAGCGCAAACTTCCACCTTCAGACGCCGACCGTTTCCGTTTTGTGACAGCGATGTTAAATTGCGGCATTCGGCGTCCGTCAAAAAATGGTGCGCGCCGCCCGGCCACCGTCGCCGGACTGTCATCGAACACAAATAGAATCGCGCGATTCGCATCCGCGCCCGTTCCAATCTGGAGACAAATCGATGAGTTTGAAGCCGCTAATCCGTTCGCTTTCCGTTGCCGCCGTATTGAGTGTCGGCCTCAGCCAGGCGGCCCACGCCGCGACTGAAATCCAGTTCTGGCACGGCATGGAAGCCGCGCTGGGTGAACGGCTGAACGACATCGCCAACGCGTTCAACGCATCGCAAAGCGACTACAAGATCGTGCCGGTCTTCAAAGGCACCTACGACCAGACCCTCGCTGCCGGCATCGCCGCGTATCGCAGCGGCAATGCGCCGGCCATCCTGCAGGTCTACGAAGTCGGCACCGCCACCATGATGCAGGCGAAGAAGGCCGTGATTCCCGTCTCTGAAGTGTTCAAGCAAGCCGGTGTGCCGCTGGATGAAAAAGCCTTCGTGCCGACCATCGCCAGCTATTACAGCGACGCCAAAACCGGCGAGCTGATCTCGATGCCGTTCAACAGCTCGACGCCGGTGCTCTACTACAACAAGGACGCCTTCAAGAAAGCCGGCCTCGATCCGAACCAGCCGCCGAAAACCTGGGCCGAACTGCAGACCGACGCGCAGAAGCTGAAGGCGTCGGGCATGGCGTGCGGCTATTCGTCGGGCTGGCAAAGCTGGATCCAACTCGAGAACTACAGCGCCTGGCACGGCGCGCCGTTCGCGTCGAAGAACAACGGCTTTGACGGCCCGGACGCGCAACTGGAATTCAACAAGCCGCTGCAGGTCGCGCATATTCAGTTCCTGCAGAACATGCAGAAAGAAGGCACGTTCACCTACGTCGGCCGCAAGGACGAACCGGTGTCGAAGTTTTATAGCGGCGACTGCGGGATCATCACCAACTCGTCGGGGTCGCTCGCCACGATCAAGAAGTACGCGAAGTTCAACTTCGGCACCGGCATGATGCCGTACGACGCAAACGTGAAGGGCGCGCCGCAGAACGCGATCATCGGCGGAGCGAGCCTGTGGGTGCTGTCGGGTAAGGATCCTGCCGTCTACAAGGGCGTGGCGAAATTCCTCTCGTATCTGTCGTCGGCACCGGTCGCCGCCAAGTGGCATGAGGACACCGGCTATCTGCCGGTCACCACTGCCGCGTATCAGCTGACGCAGCAGCAAGGCTTCTACGAGAAGAATCCGGGCAGCGATACCGCCATCAAGCAGATGCTCAACAAGCCGCCGCTGCCGTACACAAAGGGCTTGCGTCTGGGCAACATGCCGCAGATCCGCACTGTCATCGACGAAGAACTCGAACAGGTTTGGGCACAGAAGAAGACGCCGCAACAGGCGCTCGACGCCTCCGTGTCGCGTGGCGATGAACTGCTGCGCCGCTTCGAAAAAGCCGGCAACTAAGCAGTCGCCGGCAGGGTTTCGGTGCGCCCGCACCGGAACCCCTGGTTGCAGCAGAACCTTGGGAATCATCGATGGAAAAGCGCTCCAGCTTCGGCACCAGCCTGCTGCCCTACCTGCTCGTCGCGCCGCAACTCGCGATCACGCTGCTGTTCTTTCTGTGGCCGGCCGGTGAGGCGCTCTGGCAATCCACGCAAAGCCAGGACGCGTTCGGCACGTCGAGCGAGTTCGTCGGACTCGCAAACTTCAAACAGCTTTTCATCGACCCGCTCTACCTGTCGTCGTTCTATACGACGCTGGTCTTCTGCGCGCTCGTCACGGTGTCGGGGCTCGTGATCTCACTGCTGCTCGCGGTCTGCGCCGATCGCGTGACGCGTGGCGCCAAGACTTATCAAACGCTGCTGATCTGGCCGTACGCCGTCGCGCCCGCCATCGCCGCCGTGCTGTGGTCGTTCCTGTTCAACCCGAGCATCGGCCTCGTCACCTACGCGCTGGCCAAATACGGCATCGTCTGGAATCACGCGCTGAACGCGGGCCAAGCGATGTTCCTCGTGGTGCTCGCGTCCGTCTGGAAACAGGTCAGCTATAACTTTCTGTTCTTCTACGCGGGCTTGCAGGCGATTCCGCGCTCGCTCATCGAAGCGGCGGCGATCGACGGCGCCGGTCCGGTGCGGCGCTTTTTCGGCATCGCACTGCCGCTTTTGTCGCCGACCAGTTTCTTCCTGCTGGTGATCAACATCACCTATGCATTCTTCGACACCTTCCCGGTGATCGACGCCGCCACCGGCGGCGGTCCCGCGCAAGCCACCCGCACGCTGATCTACAAGATCTTCGCCGAAGGTTTCCAGGGGCTCGACATCGGCAGTTCGGGCGCGCAGTCGGTGATTCTGATGGTGATCGTCGTTGCGTTGACGGTCGTGCAATTCCGCTTCATCGAACGCAGGGTTCAATACTCATGATCGAGAACCGCCGCGGTTTCGACCTCTTCTGCCACGCGGTGCTGATTCTCGGCGTCGTGCTGGTGGTGTTTCCGGTGTACGTCGCGTTCTGCGCGGCAACCATGAGCGAGCACGAAGTGTTCAGCGTGCCGCTGTCGCTGGTGCCGAGCACGCATCTGTTCGAGAACATCGCGACCGTCTGGTCGCAAGGCAGCGGCAACGCGGCGGCGCCGTTCGGCCGCATGCTGTTCAACAGCCTCGTGATGGCGCTGGTGATTTCAATCGGCAAGATCGCGGTCTCGATGATCTCCGCCTACGCGATCGTGTTCTTCCGTTTTCCGTTTCGCAACCTCGCGTTCTGGCTGATCTTCATCACGCTGATGCTGCCGGTCGAAGTGCGGATCTTTCCGACCGTGCAAGTCGTCTCGTCGATGCATCTGAGCAATACGTATAGCGGTTTGACGTTGCCGCTGATCGCCTCGGCCACCGCGACATTCCTGTTCCGCCAGTTCTTCATGACGCTGCCGGACGAATTGATGGAAGCGGCGCGCATCGACGGCGCCGGCGCCATGCGGTTCTTCTGGGACGTCGTCTTGCCGCTGTCGAAGACGAACATGGCCGCCCTGTTCGTGATCACGTTCATCTACGGCTGGAATCAGTACCTGTGGCCGATTCTGATCACGAGCCAGCAGTCGCTGACGACGGCGGTGGTCGGCATCAAAAGCATGATCGCGTCGGGCGACACCGCGACCGAATGGCACCTCGTGATGACCGCGACGCTGCTCGCCATGCTGCCGCCGCTCGCTGTCGTGCTGACGATGCAGCGCTGGTTCGTGCGCGGACTCGTGGACGCGGAGAAGTAAGCGGCGCCCGTTTGAGCAAGCTCCTTCCGGCATTGAAATAACAACACCGCGCGATCCGCGGCACGCAACGAAAGGCTAAAACGGCATGGCTGCACTGACTCTGCAAGGCGTGAAAAAAACCTACGACGGCAAACAGTTTGTGTTGCACGGCATCGACGTGGACGTCGCCGACGGCGAGTTCGTCGTCATGGTCGGCCCGTCCGGTTGCGGCAAATCGACCTTGCTGCGGATGGTGGCGGGGCTCGAGCGCATCTCCGAAGGTAGCATCTCGATCGCCGGCAAAGTGGTCAATCAACTGGAGCCGAAGGATCGCAACATCGCGATGGTGTTCCAGAACTACGCGCTCTATCCGCATATGAGCGTGGCTGAGAACATGGGCTACGCGCTGAAGATCGCGGGCATCGAACGCGCGCAGATCGAAAAGCGCGTGAACGCTGCCGCGCAAATTCTCGAACTCGAAGCGCTGTTGCAACGCAAGCCGCGCGAGTTGTCCGGTGGGCAACGGCAACGTGTCGCGATGGGCCGCGCGATCGTGCGCGAGCCGGCCGTGTTCCTGTTCGACGAACCGTTGTCGAATCTCGACGCGCGCCTGCGCGTGCAGATGCGGCTCGAAATCCAGCGCCTGCATGCTCGGCTTGCAACGACGAGTCTGTACGTGACGCACGATCAGATCGAAGCGATGACGTTGGCCCAGCGCGTGATCGTGATGAACAAGGGCCACGCGGAGCAGATCGGCGCGCCGACTGAGGTCTATGAACGGCCTGCCACGGTGTTCGTCGCGAGCTTTATCGGCTCGCCGGGGATGAATCTGCTGGAAGGCCGCGTGTCGGACGACGGCGCTCTGTTCGAAGTCGCCGGCAACGGTCCGAAGCTGCCACTGACGGACGTGGCATCGATCGGCCGCGAAGTCGCCAAAGGACGCGAGTGGACGCTCGGCATTCGTCCGGAACACATGAGCCCGGGCCAGGCAGATGCGCCTCACGCGACGCTCACCGTTGATTCCTGCGAACTGCTCGGCGCGGACAATCTCGCGCACGGCCGCTGGGGCAAGCACGACGTGACGGTCCGTTTGCCGCACGCGCATCGGCCCGCGGCAGGCGAAGCGTTGCAAGTAGCGCTGCCCGCGCGGCATCTACATTTCTTCGATCCGGCGAGCGGACGACGCGCGAATTGAGGCCCGGCAAAACACACAAGCGGTCAAAATAACAAGCACTCGAAAGACCATGACAGGCATGACTCGCAACACCCTGCGCGCCTGCGCGGCAGTTGCGGCGGCGCTGCTGTTCAGCGTGTCGTCGGCGCTCGCGTATGTCGCGTCCGGCACCGCGCCCGATGAGGCGAACCTCAGCAATCACAACACGTACACCAATCGCGACGGCAACACCGTGCACGCGCCCGCCCGCTCGTTATCCGGCAAGGCGCCGGAAGGCGCGACCGCACGTTGCCGCGATGCCACGTACAGCTTCAGCCAGCATCGCAGCGGCACGTGTTCGCGGCATGGTGGCGTGGCGGACTGGCTCTGATCATCCGAACGGGCCCTGGCCGAACGGACACCCGTTGCCGTCCCGCGCTCCTGCCGAAGTACAATGCCACCTGAAGAACCCGCCCGCGCGCGGGGCGTCGCGAAGCTCGACGCCGCGCTTCACGCCGCGCCGGCCGGCCATAACACCGATTACCCATCCACCCACGATCGCCCGCCCCCACGCGGCCGGCGTCGTCAACGTCTATTGCAAGCAAATGGCCCAATACGTCTTCACCATGAACCGGGTCGGCAAAATCGTGCCGCCCAAGCGTCAAATCCTGAAAGACATCTCGCTGTCGTTTTTTCCCGGCGCGAAGATCGGCCTGCTCGGCCTGAACGGCTCGGGCAAGTCGACGCTGATCCGCATCATGGCCGGTGTGGACAAGGACATCGAGGGCGAAGCCACGCCGATGCCGAACCTGAACATCGGCTATCTGCCGCAGGAACCGCAGCTCGATCCGAACAAGACGGTGCGTGAAGCAGTCGAGGAAGGTCTCGGCGACGTGTTCAACGCGCAAAAGAAGCTCGACGAAATCTACGCGGCCTACGCCGAACCGGACGCCGATTTCGACGCGCTCGCCGCCGAGCAGGCGAAGTACGAAGCGATCCTCGCGACATCGGATGGCGGCAACGCCGAGCAGCAGATCGAAATCGCCGCCGACGCGCTGCGCCTGCCGGCCTGGGACGCGAAAATCGAACATCTGTCGGGCGGCGAAAAGCGCCGCGTCGCGCTGTGCAAGCTGTTGCTCGAAAAGCCGGACATGTTGCTGCTCGACGAGCCGACCAACCACCTGGACGCGGAATCGGTCGACTGGCTCGAACAGTTCCTGACGCGCTTCCCGGGCACCGTCGTGGCCGTGACCCACGATCGCTACTTCCTCGATAACGCTGCCGAGTGGATTCTCGAACTCGACCGCGGCCACGGCATTCCGTGGAAGGGCAACTACAGCAGCTGGCTCGACCAGAAGGAAGAGCGCCTGAAGCAGGAAGAATCGTCGGAGTCGGCGCGTCAGAAGGCGATCAAGAAGGAACTGGAGTGGGTGCGCCAGAACCCGAAGGGCCGTCAGGCGAAGTCGAAGGCGCGTATCGCCCGCTTCGAGGAACTGAACAGTCAGGACTACCAGAAGCGCAACGAAACCTCGGAAATCTTCATCCCGGTCGGCGATCGTCTGGGCAATGAAGTGATCGAGTTCAAGAATGTCAGCAAGTCGTATGGCGACCGTCTGCTGCTCGACGACGTCAGCTTCAAGATTCCGGCGGGCGCGATCGTCGGCATCATCGGGCCGAACGGCGCGGGTAAGTCGACGCTGTTCCGCATGCTGACCGGCCGCGAACAGCCGGATTCGGGCGAGATCGTGCAAGGCCCGACCGTCAAGCTCGCGTACGTGGATCAAAGCCGCGACGCGCTCGACGGCTCGAAGACCGTGTTCGAGGAAATCTCCGGCGGCGCCGACGTGCTGACGGTCGGCAAGTACGAAACGCCGTCGCGTGCCTATATTGGCCGCTTCAACTTCAAGGGCGGCGACCAGCAGAAAGTGGTCGGCAATCTGTCGGGCGGTGAACGCGGCCGGCTGCATCTGGCCAAGACGCTGATCGCGGGCGGCAACGTGCTGCTGCTGGACGAACCGTCGAACGATCTGGACGTCGAAACGCTGCGCGCGCTCGAAGACGCCTTGCTCGAATTCGCCGGCTCGGTGCTGGTGATCTCGCACGATCGCTGGTTCCTCGACCGGATCGCTACGCACATCCTCGCGTTCGAAGGCGATTCGCAAATCACGTTCTTCGACGGCAACTACCAGGAATACGAAGCGGATAAGCGCGCGCGTCTGGGTGAAGAAGCTGCGCGTCCGAAGCGTCTGCGTTACAAGCCGATCGCACGATAAGCCTGGACTGAGGGGCCTGCGCGCCGGTTGGGCTGACGCACGGGCCGTCTTCGACTGGGCGCGTTCCGGAAGGCGCGGGCGAGGCATGCGCCGCGAATGCCTCGCGTCGGCGGTATGAGCGGTAGGGCACACGCATTGCGTGTCATGGCGTGCTACATGTCATCGCGGCGAGACGCGTGCATTCTGCGTTCCGCCCGGACGAACACCTCTAAGCGCGCCCACCCAATGAGCGCACAGGCCGATCACTGCCACACCGCGCGCCACGCGGTGACGAGGAGGCAAACATGGCGATGTCGAAGGGCAAGCGCTGGGCCGTCGCCGTGGGCGGCGTGCTGCTGGTGCTGATCGTCGTCGTGGTCGGTGCCTTGCAGTTCGCGCAACGCGAGGTCAAGGAGCGCGTGATCGCGGCGCTCGGTCCCTTGGGCAGCGCCGAAACCATCGACGTCGGCCTCACCTCGGTTCATCTCACCAACGTTCTTCTCAAAGCGCCGCCCGGTTGGCCGGCCGGCGATCCGCTCCGAGCGGACGAGATCACCGTCACCCCTGACATTCGCGATCTGATCGCGCGGCGCATGCATATTCGCAGCGTGGTGGTGCGCGGCTTCGACATTGCCGTGCTGCGCACGAAGGACGGCACGATTCGCTTGATGCCGAATCTGCGCGAGTCGCTGGACCAGGCCGACAACGAAGCCAGCGGCTCGGCGGTGTCCATTCCCCGCGAAAAGCAGGTCGATCACATCAGCTTCGAGCAGGGCAACTTCCACTTCTACGACATGACGGTCGGGCCGCCGCCGTTCAAAGTGACGGTCAGCGATGCCAACGCGACGGTCGACAATCTGCACCTGCCCGCCCTCACTGAACCGACCAACGTCAATGTGACGGGCTCGATCAAAGGCCCGGCGCACACGGGCACGGTGTCGTTCGGCGGCTGGATCAAGATCGCCAGCAAGGATTCGCAGACCACCAGCAAACTGCGCGGTGTCGACATCGTGATGCTCGACCCGTACCTGATCAAGAAGGCCGGCGCCAAGGCGCAAGTGACAGGCGGCACGGTCGACCTGACGGTCGACTCGACGGTAAGAAACTATCAGTTGCACGCGCCCGGCACGCTGACGGTCCACAATCTGCAACTCGCCGACACCGGCAGCCCGCTCGACACCTTCATGTCGATTCCGACCAAGGCGGCAGTCGCCGCGCTCAAGTCGCACAACGGCGACATCACGCTGCATTTCGTGCTGGATGGGAATTTGCGCGACCCGAAATTCTCGGTGCAGGAAGGCCTGATGAAGCGCATCGGTACCGGCTTTGCGAAGGCGCTCGGGGTGAGCGTCGAGGACGTGGCAAAGGGCGCGGGGCAGACGGTGAAGGGCCTAGGGAATGCGTTGAAAAATCTGCTTGGGCAGTAGGTCGTGGCGCGTGTGCCGATGCGGTGCTACTTGGCCAGCAGGCCGGACGCCTGCGCCGATGCAGTACTACCTGGCCAGCAGGTCTGGCGACATGCGCCGGTGCGATGCTGCGTGACCAGCGGTGGGGGTGGCATGCGCGGACGCAGAGCCTTTAGCCCAGCAGATCGACTCGAAGTACGCCGCGCGGCGACAGGCATCGCGGCGCCGTTGAAACGCCGGCGCGCCGCCTCCTTGCCTGCGAGCCTCAGCTTAGACCGGCAGCCCCAACTCGCGCAGCTTCGCTTGAGTTTGCGCCGCGCTAGTGTGATGTACACCGTGCCAGCCGAGGGCCGTCGCGGCCTCGGCGTTCTTCAGGTTGTCGTCGATGAACACGAGCTCGCCGGGCTCGATGCCCGGCAATTGCGCCTCGATCCGTTCGCGCATGGCCGCGAAAATGGCCGGATCTGGCTTCACCATCTTCACCCGCCCTGAGACGACGATGTCGCGAAACCGCCGCAGCACCGGGTAATGTTCCCACGCATACGGAAAGGTCTCCGCCGACCAGTTGGTCAACCCGAAGAGCGGCACCTCGGCCGCTTCGAGCTTCTCCATGATTGCCACGCCCTCTTCCAGCACGCCGGCCACCATCTCGTGCCAGCGTTCGTAGAACGCGCGGATCAGCGCTTCATGATCGGGAAACGTCGCAACGAGCTCTTCGGTGGCCTCGACGATCGGCTGGCCGCCGTCCTGACGAATCACCCAGTCCATCGAGCAGACGTGGGTCAGAAACCAGCGGCGCTCGGTCTCGTCAGGGATCAGTTCCCGATACAGATACTCGGGGCTCCAGTCGATCAGCACGCCGCCGAAATCGAACACCACTGCCTTGATGGCCATGCACTCTCCGTAAGCAGTTTCCTGAAGGCGATCAGATGGGTTGCGTGCGCAACTCCAGCCACGCCTTGGCGTCGCCCGACACGTGCGGCGACAGGCGCGTGCGCACGGTCTCGTGATACGCATTGAGCCACGCGCGTTCGTCCTCGCGCAGCAGCGACAGATCGAGGCAACGCGTGTCGATCGGGCACAGCGTCAAGGTCTCGAACTTGAGGAAGTCGCCGAACTCGGTTTGGCCGGCCGGCACGTTCAGCACGAGATTCTCGATCCGCACACCCCATTTGCCCGGACGGTAGATGCCGGGTTCAACCGAGGTGATCATGCCTTCTTCCATCGCCGTCCACGGTTCGGCCGGCGCGTAGTGGGAGATCACCTGCGGGCCTTCGTGCACGTTCAGGAAATAGCCCACGCCGTGGCCGGTGCCGTGGCCGTAATCGGCGCCGGCTTCCCAGATCGGCGCACGGGCGATCGCGTCGAGCATCGGTGAACGGATGCCGCGCGGGAACTGCGCGCGCGACAACGCCATGGTGCCCTTCAGCACGATCGTGAAATCGCGCCGCTGCGCTTCGCTGACGGTGCCGATCGGCACCACGCGCGTGATGTCGGTCGTGCCGCTCAGATACTGCGCGCCGGAATCGATCAGCAACAGGCCGTTGCCCTCGATCACGGAATGCGAGTCCTCAGTGGCGCGGTAATGCGGCATCGCGCCGTTCGCGTTGAAGCCGGCGATCGTCGCAAAGCTCAGCGACACGAAGCCCGGACGGCGCGCGCGAGCCGCCGTCAGATGTTCGTCGATGGTGAGCTCGGTGATCGTCTCGCGGCCCAGCGCGCCTTCGAACCAGGCGAAAAATTCCGCCAGCGCCGCGCCGTCCTGTTCCATCGTCTCGCGCACATGCTCGGCTTCCGCCTCGGTCTTGCGCGACTTGAAGAAGGTGGATGGATTGACCGCCTCGACCACGTTAACGGTCGACGGCACCGATTGAAGCGAGCCGAACGTGATGCGGCGCGGGTCGATCAGCAGCGTGCTGCCGGCGGGCAGCGCGGCCAGTGCGTCCGCGGCCTTCGCATACGGCTCGACGCTGATGTTGTCCTTCGCCAGCGCATCGGCCAGCGCCTGCGGCACCTTGCCGTCGGCGACGAACAGCGACGCGTGGTCGACGCCGATCAGCGCGTGCGCCACGAACACGGGGTTGTAGCTGACGTCGGCGCCGCGCAGATTCAGCAGCCACGCGAGGTCGTCGAGCGTGGAGATGAAGTGCCATTGCGCGCCCTTGTCCGCCATTGCGCGGCGAATCTGCGCGAGCTTGTCCGAACGGGCGACGCTCGCATGCGGCGCGACGTGTTCGAACACGGCGGCCGCCGGCAGCGACGGACGCTGCGGCCAGATCGCGTCGAACAGATCGACGTCGGTGCGCAACTGCACGCCGCGCGCGTTCAGCGCCTGGCTCAAGGCCCGCGCCGCCGCCACGCCGAGCACGGCGCCGTCAACGCCGACCGTGGCACCTGCCGGCACGTTCTGAGCGAGCCATTCGAAATGCGGCACAGTCTGCTGGCCGCCGGTCATCTTCATCAACTGAACGCCGGTGCCGGCCAGTTGCGCGTTGGCCTGTTCCCAATAACGGCTGTCTGTCCAGACGCCGGCGAAGTCCGCGGTCACCACCAGCGTGCCGGCCGAGCCGGTGAAGCCGGACAGCCACTGCCGGCCTTGCCAGCGCCCAGGCAGATATTCGGACAGATGCGGGTCGGCGGACGGCACGAGGTAGGCGGCGACGCCTTCGCGCGCCATTGCGTCACGCAAGGTGGCAAGCCGTTCGGGAATGGAGGAAGTTTCGGGGAGTCGGGCATTCATCGGAGTCACCTGCAAATATTCATCGACGGGAAAGCAAGCCGACCGTCACGGCAACGGCGATCAACGCGACGGCGGTGCAAACCGGCCATTCGAGCGTATCGCCGTCATGGAAGAGACCAATCACGTTGCCAGCCATGTGCGCGACGGCCGCGCCCAGCACGCCGGCCAGCAGCGCCACCCACCACCGGGCGCGACTCGCGCGTCGCAGCGGATGCAACCACCAGCCCGCGAAGCCAATCGCTGCCCCTAACACTACAAGGCCGGGCCACCCCATTAACGGCTGGCCTCGCGCAGTTTCGGATTCGTCTCATGGGCGCAAGGGGCCAACACAGCTAGCATTTTTGTCTCATTAACTACAGAAGTTCAGCACGGCGCTTTCCGCATAGCGGTTGAGTTTAGGGGTCGGGGTGATGTTAGGCAAGCTGTGAGCCTTACGGAAAAGCCTGGTCCCCGGTCATTGCCACGCTGAAAGCGCGTCATGCGAATCGCCCTTATCGAGCCGGACTTGCGGCACGCTGAACTGGTCGGCCGGCTGGTCTTCGCCGGCGGTCATCTGTGTCAGCACTTCATCGCGAGCGTCCCGTTTCTGACGCGCGCCAACGAAGAATTCTTCGACCTTCTCATCACCGAAAGCTGGGCCGGCGACCATTCCGCCGAAGACGTCATCCCGCGCGCTCGCGCCATCCTGCCGGGCTTGCCGGTGATGGTGCTGATGTCGGCGCCACGCGAAAGCCAGATTGTCGCCGCGCTGCGCGCCGGTGCCGACGACTGCCTGACTAAACCAGTCCGCGGCCCCGAGATGCTGGCGCGCGTGGACGCGCTGCTGCGCCGCGCCGGGCTGCGGCGGCCGCCCAACCGGCGGCGCGACGTCATCGGCGAATATGCGTTCGACGCGGCGCAATTTGCCGTCACATTCCGTAAGCAAACGGTCACGCTGACGCCAAAGGAATTCCGCCTCGCACTGCTGCTTTTCAGCAATCTCTCGCGGCCGGTGTCGCGAGCGCATATCCTTGAAAACGTCTGGACGCGCCGCCGCGACGTAAGGTCGCGTACGGTCGACACGCACGCGTCCCGCGTGCGCAGCAAATTGCAGCTTCATCCTGAACATGGCTACTGCCTGACGCCGCTTTACGGCTACGGCTACCAACTCGACGCGATCCCGCCGGAAGCCGTTGTAAACGCGGAATAAGCTGCGCACAATGTGAAAATCGTGGAAACGCTATAATATTGGGCTAAACCATAGCTCCCCCAAATGCAGCTTCTAACGATCGGAATCAATCACCACACTGCGCCTGTCGCCTTGCGCGAACGCGTGGCGTTTCCGCTCGAACAGATCAAGCCTGCATTGGACACCTTCAAGAGCGTCTGGCTCGGCCCGTCGGCCCGCACGGCGCCAGAAGCGGCCATTCTGTCCACCTGCAATCGCACCGAACTCTACTGTGCGACCGACGACCAGGCCGCGCGCGAAGCCGCGATTCAGTGGCTGTCCAAGTACCACAACCTGCCCATCGACCAACTCGCGCCGCACGTCTACGCGCTGCCGCAGTCGGAAGCCGTGCGCCACGCGTTCCGCGTCGCGTCCGGGCTGGATTCGATGGTGTTGGGTGAGACGCAAATCGTCGGACAAATGAAGGATGCGGTGCGTACCGCGTCCGAAGCCGGCGCGCTCGGCACCTATTTGAACCAGCTGTTCCAGCGCACCTTCGCCGTGGCGAAAGAAGTGCGCAGCACGACCGAAATCGGCGCGCAGTCGGTTTCCATGGCGGCCGCCGCCGTGCGCCTTGCCCAGCGGATTTTCGACAAGGTCTCGAACCAGCGTGTGCTGTTCATCGGCGCGGGCGAAATGATCGAGTTGTGCGCCACGCACTTCGCGGCGCAGCAGCCGAAGGAACTCGTCGTCGCGAACCGTACGGCCGAGCGCGGCACACGTCTCGCCGAGCGCTTCAACGGCCGGGCCATTCCGCTGTCGGAACTGCCCTCGCGCATGCATGAGTTCGACATCATCGTGTCGTGCACTGCGTCCACCTTGCCGATCATCGGTTTGGGCGCGGTCGAGCGGGCAGTCAGAGCGCGCCGCCATCGGCCGATTTTCATGGTCGACCTGGCCGTGCCGCGCGATATCGAACCCGAGGTCGGCAAGCTCGAAGACGTGTTCCTGTACACCGTCGACGACCTCGGCGCGATCGTCCGCGAAGGCAATGCGTCGCGGCAAGCCGCGGTCGCGCAGGCCGAAGCGATCATCGAAACGCGCGTGCAGAATTTCATGCAATGGCTGGACGCGCGCAGCATCGTGCCGGTGATCCGCCATATGCACACGCAAGCCGACGTGCTGCGTCGCGCCGAAGTCGAACGCGCGCAGAAAATGCTCGCGCGCGGCGACGATCCGGCTGCCGTGCTCGAAGCGTTGTCCCAATCGCTCACCAATAAGCTGATCCACGGTCCCACGCACGCGCTCAATCGCGCGAGCAGTGAGAACCGTGACACGCTCATCGAACTCATGAGCGGTTTCTACAAACACTCCGGTTCCACGGAGCGTTAGCGGCGCAGCCACCGCCGCGCTGTCCGGGCTACCCGCAAGTGGCCCGCGACGTGCTTCTGACCAGGGCATCCGCCCACTTCCCTAGTCGTCGTCCTTGCCGGAGCCCGCTCCGATACCCGTCCGATGAAAACGAGCATGCAACGCAAGCTCGACCAGCTCACTACCCGGCTGGCCGAACTGAACGATCTGTTGAGCCGAGAGGACATCACCTCGAATCTCGACCAATACCGCAAGCTCACGCGGGAACACGCGGAGCTCGGGCCGGTGGTCGACCACTACGCGCTGTGGCGCCAGGCCATGAACGACGCCGCCACCGCGCAGGAATTGCTGGCCGATGCGTCGATGCGCGACTTCGCCGAAGACGAAATTCGCGCGGCCCGCGAGCGCATGGAAAAGCTCGGTGCCGAGTTGCAGAAAATGCTGCTGCCGAAAGACCCGAACGACGATCGCAACATCTTCCTTGAAATCCGCGCTGGCACGGGCGGCGACGAATCCGCGCTGTTCGCGGGCGACCTGCTGCGCATGTACCTGCGCTTTGCCGAGCGCAACCGTTGGCAAGTGGAAATGATGTCGGCGAGCGAGTCGGACCTGGGCGGCTACAAGGAAGTGATCGTGCGGATCGCGGGCGAAGCCGCTTATTCGAAGCTCAAGTTCGAGTCCGGCGGCCATCGCGTGCAACGCGTGCCGGCGACCGAAACCCAAGGGCGCATTCACACGTCGGCATGCACGGTCGCGGTCATGCCGGAAGCGGACGAAATCGGCGAAGTCGAGATCAATCCGGCCGATTTGCGGATCGACACGTTTCGCGCGTCCGGCGCGGGCGGGCAGCACATCAACAAGACCGATTCCGCAGTGCGCGTCACGCACTTGCCGACGGGGATCGTCGTCGAATGTCAGGACGACCGTTCGCAGCACAAGAACAAGGACCGCGCGCTGAAGGTGCTGGCCGCGCGCATCAAGGACAAGCAATCGCACGAGCAGCAGGCGAAAGAAGCCGCCACGCGCAAGAGCCTGATCGGCTCGGGCGACCGCTCGGAGCGGATTCGCACGTACAACTTCCCGCAAGGGCGGCTAACGGATCACCGCATCAACCTGACGCTCTACCGTCTGGACGCGATCATGGACGGCGATCTCGACGAGCTGATCGCGGCGCTCGTCAGCGAGCATCAGGCCGAGTTGCTGGCCTCGCTGGGCGACGCGGACTAAAGCGCGCATGACTTCGGCCACGCCCGCCGCGCCCACCACACCCGCCGCGCTGCTGCGCGCCTCGACGCTGCCGCCGCTCGAAGCGCGCATCCTGCTCACGCATGTGCTCGGTTGGCGCCCCACGCAGCTGATTACGCGCAGCGACGAAGCGCTCGACACCGAGTTTGTCGAGCGTTACCAGGCGCTGGAAGCACGGCGCGTAGCCGGCGAACCGGTGGCGCAACTGGTCGGCGCCCGGGAATTTTTCGGACTGGATTTCGAAGTCACGCCGCACGTGCTGATTCCGCGCCCCGAAACCGAATTGCTGGTCGACACCGCGCTGACGGCGCTGGAAAACCTCTCGCGGCCTCGCGTGCTCGATCTCGGCACAGGCACCGGCGCCATTGCCGTCGCGATCGCGTCGATGCGGCCCGACGCGCAGGTGTGGGCGCTCGACCGTTCCGCCGAAGCGCTGGCCGTCGCCACGCGCAACGCCGCCCGCCTGCTCGACGCGAAACGCCCCGGCGGCGCCCTGGCATTGACGCAAAGCGACTGGTACGACTCACTCGACGCCACGTTGCGCTTTGACGTGATCGTCAGCAACCCGCCGTATATCGCAAGCGGCGACCCGCATCTATCAGAAGGCGATCTGCGCTTCGAACCGCGCGGCGCGCTCACCGACGAAGCCGACGGACTCAGCGCGATCCGCGCCATCATCGCTGGTGCGCCCACACGGCTTGCCGCCGATGGCGTATTGTGGATCGAGCACGGTTACGATCAGGCCGAAGCCGTGCGCGAGTTGCTGACGGCGCAAGGTTTTGCGGAAGTCCGCTCGGAGCGCGATCTGGCCGGCATCGAGCGGATCAGCGGCGGGCGTCTGGCCGGCCAGGTCCCACCTGATAGCCACACACTCTGAACGGACAAAGCGGCGCTCGGCCGGCTGTATCGAAATCCGCTATCATTTCAGCCTATTCCCTACACATAACGGAACCGCAAGGTCAGTCATGGATACGCAACAACGCATCAAGCAAATCGTCGACGAAAACAACGTCGTCCTCTTCATGAAGGGCACCGCTCAGTTTCCGATGTGCGGCTTTTCGGGCCGCGCCATCCAGATCCTGAAGGCGTGCGGCGTCGGTGAGATCAAGACCGTCAACGTCCTCGAAGACGACGAAGTCCGCCAGGGCATCAAGCAGTTCTCGAACTGGCCGACCATTCCGCAGCTGTACGTGAAGGGCGAATTCGTCGGCGGCTCGGACATCATGATGGAAATGTACGAATCGGGCGAATTGCAACAGTTGTTCGCCGCGGCCTGAGCGGCCACGGTTCACACGTTTCGATCCCCAAGGTGCCGCGAGCCATGGAAACACGCGCTGCGGCGCCACGCCGGCTGATCGTCGCGATCACCGGCGCGACCGGTGCCATCTACGGCATCCGGATACTCGAAACGCTGCGCAGGCTGGGCGGCGTCGAGAGCCATCTGCTGATTTCGAGCGCGGGCTGGCTCAATATCCAGCACGAACTCCAGTTGAGCAAAGAGGACGTGCATCCGCTCGCGGATGTCGTCCACTCGGTGCGCGACGTCGGCGCGAGCATCGCGTCCGGCTCGTTTGCCACCGACGGCATGGTCGTCGCCCCTTGCTCGATGAAGACGCTCGCGAGCGTCGCGCACGGTTTCTCGGACAACCTGATCACGCGCGCCGCCGATGTCACGCTCAAGGAGCGCCGCCGCCTCGTGCTGCTTGTGCGCGAGACGCCGCTCAATCTGGCACATCTGCGCAACATGACGGCGGTCACTGAAATGGGTGGCGTGATCTTCCCGCCCTTGCCTGCTTTCTACAACCAACCCGCTTCCATCGACGAAATGGTCGATCACACCGTGGCGCGCGTGCTGAATCTGTTCGCGCTCGGACCGGCGTTGTCGCCGGCGTGGGCCGGGCTGCGCGGCGCGCAGGAATAGCACGTCCGCCGCGGCGTGCGATATCCGCGCATACGTACGGATTCACAACATCTGCGACACAATCAATTCTGTTTTCACCCGTTTATCAAATCGCGGTGCAACCCTATATTGGTAGCAACCCAATCTCTGCGCCGCGCTCTCGCGGCCGCGCTGCTGCCATGAACCGCTTACCCTCGCTTTTCCTGTCCCACGGCGCACCCACGCTGCCGATCGACCCGTCGTTGCCGTCCGCCGAATTCGGCACGCTGAGCGCCCAGTTGCCGCGTCCGGAAGCCGTGCTGATGCTGTCGGCCCATTGGGGCACGGCGCAGCCAGTGGCGAGCACGTCCACGGCGCCGGAAACCATCCACGATTTCTACGGTTTTCCGCGTCAGTTGTACGAAATTCAGTACCCGGCGCCGGGCGCGCCCGATGTGGCGCGCCGCGCCGCTGTGCTGCTCGGCGAAAACGGCATCCTCACGGGCGCCCAGCCGCACGGACTCGATCACGGTGCATGGGTGCCGATGCTGCTCATGTTTCCGGATGCCGATATACCCGTCGCCCAGTTGTCGATCCAGCCGCACATGGACGCGGCGCATCACTTCCGCGTCGGCCGGGCGCTGCGGTCGTTGAAAGAAGACGGCGTGATGGTGATCGGCTCCGGCCAGATCACGCACAACCTGCGCGCCGCCGACTTTTCCGCGCGCCCGGAGGATGCCGATCCGCGCGTCGCCGAATTCACCGACTGGTTCGAGGAAAAGCTCGCCGCGCACGATATCGACGCCCTGCTCGACTACCGCCGCCAGGCACCGCACGCGGTGCTGATGCATCCTACCGACGAGCATCTGCTGCCGGTCTTCGCCGCATTGGGCGCGGCGGACGACGATTATTCGCTGGCCATCCAGTCGCTCGGGACCTATCAGCGCTCGCTCGCCATGACGAACTACGTGTTCGGCACCGCCTGACGCCGCGTCGATAAGCACGGCAGAAAGAAAAACCCCCGCCTGAGCAACTCGGGCGGGGGTTTCTTACAGACTTCAGCGCAGCGCTTTAATGAGCGCCCATGCCTTCGAGCACTTCGTCATGCTCTGTGCGCTCGTCCAGATATTCCGAGCGATAACCACTCGTCACGCCCCAGTAGTAGAACGCCAGCGAAAACGCGATGACCACCACCATGTCCCAGCCGTAAGGGATGAGGTCGTGTCCACCGAATTGCTTGCTGCCGATCAGCGACAGAATCGCCATCACCGGCAGATAAGCGACCAGCCACCATGCCGCCTTCAGATCACGCCCCCAACCGGCAAAGCCCGACTTCGCCTGGAAGTAGAAGTACACCGGCAACGCGACGACCATCAGCAGAATGATTTCGCCGGTCAGTGGCCACTTCGCCCAGTACAGGATCAGCGATGCGCAGACGAACGCGAACGGCGCAATGATCTTCATGCCCGGAATATGCAGCGGACGCTCGAGGTCCGTCGCCGCGCGGCGCAAGGCCATCAGGCTGATCGGGCCGGTCAGGTATGAGATCACGGTCGCGACCGAAATCACCGCCGCGAGCGAACTCCAGCCGCGGAAGAAGAACAGGAAAATGAACGACACCAGCAGGTTGAACCACATCGCCTGACGCGGCACGCCGTAGAACGGGTGAACGTTGCCGAACATTTTCGGCATCGTGTTGTTGCGCTCCATCGCGTAGATCATGCGGCTGGTGGTCGCCATATAGGTCGTGCCGGTGCCGCTCGGGCTGACGAATGCGTCGACGTACAGCAGGATCGCCAGCCAGTTCAGGTTCAGCGCGATCGCGAGCTCCGCAAACGGCGAAGCGAAGTTGAAGTGGCTCCAGCCCTTCATCACGTCGCTCGGATTCACCGCGCCGATATACGCAATCTGCAGCAGCACGTAGATCACCAGCGCGAGCAGGATCGAGCCGATCACCGCGAACGGCACGCTCTTGGCCGGGTTGCGCGCTTCACCCGCGAGATTGATCGGGCTCTGGAAACCGTTGAACGCGAAAACGATGCCGCTCGTCGACACCGCCGTCAGCACCGCCGACCAGCCGTACGGCGCGAAGGTACTCGCTTCGCCGAAGTTTTCCTTGTGAAAGCCCGTCAGCATCAAGCCGAGGATCGTCGCGCCGGGAATCAGAAACTTGAAGATCGTGATCGCCGAATTGGCGCGCGCGAACAGTTTCACGCCCCAGTAGTTCAGCATGAAGTAAATGATCACGAGCGCGGCGGACAGTAATAACCCGTTAGTAGTTAATGACCCATCCACGAATAGCGCATGCGCCCAGGGATAGGGCCACGTGCTCATATATTGAATGGACGCTTCAGCTTCGATGGGAATCACCGAGACAATGGCGATCCAGTTGGCCCATGCGCTAATGAAACCAACCAGCGCACCGTGCGAATAGCGCGCGTAACGCACCATGCCGCCGGACTCCGGGAACATCGCGCCGAGTTCCGCGTACGTCAATGCGATCGCGAGAATCACGACCGCGCCGATCACCCATGCACAAATGGCAGCGGGACCGGCAATCTTTGCGGCCTTCCACGCGCCGAACAGCCAGCCGGACCCGATGATCGAACCCAAGCCCGTCAGCATCAGCGCGAACGGCCCGATGTTCCGTTGTATAGAACTTTTCACGTCTTCTCCTGTGTCGGCTGGAGTGAGTGCTTTGGCACGTACTCCGGCCCATGCAAGTTTGCAGCAGAACCATGTCGGCACCACGTGACATCGCCTTGGGGCGCTGGAGACGGGTGACGCGCATGCGTACGCGACGGCCCATTCCAAATAGGTGCAACCGACGCGAGGCGCGTAGTTTAACGGTTGCACCCAGTCCCTGCAGCGAAACTAAGGGTTCTCCCTAGCAAAAAATTCGGACGAATAGCAAGCTTTGTAAGCAACTTTTACGCCAAGTTGATGAAAGTTCGTAAAGTTGTCGGGAGACTGTTGACCTTCTCTCAAAATCGCCGTATAACGTTCGGGCAGGATTTCAAGCGGCGAGTGAATTGGTCTTTCGTAGTTCGCCCATCAACGGTACTCCGGTTGGTCCCATTACCCCCTTCCTTGATTTTCATGCACCCTCTGGGCTTCGGCCTTATTTACCATCTTTAGGAACAAGTAATATGGAAACCGGTACCGTCAAGTGGTTCAATGACGCAAAGGGCTTTGGCTTCATCACGCCGGACGGCGGCGGCGAAGATCTGTTCGCGCATTTCTCGGAAATCCGCACGGAAGGCTTCAAGACGCTGCAAGAAAACCAAAAGGTTACGTTTGAAGTAAAGACGGGCCCGAAGGGCAAGCAAGCTGCTAACATCAAGCCGGTGTAAGCAACACGCTTCCTTCTGGACGCAAAAAAACCCCGCCTCGGCGGGGTTTTTTTATATCCACCGCTATTGCAAAAGGTGATTATCTTCGCAGTATGCGGTTGATGATTTTGGTTATCCAAATAGACGTCGCGCGTGAATGCCGAGTCCAGTCGCGACACTCGCAAGGCGATCACCGAATACCGCTTTAGCATCCGGAAATGCCGCCGCCAATGCGCCCGATAGAAACGCCAATCCGGTCGAACCGCCCGTAAAGTAAATCGCGTTGACGTCGCGTGTCGCGACACCGGCCGCCTGCACCGTGTCGCGCGCCGCCTGCACGATGCGCAGCGTTTCGTCTTGGCCGGCCTTGATGAGTTGCGCCTCGTCGAATGCGAGGCGCAGGTCGTCTTCCACTTCGTCGAGGTCGATCACGGTCTCTCCGCCCGCCGCCACGCCGATCTTCGCCTCTTCCGCGTGCGCCGCCAGCGCATGACCCAGCCGGCGGTCCACAACGCGCATCAGGCGGTCGTAATGCTTGACCTCCGTGAACAGATGCCGCATTAGCGCGAGTTCGCTGACGCGCTTCGGCGCGTAGACGGTATTGATCAGATGCCAGGTCGCCAGATCGAAATAGATCCGGTTCGGAATCTCACGGCCTTCCGGGTCGAGCGTCTGATAGCCCATTTCGCGCAGGATCGTCGCCAATTCCACGCGACGGTCGAAATCCGTGCCGGCGACGTGCACGCCGTGATGGGCCAGCACGTCGTCCTTGCGCTCGACGCGCTTCATCCGCTCCGGCCCGACCCGTACCAGTGAAAAGTCCGAGGTACCGCCGCCGATGTCAGCCACCAGCACGAGCCCTTCTTCCGTCAGATGCGATTCGTAGTCGAACGCAGCCGCGATCGGCTCATACTGAAAGTGAATTTCCCGCAGGCCAACCGAGCGCGCGGCGGCTTCGAGTTGCTGCTGCGCCATCTGATCGGCGCGCGGGTCGTCGTCGACGAAAAACACCGGGCGGCCCAGCACGGCGCGATGGATCGGACCGCCGGCGCTTTTTTCGGCCGAGCGCTTGAGGTGCTCGACGAAAATCGCGATCACATCCGTGTACTTGATCGCGGAGCCGTCGCCGAGATCGGTGGAGTTCTCGGCGAGTGGCGAGCCGAGAATGCTCTTCATCGAGCGCATCAGACGACCGTCGAAGCCGTCAATGTAGGCTGCTAGCGCCGCCCGCCCGAATTCGCGGGTGTTTTCGTCGGTGTTGAAAAAGACCGAGGTGGGCAGCGTCGTGTAGGCGCCCTCGACCGGCGCGAGCTTGAGCGCGCCGCCGACAGGAACGGCCACAGCCGAGTTGGAAGTACCGAAGTCAATCGCGCAATAGTTCATGGCAGGAATCGCCGCTCACGGCTGGCGCGGACAGAAAGGGGAGCGGCTTTGTAACACGAAAGCCCAATCAGCATCAACTGACGCTTTGGGCACACTCGCGATAACGTAAGAGCCCAGCTCGACGGAACGAATATTGCTCATTTTGACAGGATACGCCGCCAATTTTCGGAATTGAGGAGGCTTCAAGCAATGAGCGCGCCGCCTACTGCCGCTGTTCATGAAAAAAACGCCACCGTCGTCGAAACCGATCTGCCCTCGCGGCTCGACCGTCTGCCGTGGGGCCGGTTTCACTCGCTGCTCGTGGTGGCGCTTGGCGTGACGTGGCTGCTCGACGGCCTGGAAGTCACGCTGGCGGGCGCGGTCGCGAGTGCGTTGAAGTCTAGTCCATCGTTGCACTTTACCAACGCCGACGTCGGTCTGGCCGGTAGCGCCTACATCGCCGGCGCGGTTCTCGGCGCGTTGGGATTCGGCTGGCTGACCGACCGGCTGGGCCGCCGCAAGCTGTTTTTCATCACCCTCGCCCTGTATCTGGCAGCGACTGCGGCAACCGCGCTGTCGTGGAATCTGGCCAGCTTTCTCCTGTTTCGGTTCCTGACCGGCGCCGGGATCGGCGGTGAATACACAGCGATCAATTCGACGATCCAGGAATTCACGCCGGCGCGCCTGCGCGGCTGGACCGATCTCGGCATCAACGGCACGTTCTGGGTCGGCGCGGGGCTCGGCGCGGCCGGCTCGCTGATGCTGCTCGATCCGCATCTGCTGCCCGCGGACTGGGGCTGGCGCGCCTGCTTCTTCATCGGCGCGGTGCTCGCGCTGGGGATTCTGCCGATGCGCATCTGGCTGCCCGAAAGCCCGCGCTGGCTGCTTACGCACGGCGACGAGCGCGACGCGCGCTCAATCGTCGAAGGCATCGAAACGCGCTTTCGCAACGAAGGCCACACGCTCTCCGACGACGACCTCACGCGCCTGCGCTTGCGGGCGCGCGGACATACGCCGCTGCGCGAGGTATTCCACACGCTCTTCAACGTGCATCGACGGCGCGCCCTGGTCGGCCTGTCGCTGATGACCGCGCAGGCGTTTTTCTACAACGCGATCTTTTTCACCTACGCGCTGGTGCTCACCGACTTCTACCACGTGCCGGGCGACCACATCGGCTGGTATCTGCTGCCCTTCGCGCTCGGCAATTTCCTCGGACCGCTGCTGCTCGGGCGGCTCTTCGACGTGATCGGACGGCGCAAGATGATCGCTGCAACCTACGCCATCTCTGGCGTCCTGTTGACGCTGAGCGGTTACCTGTTCGAGCAAGAAATGCTCACCGTCGTCACGCAGACGATCGCGTGGATGGTGATTTTCTTCTTCGCGTCGGCGGCCGCGAGTTCGGCTTATCTCACGGTTAGCGAGTCGTTTCCGCTGGAAATTCGTGCGCTGGCCATCGCGGTTTTCTACGCGTTCGGCACGGCGCTCGGCGGCATCGCCGGGCCGGCGTTTTTTGGCCGGCTGATCGACACGCATCAACGCAGCGAGGTGTTTTCGGGCTATCTCGTCGGCTCGGGCCTGATGCTCGCGGCGGCGGTGATCGCGGCGATCTGGGGCGTCGATGCGGAGCGCAAGTCGCTGGAGAGCGTGGCCACGCCGTTGTCGAGCGTCGCGGACGGCGTCGAATGAAAAACGCGCGGTCAGCGCCGCGCGTCTTACCTCAATACACAAGCCGAAAGAAACCGCTCAGAACGCCTTCTTCCACCCGCCACCGTAGGCGATTTCCGCCAGCGGCAGACGCTGACGCACCGACTTCTCGCGCTCGCGCAACACCGGATCCAGTTTGTCGACGTCGCCGTAATGACCGAGCGAAATCATCGCGATCACTTCGACGTCGCTCGGCAGCTTGAATGCCGTGCGGAACGCGTTCGGGTCGAAGCCGCTCATCTGGTGCGCGGCAAGTCCTAGCGCATGCGCCTGCAATACCAGCGCCATCGCCGCGGCGCCCGCATCGTACGGCGCGCAGCGATTCACCTCGCCCTTGTTGGTGAGCGTATGCGTGGTCACCGCGATCAGCACCGGCGCCGGCGCATTCCAGCCCTGGTTGAACGGTACCAGCGTGGCAAAAGCCTGCTTGAACGAGACTTCATCGACGCTGCGGTCGAATACGAGGAAACGCCACGGCTGCGCGTTGTATGAAGACGGCGCCCAGCGTGCCGCTTCGAGCACGGCTTGCAGATGCTCGCGGCTCACCGGCTCGCTCGAATACGCGCGCGGGCTCCAGCGGCCTGCAATCAGCTCGTGAATGGCAATTGCGGTAGGGGCGGGTTTGTTGGCCATGCGCTTCTCTCGGTCGAAATTCATGATCGACGGGCAACTGCCCGGGGTCACATAGCATAACCGGGCTTCGGCACGCGTGCGCCAACAAGCGAGCAGTTTGTTTAGCGCTGGCGGCGATAGCGAAACGGCCCCTTGCGGGGCCGTGATTTTCGCGATGCCCGGATCGCCGCGCGCGGCTTTATGCCACCTGCGGTTCCGGCACTTTGGCGGGCCGGTTGATCCGCAACACGATCACCGCCGCCACGAGGCACAAGCCGCCAGAAATCATCGACGCCACCGTGTACGTGCCGAGACTCGCGCGCAGCATACCCGCGCCGAGCGCCGCGAACGCCGCACCGAGCTGATGGCCGGCGACGATCCAGCCGAACACCACCGGCGCCGACTCCTTGCCGTAGACGTCGGTGGCCAGACGCACGGTCGGCGGCACGGTCGCGATCCAGTCCAGACCGTAGAACACGGCGAACAGCGGCAAACCGAAGAAGTCGATGCCGAACGCGTGCGGCAGAAACATCAGCGACAAACCGCGCAGACCGTAATACCAGAACAGCAGCACGCGGCTATTGAAGCGGTCCGACAACCAGCCCGACAGCGTCGTGCCGAACAGATCGAAGATGCCCATGGCGGCGAGCAGGGAGGCGCCCTGCACTTCCGTCATGCCGTAGTCGCCGCACATCGCGATCAGATGGGTGCCGACATAGCCGTTGGTGCTCGCGCCGCAGATAAAGAAGCTGAAAAACAGCAGCCAGAAATCGCGGGTCTTGCTCGCCATGGCGAGTGTGCCGAAGGCGATTGCCAGCGGATTCTGTTTGGTGACGGTGCTGTTGATGGGCGAATCGTGCGGCTCGCCGTACGGGCGCAGCTTCATGTCGGCCGGGCGCTCGGGCAACAGAAACGCAACCAGCGGAATCACGATCGCGGCCGCAATGGCAACGACCCACACCACTTGCCGCCAGCCGTGGTGCTCGGCGATGGCCGCGAGCATCGGCAGGAACACCAGTTGGCCGGTCGCTGAACTCGCCGTGAGAATGCCCATGACGAGGCCACGCCGCGTGGTGAACCAGCGCGTGACCACCGTCGCCGACAACGACAGCGCCGCGACGCCCGTCGAACCACCGACCATCACGCCCCAGATCAGCACCATCTGCCACGGGTGCGTCATCAGCGACGACAGCGCCACGCCTGCCGCCATCGTTCCAAGCGCAGCCAGCAGCGTGGGGCGCACACCGAACCGTTGCATCGCCGCTGCCGCGAACGGTCCCATCAGACCGTACAGCGCGATGTTCACGGAGATCGCCAACGAAATCGTTGCGCGGCTCCAGCCGAATTGATGCTCGAGCGGCACCATCATCACGCTGGGCGTGGCGCGCGTGCCGGCCGCCGCAAGCAGTACCAGAAACACCACCGCGACGGTCAACCAGCCGTAGTGGAAACGTCCGCCAATCAGTCTTGCTGCCCAGTTCATCGGTTCTCCAATCGACACCTGCTCCGCAGGCGACGCCGCTTATATTCTTACGAGTTCGGTAAAGGACTTGTGACAGATCAGTCACAATAGGTGTTGCGATCTTAGTTACTGGTCGGTAACATGTCAAGGCGTTAATTGAATTCAGGTGGCTATCCATGTCCGACAGTGAATCCCGCAAACCGGCCGCGGCCCGGCGCACGCGCGGCGCGCAGACCGCCGGGCCGCAGGCGCAACAGCACTTGCTCCGTGCGGCGGACGAACTGTTCTATCGCGAGGGTGTGCGAGCCGTCGGCGTGGACGCGGTCGTCGAGCGCGCCGGCGTGAACAAGATGAGCTTGTACCGGCAATTTTCGTCGAAGGACGAGTTGGTCATGGCTTATCTGGAGCGCAAGGACGAGCAGTTCTTCGGCTACGTGGAGAGGAGCTTCGCCAAACATCCGGGCGAGCCGGCCCGGCAGCTTCAGCAATATTTCGACGACCTCGCGGTGCGCGCGTCGATCGATGACTATCGCGGCTGCCCTTTCGTGAACGTGTCGGTGGAGTTTCCGGACACGGCGCATCCGGCGCGGCAGTTCGTGTTTCACAACAAGGCGCGCCTGATGGCGCGGCTCACGGAACTGACGACGGCAGCGGGCGCCGATGATCCAGCAGCGCTCGCCAATGCGCTCGGTTTGATGATCGAAGGCGTGTATGCGGCCAGCCAGACATACGGCCCCGGTTGCGGGCCCATTCTGGCCGCGCCGAAAGTCGCCGCGCAGTTGATCGCCGCTGCGTGCGGCGCGGCTGCGGTGTCGTCGTCGACTGACTGAAATTTCTGCTTTGCGGCCCTGTTTGCGCGAGGCGCGAATCGATGCCCATCCGCACCGTTAAAATGGCGCTTTATCTCCCGCGCCGCCTGCCATGTCGTTGTCCGCTGAATCCCACGATGCCGTCGTTGCCGCTACTCGTCACTGGCTGACCGAGGCTGTGATCGGCCTCAACCTGTGTCCGTTCGCGAAGGCAGTCCACGTGAAAGGACAGATTCGCTATGCCGTCAGCGATGCCGTGGACATGGAAGGTGTGCTGGCCGATCTGGAAACCGAGCTTCAGACGCTGGTCGCGACCGACCCGAATGCCGTGGATACGACGCTGTTAATCGTGCCGCAGGCGCTCAGCGATTTTCTCGACTACAACGACTGCCTGTTTTTCGCCGAGCGCATGCTCAAGCAGCTTCGGCTGGAAGGGGTCGCTCAGATCGCCAGCTTTCACCCTCTTTATCAGTTTGAAGACAGCGACCCTGACGATATCGAGAACTACACGAATCGCGCCCCGTATCCGATTTTGCATCTGCTGCGCGAGGACAGCATCGAACGCGCGGTTCAGGCTTTTCCCGATGCGGAAGAGATTTACGAGCGGAATCAGGAAACGCTCCGGCGAATCGGCCTGGCCGGCTGGAATGCGTTGATGAAGCGGTAAATTCACACAGCAGCCCGAAACCAAGCCACTGTGCAACAGCACGCGATCAGGCCGAAACAAAGAACCGTTCCTTCAATTCCTCGATCCCGAGCGTTTCCATCACCTCGTTCAAGCGCTCGGCCGGCCGGCGCCTCGGCAAATCCTTGTACTGGGCGATGATCAGTTCATTCTTCATGGAATGCTCCCAGCCCACCAGTTCGGTCACGCTGACCTGATATCCGTGCGCTTCGAGCTGCAAACACCGCAGCACGTTCGTGATCTGACTCCCGAACTCCCGCGTGTGCAACGGATGCCGCCAGATCTCCGTCAAGGCGTTCGCGAGCGATTTGCTCTTGTTCTGTCGCAACACCCCCGCCACCTCGGCCTGACAGCACGGCACGACCACGATGTACTTCGCCTTCTTTTCGAGCGCGAAACGCAGCGCGTCGTCGGTCGCGGTATTGCAGGCGTGCAGCGCCGTGACAATATCGATCTGGGCCGGCAAGCGGTCCGACGTGATCGAGTCCGCCACCGACAGATTCCGAAACGACATGCCCGTAAAATCCAGCCGGTCAGCCAGTTCCTCCGACTTCGCGACGAGCTCCTCGCGCGTTTCAATGCCGTATATGTGTGACGCACCGCCCGCATCTTCCTGAAACTCCTTGAAGAAAAGGTCGTACAGGATAAAACCTAGATAGGACTTGCCCGCGCCGTGGTCGACGAGGGTCACGGCGCCCTGCTTGTCCTTGAGGTCTTTGAGCAGCGGCTCGATGAACTGGAACAGGTGATAGACCTGTTTCAGCTTGCGGCGGCTGTCCTGGTTCATCTTGCCGTCGCGTGTGAGGATGTGAAGCTCCTTCAGCAACTCGACGGATTGGTTCGGACGGATTTCGTGCGTTTTGCTGGACATCGGGGGAAATCGCCAAGAATTGCAACGTGAACGTGCGACAGGTGACGGAAAAAGGGAAAAGTTGCTGCCAGTTTACCCAAAGTGCGGCTTGCTGACCGAAGGAGCCGCGCGAAGCATGTCAGAAAGGGCATCAACTGGAACACTTCCTGCTCAAAAAGCGTCTCGCGGAAGGTTCCAGAAAGGCGCAAAAGCAGCTTGCGTAACGGCCGGGCCCGATGGCACCGGCCGTGCCGCCTATAACAACGGGCTGCGGCCGTGGCTTTCACCACGCGAACCGAATGCATGTGGGGAGGACGGTCCCGGAACACGGGCCGAACGTTACGTAACCAGCAGCGCGCCGAGACGTCAAGCGGACGCGCGCTCGGAAAATAGAAGAGGCGGCAATGGATACGGTACCCAACGGAAACGTCGAACAGAAATTTCAGGAAATGCTGGCGAAACTCATCGCCACCCCGGCGTGGTCCGAGAAGCAGCAACTCGAACTGGAAATGGCTCGCGACATCTCGACGGAAATGCTCCGTCTGGCCGAAGTCATGCGCGACGGCAGCGTGGACATGGAAACCTGCCTGACCATGCTCAAGTACGCCAAAGTGCTCGACTTCGTCATGACTACGCTCGCATCGCGGCGCGATATCAAACCGCAGACGCTGCGAGTCATTTTCAAGCTCGCCGGACTCAAGGTGGACGAGGCGTACCCCGGCTAAGACATAGTTCGACGATGCTGCGACCCGCGCGGGCGGCAAGGCGCCGCTCGCGCGGGTCGCTCGTTCTGTAGCGCCCCGAAAGACGGCAACTCACGCGCGCGGCGCCTCGACCGGTGGCGTGCCGTCGTGAAAGAGCGTCTTGAGTTGCGAGCGCAATTCCGGCGAATCCGTATGTTTGTGCACAGCGACCGCATGCTGCACGGCGGCGTCGAGCAATTCGCTCTCGCTGTCGGCAGACAGGGCGACGGTGCAGTTCATTTCGCTCGGAAACTCACGGCAATCGATGTATTTGCGGGACATGGCAGTCTCCTTGATCCAGACGACGTTCAGACATCCACGCAGGCAGCAGACGCGCGGACCACATCGCCGGCCGTGACACGGCGGCTCCGATCGCGCGGATAGCGCCGTGGCAGGGAGGGCGGCGAGTTGATTTGACGCGAGGAAGACGCGCACAGCGTCCGATGGAAGGTGTCTGAAAAGTATAGGTCGCGCCGGTCGATAACAAAGTCGCCGACGTGAATCAGGCGGATGCAGGACCGCCTCAACCCAGCCTTTTTCGGCCTGCTGGGCCGGCCGCGCGTTTGCCCTGCGCTGCCCGTGGTGTGAAAATAGCGCCCTTCGCGCCGCCGGCTCATCCGAACCGTCGGCGCGCCGCCTCTTCCGTTCATCCGCAGGCCCGCATGTCATCCTCATTCGATTCCGCCCGCGTCGCCGTGATCGGCGGCGGCCCCGCCGGCCTGATGGCCGCCGAGGCGCTCGCTCAGCAAGGCGTGCAGGTCGACGTCTATGACGCCATGCCGTCGGTCGGCCGCAAATTTCTGATGGCGGGCAAGGGCGGCATGAACATCACGCATTCGGAGCCGCTCAAGCCGTTCCTCGGCCGCTACGGCGCGCGCCGCGAACAGATCGCACCGCTCGTGCAAGCCTTCGATCCCGACGCCCTGCGCGCGTGGTTGCATGCGCTCGGCGTGGAGACGTTCGTCGGCAGTTCGGGGCGCGTTTTTCCGACCGACATGAAAGCCGCGCCGATGCTGCGTGCGTGGCTCCATCGACTGCGCGAGACGGGCGTGCGCTTTCACATGCGCCACAAGTGGACCGGTTGGGACACCGAAGCCGGCGACGCCGCGACGCATACGCTCCGTTTCGCGACGCCCGACGGCGAACGAACCGCAACCTTCGATGCCGTGGTGTTCGCGCTGGGCGGCGCAAGCTGGCCGCGGCTCGGATCGGACGCCGCCTGGGTCCCGCTGATGGCCTCGCGCGACGTGCCGGTGACGCCCTTGCTGCCCGCGAACTGCGGCTTCGACGCGGACTGGAGCCCCTATCTGCGCGAGCGTTTCGCCGGTCAACCCGTCAAGCCTGTGGCCATCGCGCTCACCGGCGTAGACAATAAAGTCCACAATCGACAAGGTGAAATACTTCTGACCGAAACGGGCCTCGAAGGGAGTTTGATTTATGCCTTGTCGGCCGTGATCCGGGAGCGGATTCTGGCCGACGGCGATGTCACGATCGCCCTGGATCTGGCGCCGGGCTTGCCTTTAGAGCGCGTCGTCGCCGAAGTCACACGACCGCGCGGCTCACGCTCGATGTCGAGTCACCTGCACGGACGAATCGGAATTGGCGGGGTAAAACTGGCTTTGTTGCACGAGATTTTGTCGAAAGAAGCCTTCGCCGACGCCAATGGTCTCGCGCACGCGATCAAGGCGCTGCCCGTGCGTCTCACCCGCGCCCGGCCGATCGCGGAAGCGATCAGCACCGCAGGCGGCGTTCCCTTTGAGGCCCTCGACGAGCACTTGATGATCGAGCGCCTGCCCGGCGTCTTCTGCGCGGGCGAGATGCTCGACTGGGAAGCGCCGACGGGCGGCTATCTGCTCACCGCCTGCTTTGCCAGCGGCCTCGCGGCAGGGCGTGGCGCGGCGGCGTATGTCGGCAAGTTCAAGGGGCGCGGCGCGCTGGCGTGACGTGTCGCCCTCGCATAAAAGCGAGAGCAGCGCATCTCACCGCTTATTGAGCCTTCAGACGCCACAGCGACGTCACTTCGGCCATGCGCGCCGTATGCAGCGCATCGGTTTCATCGGTCGACTTGGGGTGTCGCGGACGAATGTCCTCGCGACCCACCACGGTCAATCCCGCCTTGTCGATCGCGGCGACCAGGAAGTCGCGCGTGCGCAAACCGAGATGCTCGGCGAAATCCGACATGATCAGCCAGCCCTCTCCGCCCGGCGACAGATGCTCCGCCAACCCGTTGAGGAAACCAAGCAGCATGCGGCTTTCCGGATCGTAGATCGCGTACTCGATCGGCGAAGCGGGCCTCGCTGGCACCCACGGCGGATTGCATACCACAAGCGGCGCGCGGCCTTCCGGAAACAGATCGGCCTGCACGACCTCGACCTGCTGGTCGTAGCCGATACGCGTCAGGTTTTCGCGCGCACAGGCGAGCGCGCGCGGATCCTGATCGGTAGCGATAATTTTCTTCACGCCGCGTTTGGCGAGCAGTGCCGACAACACGCCCGTACCGGTGCCGATATCGAACGCCTTGTTCAGCGAAGGCAGCGGCGTGCGCGCGACGAGATCCACATACTCGCCGCGCACCGGCGAAAACACGCCATAGTGCGGATGGATCCGGTCGCCCAGTGCGGGAATCTCGATACCCTTCTTGCGCCACTCGTGCGCGCCGATCATGCCGAGCAGTTCGCGCAGCGACACGACGGACGGCTCGTCAGCGGACGCTCCGTACGTCTCGATGCAGGCTTGTTGGACATCCGGCGCGCGACGTAGCGGAATAGCGTACGCGGCGTCGAGCGGAATCAGGATCATGCCGAGCGTGCGCGCGCGTTGCGACTGCGCCTGGCGATGCAGATTGAATGCGTCGATCGGCGTTTCGCCGTGCTTGCGAGGTTTGCGCTCCAGCCGGCGCGTCACCGCTTGCAGCAGTTGGCGAGCGTTCTGGAAATCGCCGTTCCATAGCAGGGCCGTCCCTTCGCACGCGAGCCGGTAGGCGGAATCGGCGGTGGTGCGGTCGTCTGCGACAATGACGCGCTTGGGCGGCGGCACGGCCGCTTCGGAGCGCCAACGCGCGGAGCGGGGGCCGTCGGCTTCGGGCCAGGTGATGGTTGCAGGGCTGGTCATATGAGGTGGGATCGGTGTTGCGGGAGCGACGCGCTGAGAAGCCGCGTCATCGGGGGCGTTGCCCGCCGGAGTACTTGGAAGCGTTGCCGACTGACGCCCGAATAGTACCTCTGTCGTCCGGGTTCGCGGTGCGCGTTCGTCGGCGGGGACGGGTGAAGCGCGTTTATCTCCGGGCTCGACCGGCAAATCGTAGACTAAAAAGTCCACAATCGACAAGGTGAAAGAGATATGGTGATTTTGGACCGTTTCGCGCCTCACCGATGCTTCATGAAGCCGTTCTTTTTGTGGACTGAAGGGCCGTGGCGGCGGTTCGGACACGGCGCTTTATCGATAAGCGCGCACCAATGAAAAACGGGGTTTCTGACTGAACAGAAACCCCGTTTAGTACAACTGGTGCCGGCTGCAGGACTCGAACCCGCCACCTCATGATTACAAGTCAAGCGCTCTACCTGATGAGCTAAGCCGGCATGAGGCCGTGATTCTACTTCATTTTACGATCTTGAGGCGAGCCCTTCCGCCGCCTTTCGATCCGTCGTCGTCAGGCTGCGGACCGTCCGTCTCGCTATCGGCTTTAGCGGTGGCGGCATCGGTCGCCGGCGCCGTTTCGACCGCGCGTGGCGCGGGCGCTTCGGTCTCATCCGCCACTTCCGCGTCGGCGCCCGAATCCTGCGCTTCACCGCCCGTCGACTCGACCGGGAACGCCATGCCCTGGCCGTTTTCGCGCGCGTAAATCGCGAGAATATTGGCGATCGGCACCTCGATCTTGTGCGACTTGCCGGAGAAACGCGCGCTGAACTCGATCCACTCGTTGCCCATCTGCAATTGGCTGGTCGCCTCGAAGCTGATGTTCAACACGATTTCGTTGTCGCGCACAAACTGACGCGGCACGCGCGTCTGATTGTCGACCCGGACCGCGATGTGCGGCGTATAGCCGTTATCCGTGCACCACTCGTAGAGCGCGCGCAGCAGGTAAGGCTTGGTGGAAATCTCTTGCATCAACAGTCCTCTTACCGGGCGCGGGCCCGCGCTCAGTCAGCCGCGCGGCGCCCTCACCCCAAAGCCAAACTCAACGACGCATCACCTTTTCCGACGGCGTCAGCGCTTCGATAT
This sequence comes from Paraburkholderia dipogonis, assembly GCF_046027395.1. Classification (GTDB taxonomy): domain Bacteria; phylum Pseudomonadota; class Gammaproteobacteria; order Burkholderiales; family Burkholderiaceae; genus Paraburkholderia; species Paraburkholderia dipogonis_A. Next base: position 61,668 of record NZ_JAQQEG010000032.1, on the reverse strand, counting down.
AAGCCGGGCGGCTGAAAATTCGCTCGGCGTACTTCATCAGCGGTGCGGCGTTCTTCGACAGCTCGATGCCGTAGTGGTCCAAACGCCACAGCAGCGGCGCGATCGCGACGTCGAGCATCGAGAACTCTTCGCCGAGCATGTACTTGTTCTTCAGGAAGATCGGCGCGAGCTGCGTCAAACGATCGCGGATCGCGAGGCGGGCCTTCTCGTGATTCTTCTCGGCGGCCTTGCCCTTTTCGTTTTCGAGCGTGCCGACGTGCACGAACAGTTCTTTCTCGAAGTTCAGCAGGAACAGGCGGGCGCGGGCGCGCTGAACCGGATCGGCCGGCATCAGTTGCGGGTGCGGGAAGCGCTCGTCGATATACTCGTTGATGATGTTCGATTCGTACAGAATCAGGTCCCGTTCGACGAGAATCGGCACCTGACCATACGGATTCATCACGGCGATGTCTTCCGGCTTGTTAAACAGGTCGACGTCGCGGATCTCGAAGTCCATGCCCTTTTCGAACAACACCAGCCGGCAGCGCTGGGAGAACGGGCAAGTTGTGCCGGAATACAGAACCATCATGTTTACGTTTCCTCAAAAAGCTGAAAGGCCAGCGCGCGGAAAAACCGTCCAACAGGTTTTTCCTGGCGCCGGCCCCACGCCGGGTGACGGCGTGATTATTTGATATGTTTCCAGTACGCGGCGTTCAATCGCCAGGCGAAAAAGCTCAGGATACCGAGGAACAACAGCACCCACACGCCAAGCTGTTTGCGGGTTTTCTGGGTCGGTTCGGACATCCATGACAGGTACGACACGAGGTCGGCCACAGCAGAATCATAATCTACCGGCGACATCGTCCCCGGAGTGACCTGCTGGAAGCCGACAAATTTGTGTACCGTCTCGCCAGTTTTTTCGTCGGTTTCGTCACCGAACTTCGCGGTACGTTGCCCCTGAAGCTGCCACAGCACGTGAGGCATGCTCACGTTTTCATACACCAGATTGTTCCAGCCGGTCGGCCGCGTATTGTCGCGATAAAAAGTGCGCAAATACGTATACAGCCAGTCCTTGCCGCGCGCCCGCGCTTCCACCGACAAATCCGGCGGACTCGCGCCGAACCACGCTTGCGCGTCGGCCGGCCGCATCGCCACGGTCATGGTGTTACCGACTTTATCCGTGGTGAACAGCAGGTTCGCCTGAATTTCGTTCGGCGCGATGCCGATGTCGGTCAGGCGGTTGTAGCGCATCAGGTTCGCGCTGTGGCAATTCAGGCAGTAGTTTACAAACAATTGCGCGCCGTGCTGCAAGGAAGCGAAATTCTCCGCGTTATCCGGCGCGCGGTCGAGAGGAAAATTCTCGTCCGCGTAAGCCGGGGCGGCCAGCACCGCGAGCAGTGTCGCGCCGATCAGCGCGCACTTCGTAAGCAGTTTTTTCATTCGTGTTCTCCTGGCTCGCGATTAGTGAGGCTTGAACCGCACCCGTTCGGGCGGCTGCTTGAACGTGCCAAGCCGCGTCCAGAACGGCATACCGAGGAAAAACGCGAAGTAGATCAGCGCACAGACTTGCGCGATCAACGTGGCGGCCGGCGACGGTGGTTTAGTGCCGAGGAAGGCCAGCGTCAGGAACACCGCCACGAAGATCCCGTAGAACACCTTGTGAAAAAACGGCCGGTAGCGAATCGACTTGACCGGCGAACGGTCGAGCCACGGCAGGAAGAACAGCGACACCACCGCGCCGCCCATCACCACCACGCCCCAGAACTTCGACTCGGTAAAGGCCATGGCCAGAATCACCAGCACCGCGAGCACCGGCAGGCCGAGCTTCCACTTGCCGCGCGCGCGCACGAGCGCGAGCAGGCCGAGCAGCCCGATCACGACCATCAGGACGATCTTGAATGGATCGGTGGTGGCGCGCAGCATCGCGTAGAACGCCGTGAAGTACCACACCGGCGCGATTTCAGGCGGCGTCTGCAGCGGGTTGGCCGGCACGAAGTTGTTCGCTTCGAGGAAGTAGCCGCCCATCTCTGGCGCGAAGAAGATGATCGCCGCGAAGATCAGCAGGAACACCGTCACGCCCATGAAATCGTGCACCGAGTAGTACGGGTGGAACGGAATGCCGTCGAGCGGAATGCCGTCCGGGTCCTTCTTCGCCTTGATCTCGATGCCGTCCGGATTGTTCGATCCCACTTCGTGCAGCGCGACCAGGTGAGCGACCACCAGACCGATCAGCACCAGCGGAATCGCGATCACGTGAAACGCGAAGAAGCGGTTCAGCGTGACGTCCGAAACCACATAGTCACCGCGAATCCACAGCGACAGATCCGGCCCGATGAACGGAATCGCCGAGAACAGATTCACGATCACCTGCGCGCCCCAGAACGACATTTGCCCCCACGGCAGCAGATAGCCGAAAAACGCCTCGGCCATCAGGCACAGGAAAATCGCGCAACCGAAAATCCACACCAGTTCGCGCGGCTTACGGTACGAGCCGTACATCAGCCCGCGGAACATATGCAGATACACGACGACGAAAAACATCGACGCGCCCGTGGAGTGCATATAGCGGATCAGCCAGCCCCACGGCACCTCGCGCATGATGTACTCGACCGACGAGAACGCGAGCGTCGCGTCGGGCTTGTAGTTCATGGTGAGGAAGATGCCGGTGACGATCTGGTTGACCAGCACCAGCAGCGCGAGCGAACCGAAGAAGTACCAGAAGTTGAAGTTCTTCGGCGCGTAGTACTCGGAAACGTGCTTCTTCCAGGTGGAAGTCAGTGGAAAGCGCCGGTCGATCCAGCCGACCAGCCCGGTCGTCTCTACTTCGTGTTCGATCGCCATTACGCTTCTCCTTTCTCGTCCTTGCCGATCACGAGGCCGGTGGCCGAGGTGAACATGTAAGGCGGGATGTCGAGGTTCTGCGGCGCGGGTTTGTTCTTGAAGACGCGGCCGGCCATGTCATAGGTCGAGCCGTGGCAAGGGCACAGGAAGCCGCCTGGCCAGTCGTCTGGAAGATTGGGCTGCGCGCCCTCCTGGAAGCGCGGCGTCGGCGTACAGCCCAGATGGGTGCACACGGCGACGGCGACGAAAAGGTTCTTGTGGTCGGTGCGTGAACGGAACTCGTTGTTGCAGTACTCCGGCAACGGCATCGAAAAAGGATTCTTGGTGTGGGGATCCGCTACTTCGTTATCGGCTTTCTGGACATCGGCGAGCATTCTGTCGGTGCGGTTGATGATCCACACCGGCTTACCACGCCAGGCAACGGTCTTCATGTCGCCGGGCTTGAGATCACTGATATCGACTTCGACCGGGGCACCTGCTGCCTTGGCCTTTTCAGATGGTGCAAACGAACTAACAAAGGGTACGACAGTGGCAACGCCTCCTATGCCACCTGCTACGGTCGTCGCTATCAGCCAGGTACGGCGGCTGCCGTCGACGCGTTCATCTTCCTTGTCTCGCATCACACGCCCCACTTCTGAGTTGGATTTTTCCTTCACGTCTCTTCTACCGCCGCTAGTTTGCGCGAATGGAGTCGCCATTTACAAGGGCCGATTGCCAAAAACCGTGCGAAGCCTTTGATAAATCAGGGTTTCTCCGTACGAATCGCAAACCTTTTTGCATCTCCTTTTAAGTGCCCTCTCCGTTATTCGTGCCTTTTTCTTCGCTAATGCGTTTTAGGTCGATCTGGCGATTCAAACGGGATTGGGGATATCGATAAAGAGGTGCTCGATATCGAACTGCTCGGACAGATGCTTGCCCACCGCCTGCACGCCGAAGCGCTCGGTGGCATGGTGGCCGGCAGCGAGAAAAGCCACGCCGCTTTCCGCCGATGTGTGCATCACCGACTCCGACACTTCGCCGGTCAGATAAACGTCGGCGCCCGCGTTGATGGCCGCGTCGAACATGCCTTGCGCGGCGCCCGTGCACCAGCCTACGCGGCGCAGTTCGCGGTCCGCGTCGCCGAACACGAGCGGCGTGCGGCCGAGCGTCTGCTCGACTTGTGCGGTGAAGTGCGCGAGCGTGATCGGCATGGGAAACGTGGCGAGCCAGCCGAGGTCGTTCTCGCCGAAGCGAGCGTCGCTGATCCAGCCCATCTTCGCGCCAATCTGCGCGTTGTTGCCGAACTCGGGATGGTCGTCGAGCGGCAGGTGATAGGCGAACAGGTTCAGGTCGTTGGCGATCAGCAGCTTCAGCCGTGCGTGTTTGCGGCCGGTGATCTGCGGCGCTTCGTTGCGCCAGAAATAGCCGTGATGGACCAGCACGGCGTCCGCGCCCCAGTCGAGCGCGGCCTCCAGGAAGGCCGCCGAAGCGGTCACACCGGTCGCGAGCTTATTGATCTTGCGACGCCCTTCGACCTGCAGTCCATTGGGGCAATAGTCCTTGAAGCGCGCGGTTTCAAGGAGATTGTTCAAGTACAATTCAAGTTCGATCCGATCCATATAAACCTCTAGTCTTCAGATGCTTAGACGCTTTTGGCTGTTCTTTGCCCAAGCGGTGACCGTGCTGTTGGCGCTAATGTTCATCATTGCGACCCTCAAACCGCAGTGGCTCCAGCGTCAAGGGCAATTCGGCAAGCAACTCGCCGAACCGATCGTCGCCCTGCGGGAAGTAGCGCCAGGCATCGGCAGCGGCCCAGCTCAGGCGTCGTACGCGGACGCCGCGCAAAAGGCCATGCCCGCGGTCGTCAATGTGTTCTCCAGCAAGGATGGCTCACTGCCACCCGACCCGCGCGCGAAAGATCCGCTGTTCCGCTACTTCTTCGGCGACAAGAACCGCAAGCAGCAGGAACAGCCCGCGTCCAATCTGGGCTCCGGCGTGATAGTGAGTTCGGAAGGTTACATTCTAACGAACCAGCACGTCGTGGACGGCGCCGATCAGATCGAAATCGCGCTGGCCGACGGCCGCACGACGAATGCGAAGGTAATCGGCGTCGATCCGGAAACGGATCTGGCCGTGCTCAAGGTCAACATGACCAACCTGCCCACCATCACGCTCGGCCGCATGGACCAGACGCGCGTGGGCGACGTCGTGCTCGCCATCGGCAATCCTTTCGGCGTCGGCCAGACGGTGACCATGGGCATTGTCAGCGCGCTTGGGCGTAATCACCTGGGCATCAACACGTTCGAAAACTTCATTCAGACCGACGCGGCCATCAACCCGGGCAACTCGGGTGGTGCGCTGGTCGACGTAAACGGCAACCTGCTCGGCATCAACACCGCGATCTATTCGCGCTCGGGCGGCTCGCTCGGCATCGGCTTCGCGATTCCCGTCTCGACGGCGCGCAGCGTGCTCGAGAGCATCATCACCACGGGTTCGGTCACGCGCGGCTGGATTGGCGTCGAACCGCAGGACGTCACGCCGGAGATCGCCGAATCGTTCGGGCTGGATCAGAAGTCAGGCGCGATTGTCGCTGGCGTGCTGAAGAACGGTCCCGCGGACCGCGCGGGCATCAAGCCGGGCGACATTTTGATGAGCGTGAACGGTCAGGAAATCACCGACACCACGCGTCTGCTGAATGTGATCGCGCAGATCAAGCCGGGCACGGCCGCGAAGGTGCATCTCGTGCGTAAGAGCCGCGAGATGGATCTGGACGTCACCATCGGCAAACGCCCGCCTCCGCCAAAGCAACCGGCCGAGGACAACGGTGGTGGCGGTGGCGGCGATCAGGACGACGACGGCGGCTGACGTAGCAAAGGGCGAAGAACGCAATCGCGACGGCAACGCCTCAGCGACAGCAATGCCTCAGCGGCAACAGCAAGCGCAAGCAACGCGCCGCGCATCAAGCAAAAAGGGCAGTCCATCACGGACTGCCCTTTTTGCTTTGCGTGAGTGGCCTAGGCGCTACGCCATCATTCCGACGGGCTCGCGTCTTCAATCACCACTGGCTGCTTGCCGACGATCAACCGCGCCGCGATGATCCCCGCCTCGTACAGCACGATCAGAGGGATCGCCAGAATCAGCTGCGAGAACACGTCCGGCGGCGTGACCACGGCCGAGATAACAAACGCGCCGACGATCACATACGGACGAATCTCCTTGAGCTTCTTGAGCGTCACCACGTTCATGCGCACCAGCAGCACCACGACAATCGGTACTTCGAACGTCACGCCGAACGCGATGAACATGGTCAGCACGAAGCTCAGGTAATTGTCGATGTCCGTGGTCATCTCCGCGCCGAGCGGCGCGTTGTAGTGCGCCATCACGCGGAAGATAGTCGGGAACACCACGAAGTACGCGAACGCCATGCCGCACAGGAACAGCGTGTAGCTGCTGCCCACCAGCGGCCCGACCAGCTTCTTCTCGTGCTGATAAAGACCCGGCGCGACGAATGCCCAGATCTGATACAGCACGATCGGCAGCGCGATCACGAAGGCGACCAGCATGGTCACCTTCATCGGCACGAAGAACGAGCCGGTGACGTCGGTGACGATCATCTTGCCGTCCTTCGGCAGGTTCTGCATCAAGGGCCGCGCCAGCAACCGGAAAATATCCGGCGCCCAGTACACGAGCCCGACGAACACCACGACGACGGCAAGGCCGGCGCGAATGATACGGTCGCGCAATTCAACGAGGTGGGAAATGAAGGTCTCTTCAGTGCCTTCGTCCTGGGTATGCTGGGGGTCGCTCACACCGGCCCTCGGTTAGAGATTGTCGTTCTGATCATCAGAAGAACCGCGTCGGACGACGCATGCTGGCCGGCGTATGCCGCGCCACGCGCGCCGCACCCGACTGCACACGCGTGCGGCGCGTAGTCGCGCGCTTGTACCAGGTGGGCATGGCCGTCTGCTTGACGCGCCAGTTCTTGCGTTTGGACGCTGCGGCCGGCGTGCTGCCCGGCCACGAGGTGTTGCCTGCATTGCCGACGTCTTCGAGCGCGCCGCCGGCAATGCTCGGCGACACTGACGTGCCGCTGTTCCACGCGTCGTTCAGTTCGGTCTCGTGCTTGCGCAGATTGTCCTTAACGGAGGTTTCGACGTTGGTCGCGGCCGCTTCGAACTCGCTTTTCATGCGACGCAATTCGTCGAGCTCGATTTCGCGTGTGACTTCGGCCTTCACGTCGTTGATATACCGCTGCGCGCGGCCGAACAACGCGCCGGCCGTGCGGGCGACGCGTGGCAGGCGCTCAGGCCCGAGTACGACCAGCGCGACGACGCCGATCAGCGCCATCTTGGTTAGACCGAGGTCCAGCATGAAGTGGAATGTCCGTCAGTAACGCGGTTGAGCCGCGGCTTAGCGGTAATCGCCCGAACGCGGCGTCTTTTCCTTCGCTTCCACATCCACGGCGCCGTTGCGCGGCAGTTCGCGCTGCTGCGCTTCGCCGCCAGGCGTTTCGGCTTCCTTCATGCCTTCCTTGAAGCCCTTCACCGCGCCACCCAGATCGGTGCCGATATTGCGCAGCTTCTTCGTGCCGAACACGAGCGCCACGATCAACAACACGATCAACCAATGCCAAATACTCAACGAACCCATGACTACTCTCCTTAACCCGACACCGCACCGTAGTGCGGCGAAACTCGTACGCCTTGCGGCATGAATCGAAGCGCGTACGCTTCATCTAAAACATTACCGCGAGCCCTTCCGATTCAACCCGCGACACGGTATGTCATTGTGACCAGACGATCGCGTCGGCGTCGTTACAATGCGGCAAAAACAACGGCCGCGGTATTGTGCGTGACCAAAACTCGCGGCGCTGCCGCGTCAGCCCATGCGCTGCCAGGGGCGCGGCCCCGCGAGAATGTGTGCGTGCAGGTGATACACCTCTTGCCCGCCGCCCGGCCCGGTATTGATTACCGTGCGAAAACCCGTTTCGCCGCCGGTGTACGCCACGCCCAGTTGATCGGCCAGACGTGCCGCCAAAACCAGCATTCTACCAAGCAGCGGAGCATCGCCTTCGGTGCAGTTCGACAGCGTGGCGATGTGCTTGCGCGGAATGACCAGCACATGCGTCTCGGCGGCCGGCCGAATGTCGCGAAAGGCGACGAATTCGTCGTCTTCGTGGACTTTGGTCGACGGGATCGCGCCGGCGGCGATTTTGCAGAAAAGGCAGTTCGGGTCGTGGCTCATCGTATTCCTGAGACAGTATGGCTGAAGCGCGAAGCGTACGCGGCGCGGTTCATGTCAGGCCCGGCAACTGTCGGACGAAACTCAGAACCAGCCACGCGGATTCGCGAGCGGCTTGTTATCGTACAGATACAGCCAGCCTTTGATAATACGGTACAACATCCAGATGCTCACGGCCCACAGGACCGGAATGCCGATCACCACGAACAGCAGCACGCCGCCGATCGCGTAACCCAGCAAGGCCATCCAGAAGGAGCGGATCTGCCACTCGAAATGGGCTTCGTACGGCGTGCCCACCACGTCGGGCCGCTTCACGTAGTTGATGATGATCGCGATCAGAATCGTCAGGCCGCCCGTCAGCCAGTGGACCGCATACAGCGCGTACAGAACGTGGGTGAGCGTGCGCAGGCTGCGCTCGCGCTCTGGCTCGATAGCATTGCGATAGACCGGCGGCGGATAGCTCTCGTGCGACTGTTCCATGCTTGCGTCCTCCCAAGGATGCGATCAGATGCGTTCAGTGCAATGTGGGCGCCGGTGCTCGCCACTTCAAGATGAGAAAAACCGATCCGCGGCGATCAGTCGCCGTTCTGCTCGCGGTCGCGGCTTTTGCGCAAGGCCTTTTCCTCGATACCCGACATGCCTTCGCGGCGTTCCAGTTCGGCGAGCACGTCCGCCGGGCTCAGATCGAAGTGCGACAGCATCACGAGGCAATGAAACCACAGGTCCGCGACTTCGCCGACCAGCGCCTTCGGCGCACCGCCGTGGCGTGCGTCCTTGGCAGCCAGCACGACTTCGGTGGCTTCTTCGCCGATCTTCTTCAGCACCGCGTCGTCGCCCTTGTGGAACAGGCGCGACACGTACGAAACGTCCGGATCGCCACCCTTGCGGCTGTCGATGATCGCCGCGAGGCGCAGCAGCGTGTCATTCGTGGTCGCGGGGTCGGCGGGCGTGGTTTGCGTGGATTGCGTCATTTGTAGATGTGTTCGGGGTCTTTCAGCACGGGATCGACGGCGACCCAGTCGCCATCGTCCACCGCGCCTTCGAATTTCTGGAAAAAGCACGAGTGGCGGCCGGTGTGGCAGGCAATGCCCGACACCTGCTCCACTTTCAGCAGCACGACGTCTTCGTCGCAATCGAGCCGTACTTCGTGCACATGCTGCACGTGGCCGGACTCTTCGCCCTTGAACCACAGGCGCTGACGCGAGCGCGAGAAATACACCGCGCGGTTCGTTTCGATGGTCTTCACCAGCGCTTCGCGGTTCATCCACGCGAACATCAGCACGTCGTTCGTCGACGCTTCCTGCGCGATCACCGGCACGAGGCCGTTCGCGTCCCACTTGACCTTGTCGAGCCAATTGACTGCCGAGGGATTCACCACGTCACAACCTCACCGAAATGCCCTGATCGGCCATGAAGCGCTTGGCCTCGCCCACGGTGTGTTCGCCGTAGTGGAAGATGCTCGCGGCGAGCACTGCGTCCGCGTGGCCGCTCTTGATGCCGTCGGCCAGATGCTGCAGGTTGCCCACGCCGCCCGAGGCAATCACCGGAATCGGCACGGCGTCGGACACCGCGCGCGTGAGCGCGAGGTCGAAGCCGCTCTTGGTGCCGTCGCGGTCCATGCTGGTGAGCAGGATTTCGCCGGCGCCGAGTTCGGCCATCTTGCGCGCCCATTCGACCGCCTCCAACCCGGTGGCCTTGCGCCCGCCGTGCGTGAAGACTTCCCAGCGCGGCACCTCGCCGTCCGCGGAGACGCGCTTTGCGTCGATCGCGACGACGATGCACTGCGAGCCGTATTTGTCCGTCGCGTCCTTCACGAGCTGCGGATTCGCCACCGCCGACGAGTTCATGCTGATCTTGTCCGCGCCCGCGTTCAGCAGGCGCCGCACGTCTTCGACGGCGCGCACGCCGCCGCCGACCGTCAGCGGAATGAACACTTGCGAGGCGACCGCTTCGATGATCGGCAGGATCAGATCGCGCTGATCCGAGGTCGCGGTGATGTCGAGGAAGGTGAGTTCGTCGGCGCCCTGATCGTCGTAACGGCGGGCGATTTCGACCGGGTCGCCCGCATCGCGCAGTTCGACGAAGTTGACGCCCTTGACCACGCGGCCAGCCGTGACGTCGAGACAGGGGATGATGCGTTTAGCTAGAGCCATGATCTTGCAATTCTGCCAATACCGCTGATGAGGCCGCTCGCCTGGGGCAAGCGGCGCAAGGTCGGCGCGGCCAGTCGCGCCGCCGGTGAGTCGCACGCAGGCGGCTTGAAACGCTATGCCGGTGCATGGCCGCGCTGCTCCAGCGCCGGTGATTCGTTCACCGCGACGCCGAAACACGAGGAAGCACGAGACGCGGGCGCCTCGCCTTCCCAGCCTTAAGCGTCGTCCGATTCGCGCAGCCGGTCCGCGAGGGTTTGCGCCGCCGCGAAGTCGAGATCGCCCGAGTAAATCGCCCGGCCGCAGATCACGCCTTCGATGCCTTCGTCTTCGACTTCGCACAGCGATTCGATGTCCGCGAGGTTCGACAAGCCGCCGCTCGCGATTACCGGAATCTTCACCGCGCGCGCGAGACGCACCGTCGCTTCGATGTTGATGCCCTGAAGCATGCCGTCACGGCCGATGTCGGTATAGATGATCGACTCGCAGCCGTAGTCCTCGAACTTGCGCGCGAGATCGGCCACTTCGTGGCCGGTCAGCTTGCTCCAGCCGTCGGTGGCGACCTTGCCGTCTTTCGCATCCAGCCCGACGATTATATGGCCGCCGAACGCCGTGCAGGCATCCTGCAGGAAGCCGGGATTCTTCACCGCCGCCGTGCCGATGATCACGTACGACAAACCGTCGTCCAGATAGCGCTCGATCGTATTCAGATCGCGGATACCGCCGCCCAGTTGAACGGGAATCTCGCCGCCGACTTCCTCGATGATCGCGCGAATCGCGTCTTCATTCTTCGGCTTGCCGGCGAACGCGCCATTCAGGTCGACGAGGTGCAGACGCCGGGCACCGCGATCGACCCAATGTCGGGCCATCGCCGCCGGTTCCTCGGAAAATATCGTCGCCTGGTCCATATCGCCCTGTTTGAGGCGTACACACTGACCGTCTTTCAGGTCGATGGCGGGAATCAGCAGCATAGCAATCGGGTGTTGTCTGGGAAGGGGTTGAAGGTCGGCGGCAGTGGCTGGTAGCTCAGCCCGCCCGGACGCCGTTTCGCTAGTTTAGTACAACTCTTTCGACGCCCTTGCACAGCGTCGTGGGGCAGCGAAATCGTGATGTTGCGATTGCGGCGCGCGGCACACGTTCCGCTTGTGGCGGAACGGCGCACGGCAACAGGATGAAGAAAGGCGCTCACGGGTTCCAGTGCACGAAGTTGCGATACACGCGCAGCCCCGCTTCAGCGCTCTTTTCCGGGTGGAATTGGGTCGCGAAGATGTTATCCCGCGCCACCGCCGAGGTAAAGGGCACACCGTACACCGTTTCGCCCGAAGTATGGGCGGCATTGTCCGGCACCACGTAATAGCTGTGCACGAAATAGAAGAACGCGTTGTCCGCGACGCCGTCCCACAGCGGATGCGGCTGCGCCTGACGCACGCGGTTCCAGCCCATTTGCGGGACTTTGAAGCGCGAACCGTCGTCCTGCACCTGGCCTTCAAGGTCGAAGCGCAACACTTTGCCGGGCAGCAGGCCCAAGCCGGGCGTGCCGCCCTCCGCACTCCAGTCGAACAGCATCTGCTCGCCGACGCATACGCCCATCAGCGGCTTGCTGCGCGACGCTTCAATCACCGCTTCCTGCAGGCCGGACTCGGCCAGACTGCGCATGCAGTCGGGCATCGCGCCCTGGCCGGGCAGCACGACGCGGTCGGCCGCGCGAATCGCCTCCGGCTGGTCGACGATCGCCACGTCCGCTTCCGGCGCGGCTTTGCGCAGTGCCTGGGCCACCGAACGCAGGTTGCCCATTCCGTAATCCACAATCGCTATCGAAGTTTTCATTTCAAGTTAGGCAGCAATGCCTTCAATCCGTCGACGATGAATTCCACCGCCAGCGCCGATAACATCAAACCCATGAGCCGCGTTCCGATGTTGATACCCGTGCGACCAACCCAACGCGCAATCGGTTCGGCAAGGCGCAGCGAAAAAAAGCAGATCGCCGCCAACACCGCGCCGATCGCGACGAGGCTGATCCGGTCGTACCAATGCGCCGATCCGGCCGCGTAGATGATCGTGGTGCTGATCGCGCCCGGACCGGTCAACAGCGGAATCGCCAGCGGCACGACCGCGATGTTGTCCTTCTGCTCGGCTTCATGGCGCTCTTCCGGCGTCGAACGGCTGTTGCCGATCTGCGCGTTTAGCATGTTGATCGCCATGAGCAGCATGATGATCCCGCCGCCCACTTCGAGCGAGCCGACCGAAATACCGAAGAAGCTGATGACCTGCTGCCCGAGCAGCGTGGTGATCGCGATCACGCAGAACACCGAAATCGCCGCGATCCGGATGGTTCTACGCCGCTCGGCATCGCTCTGATTCGCCGTCAGGCTCATGAAGAACGGGATAGCGCCGACCGGGTTGATCAATGCCAGCAGCGAAATAAACGACTTCAGAATGTCCATCGCACACCGGGCGCGAGCGCAATCGGCGCTGGCCCCGGTCCTGGTAAGTGAGTCGGCCAATGAGCCAGCCAACAAGCCGGCTAATGAGCGCTTAAAGGCTGCCCTTGGTCGACGGAATCTGTCCCGCCGCGCGTTCGTCCAGTTCGGTGGCCATGCGCAACGCACGCCCGAACGCCTTGAACACCGTTTCCATCTGATGGTGAGCGTTCAGGCCGCGCAGGTTGTCGATATGCAGCGTGACGCCGGCATGATTCACGAAGCCGCGGAAAAATTCGATGGACAGATCGACGTCGAACGTGCCGATGCGCGCGCGCGTGAACGGCACATGGAATTCGAGGCCCGGACGGCCGGAAAAATCGATCACGACGCGCGACAGCGCCTCGTCGAGCGGCACGTAGGAATGACCGTAGCGGCGGATGCCCTTGCGGTCGCCGATCGCTTTCGCGACGGCCTGGCCGAGCGTGATGCCGGTGTCTTCGACCGTGTGGTGGTCGTCGATATGCAGGTCGCCATGCGCTTCGATTTCGAGGTCGAACAATCCATGCCGTGCGATCTGGTCGAGCATGTGGTCCAGAAACGGCACGCCGGTGGCCAGCTTCTGCTGACCGGTGCCGTCCAGATTGATCTTCACACGGATCTGCGTTTCGCTGGTGTTGCGAACGACTTCCGCAAGGCGCATGGTAATTCCTCGAATCTAGCTAGAAAGCGATAGGTAGGTGGGATGGGAAAACGGCGGGCCACGCGCGCTTTTCCGCAATATGGGAAAACGCTTGCGCGGCCATTCGGCACGCCGTTCAGTTCAGCACGAGTTTCAGTCCAGCGAGCAATTGGGCGTTTTCTTCCGGCGAACCGACGGTCAAACGCACGCAATTGGCCAGCAATGCATGCATTTTACTCACGTTTTTGATCAGAACCCGCGCCGTCAGTAGCGTTTCGAACAGAACGGACGCGTCGGGCACGCGCACCAGCAGGAAGTTGCCCGCGCTCGGGAACACTTCGGCGCCCGGTAATTGGGACACCGCGTGCGCCAGTTTTGTCCGTTCGTCGCGCAATTGCGCGGCTTGTGAGTCGAACACGTCGATGTGGTCGAGCAGGAAATCGGCGGCGGCTTGCGTGAGCACGTTGGTGTTGTACGGCGGCCGCACTTTGTCGAATTCGGTCAGCCAGGCCGGTTTGCCGACCAGATAGCCGAGACGGATGCCGGCCAGGCCGAGCTTGGACACCGTGCGCATCACGACGACGTTGTCGAACGCGTCGGCGCGCGGCAGCCAGCTTTTCTGCGCGAACGGCTGGTAAGCCTCGTCGATCACCACGAGGCTCCTTTTTGCCGCGGCGATGATGCGCTCCATGTCGGCGTCGTCGTACAACGTGCCAGTCGGGTTGTTCGGGTAGGCCAGATAGATGATCGCCGGTTGATGCTCGGCGATGGCGGCCAGCATCGCTTCGGTGTCGAGGGTGAAGTCCGCTTTCAGCGGCACGCCGATGAACTCGAGATTCGCCAGCTTCGCCGACATCTGATACATGACGAACCCCGGCACCGGCGCGAGCACCTTTGCGCCGGGCTGCGCGCACGCGACCGACACCATGCTGATGATTTCATCCGAGCCGTTGCCGAGCAGCACGTCGCAGCCGGCCGGCACTTGCATCACGCGCTTGATCTTCTCGATCAGCGCATCCGGACGCGGCGCCGGATAGCGGTTCAGCGCGACGCCGGCCAGGTGCTCGCCAAGATGCGCGGCCAGCACTGGCGGCAGCGTGAACGGATTTTCCATCGCGTCGAGCTTGATGTAGCCCGTGGCGTCCGGAACCGGATAGCTCGTCATCGCGAGCACGTCGCGGCGGATGATGTCTTGAGGTGTCGTCATAGGTCGGTGAAGCGGGCCGCGAGGAGAACGCCGGCCCGGCGTCGGCGGCATGCGGGCCGCCCTTGGTTGGTCTGTGCTGTCTTTATTAAACGCAGAAGCTTAAACGCAGAAGCGCGCGCAATCCGTCGCTGGTGTTCGCGGGCATCGGAACGATGCCCGCTCGGCCTTAGCTCTGGAACAACCGCGCTCAGCCGTTTTGCCGCATCCGGTATTCGGCGCTGCGGGCATGCGCCTGCAGGCCTTCGCCGTAAGCGAGCTCGGCGGCGATCTCGCCGAGCGTCTGCGCGCCTTCCGCGCTGACTTCGATCACGCTTGAACGCTTAAAGAAATCATAGACGCCCAAAGGAGACGAGAACCGTGCGGTACGAGACGTAGGCAAAACGTGATTCGGCCCCGCGCAGTAGTCGCCGAGGCTCTCGCTGGTATAGCGGCCGAGGAAGATCGCGCCGGCATGGCGGATCAGCTGGCCCCACTGATGTGGCTCCAGCGCGGAAATTTCGAGGTGTTCCGGGGCGATGTCGTTGGCGATCGCGCAGGCTTGCTCCATGTCGCGCACCTTGACCAGCGCGCCGCGGCCTTCCAGCGACGCGCGGATCACGTCGCGGCGCGGCATGGTGGGCAGCAGTTCGTCGATCGCGTCTTTCACGCGGCCGATGAACGCGTCGTCCGGGCACAGCAGGATGGACTGCGCGAGCTCGTCGTGCTCGGCTTGCGAGAACAGGTCCATCGCGACCCAGCGCGGGTCCGTGGTGCCGTCGCACAACACGAGGATTTCCGACGGCCCGGCGATCATGTCGATGCCGACCGTGCCGAACACCCGGCGCTTGGCCGACGCGACATACGCGTTGCCGGGACCGCAGATCTTGTCGACCGCAGGAATGCTTGCCGTACCGTATGCCAGCGCGCCGACCGCCTGTGCGCCGCCGATCGTGAACACCCGATCCACGCCGCCCAGTAGCGCGGCCGCCAGCACCAGCGGATTCTTCACACCGTCCGGCGTCGGCACGACCATGACGATTTCGCGCACGCCGGCCACCCGCGCCGGAATCGCGTTCATCAGAACCGACGACGGATACGCCGCCTTGCCGCCCGGCACGTAGATACCCGCGCGATCCAGCGGCGTGACCTTCTGGCCGAGCACGGTGCCGTCGGCTTCCGTGTATTGCCAGCTATGGCTGCCGCATTCGATCTTCTGCTTCTCGTGGTAACCGCGCACCCGCGCCGCCGCCGCTTCGAGCGCCGCACGGCGCTTCGGCTCGAGGCTCTCGAGCGCCGCTTCCAGTTCCGACATCGGCAATTCGAGCGCGTCGACACTCTTCGCCTCGACACGGTCGAAGCGCTTCGTGTACTCGAGCACCGCGGCGTCGCCGCGCGCCTTCACGTCGTTCAGAATCTGCGCGACCGAGCGCTCGATTGCTTCGTCTTCGCTCGCCTCGAACGCGAGCACCGCGTGCAGCGACTTCTGGAAGTCGCGAGCGGTGGAATCGAGTTTGCGAATCTTGATAGACATACGGGTATCCGTTTCGGTAAGGCGCGCTTTAGAACGTGGTCACACTGACACTATCAGGCCGTCGTGGCGCCGGCTTTCGACGCGCGTTCGAACGCGTCGAGAATCGGCCGCAACGCGGCGCGCTTGAGCTTCAGCGCCGCCTGGTTCACAACGAGGCGCGACGAAATCTGCATGATCTCCTCCACCTCGACCAGATTGTTGGCGCGCAAGGTATTGCCCGAGCTCACCAGGTCGACGATCGCATCGGCGAGACCGACCAGCGGCGCCAGTTCCATCGAACCGTACAGCTTGATCAGATCGACGTGCACGCCCTTGGCGGCGAAATGCTCACGGGCGGTTTCAACGTACTTGGTGGCCACGCGCAAGCGGGCGCCCTGGCGCACGGCGTTCGCATAATCGAAACCGGCGGCGACCGCGACCGACATGCGGCAACGCGCGATATCCAGATCGACCGGCTGATACAGGCCGCTGCCGCCGTGTTCGAGCAGCACATCCTTGCCCGCTACGCCGAAATCGGCCGCGCCGTATTCGACATAGGTCGGCACGTCAGTGGCACGCACGATGATCACGCGCACGTTCGCGTCGGTGGTCGGCAGGATCAGCTTGCGCGAGGTTTCCGGGTCTTCGGCCACTTCGATGCCGGCTGCAGCGAGCAGCGGCAACGTCTCCTCGAAGATACGCCCTTTCGACAACGCCAGCGTGAGCGGCGCGCTCACCGCTGGCGACGACGAAGTTTGCGGCATGGCGCTCATGCCTGGCTCCCCGAGACACGGCGCACCTTCGCGCCGATGGCGGTGAGCTTGGTTTCCATCCGGTCGTAACCGCGGTCGAGGTGATAGATCCGGTCGATCAGCGTTTCACCGTCGGCGCGCAAAGCGGCGATCACAAGACTCGCGGACGCGCGCAGATCGGTCGCCATCACCTTCGCGCCGGAAAGCTGGTCGACGCCGGTCACGAGCGCGGTGTTGCCGTCGATCGTGATGTTGGCGCCGAGGCGGTTCAGTTCCTGCACGTGCATGAAGCGGTTTTCGAAGATCGTCTCGACGACCTGCGAGGTGCCGGTCGCGATCGTGTTCAGCGCCATGAACTGCGCCTGCATGTCGGTCGGGAACGCCGGGTATTCGGACGTGCGGAACGTGACCGCGCTCGGACGCTTGTCCATGCGCACGCGCATCCAGTCGTCGCCCTCTTCGATCGTGACGCCGGCTTCGCGCAGCTTTTCAGTGACCGCTTCGAGAATCAGCGGACGCACTTTACGCAACGTGACGTCGCCACCGGCTGCCGCCACCGCACACAGGAACGTGCCGGCTTCGATCCGGTCCGGAATCACCGTGTGCTTCGCGCCGTGCAGCTTGTCGACGCCCTGAATGACGAGCCGATCCGTGCCGATGCCTTCGATCTTCGCGCCCATTGCGACCAGCAGATGCGCGAGGTCGCCGACTTCCGGCTCACGCGCCGCGTTCTCGATGACGGATTCGCCTTCGGCCAGCACGGCGGCCATCAGCAGGTTTTCGGTGCCGGTCACGGTGATCATGTCGGTGACGATACGCGCGCCCTTCAGACGCTTCGCGCGTGCTTCGATGAAGCCGTGCTCGATCGTGATCTCGGCGCCCATGGCCTGCAGGCCCTTGATGTGCTGATCCACCGGACGCGCGCCGATCGCGCAGCCACCCGGCAGCGAAACACGCGCGTGACCGAAGCGCGCGACCAGCGGGCCGAGCACGAGGATCGACGCGCGCATGGTCTTCACCATTTCGTACGGCGCGACGAGGTTATCGACCTTCGACGCGTTCAGCGACACACGTCCGGCGCCGCTCTCGATCTGCACGCCCATCTGGCCGAGCAGCTTGAGCATCGTGCGCACGTCCTGCAGGTCGGGCACGTTTTCCAGATGCACCGGCTCCGCGCTGAGCAGACTCGCGCACAGAATCGGCAACGCCGCATTCTTCGCACCCGAGACGACGACTTCACCCGACAGCGGGTAGCCACCTTCAATGACGAGTTTATCCATGCCTGTCAGTTCCTGATTGACCCGGACTTCGGCCGGGGCTGCTTTGACTGTGTTCGACGCGCCGCTACCGGCGTCGCGCCCTTCTTGAGTAATTCGCACTAAATTTCCAGATTACGCGTTCTGCCATTCGGCGGGCGTCAGCGTCTTCATGCTGAGCGCGTGGATTTCTTCGCGCATGCGGTCGCCGAGCGCCGCATACACGAGTTGATGTCGCTGGATCAGACGCTTGCCTTCGAAGCTCGGCGAAACGATGGTCGCAAAGAAATGCTGGCCGTCGCCTTCGACTTCGAGATGCTGGCAGGCGAGGCCAGCCGCGATGTATTGCTTGACCTGTTCGGGAGTCGGCAACATGAGAGAAGCTCCTGATCAGTGGCGCAGTTTGTAGCCGGAAGCGAGCATGCGCATCGCCACCACGGCCAGCACCACGAAGAAACCGGCAACGATCGCAAGGCTCGCGAGCGGATTGATATCCGACATCCCGAAGAAACCGTAGCGAAAGCCGTCGATCATGTAGAAAAAGGGATTCAGCCGCGACACTTCGCGCCACACCGGTGGCAACGTGTGAGTCGAGTAGAACACGCCCGAGAGGAATGTGAGCGGCATGATCAGAAAATTTTGAAACGCGGCGAGCTGATCGAATTTGTCGGCCCAGATACCAGCGATCAAACCGAGCGTACCGAGAATCGCCGCGCCGAAAATCGCGAACGCAATGATGTAGAACGGCGCGTTGAAACTGACCGGCACGAACCAGATCGTCACGATGAATACGCCGAAACCGACCGCCAGGCCGCGCGCCACGGCCGCGAGCACATAGGCGCCGAACATCTCGTAGTGCGACAGCGGCGGCAGCAACACGAACACCAGATTGCCTGTGATCTTGGACTGGATCAGCGAGGACGAGCTATTGGCAAACGCATTTTGCAACACGCTCATCATCACGAGACCCGGAATCAGGAAACTCGTGTATTCGACGCCCGGATAGACCTGCACATGGCCGCGCAAGGCGTGGCCGAAAATCGTCAGATACAGGAGCGCGGTGATGACCGGCGCCAGCACGGTCTGGAACGCCACCTTCCAGAAACGCAGGAGCTCTTTGTAAAACAGCGTACGGAAACCGCTCATGCAAGCCCCTCGATCACTTCCGGACCGTTCATCACCTGAACGAACACATCTTCGAGGTCGGCTTTGCGGACCTCGATTTCTTCGAATATGCAGCCCGCTGCGCGGCACTGCGCGAGAATTTTTTCGACGTCGTCGTAGCTTGTCAGACGCAGCAGATGCTGACGACCATTGCCGTTGCCCGTGCCGCTGTCCACTTCGAGCGGACGCAGTTCAGCCGGCAATACGCCTTGCGCGAAACGCAGGAACAGTTGCATGCCGGCAAAGCGTTGCAGCAGCGTGCTGGTGCGCTCGAGCGCCACGACTTCGCCGCGACGCAGCATTGCGATGCGGTCGCACAGCGATTCCGCTTCTTCCAGGTAGTGCGTGGTCAGCACGATGGTGTGGCCTTCGCGGTTCAGGCGCGAAATGAATTTCCACAGCGTTTGCCGCAATTCGACGTCGACGCCCGCGGTCGGCTCGTCGAGTACGATCACCGGCGGCCGGTGCACCAGCGCCTGCGCGACCAGCACGCGGCGCTTCATGCCACCGGACAGCGCGCGCATGTTGGCGTCGGCTTTGTCGGTGAGGTCGAGATTGGCCATGATCTCGTCGATCCACGCGTCGTTGTTGCGCAGCCCGTAGTAGCCGGACTGGATGCGCAAGGTTTCGCGGACCGTGAAGAACGGATCGAACACCAGTTCCTGCGGCACCACGCCGAGCGCGCGGCGCGCATCGCGGAAATCGCTGACGACGTCGTGGCCACGCACCGCGATGCTGCCTTCATCGGCGCGCGCGAGCCCGGCGAGGATGCTGATGAGCGTCGTCTTGCCCGCGCCGTTCGGACCAAGCAGTCCGAAGAACTCGCCTTCTTCAACTGTGAGGCTGACGCCCTTGAGCGCCTGCAAATCCTTGTAGCGCTTCTTGACGTTACGAATTTCTATGGCTGACATGACTGTGGGCCGCGTGCGTCGCGGCGCCTAAAGGAGCCCTGAGGGGGCGCGCAAATGCTGGAAGGAACGGAATTGGGGCCGGTTATGCGCCCCAAAAAACGTTTGATTATAGGGCAAAAATCAGCGGCCCTATCTCAGTAGGAGGGGTTGGAACTGACGCGTCAGAGCGTCAATGTCGCGCCGCGCAACAAAGTTGCGTGGGACCGGAGCACTCTGCATGGGCCCGAAGTAAGTGCTGAAGCACTAACTTCGGATCGACATAAGCGCTAAAGCGCCAGCTCCGGTCGACACAGCAGGGTATCGACGCCGTAGGCTTGCGCAAGGCTGGCGAGACCAGCCGGCAGATTGACGATCTCGAACGCGGCGCCGCGTGCCTGGGCGGCACGCTGCCACGCGAGGAGGACTGCGAGCGCGGACGAATCGAACTGCGCGAGCGGTGCGCAGTCCACGCTGTTCGCGCCCGCCGCGATACGCTGCAAACCCGCCGCGAGCGCTGCATTCGCGCTTGCGTGCGTCAGCGTCGCGCCGCTCTCGAAGCGGCTGGCGACGGGGCTCAGCACTTCGCTCACGACTGCTTGCCCGCGGCGAGTTGCTGGTTGCGCTGCGTGAGGAACTGGATCAGTCCGTCCACGCCCTTCTGCTGGATCTGCTCGTTGAACTGCTGCTGGTACGCCTGGATCAGCCATGCGCCGAGCACGTTGATGTCATACACGCGCCAGCCTTGCGGCGTCTTGTACAGACGGTAGTCGAGTTCGATCGGCGAGCCGTTGTTCATCACCACCGAGCGCACCACGGTGTCGGTGTCGTCCGGGTTCATGCGGAACGGCTTGTACTGGATCTGCTGATCGCGTACCTGAGCCAGCGCGCCCGAGTACGTACGGATCAGCAGCATCTTGAACTGTTCGACCACCGCGTTTTGCTGCTCCGGCGTAGCCGTGCGCCAGTTGCGGCCCATCGCCAGTTGCGTGGTGCGGCGGAAATCCGTGTACGGCAGGATCTTTTCGTTGACCAGCTTCGTGATGTGCGAGATGTCGCCTTGCTGGATCGACTTGTCTGCACGAATTGCGTCGATCACCTGCTGGGTGACCGTCTTGATCAAGGCGTCGGGCGAATTGCTGTCGACCGTTTGTGCCGATGCGCCGGCACTGACAAACGAGAACAGCGCGGCGAACAGCGGAATCAGGAAGAATTTTTTCATTTGGAGCCTTGCCTTAAAAATAGTGCAACCGTTTGAACCGACATTAGCACGCGAGTTCAGCGGCAATCCATGCGCAAACTGCGAGAGTCGTATCGATCTGTTACGGCCGCACGATCAACGCAATTTGAATGACGGAAAGTTGAAACGCGACGGCGGGACCAGTTGGCCGGCCGGGATCTGCGTCGTTTCGGGACCGCCGTTCAGGTCGAGCGGCGGCGACTCAGCCGAGCCCGACGCGGCTTCAGGCGCAGCCGCCGTGCCCGACGCCGCTTGCGGCGGCGTTGCCGCTGTCGCACCCGAAGCCGGCGCAGCCTTCGCGGCAGCAGCACCCTGCGTGCCCGCCGCGCCCGCCGTGCCGGTCACGGCGCCTGCCGGCGCACCCGCTGCGCCGCTGTCGACGTCGTCATACTTCGGCAGCGGCGCTTCGTCGCCGTAGTTGGGCAGCGCCGCCGACTGCTTGCCATCCGACAGCAGATACTGACGGCGTTGCAAATACGCGCTACGCACGAACGAGTATTTGTCGAGCGCGGCGCCTTCCAGCACATCGCTCGCGTTCAACAGATTCGCGCGCGTGTTGACGATGTTCAGGCCGTACAGCGCCCAGCTCAGACCATCCGGATGAATGTAGCTCAGCGGATTCACATAGTAATTGCCGATCGAACCGACCGCGTCGCGTACGGTGCTCGGCCCGAACAGCGGCAGCACGAGATACGGGCCCGCCGGCACGCCGTAGTGGCCGAGCGTGAGGCCCAGGTCGTTATCGTGCTTGGGCAGCTTGGCGAGCGTCGCCACGTCGAACAGACCGCCTACGCCGAACACCGTGTTGATGACGATCCGCATGATGTCTTCGACACCGTCGGTGATCTTCAACTGCAGCAGGTTGTTTGCCGCAATGTAGACGTCGCCGATGTTCGAGAAGAAGTTCGTCACGCTGTCGCGCACCGGCTGCGGTGTGATGAACACGTAGCCCTTCGCCACCGGCTTGAGCGCGTACTGGTCGAGCTTGTCGTTGACGGTGAAGATGGTGCGGTTCAAGCCTTCGAGCGGGTCGCCCTTGGTCGGCGTCTGCACCGTCGAACAGCCGGCGAGCAGCGCCGCGGCTACCGCCAGTTTGCCGACCTGGAAAGTGCGCGCGCCGCTGATGCGTATGGTCTGCATTCTTGTTCTCCTTATTGAGCCGCCGCGCCGGAGGCGGGCAGGCTCGGCGCCGCCGGCGCCGCTGCGGGCGCGGGCGTGCCCGTCGCCGCGCCAGGTTTGGACGCACCCGAATCCGCGGCCTTGCTGTACAGAAATTGGCCGATGAGGTTTTCCAGCACGATCGCCGATTGCGTCATGGAGATGGTGTCGCCCGCCTTGAGCATTTCGGTGTCGCCGCCGGGTTCGAGCCCGATGTATTGCTCGCCGAGCAGACCCGAGGTCAGGATCTTCGCCGAGGTGTCTTTCGGAAACTGATATTGCTTGTCGAGGTCGATCGTGACGACGGCCTGGTACGAATTGCTGTCGAAGCCGATCGAATCGACGCGGCCAACCGTCACACCCGCGCTCTTCACGGGCGCGCGCGCCTTCAGTCCGCCGATATTGTCGAACTTGAGCTTGACCGGATAGGTTGCCTGGAACGACAACGAGCTCATGTTGCCGGCCTTCAGCGCGAGAAACAGCAACGCCACGAAACCTAACACCACGAACAGGCCGACCCAGAAGTCGAGAGCAGCAGTCTTTTTCATCGTCATCCCAAAGTGAATCCGCCACGCCGTCGATACGTCCCGCCGCGCGCGCCCAGTGACGCGCCGCCGGCGGAAAACGTGCAGCGCAGTCTTAGCTGAACATCAATGCGGTCAGCAGAAAATCGAGGCCGAGCACTGCAAGCGACGCGTACACGACCGTCTTGGTCGTGGCGCGCGACACGCCTTCCGGCGTCGGCTTGGCTTCATAGCCTTGAAACAGCGCAACGAACGTCACCGCGAGCCCGAACACCACGCTCTTAATGACGCCAGCGCCGACGTCGCGCCAGACATCGACGCCGCCTTGCATCTGCGACCAGAACGCGCCGGCATCGACGCCGATCAGCAGGACGCCCACCACATAACCACCGAACACGCCGACCGCGCTGAAAATCGCGGCGAGGATCGGCATCGAAATAATGCCCGCCCACAGGCGCGGCGCAACCACCACTTTCACCGGGTCGACGGCCATCATTTCCATCGCGGTCAGCTGCTCGCCCGCCTTCATCAGGCCGATCTCGGCGGTTAGCGACGTCCCGGCGCGCCCGGCGAACAGCAGCGCCGTGACCACCGGGCCGAGTTCACGCACGAGCGACAGCGCGACCAGCAGGCCGAGCGCCTGCTCGGAGCCGTACCGGTTCAGCGTGTAGTAACCCTGCAGGCCGAGCACGAAGCCGACGAACAGGCCCGACACGGCAATGATCACCAGCGAATAGTTACCGACGAAGTGGATCTGCTTCGTGACAAGACGCGGACGGCGCAACAACGGGAAAAATTCGAGCAGCAGCCGGAAGAAAAACCGCGTGGCGTAGCCGGCCGTGCCCAGCCCGTCGATCACCGAGCGGCCGATCGCACTGATCATGACTGACCTCCGCCGATGCCGAAGTCCGCCGCGAGCGGCGTCTTGCTGGGATAGTGAAATTTGAAGGGGCCGTCCGGCGCGCCGTCGATGAACTGGCGCACGGTGGCATCGGTCGACGCGCGCAGCTCGGCGGGCGTGCCTTCGGCATGAACCCCTCCGTTGGCGAGGAAGTAGACGTAATCGGCGATGGCGAACGATTCCGGCACGTCGTGCGTGACGAGGATCGAGGTGGCGCCGAGCGCCTGATTGAGCGCGCGAATCAGGTTCGCGGTGATGCCGAGCGAGATCGGATCGAGACCGGCGAACGGCTCGTCGTACATCATCAGTTCGGGATCGAGCGCGATGGCGCGCGCCAGCGCCACGCGCCGCGCCATGCCGCCCGAGATCTCCGACGGCGCCAGGTCGCGCGCGCCGCGCAGACCGACCGCGTTGAGTTTCATCAGCACGAGATCGCGGATCAGTTCTTCAGGAAGGTCGGTGTGCTCGCGCAGCGCGAAGGCGACGTTTTCGAACACGGACATGTCGGTGAACAGCGCGCCGAACTGGAACAGCATGCCCATCTTGCGGCGCAGCGCGTACAGGCCGTCGCGCGTTTGCCGGCCGACGTCCTGGCCCTGGAACAGGATCTGGCCGCGCTGCGCGCGCACCAGGCCGCCGATCAGACGCAGCACCGTGGTTTTGCCGCAGCCGGACCCGCCCATGACCGCGACCACCTGGCCGCGCTTGAAGCGCAGATTCAGGTTCGACAGAACGAGCCGGTCGCCGTAACCGAAGTCGACGTCGCGCAACTCGAGTAAGGTCTCGGGGGAGGAAGACACGAAACTGACAGTCCTTTTACACGGAAGGCGAATTATAGGGCCACCGTGCAAAAGTTGCCTTGAGGCTGCCCTGTCCCTTAACCAATCATGACGATTATTGCGTAAACGCTTGTTGCAGTGCGGAAACGGCGGCAGCGGGATCGGCCGCCTCCGTCACCGCCCGCACCACCGCCGCGCAGCCGATACCCGTCGCCAGCACGTCGGGCAGTACCTGCAAGTCGATGCCGCCGATCGCCACCATCGGCACGACGCCGTCGAGCAAGCGCACGTAACGGGCCAGACGCCTGACGCCCTGCGGCGCGGTCGGCATGACCTTGGTGGTGGTCGGAAACACCGCACCTAGTGCAATGTAGCTCGGCCGGAAATGCAGCGCTTTCAGAATCTCGTAGAACCCGTGCGTCGATAGCCCCAGCCGGACGCCGCCCGCCGCGAGCGCGGCGAGGTCGGCCGTGTGCACGTCTTCCTGGCCGAGGTGGACGCCGTATGCGCCGGCTTCGAGCGCGGCCTGCCAGTGGTCGTTGATGAAGACCTGGGCGTCGTGCTCGCGGCCGGCGGCCACGCAACGGGCGACTTCGCGCTTCAGTTCGTCAGCGGGTTCGGCCGATTTGCGGCGCAACTGCACCGTCTTCACTCCGAAGCCCACCACGCGTTCGACCCATTCCGCCGTCGGCAAAACCGGATAGAGACCGAGGCGGTCCGGGCAGCGCGCGAACGCCTGCGCCGGCGCGTCGGGCAAGCCAGCGAGACGCGGGAAATGGTTGAGATCGGCGGGAAAGGCGTCGTCGGCGCGGGTTTCGTCGCCGTCGCGCCAAGCCAGCGCCAGCACCAGTGCGTCATGCGGGTCGAAGCCGCAGTCGAGGAACGCCGCCAGCGCGGCAATCCAGTCTTCCGCCAGATGACCTTCGAGGCGGTATTTTTCGCCGCCCAGATGCAGCGTGGCTTTATCCTCGGCGGCTTCGATCACGCCGGCGCCCCTGACCAGCCAGCGCGCCACTTGCTCGCCATGCTGCTGAGCGTCGGCGATGACGACGAGGTCGCCGCCATTCGGTTCGTCCGGCGCGGTCAGGCAGATGCGCCACGGCGCATGTGTCGGCGGCCAGTCGCCCAGCCGGGCGCGGATGCGCTCGGCGGCTTCGGTGAGTTCGTCGGCGGGCGGCCAGAAAAGGTCGCGGTCCTTCAAGGTCAAAGTCTGCGTCATGCGGCGCTCCCGTCTTGATGCCAGAACGGCATGCCGACCACCGGCGTGCTCGCGTGCGCGCTTTCGCGCTCGGCCATCGGCCCCGCCAGAAACGCCTGGCGGCCCGCTTCGACGCCCAGCGCGAAGGCGCGCGCCATCGCGTCCGGGTGGGTGGCCTGCGAAACGGCCGTGTTCAGCAGCACGCCATCGAAACCCCATTCCATGACCTGCGCCGCGTGCGACGGCACGCCCAGGCCCGCGTCGACGATCAGCGGCACGTCCGGCAGCCGCTCACGCAACACGCGCAAGCCATACGGATTGATCACGCCCTTGCCCGTGCCGATCGGCGCGCCCCACGGCATCAGCGCCTCACAACCGGCGTCCAGCAGACGGCGGCCGATCACCAGGTCTTCGGTGCAATACGGCAGCACCTTGAAGCCGTCCTTGACCAGTTGCGCGGCCGCTTCGATCAGGCCGACCGGGTCGGGCTGCAGTGTGTAGTCGTCGCCGATCAGTTCGAGCTTGATCCACTCGGTGTCGAAGATTTCGCGCGCCATATGCGCAGTCGTCACCGCTTCGCCGACCGTCAGGCAGCCGGCCGTGTTCGGCAGGAGCGGCACGCCGTGGCGCTTGAGCAGGTCGAAGAAGCCGGCTTCCGCGCCGCCTTCGTTCATCTGCCGGCGCAGCGCGACGGTCACCATGCCGGGCCGCGCCGCGTCGATCGAATCGGACAGCGATTGCAGCGACGGATAGCGCGAGGTGCCGAGCAGCACGCGGCTCGCGAAGGTCTGGCCGTAGAGCGTGAGCGCGTCGGCGGTTTGGGGGGAAGTCATTTGCATAATCCTGTTTGTCTCCGGCAATCCGGCGTTCCGGCGTTCCGGCGTTCCGGCGTTCCGGCGTTCCGGCAAGGCGTGGCGGGCGTTCAGCCGCCGGCCACGGGTTGCACGACATCGAGCTTGTCGCCCGCCCGCAGCGCACGCGCGGCATGCTGGGTGCGCGCCACGAAGTCGCCGTTCAGCGCGACCGCGAACGGCGGACGCGCGCCGAACACGGTGAGCGCGTCGGCGACAGTCGCGCCTTCGGGCAGCGACAATGGCTTCTGATTGATATGAATGTCCATGGTGTTCGAATACGTTTCAGTCGATGGCGAAAGCGGCGTGGCGTGGCGTGCAGTGATGGATCGCGCAACGCTCATGCCGGCTCCCGCGCGGAATCCAGTTGAAAGAGCTCGCTCCAGCGCGCATCACGCTGCCAGTCGGCGAAGGCATCGGCGTCGCCGATGCGACCGTCGAGCAGCGCCGCGGCGAAGCGCACGGCTTCGTCGGCGACTTCGGGCACGATCATGTAGCCGTGCCGGTACAGGCCGTTCACGCGCAGAGTCTGCGCGCCGTCCCACAGCAAGGCCGGACGGTGGTCCGGCAAAGTTGGGCGGCACTGCGAATTCAATTCGAGGATGCGTGCCTCGCCGAAGCCGGGATGCACGGAAAACGCCGCGCTCAGCAGCTCGAGCGCCGAGCGCACGCTGACGGGCGACATGTCCTCACCTTCGACTTCAGTGGCGCCGATCACGTAGAGATCGTCCTGTTTCGGCGCGATGTAGAGGGGATAGCGGGGATGCAGCAGCCGCACCGGCCGCGTCAGCTTGATACCGGGCGCATGCACGCGCGCGACTTCGCCGCGAATCCCGCGTAACGTGGGCAGCACGGGCTTCGCGCCGAGGCCGCGGCAGTCGATCGTAATGCGGGCGGGCGGCAGCGCGCGATCGTCGACAGCAGTGTTCCAGTGCGTTTCGACACCGCGTTGCGCGAGGCCCGCAGCCAACGCGGTAAGCACCTGACGGTTATCCAGCTGCCCTTCACGCGGCAACAGCCAGCCCTGATTAAAGCGTCCCGCCAACGCGGGCTCGGCGGCGCCGAGCTGCGCGCCTGCCAGCGTGACGAAGCCGCCATCCAGCAATTCAGCCGGGGCATTCGAGCGCACCCGGCGCTCGAACAGCGGTGCTTCGGTGCGGTCAGCGTGATGCCAGACGACCAGCGTGCCATTGCGCTGGAAGAACACCGGCTCGGGCAATTCGGCCAGCACTTGCGGCCAGGTCTCGAGCGAACTCGCGCCGAGACGCGTAATCAGCAGTTCGGCGCTGGCAGCTTCCGCGAGCGGCGCCAGCATGGCCGCGGCGACCCACGCGGCGGATTGCGAACCGGCGGCATCGCCACGTTCGTAGAGCGCCACGTGATGTGCCTGGCCGGCGAGACGCCACGCCACCAGCCGCCCGCACAGGCCACCGCCGAGCACGGCGAAATCGGGTTGAGCAGGACGCGTCATCGCGCACGCTCCGTTTCAGGATGGCAAGCAAAGCTAAAGCAGCACGGCGCGCCAACGACGGCGGCGTGACGAAGAGCAAAACACATATCTGAAGAATAGGCGGTCATCGAGTCCTTTCCGTACGGCAAAAAAACGCACGTACCCAGGACGAAACCGGCGGGTGAGGCCGGCCGGACAATGCGCGTTCCAATGACGGACGCTGCCCGGCGGGGAATGGAAGACTGGCTGCTTCCGGAAACTTCCCGCGCCGGTATTACCCGGATCGGGTGCAAAGGGTGTCTCTCAGCCTCGCCGCTGCGCCATGAAAACCATGCCGCCTGTGCGCGAAGCACCCCTGTTTCGTCGAAGGTCATTAGACCATAAAAGGCGCGGCGCCCGCAAACCAGCGGCTGGCCGCGTCGCGCGCGATTTGATCCGGCACCATCTTTCACGTTATCAATACGGCCGACGGCGGCGCTCTGGCACAATGCCAGCACAGGATGCCGCACGAACGCGGCGCGGGCGGCACGCCGTCCCGCCATGTTCGCAACGGCATCGGCGCGGCCTCGCGGCGCAAATTAATTTTCGCTTAAGGGCTTCACGCCAGAATCTGACGCTCACCCGGGCGTGCGTTCGTCGAGCACGACGCCCGGGCATGTACCGCAAACCCGCCGCAGGGCAGCCCGCAGACGGGCTGTCCCCGTGGGTCAGCCCAATGGGCCAGCACTACTTCAGGATGCTCATGACACCGAATACCTCTGCCAGCCCCGTGCTGCCGCCAGACGAACAAGTCTCCGCCTGGAGCCTGATCAAACCCTACTGGGTTTCCGAAGAACGAAAAACGGCATGGGGCCTGCTCATCGCGATCATCGTGATGAATCTGCTCGTGGTGTGGATCAACGTGCGCCTGAACCGCTGGAGCGCCGACTTCTACAACGCGCTGCAAACCAAGAACGTGCACGATTTCCCGCACCTGCTGATGGTGTTCTCGGGGCTCGCGTTCGGCTTCATCATTCTCGCGGTGTACGGCCGCTACCTGCGCCAGATGCTCGGCTTCCGCTGGCGCCAGTGGCTGACCACGCGCTACCTGAACGAGTGGCTGAAGGACAGCGCGTTCTACCGGATCGAACGCGACCGCCTCGCCGACAACCCCGACCAGCGGATCAGCGACGACCTGCAATCGTTCGCCACCAGCACGCTCTCACTGACGCTCGACCTGCTGTCCACCGTCGTCACGCTGGTGTCGTTCATCACGATCCTGTGGTCGCTCGCCGGCGCGCTGACCATCTCACTCGGCGGCATGCCGATCGAGATTCCCGGCTACATGGTGTGGGCCGCGGCGCTGTACGCCGTGGTCGGTTCGCTGATCATCCAGAAGGTCGGCCATCCGCTCGTGCCGATCAACTACCAGGCGCAGAAAGTCGAGGCGGATTTCCGTTTCGGCCTGATCCGTCTGCGTGAAAACGCTGAGCAGATCGCCTTCTACAACGGCATGGACACCGAGAAGAAGAACGCGCACTCGCTGTTCGGCCGCATCCGCGACAACTGGTGGCAGGTGATGAAGTACACCAAGCGGCTCACTTTCGTGCTGAGCTTCTACGGCCAGATCGCGATCATCTTTCCGCTGGTGGTCGCCGCGCCGCGCTATTTCGCGGGCGCCTTCACGTTCGGCGTGCTGATGCAGATCTCCAGCGCATTCGGCACCGTCAGCGATTCGTTCTCGTGGTTCATCAACAGTTACGGCACCTTGGTCGAATGGCGCGCCACCGTGAACCGGTTGCGTGAATTCAAGCGCGTCGTACGCTCGCCGCATCTGAAGGAATCGGTCTCGCCGGCTACCGCGCATGGCGGCATCAATCTGCATTTCGTCGACGAGGACAAGCTCACCACCGACGGCCTCAAGCTCGCCCTGCCTAACGGCAACCCGCTGTCGCGCATTCGCGATGTCGCGATTCAACCGGGCTCGCGCTGGCTGGTGCGCGGTCCGTCGGGCTCGGGCAAGAGTACGCTGATGCGCGCGCTCGCCGGCTTGTGGCCGTTCGGCGACGGCTCGATCGACGCGCCGGTCAACGCGCGCATGATGTTCATTCCGCAGGTGAGCTATATGCCGATCGGCACGCTCAAAGCGGCGCTCGCTTACCCGTCGGCCGCCGACACCTACACCGACGACGAATGCCGCGAAGCACTCATCGTGTGCCATCTGTCGGAATATGCGGACCGTCTGCAGGAATCGGGACACTGGACCCGCATTCTCTCGCCGGGTGAGCAGCAGCGCCTTGCCGCCGCGCGCGTGCTGCTGCACAAGCCGGACTATCTATTCCTCGACGAAGCGACCAGCGCGCTCGACGCGGAAAACGAAGCGCGTCTGTATCGCCTGTTCACGGAGCGGCTGCCGAAGGCGGCGATTGTCAGCGTTGCGCATCGCGAGTCGCTGGCCGCGTTCCATGACGAGACGCTCGACGTCGAGCGCTCGGGCGAAGCGGTCGCGGCATGAGCGACATGAGCGACGTGGACGCGCTGAACGACGCCGGCAGCGCCGGATTTGAGCGTGTCGTGGTGATCACCGGCGCGGGGTCCGGCATCGGCGCCGCGCTGGCCCGGCGCATCGCCGCGCCGCGCTCGGCCTTGATGTTGCATGCACGCGGCGCCGATCAGGAAGCGCGTGAACGGCTCGCGCAAGTCGCCACCGATTGCAGCGCGAACGGCGCACGTTGCGCGACGGTGTTCGGCGACCTTGCCGAACGTGGCGCCGCGGAACATGTGATTCATCAAACGCTGGCGAGCTTCGGCGCACTCGATCAACTCGTCGCCAACGCGGGACACGCGCAGCGCCAAACGCTGAATGCGCTCGATCCCGACGCGCTCGGCGCAGCCTTCGCCGCGATGCCGGCCGCGTTCGCGGCGCTCGTCAAACGCGCGACGCCCGCGCTGGAAACCTCGAAACGCGGCCGCGTGGTTGCGCTCAGTTCGTTCGTCGCGCACCGCTATCGCGCGGACGCGCCGTTTGCCGCGACGGCCGCCGCGAAAGCAGCGCTCGAGTCGCTGGCGAAAACCGCAGCCGCCGAACTTGCGCCGCACGGCGTGACGGTCAATTGCGTGGCGCCCGGCTATACGCGTAAAGATCGCGGGCCGAGTGCCGATAATGCATCGGTGTGGAGTCGCGCCGCGGAGGCGACGCCGCTCGGCCATGTCGCCGAACCCGCGGATGTCGCCGCGCTGATCGCGTTCCTGCTCTCCGACGAAGCGCGGCATATCACCGGCCAGGTGATTCATGTCGACGGTGGTCTCACGCTCGGGTGAGTGACAGGCGAACTGCGCCACGCCGACCGTAACAGCCACAGGCGTGGCCACTCAGCCGCAACACTCGCTCACGCCGCACCGCTTCACCACATCACCGCCTCACCCAGCCACGCCAGATCGCAGCGGCGCCCCGCCACATCCCTTCGCGATCCCAGGCAATACCCCGCAACATCCCGAAACACGTGAGAAGAGTTCGAAAGCATTTGCGAAGCGGGCAAGCTGTTCCGCGCTTTGGAAATGCTTCCCAGCGGCGACGATAGTCGTGCGGGCCGTACCACGTCCTGCCCCGTCATTCATCGCTACTGGATTCTCCGCCCATGTCATTCGATCGCCGCTCCCAACCTTTGACCCAGCGCCTCGCGCTAGCTCTCGGCGCTGCGCTGCTCGTCACGAGCGTTGCGCACGCAGCCCAGGTTAACCCAGCCAACGAGCCGGCCGACGTTTGCCCGGCGCTCAAGCACATCGTCGACGCCGCCGATTTCCGGCAGTTGCAAACCCAAACCGCCGCGCGACTGCCGGGCACGTCGAGCGCCGACGACTGCCGCGCCAACGCGCACGCGTACGATTGCCACTGGCGCGCGCACTGGCAAGCTGACGGCGTCGTCACCGATCCACTCGAAGAATTCGGCGCCGATATCGCTGCCTGCTTCCCGAACGTCGTGCACGACCTCAACACGCCGACGCGCCAGCATTTCATCGTCACCACCGCCGAGCGGCGCGTGAGCGTCACGGCAAGCGTGCAAGGGCAAAACGAACTGCGCCTGCGCGTCACGCGCTGAGGGTAATCCTGCTCGCAGCTGCCCGCGGTGATTCGCTGTGATTCACCGCATCCACCGACCGCCACCAGGCACCGCCTCATGACCTTCATGCCGAGCATGCGTG
Source organism: Paraburkholderia dipogonis (assembly GCF_046027395.1). Classification (GTDB taxonomy): domain Bacteria; phylum Pseudomonadota; class Gammaproteobacteria; order Burkholderiales; family Burkholderiaceae; genus Paraburkholderia; species Paraburkholderia dipogonis_A. The sequence goes on along the minus strand of NZ_JAQQEG010000032.1, from coordinate 29,338 downwards.
CTTATGCTTTCACGCGAGCCTCACGGGCCGCGTGGGTCACGTTGCGGCGTCCCTGCGCGTGGCTCGCGGTCTCCGCCACGCTGGCGGTCGGCCTGAACGGTTGCGCCTGGACGCTGATCCAGGCCGCCGATGCCACCGGCTCCGTCATTCAGGCGGGCTACGCAATCGCGGCGAACTACTCGTCGCCGACCTTCGTCAACGGGCGGCCGGCAAAGGTGAGTAACGTCTGCATCGAAGTGAACCAGAACGTGTCGGTCGGCGATTTCGTGCCGGCGCTGCAACTCGCGCTCGACCGGCGCGGCATTCGTTCGGATGTCTACAATCCGGGCACCTCGCCCGCCGGCTGCGAGGCGCGCCTTGTCTACAACGCCGCGATCGATTACGGCCGCCGCTCGTTCAGCGACGAAACGATCCAGTATCTGTCGATCATCGACCTGACGCTGATTCAGAACGGCCGCATTCTCGTCACAGCCCGCTATCAGACCGGCGGTCTGAACACGGACCGCTTCTCTTCGGCTTCGACCAAGCTCAACGGCCTGATCGAGCGAATGGTGGTCGATCGAGCCGACTTCGCGCGGCAGCCGCCGCAGACCATTCAGACCTCCCAGGCAAACTAGGCACGCGGGCTCTTGCTTTCTCTTACACGGGAAAGGATTCGAAAGCGTTGTGCGCTTTGCTCCGCGCGCGTCGTTCTCTAAGATGACCTGAATGAACCAATCCATTCTGGTCGTCGACGACGACCCCGTCGTACGTGAGCTCGTCAGCGGCTATCTGCAAGGGCGTGGCTTCAAGGTTGACACGCTCGAGCACGGCATGGCGCTGCAGCGTCGCTTGCAGGACGAGCGTCCCGCGTTGATCGTGCTCGACATCATGATGCCGGAGCTCGACGGCATCAGCGCGCTGCGCGCCTTGCGCGTGGCCGGCGACGACATTCCCGTGATTCTGCTGACCGCGCGGTCCGATCCGATCGACCGCGTAATCGGCCTCGAACTCGGCGCGGACGACTATCTCGGCAAGCCCTTCGAACCGAGCGAACTGGTCGCGCGGATTCGCACCGTGCTGCGCCGTCGCGGCACGATTGCGCCGAGCGCGCCGGAGCAGCGCGCGCCGTACCGTTTCGGCCGTTTCGAAGTGAATTTCCCGGCGCGCGAATTACGCCGGGACGGCGAGCGCATCACGTTGCGTTCGAGCGAATTCGCCATGCTCAAGGTATTCGTCAGCCACGCGATGACCGTGCTCACACGCGCGCAGTTGCTGGAGAAACTGCACGGCAATAGCGAGCTGCATCGCAATCGCAGCCTGGACGTCTCGATCTGGCGTTTGCGCCGGCTGATAGAAGTCGATCCGTCCGAGCCGCGCTATGTGCAAACCGTGTGGGGACGCGGCTACGTGTTCGTGCCGGACGGTGAAATCGGCGCGGCCGAACGCAGCGCCTGACGGGTGCATGAAGTGCGATGCAGATCCCACTTCATGCGTCTCCTGCGTCTGCTGCGTCTCCGGCATCTCCGGCATCTCCGGCAGCTCCGGCAGCTCCGGCAGCTCCGGCATTCAACGCGTCGCCGGCTCAGAACGTCAGCACGCTCATGAACATTCTCTGCAGCCAGCCCATCGTCGTGGAGTCGGACACCATCCCCACACCGGCCTGTTCGATGCGCGCGTTCGCGACCTTGCTCGACGCCACGTAATTGCCCGCTTCGATATCCTTAGGATTGACGATGCCCGACAGGCGCAGCCGGTCGCGGTTGCCGCTCATCGCAATGACCTTCTCGCCCGACACCACGAGATTGCCGGTCGACATCGTGCCGATCACGGTGACGGCGAGCGTGCCGGTCATGCCGCTGATGTCGGTGATATTGCCCTGCCCTTTGTATTCCGTGCTCGCCGAGCCGATGTTGAAGAGTCGCGCGAGCCGCGCGGCGGCGTTGGTGGAATGGTCGGCGGCGTCGGCGGTAATGCTGCTCGAACGGCTCGCCGCCGCAGTCGCGCTGTTGTTGCCGCTATACGATTCCGCGAGACGGATGGTCAGCACGTCGCCGATATGTTGCGCGCGCGGTGTTTCATACAGCAGCAGCGGCGTGCCGGCCTGATAGATCGCACCTTGCGTGTTGACGTTCAGCGGCGCCGAGGCGAGCGGCGGCGCCATCGGCGTATCGACGATCGAGTTTTGCTGGTGGCTCGCGCAAGCCGCGAGGCAAGCCGCCGCGCTTAGCGCGACAGTCAGACGTAGCGCAGTCATGCATGCTCCTTGTTCGAAACGGGCCTGACGGCCACGCTCATTGGCCCACTCATCGGCCACACTCAATGCCGCGCATCAACCCGCCTCCGCGCCGCTCGCCTGCCATTGCCGCACGACCGACTTCACCCACGCATCCGAGCCCTTCAGCAAATAAGTGAGCGTGCCGTTGCGCGTGCCCGGCAGAAAGCACAACGTGATGGAACTCACCGCGTTTTCCCAGACGTACGTGGGCATCGCGCCCGTCGCCGACACGTTCTGCGTCGCGAGACGCGGCGGCCCGTAGCGGTCCCCGAGCGCGTCGCGCAAGTCCTCGGCGGTGATCTCGTCGATCACGAAAGAAATCTCGTACAGATGCAGTGCGCTTTGCCCATCCACGCGCGCGAAGCGCAGCACGTGCTCCAGCGCGGGCGCGCCGTCGACCACCGCTTGCGACACCGCCCAGCCGTTGTCCGAGCGATGCGCCCAGCGGCAGGCCACCGTCAGACTGTCGTGCGACTTGAGCCGCATGCCGAGCGCGCCCGCCTGTACGTCCGTCTCGCAGACGGGCACGCTGCCGAGCGGCGTCGCCCGCACGCTCGAGCCCGCGCGGAATTCGTCGAGCGTGATGCCGAGCGCGATGCCACGGAACGCGAACGGCGCGTCTTGCGGGCGCCGCCGCGCATCGGCGGAAGAGTCTCTCGATGCGGCGCTCGCCGCACTCGCGTCGCGCGCGGGCGGTTGCGCTTCAGCGCTCAACGCGAACACGCCGCCCAGCAACGCCAGCGCGCAGGCAATCCGTTTGAGTGTCATGATTCAATCGATGGCGGATGAACACATGTCGAACGGCGAGGCCGCGGCATGGCCGACGACCGGGATGATTTTCAGCGTGGCCGAAGTCAGCCGGCACGGCAGCGCGGCGACGGCGCAGCCACCCAGTGGCAGCAGCGCCGCGCCGAGCGTCAACCACGCAACGACACGCATGAAGCGGTGGAGAATTCTCGGAGTCGACACGTGGGCCTCGGTACGTCAGGCTGTCGTATTGACGTGGTGCCCGACGAGCCCGGTGGGCAGCGATGGCTGCGCCTGGGTGGCGGACTCCCTGGTTTGCGCGGTAGCGCCCGGGTTGTTGGCGGCTGCGGGCCTTTCCGCCGGCGGCGTCGGCGCCAGAGAAGAAAAGCGGGTTGAAGTGAGATTGCTGGGAACGGTCATGATGAGCCTCGCGTGGAGCTGGGTTTCGATTTCACGCCGCCTGCCGTGGGCCCAAGGCGTTAGGCTGTTTTCAGCATGCGGCGCAACGTACTGCACGACGAATCATCGCGCCGACCATGTGGTGCCGATGCACGAAGGAAAGCGCGCTTTCCGCCGGTTCTTACGACCCGTTCCTACCTGTTCCGACCTGTTTCGACCGGTTCCAGATGTGCGCAAATTCTTTCTTCGGAGGGATGTGCGCGATACGAAACGAATTCGACGCCGCTGCGCGCGTCGCCAGATATGGCGCCGCTGAAATATGCCGCGAACCTTACGTGGCGGGCCTGACAAGCGAACCGCCCGAAGCGCGCGGCATGACGTAAGCATTGGTAAGAAAACAGTCGGCCGCGCGTCACACGCGTCAGTCTAAAATTTCGCCATGAATCCACAGGTCCTCATCGTCGACGACGATCCGGTCGTACGCGATCTGCTTTGCAAGTTTCTGCAGTCGAACGGCTTCGACGCGTCCGTGCTCCACGACGGCACGCATCTCCAGCGCCGCCTCGAACGCGAACGGCCGTCCGTCGTCGTGCTCGACATCATGATGCCGAACACCGACGGCCTGCGCGCGCTCACCGCGCTGCGCGCCGCCGGCGACGACATTCCGGTGATCTTCGTGACGGCACGCGGCACGGTGGCCGACCGCATCGTCGGGCTCTCGCTCGGCGCGGACGATTACCTGACCAAGCCGTTCGATCCGCGCGAATTGCTGGCGCGCATTCACACAGTGCTGCGCCGGCGTGGGCCGTCCACCACGAGCGCGCCGGAAGCCCGCAAGCCGTATCGCTTCGGCCCGTTCGAGCTCGACTTCGCCACGCGCGCACTGTGCCGCGACAACTCGAAGCTGCCGCTGCGCGACAGTGAGTTCGCGCTCCTGAAGATCTTCGTCAACAATCCGTACAAGGTGCTGTCGCGCGTGCTGATTCACGATCTCGTGCATCGCGACAATCTCGCCTTCCGCGACCGCAGCCTCGACGTGCCGATCTGGCGCCTGCGCCGCGTGATCGAAGACGACCCGTCGAATCCCTGCTACGTGCAGACGGTGCGCGGCAAAGGCTACGTCTTCGTGCCCGACGCCGACGGCACGCCCTTCGCCGACGAGGCCGCTTCAAGCGCATGAAAAACCCGCTGAACACGCTGTTCGGCAGAATGGCGTTACTCTCGGCGGCGGTGTTGTTCGCAATTCAGGCCGGCTGGTTCGTGCTGGTGGTGATGCAGCCGCCGCGCCATGAAATCGACGGCTTCGCGCGCGGCATCCTGCTGGTGCTGCAAGCCATCAACGGCGAGCCGATGAAAGGCGCGGCGCTCGCGCCCGCCATGCGCGTGCACCTCGTGCCCACCTGGAACATGCCGGCGAGCGTGCATCTGCACAAGCCGACTCAGCGTCCGCTCGAAGAACTGAGCCGGCATCTGCGCGAGAACCTGCCGCCCGGCACGCAGATCGCCGTCGACGATCTACGGCCGCCGCAGCTATGGGTGCTGTTTCCCGGCAAGTCGAACTGGGTTGTGGTGCCGGTCGACGTGCCGCCGCGCCCGCGCTTTCTGATCGAGTCGATCTCGATGCTGCTCGCCGCGCTGATCCTCTCGCTGTTCGCGGTCTGGCAGATGCAGCGGCCGCTCTCGCGCGTCGCCGATGCCGCGCGTGCGTTCGGCTCGGGCGGCCGGCCGGAGCCCGTGACGGTGCAAGGCCCGCGCGAGCTGCGCGATCTGATCGGTTCGTTCAACGACATGATGCGGCGTCTGAACGAAGCCGGCGACGACCAGGCCGTGATGCTGGCCGGCGTCGCGCACGATCTGAAAGCGCCGCTCACGCGCCTGAAGTTGCGCGCGAGCGTGCTGGTGGCGGAAAACGAACGCGCCGGTCTGATCCGCGATGTCGACTCGCTCACCAACATCGTCCAGCAGTTTCTCGAATTCGCGGGCCAGTCCGCCGACACCGGGCCGCCGGTCGAAGTCGACGACTTTTTGCAGGAACAGTTCTCCGCCAGCGACAGCACCGAAACGCCGCTCTTCACGCTCGATCTGCGCGCCGGTTCGTCGTTCAAGCTGCCGCGTACGCTGCTGGACCGGCTGGTCACGAATCTCGTCGATAACGCGCTCGAACACGGTGCGCCGCCGGTCGATATCACCACCGCGCGCACTGACGGCCATTGGGTGATCAGCGTGCGCGACCACGGTCCCGGCATCCCCGACGACCGTATCGCCGCAGCGATGAAGCCGTTCGTCCGGCTCGACGCCGCGCGTGGTGGCGAAGGCCATTGCGGCCTCGGCCTCGCGATCGTCGCGCGACTCGCGCACGATCGTGGCGGGCGGTGTCACGTGCGTAATCACGCGCAGGGCGGCCTGGAAGTGCGGATCGAATTGCCGGTGGTGCCGGCGCTGACGTGAGAGAAGTTGGGCGGGCGCTTACGCGGCCTTACTGCATGAGCCATCGCGGGCGCGGCGGCTTTATAGTCGCCCCCGGCAACCTCGATGCCGCCCTTCTCTGTCCGCCCAGTCATTTGGGGCGGACTTTTTTTTGCCCGCTTTTTTTGCGCGTCAAACGCGCGGCTCGCGGCGTTGACATCTCAGACCACCAGGCGGCTGTGCAAGGTGTCGATGGTCGTCTGCGAGACGCCGAGGCCTTGCGTCAGATAGCTCACCATCGTGCCGTAGCTCGCCTGCACCTGGTCGAAGCCGGCCTGCAGATAATTTTCCTGAACATTCATCAACGGCGCTTCGGCGGAAGCGACGGCGTCGCCATCCTGCGTGCGCAGCGTGTCGGTTTGCGCCTTGATCGACGGCGCCAGATAGACGTTGCTCAGCAGATAGTCCTGCATGATGACGTCGAGCGGAACGTTCGCAATGCTGAGCAGAAGCGCCGCGACCCAGCCGGCGCGGTCCTTGCCTGCGTTGGAGTGAAAGAGTTGCGCGCCGGGTCCGTCGGCGAGACTCGTCAGCAGCGCACCGTAAGCGGCGCGCTGGGCGGCGCCGGTGACGTGGCCGCGCGCCTGCGCCTCCATGAACGCGACAGCGGCACCCGCCGTGTCGAAGGGCGGCGCCACGAAGTCCGTGATGCCCAGCACGTTGAGCGTCTGGGTGGTCGCGTTGCTCGGCAAGATATCGGCGGTGCGCGCGATTTCACCGGGCGTGCGCAGATCGTAGACCGAGGCAATGCCGAGCCGGTCGATCGTGGCCTGGTCGGCGGCATTGAGCGTCAACGCGTTCGCGCGATAGAACGCGCCTCGGCGCATCTGCTTTCCATCGACGGTCGGATAACCCGCGGCCGCTCCCGCCAGATCGCGGAAGTTATCGACCGACGCAAGGCGCGGCGTGGGCGGCTGATCGGCGCCGAGATTACCGCCGCCGCACGCGGACAGCAGCGAGCTGCCCACGCCGGAGATCAGCAGTACGCAGGCCGAGCGCTTCAGAAAGGTCCGGCGCGATGCAAGCGGCGCCTCGTCTGAGAACTGGCTTGCCCGCGGGAACGTGCTCGCGGAGCGACGGGATGGCGAGCAGGTTTTTGCGGTAGCGGGCATTCGGCGTGGCTGGCGCGGGCGTGAGTGGATTAGTCGCAGCATCGGCGCTGCGAGCGCAGTTTAACCACGGCAAATAATGTTTGGGTTACACGGTAGTAGTTGGTAAGGGAAAAGATGTTCGCGCGCATCGCCCGTGCAGCGCGATTGCCAGCCTGGCGACGGCTTTGGCCTCTCCCCGGCCTGATTTCCGTGGCTTTTCTTCTCTTATCGGTTTCTTGCCGTTCCCTGCCATTTTTGACCACAACTGGCCCCACGACGCCCCATCCCCGTAGAATACAAAGACCCCACATTCGAGCCGACGGCTGGCCAACAAGCCCTGGAGACCACAACAAAACATGCCTTCTCTCCAATGGTTCACCGAACTGACCCAGCGCGAACGCCGCACGCTCTACGCCGGCTTCGGCGGTTACGCGGTCGACGCCTTCGACTTCATGATCTACTCCTTCCTCATTCCGACGCTGATCGCGACGTGGGGCATGACCAAAAGCGAAGCCGGCATGATCGCCACCAGTTCGCTGATCTCGTCGGCGGTGGGCGGCTGGCTCGCCGGCATTCTCGCCGACCGCTATGGCCGCATTCGCGTGCTGCAATGGACCATCGCCACCTTCGCGCTCTTCACCTTTCTGTCCGGCTTCACGCACTCGTTCTGGCAACTCCTCACCACACGCACGCTGCAAGGCATCGGCTTCGGCGGTGAATGGTCGGTCGTGACGATCATGATGGCCGAAACCATTCGCTCGCCTCAGCATCGCGCGAAAGCCGTGGGTACCGTGCAAAGCAGTTGGTCGTTCGGTTGGGCGGCTGCGGCGATCATTTACTGGGCGTTCTTCGCGCTGCTGCCGGAGCAGTACGCCTGGCGCGCCTGCTTCTGGATCGGCCTGCTGCCCGCCGCGTGGATCATCTACATTCGCCGCAACGTGAGCGATCCCGAAATTTTTCTCGAAACGCGCCGGGCCCGCGAAAGCGGTTTCGATACGTCGCATTTCCTGCAGATCTTCTCGGGCGATCACCTCAAGACCACCCTGCTCGGCAGCGCGCTGTGCACCGGCATGCTCGGCGGTTATTACGCGATCACCACCTGGCTGCCGACGTATCTGAAGACCGTGCGCCATCTGTCGGTGTTCAACACGAGCGGTTATCTGATCGTGTTGATCGTCGGTTCGTTCACCGGGTATATCGTCGGCGCGATTCTGTGCGACAAGATCGGCCGGCGCGCTTCGTTCGTGCTGTTCGCGATCGGCTCGTTCGTGCTCGGCATGTTCTACACCATGCTACCCATCACCGACGGCATGATGCTCGCGCTCGGCTTCCCGCTCGGCATCGTGGTGCAAGGGATTTTCGCGGGCGTGGGCGCTTACTTGTCGGAGCTTTATCCGAATGCGATACGCGGCTCGGGACAAGGGTTCTGCTACAACCTCGGGCGCGGACTCGGCTCGTTCTTTCCGATTCTGGTCGGTACACTGTCGCAAACCATGACGCTGGTGAAGGCGATGGGCATCGTGGCCGGCTCGGGTTATCTGCTCGTGATCGTCGCCGCGTTGTGTCTGCCCGAAACCAAGGGCAAGGTACTCGGCGCGACCCGCCCTGCCGCCTGAATCCGCCGTACACACACATGAAAACGATTGTTCTGGGCGGCGGCGTCATTGGCGTCGCCACCGCTTTTTACCTGCGCCAGCAGGGCTGCGAAGTCACCGTGATCGAGCGCGAGCCGGACGTCGCGCTCTCCACCAGTTTCGGCAACGCTGGCGTGATCGCGCCGGGCTATGTGACGCCCTGGGCCGCGCCCGGCATGCCGACGAAGATCCTCAAATACCTGTTCAAGCCGGCCTCGCCGTTCATCTTTCGCCCGACCTTCGATCCGGCTCAGTGGCGCTGGATCGCGCGCTGGCTGCGTGAATGCGATCTCGAACGGTTTCGCGTCAACAAGCAGCGCATGCAGCGCATTGCTTACTACAGCCGCGACTGTCTGCACGAATTCCGTGGCCGCCATCCGTTCGACTACGGCCGCAGCCAAGGCTATCTGCAATTGTTCCGCAGCGAGTACGACGTCGAACTCGCGCAGCCGGCGCTTGCCGTGTTGCGCGACGCGGGCATCGTACATCGTGAGGTTAGCGCGGCGCAGTGCGTCGAGATCGAACCGGGTTTGCGCTGGGCGCGTCAGGCGCCGCTCTCGGGCCTCTATCTACCCGACGACGAAGCCGGCGATTGCGCCCGCTTCACCCGCGAACTGCGCGCGATCTGCGAGCGCAACGACGTGCGCTTTCGCTTCGACACGCAGGTGACATCGCTCGATGTGCAAGGCGGTGCGGTGCGCGCGGTGAGTATCGAGAGCGAACACGGCGCCGAGATGCTGCATGCGGATGCCGTGGTGGTGGCGCTGGGCGTCGACAGTGCTGCGCTGCTCGCGCGGCTCGGCGTGAAGGTGCCACTTTATCCGGTGAAAGGCTATTCGGCGACGCTGCCCGTCACCGACGAAGAAAAAGCCCCGCGCGCCGCGCTGATGGACGAATCGCTGAAAACCGCGATCACGCGCTTTGGTAACAACCTGCGGGTGGCCGGCACTGCGGAACTCGGCAATCGGCAGATCACTTTGCGAGAACAGGCCCTGCAAACGCTGATGAAAGTGTTGAGCGACTGGTTCCCTCACGCGGCTAATCCCACGTCGGCGCATTTCTGGGTCGGCCGCCGTCCGATGACGCCCGATGGCGCGCCGCTGCTCGGTCCGTCGGGCGTGGACAAACTGTGGTTGAATCTCGGGCACGGTTCGACGGGCTGGGCGATGTCGATGGGTTCGGGACGCGTAGTCGCGGACCTGATCACGCACCGCAAACCGGAGATCGATCTCGATGGGTTGACGTTGGCGCGGTACGGTAGGTCACACAGCTAGCGCAACGGAACGCGGACATTAAAAAGCCGGGTCACCCTCTCAGGTGCCCGGCCTTGTTTTTTTACCGCCTGATGCGCCGCTGACGCGGCACATTGTCGTCTCCACCTCTTCCTGCAAGCAGTCGCCGGTTTCCGCACACAGGCGCGAAAACCGGCCGGAGACGTTTAACGCGGCAGTTCCGAATGACCCATCAGGAATGCGTCGACGGAACGCGCGCACTGACGGCCTTCACGAATCGCCCACACCACCAGCGATTGACCACGGCGCATATCGCCCGCGGTGAACACCTTGTCCACCGACGTGTAATACGCCTTGTCGCCTTCGGTCGACGCCCGCACGTTGCCGCGATTGTCCTTGTCGACGCCGAACGCTTCGAGCACCGGCGACACCGGCTGCGTGAAGCCCATGGCGAGCAGCACCAGGTCGGCCTTCATTTCGAACTCGGAATCCGGCACTTCCTGCATCTTGCCGTCCTTCCATTCGACGCGCGCCGCGATCAGCTTCTCGACCTTGCCGTTTTTGCCTTCGAGGCGCTTGGTCGCGACCGCCCAATCACGCGAGCAGCCTTCGTCATGCGACGACGACGTGCGCAGTTTGATCGGCCAATACGGCCACACGAGCGGCTTGTTCTCTTCTTCCGGCGGCTGCGGCAACAGTTCGAATTGCGTGACGCTCTTCGCGCCATGACGATTCGACGTGCCCACGCAATCCGAACCCGTATCGCCGCCGCCGATCACGACGACATGCTTGCCTTTCGCGAGCAGTTGGTTCGCGACCTTGTCGCCGGCATTGACCTTGTTTTGTTGCGGCAGGAATTCCATCGCGTAGTGGATGCCTTCCAGCTCGCGGCCCGGCACCGGCAGATCTCGCGGTGTTTCTGAACCGCCAGCGATCACCACTGCGTCGAACTCTTCCTTCAGTTGCTCCGGCGTGATGGTTTCCTTCGCCGTGTTGCCGATGTGAGCCGGCAGCGAATCCGGCTTGCCGATGAACACGCCCGCGCGGAACGTCACGCCTTCGGCTTCCATCTGGCGCATGCGGCGATCGATCAGCCACTTCTCCAGCTTGAAGTCGGGAATGCCATAACGCAGCAAACCGCCGATGCGATCGTTCTTTTCGAACACCGTGACATCGTGCCCCGCGCGCGCGAGTTGCTGCGCGACGGCCAAACCAGCGGGGCCGGATCCGACCACGGCGACCTTCTTGCCGGTCTTGTGCTTCGGCGGTTGCGGAGCAACCCAGCCTTCGGCCCATGCCTTGTCGATGATCGCGTGCTCGATCGACTTGATGCCGACCGGGTCGTCATTGATGCCGAGCGTGCACGCCGCCTCGCACGGCGCCGGGCAGATGCGGCCCGTGAACTCGGGGAAATTGTTGGTCGAGTGCAGCACTTCGATCGCGTTCTTCCAGTCCTGATGGAACACCAGGTCGTTGAAGTCCGGGATGATGTTGTTCACCGGGCAGCCGTTGTTGCAGAACGGAATGCCGCAGTCCATGCAACGTGCGCCTTGAATCTTCGCTTCGTCGTCGGTCAGTGCGGCGACGAACTCCTTGTAGTGCTTCACACGCGTGAGCGGAGCTTCGTACGCCTCGTGGCGGCGTTCGAACTCGAGAAAACCGGTTGCCTTGCCCATGTGGTTCTCTTCTCTATCTAATCAGGTGGGGTGATCTACACCCGCCGCGCGGCACCGTGGATCGGTCACACGCGGCGGGTACGGCTAAAGGTGACGTCTTGCTGATGAACAGCGTTGCGAATCAGGCGGCGAGCACTTCCTTGTTCGCCTTCTTCGCGGCCATTTCGCCCAGCGCGCGCTTGTATTCGGTCGGGAACACCTTCACGAATTGACGGCGCGACGCATCCCAGTTTTCGAGCAGCGCCTTGGCGCGCGGCGAACCCGTGAACTGGAAGTGACGCTCGATGAGTCCCTTGAGCAGCGCTTCGTCGGTCGTGCCGGAGTGCCACAGGCCCTTGTCGACCGTGCGTTCCTGTTCGGCCGTTTGCAGGACCGGATCGAGCGCAACCATCGACTTGTTGCACTTGCCCGCGAACGTGTTGTCCGGATCGAACACATAGGCGACGCCGCCCGACATGCCGGCCGCGAAGTTACGGCCCGTTTCGCCGAGCACGATTACCGTGCCGCCCGTCATGTATTCGCAGCCGTGGTCGCCGGTGCCTTCGACAACCGCCGTCGCGCCCGAGTTACGCACGCAGAAGCGCTCGCCCGCGACGCCACGGAAGAATGCTTCGCCTTCGATCGCGCCATACATCACCGTGTTGCCGCAGATGATGTTCTCTTCCGACTTGCCGCGGAAATCGTTGGTCGGACGGATGATGATGCGGCCGCCCGACAGGCCCTTGCCGACGTAGTCGTTGCCGTCGCCGACCAGATCCAGCGTGATGCCCTTGGCGAGGAACGCGCCGAAGCTCTGGCCCGCGGTGCCCTTCAACTGGATATGGATCGAGTCGTCGGGCAGGCCGTCGTGGCCGTACTTCTTCGCGATCGTGCCGGACAGCATCGCGCCGACCGTCCGGTTCACGTTACGCACCGGCTGGATGAACGAGACGTGCTCGCCCTTCTCGATCGCCGCCTTCGCCTTCTCGATCAGCGTGTGGTCGAGTGCCTTGTCCAGACCGTGGTCCTGCACGTCGACGTGCTTGCGCGCCACTTCAGCCGACACTTGCGGCAGATAGAACACGCGCGAGAAGTCGAGACCCTTCGCCTTCCAGTGCTCGATGCCCTTCTTCATATCGAGCAGTTCGGCGTGACCGATCAGGTCGTCGAACTTGCGGATGCCCAGTTGCGCCATGATTTCGCGCGCTTCTTCCGCAACGAAGAAGAAGAAGTTCACGACGTGTTCCGGCTGGCCCTGGAACTTCGCACGCAGCACCGGATCTTGCGTCGCGACGCCGACCGGGCAGGTGTTCAGATGGCACTTGCGCATCATGATGCAGCCTTCGACGACGAGCGGCGCCGTTGCGAAACCGAACTCGTCCGCGCCGAGCAGCGCGCCGATCACGACGTCGCGGCCGGTCTTCATCTGACCGTCGGCCTGCACGCGGATACGGCCGCGCAACTGGTTGAGCACGAGTGTTTGCTGCGTTTCGGCGAGACCCAGTTCCCACGGCGTGCCGGCATGTTTCACCGACGACAGCGGCGACGCGCCCGTGCCGCCGTCATGGCCGGCGATCACGACGTGATCGGCCTTCGCTTTGGCGACACCCGCGGCGACCGTGCCGACGCCCGATTCCGACACCAGCTTCACCGAGATGCTGGCCGCCGAGTTCGCGTTCTTCAGATCGTGGATCAGTTGCGCCAGGTCTTCGATCGAGTAGATGTCGTGGTGCGGCGGCGGCGAAATCAGGCCGACGCCCGGCACCGAGTAACGCAGCTTGCCGATGTAGTCCGACACCTTGTGGCCCGGCAACTGACCGCCTTCGCCCGGCTTCGCGCCTTGCGCCATCTTGATCTGGATCTGATCCGCGGACGCGAGGTATTCCGCGGTCACGCCGAAACGGCCCGACGCCACCTGCTTGATCTTCGAGCGCAGCGAATCGCCTTCCTTCAACGGAATGTCGACGATCACTTCGTCGCCGATCACCGACTTCATGGTGTCGCCGTTCTTGATCGGAATGCCGCGCAGTTCGTTGCGGTAACGGTTCACGTCCTCGCCGCCTTCGCCCGTGTTCGACTTGCCGCCGATGCGGTTCATCGCGACCGCCAGCGTGGCGTGCGCTTCCGTCGAGATCGAGCCCAGCGACATCGCACCGGTGGCGAAACGCTTGACGATGTCTTTCGCCGATTCGACTTCGTCGAGCGGGATGGCCTTGGTCGGATCGAACTTGAATTCGAACAGGCCGCGGAACGTCATGTGACGCTTGGTCTGATCGTTGATCAGATGCGCGTATTCCTTGTACGTCTGATACGAGTTGCTGCGTGCCGAGTGTTGCAGCTTGGCGATCGCATCCGGCGTCCACATGTGTTCTTCGCCGCGCACGCGGTAAGCGTATTCACCGCCCGCGTCGAGCATGTTCGCGAGAACGGGGTTGTCGCCGAACGCGTCGCGATGCAGGCGGATCGCTTCTTCCGCGACGTCGAACAGGCCGATACCGCCCACCTTCGACGACGTGCCCTTGAAGTACTTCACCACCAGATCTTCAGCGAGACCGACGGCTTCGAAAATCTGCGCACCGGTGTACGACATGTAGGTCGAAATGCCCATCTTGGACATGACCTTCATCAGGCCCTTGCCGACAGCCTTCGTGAAGTTGTAGACCGCCTTCTCCGCCGACAGGTCGCCCTTCAGGCCGGCCGCGAGCTGGCTCAGCGTTTCCATCGCAAGGTACGGGTGCACGGCTTCCGCGCCGTAGCCCGCGAGCAGCGCGAAGTGGTGCGTTTCGCGCGCCGAGCCGGTTTCGACGACGAGGCCCGCGCTCGTGCGCAGACCATGCTGCACGAGGTGCGTGTGGATCGCGGCGGTCGCGAGCAGCGCCGGAATCGCGACGTTGTCGCGGTCGGTCTTGCGGTCCGACACGATCAGCATGTTGTAGCCGGACTTGACCGCATCCACGGCTTCCGCGCACAGCGAGGCGAGGCGCGCTTCGATGCCTTCCTTGCCCCACGCCACCGGATAGCAGATGTTCAGTTCATAGGAGCTGAATTTGCCGCCCGTGTACTGATCGATCGCGCGGATCTTCGCGATGTCCTTGAAGTCGAGCACCGGCTGCGACACTTCGAGACGCATCGGTGGGTTGATGTTGTTCGTGTCCAGCAGGTTCGGCTTCGGACCGACGAACGACACCAGCGACATCACCATGTTTTCGCGGATCGGGTCGATCGGCGGGTTCGTCACTTGCGCGAACAGCTGCTTGAAGTAGTGGTAGAGCGTCTTGTTCTTGTTGGACATGACTGCCAGCGGCGAGTCGTTGCCCATCGAGCCGACCGCTTCTTCACCGGCTTGCGCCATCGGCGCCATCAGGAACTTGAGGTCTTCCTGCGTGTAGCCGAAAGCCTGCTGGCGATCCAGCAAAGCGGCGGCTTCCCGGCGCTCCGTCACGACGTCTTCGGCCTTCGGCTCGATTTCGTCGAGCTTGATGCGCACGGCGTCGATCCAGCTCTTGTACGGCTTGGCATTCGCGAGGTTGTCCTTCAGTTCCTTGTCGTCGATGATGCGGCCGTGTTCCATGTCGATCAGGAACATCTTGCCCGGCTGCAGACGCCACTTCTTGACGATCTTCGACTCAGGGATAGGCAGCGTGCCGGCTTCCGACGCCATGATGACCAGGTCGTCGTCCGTGACGATGTAGCGCGCCGGACGCAGGCCGTTACGGTCGAGCGTGGCGCCGATCTGGCGGCCGTCGGTGAAGGCGATCGCAGCGGGGCCGTCCCACGGCTCCATCATCGCGGCGTGGTATTCGTAGAACGCGCGGCGGTTGTCGTCCATCAGCGTGTGCTGTTCCCAGGCTTCCGGGATCATCATCATCATCGCGTGGACGAGCGGGTAGCCGGCCATCACCAGCAGTTCGAGACAGTTGTCGAACGAGGCGGTGTCCGATTGGCCCGGATAGATCAGCGGCCAGAGCTTCGGCAGATCGTCGCCGAGCACGTGCGACGCGATTGCGCCGGTACGGGCGTTCAGCCAGTTGACGTTGCCCTTCACCGTGTTGATTTCGCCGTTGTGGGCGATCATGCGGTACGGGTGAGCCAGTTCCCACGCCGGGAACGTGTTGGTCGAGAAGCGTTGGTGCACCAGCGCCAGCGCCGACACCGTGCGCTCGTCCTGCAGGTCGCGGTAATACACGCCGACCTGGCCGGCCAGCAGCAGCCCCTTGTAGACGACCGTGCGCGCCGAGCACGACGGCACGAAGTATTCCTTGCCGTGCTTGAGCTTGAGCGCCTGGATGCGGTGGCTCGCGGTCTTGCGGATGATGTACAGCTTCCGCTCGAGCGCGTCCGTCACCATGATGTCCTTGCCGCGGCCAATGAAGATCTGGCGGATCAGCGGCTCGCTCGCCTTGACGGTGGGCGAAATCGGCATGGTGTGGTCGACCGGCACGTCGCGCCAACCCAGCACGACCTGGCCCTCGGCCTTCACCGTGCGTTCCAGTTCCTGTTCACAGGCCAGACGCGAGGCGTGTTCCTTCGGCAGAAAGACCATGCCAACGCCGTATTCGCCGTGCGGCGGCAGCACCACGCCCTGCTTCGCCATTTCCTCGCGATAGAAGCCGTCCGGAATCTGGATCAGGATGCCCGCGCCGTCGCCCATCAGCGGATCGGCGCCGACGGCGCCCCGGTGGTCGAGGTTCTCGAGAATCTTCAGGCCCTGCTCGATGATCTCGTGGCTTTTCTTGCCCTTGATGTGAGCGACGAAGCCGACGCCGCAGGCGTCATGCTCGTTTTGCGGGTCGTACAGACCTTGCGCGGCGGGAACCGGGTGAGTCGGTTGCTGGTGGTCGTTCATGGGGACACCGTCTGTGAGGGGCCGGACAGGCCGTTAAACCGTTTTTTCTATTGCCGCAGTGCGATTCACAACCGCGACGGCGCGCTCAACGCTCGATGCTACGCGCGTCAAAAAGCGCCGGAATTCGGAATATACGCGACGAATCAATGGAATAGCAAATAAAACGTGATCATCGAACCCCAATTATCAAGTTGGTGCATTGCACCTTATTTTTATTGGTGCCATATCAAAATCGTGCAAAAGAAAACGGCATGCGAAGATGCCGTTTCGATGCAGCCCTTTGATGCGAAACGCTTTATTGCTGCTGCGGCGTCTCGCGCACCTTGCGCGGCCGTCCGCGTGGCAGCGGCGACACACGCCGGTTGGCGGCCCGCGCCGCCCATTCGCGGTACGTATCACTCCCCAAAACCCAGCCCTTCAGGGTGGCCTGCTGAAGCTGGCTGGCTTCGCGTTCGTCGAGCGGCTGCTCGCACAGTTCGCGATACGCACGCTGTCGTTCGAACGGCGTATTGCCGAGCGACCAGTACAGCGGGTGGTCCGTAATCAGGCTGTCGAGCGTCAGGCCGATGTGATGGCGATAGCTCGACCAGCGGTAGTCTTCCGGCGCGCTCACGAGCCCCGCGCGCACCGGACACATCTCGACGACGCGGCTCGCCAGCAGGAAGTAGCGCTCGCCTTCGATCACCGTGGCGCGGTAGCGGCCTTCCCACAAGGTGCCGCGGCGCGCGTAGCGCCGGTTGAAGTGCGCCACGTAGCGGCGCCCGACCGCCTGCATCGCCTTCGGCAGACTCGACTCCTCGGTCGGCGTGACGAGCAGTTGCACCGCGCCCGGCATCAACGCGTATGCGTGGATGGATAAGTGATGGTCGCGCGAAGCCGCTTTCAAACAATCGATGAAGAGCTCGTAGTCCTGGTCGTCGACGAATGCGGGCTGCTGATCGAGCCCGCGGAGGATGACGTGCTGCGGCTGGTCAGGGACATAGAGACGTGCAAGCCGTGCCATGCTGGAGTATCCGATAGTCGCGTTGGTACATACCCGAAGGTCCGAAGAACCGCATGCGCCAAAGGTTCGGCGCGGCGCGGCAGAGCCAGAAACCGCGCGGAGCTTAGGGAGAAAGCTCTAACCGCCGCGTATGGTTTGTTTCAAACGTTGTCGTCATAATGAGCGGGCCTTTTTTGGAGGAGCACATATGAAATTAAAACAGGCCGTAACGGGGATCGCGGCGCTAGCCTGCATGACAACGGCAGCGCATGCGCAATCGGCCGGTAGCTTTTTCGTCACAACAGGCTGGTTCCATCTTGCGCCTCAATCGAGCAGCGAACCGTTGAAAGTGACAAGCATTGGTGGCAGCCCGACCAACATCACCGAAGCCAACACCGGCGCAACACTCAGTTCAGCCGACACTCTCGGCTTCACCGCCGGCTACTTCATCACCGACCACATCGCAACCGAGTTCGTGATTGGCATCCCGCCTTCGTTCGACCTGGAAGGCTCTGGCAGCCTCGCCCAATTCGGCAAGCTAGGCCAGGCAAAACAGTGGAGCCCGACTCTGCTGTTCAAGTACTACTTCAATGCCCCGACTGCCGCTTTCCGCCCGTATCTCGGCGTTGGCGTGAGCCGCATCTGGTTCACCGACGAAAAGATCTCCAACAGTGCATTCGAGGCAAACGTACTGCATGGTCCGACCAGCGTCACTACGGATAGTTCGTGGGAGCCGGTGTTTAATGCCGGCTTCACTTACGCCTTCAACCAGCACTGGTTCGCCGGCTTTTCCGTTTCCTACCTGCCGCTCAGCACGACTGCCAAGCTGAACACCGCTGCGAACACGCCAGTCGGCACGCTGAACGTGCAATCTGAAACCAAGATCAAGCTGAACCCGATCGTTACCTACGTCAACATCGGTTACCGTTTCTAACGCTTCGAGAAAATTAGGGGCCGTAGAGTTAGGGTAGTCGAATTTTCGTGGCTTGGACAACGCCGTCATGCATCCAATGGCGGCGTTTTTATTTTTGTGCGCGCTTCATGGAGGCCCGTTGAGCGCTCATGGAAGCCAAGCGCCGACCGGCTGTCGGCGTTTGTAAATTTGACCCGGAATCGCGCCAGCCAGTGCAATATGTGCTGACAAATCTGCGTCCGTGTCACGGCGGGTGGGGCCTGCGGGGTTTGGCACCGAAGTTGCGTTCGCATGGTGTTTCCCGCGTCGCGACGTAAATTTGCGTCTTCGTGACAACGCGCGGGACCCTTTTTCACCTCATCGACGGAGCGACCATGACTGCACTTCCGAATACGCGAGACGCCCTCGGCGAATCCTGGACCAGCACCAGCCGCCGTGCGCGGCGTATCGCTCGCCACAGCCGCCACGCGGCCGAAGACATCGCAGGCGAACTGCGCACGCTAATGTCGGAACTCGAATCCACTTTGGCGGACGGCACCCAGGCCGACGCGGTGGCGTTGCGCAGCAAACTTCGCAAACAACTCGAGGTTGCGCGCGCCCGCCTGAACGATACGCGCGAAGCCGTGCGTGAACGCGCCCAGGTGGCGGTGGCCGATGCGGACGATTACGTGCATGAAAATCCGTGGCAGACGATTGCGATCGTCGGCGGCGTCGCGCTGATTGCGGGCGCGTTGTTCGCGTCGCGACTGCGCTGATCAAGGCGCGACAGCGCTGGACGCGGCGTCGGCCCGGCGGTTGCTGCAAGTGCTCTGAACCGGTGCCTCGCACTGGCGCCGGCTCGCAGGCCGTCCGGGCCGGCGCAGCTTCGTGCCGCGCTGCTCAGTTGTCGTCGATCACGAACAACCGCTGGTACTCCTTGACCGCGTAGCGATCCGTCATGCCCGCGATGTAGTGGGCGATCAGGCGCGGTTGCTGCGTCGCGTCGCTCGACTGGTAGCTCGGCGGCAGCAGCCGCGGATCGTCCGTGAACGCGTCGAACAGACCGGCGACGACGCGGCGTGCCTTGTTGGCCATGCGCATCACGCGGTAATGGCGATACAGGTTCCTGAACAGAAAGCGCTTGAGCGTCGCAGCCTGCGCGGCAATCGTCTCACTGTGCGCGACGAGTGCGGGCGATGAACGCACGGCATCCAGCGACGCCGGCGCGTGCCGGTCCAGATTCAGCTTGGTCGTGTCGATCAGATCGACGATCAGCGTATTGATGATGCGGCGCACCGTTTCGTGAATCAGCCTGCGTCCTTCGATCTGCGGAAAATCGCTGCGCGCCGCCTCGTAGTGCACCTGCCACAACTCCACTTCGGCGAGCTGCTCGACGGTGAGCAGGCCCGAGCGCAACCCGTCGTCGACGTCGTGATTGTTGTACGCGATCTCGTCGGCGACATTCGCGATCTGCGCCTCGATGGACGGCTGCCGCCCTTCCAGAAAGCGCTCGCCCAAAGTGCCGAGCCGCCGCGCGTTCTCGCGCGAGCAGTGCTTGAGAATCCCTTCACGCGTTTCGAAGCAAAGGTTCAGGCCGTTGAACGCGCCGTAGTGCTCCTCCAGATCGTCGACGACCGCCAGGCTCTGCAGATTGTGCTCGAAGCCGCCATGCTCGCGCATGCATTCGTTGAGCGCGTCCTGCCCGGCATGGCCGAAAGGCGTATGGCCTAAATCATGGGCGAGCGAAATGGCTTCGACGAGATCTTCGTTCACCCGAAGATTGCGTGCGACCGACCGCGCGATCTGCGCGACTTCCAGGCTGTGAGTCAGACGCGTGCGAAACAGGTCGCCCTCGTGGTTCACGAACACCTGAGTTTTGTACTCGAGTCGGCGGAATGCCGTCGAATGGACGATACGGTCGCGATCGCGCTGGAATTCGGTGCGCGCGCTGGGGGCCGCTTCCGGATAGCGGCGGCCGCGCGATTGCGCGGAGTGGGCCGCGTACGGCGCGAGGTGCGCTTCGAGTGCTTCCTGCGAAGGCACGCCGATCGTCGCCGTGCCTGCCGTCGGGTCATGCTTTACATCGTCGCTGCGCCTGTCAGTCACCGGGTTCTCCGAAACATGGGCGGCGCCTCGTGACGCTGGTACATGCTGCGTTGCTGGACGCCCCGCGAGATTCAGACGGCGGCGGCCAGCGTGGCATGCACCTCGGCGTCGGGCGCCTGGGTGATGAGCGTCTCACCGAAACGCTTCAGCAGAATGAATTTGATCGCGCCGGCTTCCGCCTTCTTGTCGACCCGCATGAGTTCGACATAACGCGAGTCGCCAAGAGCGGGCGCCCGGGTCGGCAAATGCGCGGCGACGATCACGTCGACCAGACGCTTGCGTGCGGCTTCATCGAGATAGCCTAAACGCACGGACAGATCCGCCGCCATTACCATCCCGCAACCGACCGCCTCGCCGTGGAGCCACTCGCCGTAGCCGAGGCCGGCTTCGATCGCATGGCCGAAGGTGTGGCCAAAATTGAGGATGGCGCGCAGTCCGCCTTCGCGCTCGTCCTGCGCGACCACCGACGCCTTGATTTCGCACGACCGCTTGACCGCCTCAGCTAGCGCTTCGGGTTCGCAGCGGTTCAATGCTTCGATATTGGCTTCGATCCAGCTGAAAAAACCCGCGTCGGCGATGGCGCCGGTCTTGATCACTTCGGCGACGCCCGCGGCCAGTTCACGCGCCGGCAGCGTGCGCAGCGCGCCGATGTCGGCGATCACGGCCTGCGGCTGGTAGAACGCGCCGATCATGTTCTTGCCGAGCGGGTGATTGATGCCCGTCTTGCCGCCCACCGACGAATCGACCTGCGACAGCAACGTGGTCGGCACCTGAATGAACGGCACGCCGCGCATGTAGCAGGCGGCCGCAAAACCCGTCATGTCGCCGATCACGCCGCCGCCCAGTGCGATCAGCGTGGTCTTGCGATCGGCGCGGCCGCCGAGCAGCGCGTCGAAAATCAGGTTCAGCGTTTCGAGGTTCTTGTACGCCTCGCCGTCCGGCAACACGACCGTGGACACCTGCTTGCCGAGCGGCGCCAGCGCGGCGCGCAGCTTGTCGCCGTACAGCGGGTCGACGGTGGTATTGGTGACGATGGTGACCGAGCTGCCGGCGATATGCGGCGCGAACAGTGCCGTCTGGCTAATCAGATCGGCACCGATATGGATGGGGTAGGCGCGTTCGCCCAATTCGACGTTGACGGTAATCATACGGTCCATTATGACGCAGGATGTTTGGCGACGCCGGCCATCTCGAGCTGCATCAGAACCATGTTGACGAGTCCGTTGACCGAAGGCCGGCCGGTTTCGATCACGAAATGCGCGCATTCCCGGTACAACGGGTCGCGCACTTCATACAGTGCTTCGAGACGCGCTTTGGGGTCTTCGGTCTGCAAAAGCGGGCGATTTTTGTCGCGCCGGGTGCGCAGCCACAGATCGTGCGGATTGGCGCGCAAATAGATCACCACCCCGCGATTCTGCAGTGCTTCGCGGTTTTCCGGCCGCAGTATCGCGCCGCCGCCGGTCGCGAGCACGATATTGTCGCGCCCGGTGAGGTCGGAAATCACGCTGGCTTCGCGCTCGCGGAAGCCCGCTTCGCCCTCCAGCTCGAAGATCACCGGGATGCGCGCGCCCGTGCGCGCCTCGATTTCATGGTCGGAATCGAAGAACGGGCGATCGAGACGGCGCGCAATGGCCCGGCCCACGGTGGTTTTCCCTGCCCCCATGAGCCCTACAAAAAATACATTGGCGTGTGCGTCCCGCGCTTGCAACGGTGTCCTCTGGCTAATCCGGTATGGTTCGTGCCGCAGCTTACTGGCAAAGCGGCTGCCTTGTCGAGCCTGCGCGCCCCCGCTCGCAAGCGGCGGCAGCATGCCCCTAATTTGTCTGAACGACGCGCGGCGTGATGAAAACAGCCAGTTCGCTGCGCTGGTCGCGATGAGCCCGATGGCGGAAAAGCGCACCTAAAATCGGTATTTTGCCCAGGACCGGGACCCGCGTCACATCGTCCCGGTCGTCGGTCGCATAAATTCCGCCGATCGACACCGTACCACCATCCTCGACTTCGACGCGCGTTTGCACGTGCTTGGTGTTGATCGCGGGCCCGGCGTCGGTCTGTTCGCCGACGCTGTCCTTGGCGACGTCGAGGTCCAGCACCACCCGGCCGTCCGGCATGATTTGCGGCTCGACCTCCAGTTTGAGCGTGGCGCGGCGAAACTGCACGCCCGACACGCCCTGCCCGACTTTCGCCTGATACGGCAGCTCGGTGCCCTGCTCCACCACCGCTTTCATCCGGTCGGCCGTGACCACGCGCGGACTCGAAACGATTTCGCCGCGCCCCTGTGCTTCGAGCGCGCTTAACTCGATGTTCAGCAGCCGCGTCGCGCCGGCGGCGAACAGGGTCAGGCCGGCGGTCGCCGCGTCGAAGCCAGAAATCGGGCGGGCAGACAGATCGTAGCCGGCGTCGGTCAAGCCTTTCGCGGTGCCGTCGGCGTTCGTGGCCGCCATGGAGAGCTTCACGCCGAGATTGCGCGAAAACCCATGTTCGCCCTCGACGATACGCGCTTCGATCAACACCTGGCGCGTCGGCCGGTCGACGGAGGCTAGCAGCGCGGCAATCTGCGCGAGGCGCCCTTCGAGATCGGTCACGAACAGCAGATTGGTGCGCGGATCGGCAGTCGCGGCACCGCGCTTGGACAATACACGCTGCGCGCCCGAACCGGTCAGCAGACGCCTGACGTCTTCGGCGTGCGCGTAGTGCAACTCGAACGTGCGGCTCGCGAGTGGCTCGAGATCGGCGGCCCGGGCGTGCGCTTCGAAGCGCTGCCGTTCGCGCACGGCCAGATCCGCGCTCGGTGCGACCCAGATCACGTTGCCGTGGCGCTCCATCGCCAGGCCGTTGACGTCGAGCAAGGTGTCGAACGCGGTGCGCCACGGCACTTTGTCGAGCTTCAGCGACACGGCGCCGCGCACTCGTTCGTTCGCGACGATGTTCAGGCCGGTGAATTTGGCGAACGCATTGAGGACGGCGCCGAGTTCGGCGCGCTGGAAATTCAACGAGATCGGTTTGTCGTCGGGCGCGAGGGCTGCGTCGGCGGCACTGCGTGGTGCGTTGCTCAGACGAGCGAGCGGCGGCAGTGGCACCGGCGGGCCTTCGAGCGCGGCGGTGCCGGCGGCATCGACGCGAACTGCGGCGGCGGATTGTCTTCGCAGCGGAACGGAGCCGTCGGAGCCATCAGCGTCGGCGTCGCCGAGAGCCGGAGCGGCGGATTGCTTTCGCAACGGCAGTGAGCCGTCGGCGGTGTCGGCGGCAGGCTCGTCCGTGCCTGCGTTGGCCGCCGTCGGGTTCACACGCGATGCGTCTGGATCGTCTGCTGCATCTTGACGAAACGGGTTGGGCACTTCGGCCGAAACGTCGCGTGGCAGCGGCGGTGTGTCGCCATACGGAGCGTCGCGCGCCGGTACCGCGTCGTCGAGTGGCATGTAGGCAGGCAGCGGCGGCAGCGGTGGAGTCGACGCATGCGTGACGCTGGCGCCCAGCGCCGCGCTGAGATACAGGCCGAGACACACCTTGAGGCGAGGCGACGCACGCGAATCGACGCCCGACAATGCAAAGGGAAATGGCTTCGCCAGTCTCATCAGGAAGCCTCCGTCATCGCCAGCGTGCGTGTCGCACCGCCCTTCGCGAGCGTAATGCCGGATGCGTCCAGCTTCGTGACACGCTCGGCGCCGATCCGCTCTCCCGACTCGACGGTTGCCACGCCCTCCGGTGTATCGAGCAAGGCCAATCCACGCGTACGATCGCTGAGCAATCCGACCAGACGCAGTTGCGAGAGGTCGGGCAGATCGCCGGCAGCCTGCATCCGCGGCTGCGAAAATGGATCGAAGAAGACGATGTCTTCATCGTCGTCCGAGTCGAGGCTGTCGTCGGCGAATGCGTCCGCGGAGGCTGTCGATGGCGCCGGCCGCAATGCGTCGAACACGTGCAGCGTGGCGCTCATCGACAACGCCGCGGCATCCCGCTTGACGGTCACGTCGACAGGCACGATAAGCACCGGCAGATCGGACAGTCCGCGCAGAAATGCCATCAGGTGAACAAAGTCCGTACGCGCGGTCAGTCGCAGCGGACGCATGCTTTCAACACCCGTGCCGCTGAGCGCGCCGGGTTCCACCGCCAGCAACGCGACGCTATTTTGCGCGGCCAGTTCGGAGACGATGCGCACGACGTCGGCCGAACTCCACGACGCGGATGAGCGCGTGGCCGAAGCAGCAACCGGCACGGCGGCGGCATCGCGGCGCAGCGCGGGCAATTGCGCAAGCGCGCGTCGCGCGTTCGCGAGACGCAGGCTGCTGGCTTCCAAAGCCGCCCGGCTCGCCTCAACGCCACCGAAATCGGTTACCACCCAGCCATGCGCGCCCAGGCCGAACACTAACGCGGCAATCAGCAACGCGACCACCCAGCGGCGGCGGCGGCTCCATGCGTCGAGCGGCAAGCGCACGCGCTTGATCCAATGGGAAAGAGAAAGCCGCGCGTTTGCCCCGCCGCCGAACTCGACAAAGATCGTACTCATTTCGCACCTCTTGATTGTTCAGACTTCACAGGACGTTGCGTCGTGGACCCAGCCGGGCGAACCGTTTTCTGCGCCGCCTCGTTCCACCGCAGATTCGCACCGAATTCGATCGGACCGGCGACGCTCGCCTGCGCCGCACCCGCACCGCCGCGCGAAACCGAACGATGCAGATCGTTCACCTCCGCCCCCTTCACCCCACGGATCGCACTCAAGCGCTTGAGCCACTCAGCCGAAGCGAGATGTCCACGCGATGTCGCCAGCAACTCCGTCTCGTCCTCACGGTGGCGCAACTGCTGCAGCACCACGCCGTCGCCCGGTTCGAAACTCAGCGCGTCAAGCAGATCGCGTAGATGCGTGAGCGGCTCAGACACGCTCTTTGCGCGTGCGGCGTTGAGGCGCTGTTCGTCTCGCGCGCGCAGCAATTCCGCGTGCTCCGCGAGTGGCGCCGATAGTTGTGTGAGCGTGCGTTCGATCGACACGCGCTGCGCATCGAGCCGCGCCCTCTCGATTGCCTGCCAGCCGGCCAATGCGAAAACGGCGGCGCAACCGGCGCAGACCGCGGCAATCCATTCGAGCACGCGCCGCCGGCGCGCGAGCCGCGCATTGCGTTGCCGGTAAGGCAGCAGATTGAAACCGCCGAGCCATGATCGCGCGAAGCGCGTGCCGCGTACCGGCGCCCGAGTGTTGGAGGCCGCGGCGTGCAGCAGGCCGCCCGTCATTCGAACACCCCGCGCAACGCAAGCCCGAACGCGACCGCGCCGGACGGTTCGTGCAACAGCGAATCGTCCAACGGTCGAACGAGACCGCCCAGCGCCGCGCATTCGAACGGCAGCACCGTGCAGCTCAACACGTCGGCAATATCCGCGCTCGAGAAACCCACACCGTCGAGCAGATCAACCTCGCCGCTCAACAACGCGCAGTCGAGTTCCGGGCCTTCGGCCAGGTCGCGCAATGCATCGGCGAGATCGGCGTGTTCCGGTGCGGGATAGCGCATTTCGCGGCAGATGACGTCGTCCACGATCCGCCAGCCGTAGACGCCGTCGGTGCCGATCCACAACGCGATATACGGCTCGTGCGGATCGAGTTCGTAACTCGCCGCATAGCGCATGGCGCGCAACGCCGCATGCGGCTCACCGTCGATGGCGGTGAGCGAGATGCCCGCAATCGCCGCGCATTCGATTCGCGCTTCGAGATGTTGCCGCGCGGTGGCGGCAATGGTCACGGAGCGGACCGGCGAATACGTTTCGTCCAGATACCAATCGACGGCGAGAGCATGCCGCTCGAGACCGGCAATGCGCTCGACCTCGCTCATCACCGCCGGCTCAAGTTCGGCCAGTTGATATCCGCCGTCTTCCGCGCAACCGCTTTGCGCGGCAAGCCGCGTGAGCGGCACCGTGGTGGTCATGGTGGCCGACGCGGGCAGCGCCATCGCGCATCGCAAGGCATGTGTCGCGCACGCGCGCGGCAGACCGGCGAACGCCTCGCGCAACGCACGCGCCACCGCGTGCCGGTCGGCAATCTCGCTGCCAGCCATAGCACCGGCGACAAGCGGAACGGTGCTCACGTATTCGATATGCAGCGCGCCGGGTGAGCGCACGCGCTGACTCAGCACGATCAGACGCACGGTCTGCGAGCCAACATCGATCCCCGCAGCAAAACGCTGCGCACCGGGTTGCACTGCCTCAAGCCAAGATCTTTTCAACGCCATGACGCCCTCCCTCTGACTCACGCGACGAACCATTCGAACGCGAGTGATGAGGAAGAATTGTGCGTAGCCGCGGCGCCGCGCGACACTCAGCCAAACGGCTAACGTTGAGCAACGCACGTCCTGTACGCCATCAAAGGGACTACAGTGAAGTCATTCCCGTGCGGCGCGCAGACTTGTCAAGAAGTGTCAGTAAGCATGCCGAAAGCTGAAAAGCGAGGCGGCTATAATCGCGGGACTGCTTTTTGGTGCCTATATGCAATCCACGTCTCCTACGTCCCCGCCGCCCGCGCCGCAGAGGCGCAAACGCCCGTTGTGGCTGAAGCTCATCCTGGGCTTCGTGGGTCTGATCGTCGCAGGCATTCTGTGCGTGCTGCTGGTGCTCGGCTATGCGCTCGTCGTCGCCACGCCCAACCTGCCGTCGCTCGATGCGCTGACCGACTACCGGCCGAAGGTGCCGCTGCGCATCTATACGGCCGACCATGTGCTGATCGGCGAATTCGGCGAAGAACGGCGCGACATCGTCCATATTCAGGACGTGCCCGATCATCTGAAGAAGGCGATCCTCGCCATCGAAGACGCGCGCTTCTACGATCACGGCGGCGTCGACCTCACGGGCATCGCGCGCGCGGGCTTCGTCGCGCTGACCAATGGCCACGCCACGCAGGGCGCAAGCACGATCACCATGCAGGTGGCGCGCAACTTCTTCCTTTCCAGCGAGAAGACCTATACGCGCAAGATCTACGAGATGCTGCTCGCCTACAAGATCGAGTCGAAGCTGTCCAAAGATCAGATTCTCGAGGTGTACATGAATCAGATCTATCTCGGTCAGCGCGCCTACGGTTTCGCGAGCGCCGCGCGCGTGTACTTCGGCAAGGATCTGAAGGATCTGACGCTGGCGGAATCGGCCATGCTGGCCGGCTTGCCGAAGGCGCCGTCCGCGTATAACCCGGTCGTCAATCCGAAGCGTGCGAAGGTGCGTCAGGAGTACATCCTGCAACGCATGTACGAGCTGCACTACATCACCCAGGAACAATACGACGAAGCGAGCAAACAGCCGCTCGTGGTCAAGGGCGCGGGCAAGGAATTCAGCGTGCACGCGGAATACGTCGCGGAAATGGTGCGTCAGATGATGTACGCGCAGTACCGCGAAGAAGCCTACACGCGTGGCCTGAACGTGGTGACCACGATCGATTCGGCGGATCAGGACGTCGCTTACCGGGCGCTGCGCAAAGGTCTGATGGACTATGAACGGCGCCACGGTTATCGCGGCCCGGAGGCGTTCATCGATCTGCCGTCCGACGCCGAGGATCGCGAGCAGGCCATCGACGACGCGTTGCTCGAACACCCGGACAACGGCGAGATCATTGCCGCCGTGGTCACCGCGGCGAGTCCGAAGCAGGTGCAGGCCGCTTTCATCGACGGCAATGTCGCGACGATCCAGGGCGACGGCCTGCGCTTTGCGCAGTTCGCGCTCGGTCCGCGCGCGCAGCCGAATCAACGCGTGCGGCCCGGCGCGGTCATCCGCCTCGTCAAGAACGACGACGGCAACTGGTCGATCACGCAATTGCCGCAAGTGGAAGGCGCGTTCATTTCGGTAATCCCGCAAGACGGCGCGATTCGCGCGCTGGTCGGCGGTTTCGACTTCAACAAGAACAAGTTCAATCACGTGACTCAGGCGTGGCGTCAGCCGGGGTCGAGCTTCAAGCCGTTCATCTATTCGGCGTCGCTCGAAAAGGGACTCGGACCGGCAACCGTGATCAACGACGCACCGCTCTTCTTTAGCGCCGCGGAAACCGGTGGCCAAGCGTGGGAGCCGAAGAACTATGGCGGCGGCTTCGACGGCCCGATGACCATGCGCACCGCGTTGCAGCGCTCGAAGAACCTGGTGTCGATTCGTATCCTGAACCAGATCGGCACGAAGTACGCGCAGCAGTACATCACGCGATTCGGCTTCGACGCGGATCGTCATCCGGCTTATCTGCCGATGGCGCTGGGCGCCGGTCTCGTCACGCCCTTGCAGATGGCGGGTGCGTTCTCGGTGTTCGCCAACGGCGGCTATCGGATCAATCCGTATCTGATCGCCGAAGTCACGGATCAACGCGGCATGGTGGTCGCGCACGCACAACCGCTGGTGGCCGCGCAAAGCGCGCCGCACGCGATCGAGCCGCGCAATGCGTACGTGATGAACAGCCTGCTGCAAAGCGTCGCGCAACGCGGCACGGGCGCCAAGACCAACGTCCTGAAGCGCACCGATCTCGGCGGCAAGACAGGCACGACCAACGATTCGCGCGATGCGTGGTTCGCCGGTTATCAGCACACGCTCACCGCGATCGCGTGGATCGGCTACGACAACCCACGCAGTCTCGGCGACAAGGAAACCGGCGGCGGCCTGGCGTTGCCGGTGTGGGTCGAATACATGGGCCGCGCGCTCAAGGGCGTGCAGGAGTACAAGATGCCGAAACCCGAAGACGTCACGGAAATCGGCTCGGAGCTTTATTTCGACGACTTCACGCCGGGGCACGGTTTTGTCGCCACTGTCGGCATCAGTCAGGCGGCGCTCGACGCCGAGGCTAGCGGCGCGTCGGCGGCAGCGCCTGAGCAGGTCGGCGAGCAGGAGAAGCAGGACATCATGAATCTGTTCCGCGGACACTGACGCGCTCGTACAGTGCCTTTGAAGCAAAACGGGGGCGCCGGTGGGCGCGGGCGGGGTGGTGGTTGGGGGGGGGGGGGCCGCGCCCCCCCCAAACCCCCCCCCGCCCCCGCCGCCGAAGCACCGTGAAACCGATGGTCCCCACCACGCTGGCGAGCCGTAATAT
>NZ_JAQQEG010000031.1:0-111774 GCF_046027395.1 Paraburkholderia dipogonis | reverse complement strand
GCCGAGCGCCGCCGGGCCGGGGCCGGCCGGCGGCGCCCCCCCGGTTCGGACGATAGTGGCCGCGCGGCGAGCGGTCCGTCCTTGACCGGCGCCCCGCCGCCGCACGTTGCGCGCCTCGCGCCTCTGCTCCGGGCACACTGTGCCGAACCTGCATGCTTCTCGCGGCGGGCACGCTGCGTGGCGTCCGCGCCCACTTCACACGCCGTGCACGCCTGAACCGCACCGCCGCCAGCAAGCCCGGCCGGCCGGCTTCCCGGCTGTTCCATCCCTCGAAATACCCCCCTTTCTCCGCCTTTATCCGCCGATCGGTGCTTGCGTCGAGCGGGAATAATCGCTCTCACTGGAAAGAGGCGCCGTGCCTCAGCCGATTGGAGAGCTTTTGTGGCAGAGGATAGCGACCTCGAAAAAACCGAATCAGCCACTCCCCGGCGCCTGCAGAAGGCGCGCGAGGAAGGGCAGATCGTGCGTTCGCGGGAGTTGTCCACGTTTGCCCTGCTGGCGGCGGGGTTCTTCGGCGTGTGGGGGATGTCAGGCAGCATCGGCGAACATTTGCAGAGCATGCTGCGCGCGGCCTTCACGTTCGACCACGCCGGCGCGTTCGAAACCCGCCGCATGATGATCGGCGCGGGCGTGGCGAGCCGCGAAGGGTTCTACGCGCTGCTGCCCATTCTCGGGTTCACCGGCGCGGCCGCCTTGTTCGCGCCGATGGCGCTGGGCGGCTGGCAGTTGTCGGCGAAAGGCCTCGAACCGAAGTTCAACCGCCTCAATCCGATCGCCGGCCTCGGCAAGATGTTTTCGATCAACGGACCGATCCAGCTCGGCATGTCGCTCGCGAAGACGCTGGTGGTGGGCGTGATCGGCGGCACGGCGATCTGGAATCGCCGTGAAGAGATTCTCGCGCTGGCGACCCAGCCGCTGCATCTCGCGCTGGCCAACACCGTGCATCTGATCGCCGTGTGCTGCGGCATGACCGTGGCGGGCATGTTCGTCGTCGCCGCGATGGATGTGCCGTATCAACTGTGGCAATTCCACAAGAAGCTGCGCATGACGAAGGAAGAAGTGAAGCGCGAACACCGCGAAAGCGAAGGCGATCCGCACGTCAAAGGCCGGATTCGCCAGCAGCAGCGCGCAATTGCCCGCCGCCGCATGATGACCAACGTGCCGAAGGCCGACGTGGTGGTGACCAACCCGACACATTTCGCCGTGGCGCTGCAATACACCGACGGCGAGATGCGCGCGCCGAAGGTGGTCGCCAAGGGCGTGAACCTCGTGGCGGCGCGGATTCGCGAAATCGCCGCCGAAAACAACGTGCCGTTGCTGGAAGCGCCGCCGCTCGCGCGGGCGCTGTATCACAACGTCGAACTGAACCGCGAGATTCCGGGCCCACTGTATGGCGCGGTCGCCGAAGTGCTTGCGTGGGTGTATCAGTTGCGGCGCTTCAAGACCGAAGGCGGCGACGTGCCGCTCGCACCGACCGAACTCGACGTGCCCGCGGAACTCGACAAGGGCGGCGTATCGGACGATGAAGCCGAGCAGGAAGCCGCCGACACGCTCAACCCCGCTGTTAACTCAGATAACGACGACGCTTCAGGAGCCTCCGCATGAACGCTCGCGCCGGTTTCCTCGCCCGACGGCCGGATGCCTTGAGCAGCACCAATTTGCGCGCCCTCGCCGGGCCGGTGCTGATCTGCATGATCCTCGGCATGATGATTTTGCCGTTGCCGCCGTTCCTGCTGGATCTGCTGTTCACCTTCAATATCGCGCTGTCCGTGATGGTGCTGCTCGTCAGCATGTACACGATGAAGCCGCTCGACTTCGCCGCGTTCCCGAGCGTGCTGCTGTTCTCGACCTTGCTGCGCCTCTCGCTGAACGTGGCGTCCACGCGGGTCGTGCTGCTCGAAGGCCACACCGGTCCCGACGCGGCTGGTCAGGTGATCGAGTCGTTCGGCCACTTCCTCGTGGGCGGCAACTTCGCGGTCGGTATCGTCGTCTTTATCATTTTGATGGTGATCAACTTCATGGTGATCACCAAGGGCGCGGGGCGGATTGCGGAAGTGTCCGCACGCTTCACGCTCGATGCAATGCCCGGCAAGCAGATGGCGATCGACGCCGACCTGAACGCCGGCCTCATCAACGAAGAACAGGCCCGCAAGCGCCGCGCCGAAGTTTCGCAGGAAGCCGAGTTCTACGGCTCGATGGACGGCGCGAGCAAGTTCGTGCGCGGCGATGCGATCGCCGGTTTGCTGATCATGGTGATCAACATCGTCGGCGGCCTGATCGTCGGGATGGTCCAGCACGGCATGGACTTCGCGTCCGCGGGCAAGAACTACACGCTGCTGACGATCGGTGACGGCCTCGTCGCGCAGATCCCGTCGCTGGTGATTTCGACGGCGGCCGGCGTGATCGTCTCGCGCGTCGCGACCAACGAAGACATTGGCACGCAGCTCACCGGCCAGTTGTTCACGAATCCGCGCGTGCTGGCGATCACCGGCTGCATTCTCGTGCTGATGGGCCTGATTCCGGGCATGCCGCACTTCGCGTTTCTGATTCTCGGCGGCGGTCTGATCCAGCTCGGCCGCACGATGAAAAAGCGCGCCGACGATCGCAAGAACACCACGGCACTCGTCGATGTCGCGCCGGCCGCGATGGCGCCGGTCGAAAACACCGAAGCGAGCTGGGACGACGTGACGATGATCGACACGCTCGGCCTCGAAGTCGGCTACCGGTTGATTCCGCTCGTCGACAAGAACTCGGACGGCGAACTGCTCAAGCGGATCAAGAGTATCCGCAAGAAGTTCGCGCAGGAAATCGGCTTTCTGCCGCCAGTCATTCACATCCGCGACAACCTGGAATTGCGGCCGAACGGCTATCGGATCGCGCTCAAGGGCGTCGAAGTGGGCGTCGGCGAAGCGTATCCGGGCCAGTGGCTGGCGATCAATCCAGGTCAGGTCTCCGCTGCGCTGCCGGGCACGCCGACGCAGGATCCCGCCTTCGGCTTGCCGGCCATCTGGATCGATACGAACCTGCGCGAACAGGCGCAGGTGTACGGCTACACGGTGGTCGATTCCAGCACGGTGGTGGCGACGCACCTGAATCACCTCGTGGTCACGCACGCGTCGGAACTGCTCGGCCGCCGGGAAGTACAGGCATTGCTCGAACGGATGCAGAAGGACACGCCGTCGCTGGTCGACGATCTGGTGCCGAAGTCGCTGCCGCTCACCGCGCTGCAAAAGGTGCTGCAAAACCTGCTGGAAGAAGGCGTGCCGATCCGCGACATGCGCACGATCCTCGAAGCGCTCTCCGAACACACGCCGAAGATCACCGACGCGCACGATCTCACCGCCGCCGTGCGTCTCGCGTTGGGTCGCGCGATCACGCAGCAGTGGTTCCCGGGCATCGGCGACATGCAGGTGATGGGCCTCGATTCGAATCTCGAGCGGGTGCTCTCGCAGGCGCTCTCGACCGGCTCCAATCCGGGTCTCGAACCGGGCCTCGCGCACACGCTGCTCAACGAAACCCAGAAGGCGATGACGCGTCAGCAGAATCTCGGGCTCGCGCCTGTGCTGCTGGTGCAGCATGCGTTGCGGCCGATGCTCGCGCGCTTTTTGCGCCGCAGCCTGCCGCAGCTGAAGGTGCTGTCGTATGCGGAAGTGCCCGACACACGCAATATCAAGGTGGTGAATCTGATCGGCGCGCACGGTTAGCGCGCCTGGTTCATAGTGGGCCGCTTCACTTCAGGCCCATGTCTCTTGCCGGCGCTCATCGAGCGCCGGTTTTCATTTCGGCGCCTGACTTTTCATGCCGCAGGCGGAAGGCGGAGCACATGCTGCGTCCGCGAAAGCGCCATTGGACGTCGCCGCGGAGCGTGTTTCAAACCCGCGCGCGCGTGAATCCAGGCGCGTTTCCATCGCCCGAATTGCCCACGTTTAACGGTCTTTATCCATCGATCGTGACTCGACGGGTTTCGCAATAATGATCTCAATGGGAAGCGGTATGTTGCCGGTCCGTTAGTCCGTTTACCTCATCGGGGGTCCAGCTTGAACATTCGTAAATTTGTCGGTGCTACCAGTCGTGATGCGCTGCGTCTCGTGCGCGAAGCGTTGGGCGCGGATGCCGTCGTCTTGTCCAATCGCACGATGGACGACGGCAGCGTCGAGATCGTCGCACTGGCCGACAGCGACCTCGCCGCCATCACGCCGAAGGTTCCGCGCGCAAGCGCCGGCGCACCGCAGGCTGGATCGATGAATGCCATGGCTGGACAACCCGCGCTGGCCGCACCGCGCGCCATGCCGGCCGCAGCGACGATGCAGGCGAATCCGTATGCGAGCGGCATGCCCGATGTGTTCTCGTCGGTGTTCGGCGCAAGCCCGGAAGCGGGCGCGGAGCATTCGGGCAACAGCGCTTCCAACGCCAATCTGAATCACGCCGACGATGACGCGAGCGACGCACCGGCCGCCATCATGAAGCCGGCCGCGAGCGCGCCGAAGGCCGCATTGCCGGGCGCTCCCAAAGCGCTGCCCGCGGTGCCGGTGAAGGCAGCGGCACCGGTCAAGACAGCAGCGGCGTTGCCGTCGCAACCGATCACCCTCGAGCAACCGAGCGCTCGTGCCGCAGCCTCGCGCCTCACCGAAGACATCCGCGCCGATCTGCTCAAGGCGGCCGGCGTGCCGCATGCGCCGAGCGCCGACGCGCAGACGCCGCGCACGATGGCCGAATCGAATCCGTGGTTGATCGACCACGCGCGCCGCATCGCCGCCGAACAGCAGCAGGAAGGCGCGTATAGCGCGCGCCCCGCCGCGATGACGCCGGCCGCTGCGATGGCCAAGGGCCTCGGCGCCGCTGTCGAACCGGGCAAGGTCGCCGCGCCGCAAGCCGTCGACACGCCCGACTGGGCGCGCGAAGGCGCGCAAGCCGCCGCGCGCCGCGCCGCGCAGAAAAACGCACCGCCGCCATCTTCGAGCGACGACGCCCGCACGCCCACCTCGGTTGCCGAAGCGATCAAGGCGCGCATGGAGCAGGTCGTCAACGACACCGTGATGAGCGAACTGTCGTCGATGCGCGGGATGATGGAAGAACACTTCGCCGGCCTGCTGTGGGGCGAGCGCCAGCGCCGCAACCCGGTGCGCGCCTCGCTCACCAAGCATCTGTTCGCCGCCGGTTTCTCCGCGCAGCTCGTGCAGATGATGGTCGACAACCTGCCGGACGATGTCGAGAACATGGAAGGCGGCATGGAGTGGGTCCGCTCGGTGCTCGATTCGAACCTGCCGGTGATGGAAGACGAAGACGCGCTGATGGAGCGCGGCGGTGTGTTCGCGCTGATGGGCCCGACCGGCGTTGGCAAGACGACAACCACCGCCAAGCTCGCCGCGCGCTGCGTGATGCGCTTCGGCGCCAGCAAGGTCGCGTTGCTCACCACCGACAGCTACCGGATCGGCGGCCACGAACAACTGCGCATCTTCGGCAAGATTCTCGGCGTCTCGGTGCACGCGGTGAAAGACGGCGCCGACCTGCAACTCGCGCTCTCCGAACTGCGCAACAAGCACATCGTGCTGATCGACACGATCGGCATGAGCCAGCGCGACCGCCTCGTCTCCGACCAGATCGCGATGCTGTGCCACGCCGGTCAGCCGGTGCAGCGCCTGTTGCTGCTCAACGCAACCAGCCACGGCGACACGCTCAACGAAGTCGTGCAGGCCTACCAGCGCGCGCCGGATCAACAGCCGCTCGCCGGCTGCATTCTGACCAAGCTCGACGAAGCCACCAATCTGGGCGGCGTGCTCGATACGGTGATCCGCTACAAGCTGCCGGTGCACTACGTGTCGACCGGTCAGAAGGTGCCGGAAAACCTGTACGTCGCGACGAAGAAATTCCTGATCAAGAGCGCCTTCTGCATACCGCGCGACAACTCGCCATTCGTGCCGCACGACGACGACATTCCGGCTTTGCTGTCCGCTTTGTCCGCGCGTTCCACGGCCGAATTGCACGAGGTCCGCTTTGGATAAGCTCATCTCCGATCAGGCAGAAGGACTGCGGCGGATGTTGGCTCGCAGCGGCTCGCGCGTGATTGCGGTGACGAGCGGCTCGGCCGGCGTCGGCTCGACGACGACGGTGGTGAATCTTGCCGCGGCGTTGACGCAGCAGGGTAAAGACGTGCTGGTGATCGACGAATGCCTCGGCGAGAAGTCGGTGAGCGCGATGCTCGGCGGCGTGCGCGGCGCCGGCAATTTCGCCGCCGTGATGCGTGGCGAGATGACGCTCGACGACGCCGCCGCGCGGCACGCGCTCGGCTTCTCGGTGCTGGCCGCCTCGCGTCCGAACCGGGAAGGCCATACGGCCGCGGAGTTCGGCGTGGTGTTGCGCGGTTCCGCCGACGTCGTGCTGATCGACGCGCAACTCGATCCGCAAGGCCACCTGTCGGCGCTCGCGATGCAGGCGCACGACGTGATGATCGTCACGCGCATGGCCGCGCAGGCGATCACCGACGCGTACGCATGCATGAAGCGCCTGCACTACGGGCACGCGATCGCGCAGTTCCGCGTGCTGGTGAACCACGTGCAGAGCGTGAACGACGCGCATACCGCGTTTGCAAACCTGGCCGGCGTGGCCGGGCGCTACCTGACGGTGGCGCTGGAAGACGCCGGTTGTATTGCCGCCGATGCGCGGATGGCGCGAGCCCTGGAGTTGTCGCGTTGTGTCGTCGATGCGTTTCCGTCGACACCGGCTGCGCGCGACTTCCGGCATCTCGCCGCCGAATTGCAGTACTGGCCGATGCGGCCAGCGATGTCGTCGCAAACGCCGTGGATGGCGCCTGCGACAGTTACAGCGGCGCAACACGCCGACCAACCGTCTGCGCAGCACGCCTGAGTGGCGGCACAAGGACAAGGGGAGCACGATGTATAACGCTCAGGGAAAGATTTCCCAAGCCGAAGTTCTGACGAAGTACGCACCGCTGGTGCGTCGCCTCGGCTTGCAACTCGTCGCCAAGATGCCGGCGAGCGTCGATCTCGACGATCTGATCCAGGCCGGCATGATCGGACTGCTGGACGCGGCAGGCCGCTACAAGGAAGACCAGGGCGCGCAGTTCGAGACTTACGCCAGCCAGCGGATTCGTGGCGCGATGCTCGACGAATTGCGCAGCAACGACTGGTTGCCGCGCAGCTTGCGGCGCACCTCGCGTGAAGTGGAAACGGCGGTGCACAAGGTGGAGCAGAATCTGGGCCGCTCGGCGAGCGAAACGGAGATTGCCGAGCATCTGCAAATGCCACTCGACGAGTATCAGTCGATGCTGCAGGATCTGCACGGCAGCCAGTTGATCTATTACGAAGACTTCGACCGTTCGGCGGACGACGAGCCGTTCCTCGACCGCTACTGCGTCGATCACTCGGACCCGCTGTCGGCGCTGCTCGACGACAGCCTGCGCTCGGCGCTGGTTGAGGCGATCGACCGCCTGCCGGATCGCGAGAAGCTGCTGATGTCGCTGTACTACGAACGCGGCATGAATCTGCGCGAGATCGGCGCAGTGATGGAAGTCAGCGAATCGCGGGTGTGCCAGTTGCACAGCCAGGCCGTGGCCCGTTTGCGCACGCGCTTGCGTGAGATGGCCTGGGCGAACGCCGAGGCGACCTGAAGCGCGGGTTCAGTGTTTCAACGCGCGATCGAACCGCCGGTTTGGCGGCGGCGCTGAACTTCCGCCCGCTTCACGCATCGGCCATTTCATGTTCCGCGGCCAGCGCCAGAAAGGCCGAGCGCGACATGCCGCGCGCCTGAGCATAAGTGTCGATTTCCTGGACCAGCGCCTCGGGCAATGAGATATTGATACGCACCGCCTTCTTCAAGGCGGGAATATTCCGGGTGGCGACAAGTCCCCACGTGAAACCCGCGTAGTCGGGATTCCGCCGATGCTCTTCCAGCGTGAGTCGCGCGGGAATCGGCAAGCCTTCGTCGAGCAGCAGATCCAGATGCGCCTCGATGGCTTCCTTCGCGTTCGCGTAGGCTTCTTCCAGCGTATCGCCTGCTGCATAACAACCCGGGATGTCGGGCACGATCACGCCGAACGCTTGATCCGCATTGCCCGGTTCAATCGCGATCGGGAAAGTCAGGTTTTTCATTTCAGTCCCGCCTGTTTCAAGATGCTGTTCAGTGTGCCGGGCGGAAGGTCTTTCTTCGGATGCGGGATGGTCACGAGACCGGCTCTTGCCGCGTGACGGAAATGATGGTGGCTGCCCGATATGCGGATCAGTTCCCAACCAGCCGCTCGAATGAGTTTGACGACCTCGGCACTTTTCATACTGCACTCCTCGAATCATACACACGATTACACAACCTCGCTAGTGGATAGCACTCCGTTGATGCTCGTCCGGAGAGTCTTGAAAAAGCTCTGGACGGCGGCGCAACTCAGTAAGGGGAAGCCGTGATTTCAACGCGGCTGGCGAATCCGCGCCACCTGGCCGGATGGCTAACGTGTGGAAGGAGGAGTGAGGTTTGCTCGAAGTGGATGGCTGAAAAGCAAAAAGGGCTCGTCAAAAGACGAGCCCTTTTCAATACACCAACGTGAAGCAGATCCGCGCGTCAGGCCGCGCAGGTCCAGTGAATATCTTTACACGGCGGGACGCGCCGGAATCCGGCCATCCGGACCATAAAAACCGACCTTCTGCGGCACGGCCACCTGCAGCGCCGTGAGCGCCCGCTGGTTGTAGTCCATCCGCACGCGGATCAGTTCACCGTTGCTGGTATTGCAGCGCCGCGCGCGTTCAGCGGCTTTCTGCAGCAGCGACCACTGTTCGGCGATGCGCGCGTCAGTGCTGGCCGCGAGCTCCATGCCGGGCCAGCCGGCGGGACAACCCATCTCGGCGAGCAGCCCGTCGCGCGTGGCTTCGAGCTTGGCGAGCTCGCCGATCAGTTCGGTCTTCTTCTCGACGATCGGCGGCAGCAATTCCAGCGGCGACAAGGCAGTCAACGCCTTGGTCTCGAGCGTCAGAATCGAGGCAAATGCCTCGACGGCCGAATATTCTTCGATGAGGGTGGCAAGCAGGGCGTCTTTCATCTCAACAACTCGCTGAACACGACGGCTCGCGCATGATCCGCGAGCCGGGTTTGTCGAACGCCGCCCGGCACTTCACCGTACTTCGATGCGTCGATCAGTTGCCGGTCGACGAGGTTTTGCTTTGCAACAGTTCGCGTGCGGTGTTCAGCACGCCGTCGGCGATCTTGCCGGAATCGATCTTCAGCGAGCCGTCCTTGATGGCCTGCTTGATCGACTCGACGTGCGCCGTGTCGATATCGGCCGAGCCGGACGCCGCGAGGCTGCGCAGATGCTGCGACAGACCCGACAGGCTGACGCTGGCGTCGCCCGAACCACTGGTGGTGGTGGTCTGCGAGGCCGTGCCCGCATTCTGCGCATTGCTGTTCGCGGTCGTCGCGTCGCTTTGTTGCGAACGGGACAGGGCGTCTTTCAACGTCGGCAGATTCGAATTGGTTGTGGAATCGACTTTCACGATTGGCTTCCTGAACGATTTGATCCTTATAACGGCTACCGCTGATCAAAACTTTAGCGCAATCGCTCAAGGCGTTACCTTTCCTTACATCTCCAGCCGGCCCTTTGGCTGGCCTGATTTCGGTGCTGCCCGTCGTACCGTCGGCGCAAGCCGGGGCGGGCGTTGAGCGATGAACCGCCACGGCGTGCGCATCCCGGCGGTTCACAGCTGAATCTCCACGGTCGAGCCGTCTTTCACGATGCCGGAAATGATCTGGCCGTTGGCCGTCTTGACCCGCACCTGCTGGCCCGGCGACGCATTGTTCATCGCGCTGCCTTCCGCCGAAATCGCGAAACCATCGCCGGCCGCGACGACCCGCACCGTTTGTCCGATAGACACCGCCGACGCGCTTTTCAGCATGTCGCGGCGCAGCGGCATGCCGCCTGCAACGCGCGTGAGGGTGACCGAGCCGACCGCCTGCGAGGGATCCGTGACGATGGCCTGCGGCAAGCCGGTCAGGTCGCCATCACGCGCGACGAGGTCGGCGGCGGTGAGCACCTCGCCCGGCGCCATGGCGCGGGCGGCCAGATAGTAGGTGGCATGCAGCGAGATGCGCGCCTGCAGATAAATGGTCCACGGACGCTCGCCCGCGCAGCGTACGCCGACGGTCATGCGGCCCCACAGCCGCGCGCCGCTCGGCATGAACGGCTCAAGCATCGTGCAAGCCGCGAGGCCTCGGGGAAACGCCGGCGCGACGGTGATGTCGACCTTGCCGGGCAAGCCGGCGGACTGCTGCTGCAGGAACGCTAGCGCGGCGCTGCGGATCGCTTCCGGGTCTTGCTGGCCGGGTAGCGGCGCGGCTGGCGCGAGTGTCGCGGGGCGCAGATTCTGTTGCGCGACGGCGGGTGCGACTTGCCGCACGGCCGGCGTGCGGGCGATGGTGGCCGGCGTGGGCGCGGCTGCCGGAGCAGGCGCAGGAGCGACGGCGGCCTTCGTCACGACCGGCTTGCCATTCGCGCCCAATTGCGGCGGCTCACCGCGCGAAGCCAGGCTGTCGAAGCCTGCCGCCGCGGAGGCGCCAGCGGCTGCATTGAGCGGCGCGTTGGCGGCCACCGGCTGAACGCCCGCAGCTTGCCGTGCGCCATTGACCTGCGGCGCGGGCGTCACCACGACCGGAACCACCTGACGCGAACCCGGCACGACATTGACTCTTGCGATGCCGTCCATCGCATTCGCATTGGCATTGACGTTGCCCGGCGCCGGAATCGTCACGACACCGTTGGCGTCGGGCTTGAAGTTGGTGCGGATCATTTGCGGCGCGGCCGGCGGTTCGCCCGCGCCCGGAATGACGATCGAGCCGCTCGCATTGGCGGCGCGCGTGAATGAATCGGCGTCGCGCGCCGTGGGATTCGGCGTCAGCGACTGCGCGGTGGCGGCGGCCAACGTCGCAGCGGAGCCAGTGCGCTTCGCAGGCGCGGCTTGCATGTGCTCGGCCAGATCCGCGAGCGCGGCCGGATTCTTTTCTCCCGGACCGGGAATCACAATCGGGCCGCCGGCCTCCTGAGCCTGCGCGCTGACCGGCAGCAGCACGATGCCGCCGGCGACCCACACCGTCAGGCTCACCACAAGGCGGATCACGAGACGCGAGGCGGTGCGCGCGGCACGCCGTGCGATGCCAGCGCCCGCACCCACGCGATGCGCCGCCGCGCAATTCGCGCGGGGCGTCGGATCGAAGGTGGGCTGGTCCATCGTGTTTCTCCATCGAATGCATCGGTACGCCTTGCATTCTAGTGAGCGCCCCCTTTGCGCAAACGTTGAATAGAAGCCCCCTTTCCCGGTTATTCGTCCGATTGCCGCTTGCGTTCGGCCCATAAGATGCACCTCATGCAAAAAGGTCTTCCCGCCTGGTGCAGTCCTCACGCGAGGCATGCATGGGAAGCCTCGGGAACGTTCTCCGGAGATTCTTATGCTGGACAAACTCGATGCCGAATTCGCCTTTGGCCGTGAAGCGCTCGATGTACGCGCCTATCGGCAGGAGCTGTTGTCGTCGAATATCGCCAACGCCGATACCCCTGGGTACAAGGCGCGCGACGTCGACTTCGCCTCGTCGCTCGCCGGCGCGCTGAAGAAGAGCGGCGGCGCCACCGGAACCGCGGCGTCGAACAACGCGACGCTCGCGATGACGCAGCCCGCGGGTGTGACGAGCGGCATGTCGATGGTGTCGACCGCGCCGGGCCACATGGCCGGCAAGTCGACGCTGACGCCAACCGGTGGCCCGTCCGATGACTACGGCAATCTGCAATACCGCGTGCCGACCCAGCCCGCGCTCGACGGCAACACGGTCGACATCGATACCGAGCGGGTGCAGTTCGCGGACAACACATTGCATTTCGAATCGGGCATGACGGTCCTATCCGGCCAGATCAAAACGATGCTGGCGGCGATCCAGTCGGGCTCGTAAGAAGCCACGCCGACAGACTCAGCAGTGCGCAAGAACAATCGCTACGGGAATTAACTTGAAGCCGGCTCAACCCGTGCAACTGCGTTGCATGGGACCGGAGTAAGCGCTGAAGCGCTAACTCCGGCCGACACAGGAGAGAGGTCAGGAAAACATGCCATCTTTAATGAACATTTTTGGTGTTGCAGGCTCCGCGATGTCGGCGCAGTCGCAGCGGCTCAACGTGACGGCGTCGAATCTCGCCAACGCGGACAGCACGACCGGCCCGGACGGCCAGCCGTACAAGGCCAAGCAGGTCGTGTTCGCGGTCAGCCCGCTCGGCGGCGCGCGCACGGCTTCCGGCCAGCAGGTCGGCGGCGTGCAGGTCACCGGCGTGGTCGACGACCCGACGCCGATGAAGACCGCCTACGACCCCGGCAATCCGGCCGCGAATTCGGACGGCTACGTCACGTTGCCGAACGTCGATCCGGTGCAGGAGATGGTCAACATGATCTCGGCCTCGCGCTCGTACCAGGCCAACGTCGAGACCCTGAACACCGCCAAGACACTGATGCTGAAAACGCTCACGATCGGAACCTGAGGAGACCTCCTTGACCACCAACACCACCATCGGCGGCAGCGGCACGACAGTGTCGCAAACGCTGCTCGATACGATGAACGGCACGAACAGTGCCTCGAGTTCCACGAGTTCGACGGGCAGCACGTCCGGCACCTCGGCGACCGATCTGCAGAACACCTTCCTGCAACTGCTCGTCGCGCAGTTGAAGAACCAGGATCCGACCAACCCGATGGACAGCTCGCAGATGACCTCGCAGCTGGCGCAGATCAATACGGTCTCGGGCATCAGCCAGTTGAACACGACGCTCAGCTCGCTCGCCACGCAGATGTCGGCGGGCCAGCAGTCGCAAGCCGCGTTGCTGATCGGCTCGACCGTGCTCGCCCCGGGCAGCTCGGTGGCGGTCGCGAGCGGCAAGGCCGCCGCGTTCGGCGTGCAGCTCGCCAACTCGGTGGGCGACCTACAAGTGGTCGTGAAGAACTCGGCAGGCCAGATCGTCAACACGATCGACCTCGGCAAGCAGTCGGCCGGCACGATTCCGGTGGGCTGGACGCCGACCGACACGGCGGGCAATGCGCTGCCGGACGGCAACTACACGATCAGCGCGGTCGGCACGATCAACGGTCAGCAGGCCACGGCCACCACGCTCACGGGCGCCACGGTGCAAAGCGTCGTCATGCAGACCAACGGTACGCCGGGCCTCGTGCTCTCGAACGGCTCGACGGTCGGCTTGACCAGCGTCGCCGCCATCCTCTGATTCAGATTCTGTCAGTTACGACTTTCCAGATACGGAGACCGTCATGGGTTA
Organism: Paraburkholderia dipogonis; assembly: GCF_046027395.1. Lineage (GTDB taxonomy): Bacteria > Pseudomonadota > Gammaproteobacteria > Burkholderiales > Burkholderiaceae > Paraburkholderia > Paraburkholderia dipogonis_A. The sequence goes on along the minus strand of NZ_JAQQEG010000031.1, from coordinate 98,479 downwards.
CCAACAAGGTTTGAGTGGTTTGTCGGCATCGTCGAGCGACCTCGACGTGATCGGCAACAACATTGCCAACGCGAATACGGTTGGCTTCAAGAGCGGCGCCGCGCAATTCGCCGACATGTACGCCAATTCCGTGGCGACGGCGGTGGGCAACCAGGTCGGCATCGGCACCAAGCTCGCCGAAGTGCAGCAGCAGTTCTCGCAAGGCACGATCACCAGCACCAACCAGGCGCTCGACGTCGCGATCAACGGCAACGGCTTCTTCCAGTTGTCGAATAACGGTTCGCTGGTGTACTCGCGCAACGGCGTGTTCCAGCTCGACAAGAACGGCTTCATCACCAACTCGCAAGGCCTGCAGCTGATGGGCTATGCCGCGAACAGCTCGGGCATCATCAACACCGCGCAGACCGTGCCGCTCACCGTGCCGACCGCGAACATCGCGCCGCAAGCGACCACCAAGATCACCGCCGGCCTGAACCTGAACGCGCAGGATCCGCTGATGCTCGGCACGCCGGCCGTCACGCCGACGCTCGTCACGGGCAGCACGCTCACGACGCCCGGCGCGACCATCACGAACACCGCTTCGGGCACGAACAACGACAACTACACCGTCAACTTCACGAGCCCGACGACCTACACGGTCACCGACACCACGCTCGGCACGACGTCCGCCGCCGCGACCTACACGGCGGGCACGGCGATCTCGCTCGGTAACGGCCAGACCATCACGTTCAACGGCGTGCCGGCGACCGGCGACAGCGTTGCGATCGCGCCGACCCCGGTGGCGTTCAACCAGAACAGCTCGTCGACGTACAACTACTCGACCAGCACGACGGTCTATGACTCGCTCGGCGGCTCGCAGACGGTCAACATGTACTTCGCCAAGACGTCGGCCGGTACGTGGAACGTGTATGCCGGCACCTCGACGGGCACGGCGCAACTGATCGGTCACGCGAACTTCAACTCGTCGGGCACGCTGCTCGGCACGACGGACGCATCCGGTGTCGCCACCACCACGCCGTTTGCCTACAACTTCTCGATCCCGACCACCGACGGTTCGTCGACGCCGCAGAACCTGACGCTGAACATCGCCGGCACGACGCAGTTCGGCGGCAAGGACGGCGTGAACTCGCTGCAGCCCGACGGCTACGCCGCCGGCACGCTGACGAGCTTCACGATCGGCGCCGACGGCACGCTGACCGGCAACTATTCGAACCAGCAAACCGCGGCCCTCGGCCAGATCGTGCTGGCGAACTTCTCGAACCAGAACGGTCTCGTGAACCTCGGCAACAACGAGTTCCAGCAGACCTCGGCTTCGGGCGTCGCGCAGATTTCCGCGCCGGGCTCGACCAACCACGGCGTGCTGCAAGGCGGCGCGGTGGAAAACTCGAACGTCGATCTGACGAGCGAACTGGTGAACCTGATCACCGCGCAACGCAACTATCAAGCGAACGCGCAAACGATCAAGACCCAGCAGACCGTCGACCAGACCCTGATCAACCTGTAAGCGACCGGGACTAACCCATCATGGATCGGCTGATCTATACCGCGATGTCGGGCAGTACGCAGGCGCTCGAACAGCAGGCAATCGTCGCGAACAACCTGGCCAACGCATCGACCACCGGTTTTCGCGCGCAACTGGCGACTTTCCGCGCCGTGCCGATGTCGTTCGGCGACGGCAGTTCGATCAACGACAACACCACGCGCACCTTCGTGCTGTCGTCGACGCCGGGCGCGGACTACACGCCCGGGCCGATCCAGCAGACGGGCAACCCGCTCGACGTGGCGATTCAGGGTCCGGGCTGGCTGGCGGTGCAAACCGCCGACGGCGGCGAGGCCTACACGCGTGCCGGCAATCTGCATGTCGACGAGAACGGCCAGCTGGTGAACGCCACCAATCAGGTGGTGCTCGGCAACGGCGGCCCGGTGTCGGTGCCGCCGGGTGCGGAAATCACCGTCGGCAAGGACGGTACGGTGTCCGCGCTGACGCCGGGCGATCCGCCCACCGCGGTGGTGACGGTCGATCAGCTGAAGCTGGTGAATCCGGATCCGCAAACCATGACGCGCGGCGACGATGGCCTGTTTCGCACCGCCGACGGCAATGCCGCCGACGCCGATCCGGCCGTCACGCTTGCGCCGGCTTCGCTCGAAGGCAGCAACGTGAATCCGGTCAGCGCGATGGTCTCGATGATCACCAACGCGCGCCAGTTCCAGATGCAGACGAAGCTGCTGGAAAGCGCCGACAAGAACGACCAGTCCGCCAACCAGCTGCTCAGCTTTAGCTAACGGGCGCGCAGGCGCCTCGGAGAAAGAACCATGAATCGCTCACTCTACATCGCCGCGACGGGCATGAATGCGCAACAGGCGCAGATGGACGTGATCTCGAACAACCTCGCGAACGTCAGCACCAACGGCTTCAAGGGCTCGCGCGCGGTGTTCGAGGATCTGCTGTACCAAACCGTGCGCCAGCCGGGCGCGAACTCGACGCAGAACACTGAACTGCCGTCTGGCATCCAGCTCGGCACGGGTGTGCAGCAGGTCGCCACCGAGCGTCTGTACACGCAGGGCAACCTGCAACAGACCGGCAACTCGAAAGACGTCGCCATCAACGGTCAGGGCTTTTTCCAGGTGCAGATGCCCGACGGCACGACCGCCTATACCCGCGACGGTTCGTTCCAGACCAACGCGCAAGGCCAGCTCGTGACGTCGAGCGGCTACCAGGTGATCCCCGCGATCACGATCCCGAACAACGCGACCTCGCTCACCATTGGCAGCGACGGCGTGGTGTCGATCACGGTGGCGGGTTCGACCAACAGCCAGCAGCTCGGCTCGATGCAGATCGCGACTTTCATCAACCCGGCCGGTCTGGATGCGAAGGGTGAAAACCTGTTCGCGGAAACCGCTTCGTCGGGCGCGCCGAATGTCGCGCAACCGGGCCTGAACGGCGCCGGCACGCTGAATCAGGGCTACGTGGAAGCATCGAACGTGAACGTGGTGCAGGAACTGGTGAACATGATCCAGACGCAACGCGCTTACGAAATCAACAGCAAGGCCGTGACGACCTCCGACCAGATGCTGCAGACCCTGAGTCAGATGCAGGTTTAAAGCTCACGGGACTGGGAACAAACAGGCAGCAAAACAGGCGGTAATGATGATGTCGCACTTCACTCGTAATCCGGTTCATTCGCGCACCGCTCAGGCGCTCGTGCAGCTCACGCTGCTCGCGGCCCTGGGTGGCTGCGGCCTCGTGCCGAAGCAACCGATCACGCAGCAACCGATGACGGCGCAGCCGCCGATGCCGCCGTCGGCGCAGTCGCCGGGCTCGATCTACAACCCGGGTTACGCGGGCCGTCCGCTGTTCGAAGACCAGCGGCCACGCAATGTCGGCGACATCCTGACGATCGTGATCCAGGAAAACGTCAACGCAACCAAGTCCTCGGGCGCGGGCGTCAACCGCAGCGGCAACACCAACTTCGACGTGCCGACCGCCGGCTTTCTCGGCGGCCTGTTCGGCAAGGTCAACCTGAGTGCGAACGGCGCCAACAAGTTCGCCGCGACGGGCGGCGCGAATGCGTCGAACACGTTCAGCGGCGTGATCACCGTCACGGTGACCGGCGTGCTGCCGAACGGCAACCTGATGGTCAGCGGCGAGAAGCAGATGCTGATCAACCAGGGCAATGAATTCGTGCGCTTTTCCGGGGTGGTGAATCCGAACACGATCTCCAACCTGAACGCCGTGTACTCGACCCAGGTGGCCGACGCGAAGATCGAATATTCCGCGAAGGGCTATATCGACGAATCCGAGAACATGGGCTTCCTGCAGCGCTTCTTCCTCAACGTGTCACCGTGGTGATCATGCGTACCGTCCCCTTCCGCACACGCACACGCATCCGCACACGCCTCGCGCGATTCGCCGGTTTCGGCCGCGCGCTCGCCTTCGTCGCGCTCGCCTGCGCGGCGCTGCCGGCGGCCACGCCTGCCTATGCCGAACGGCTGAAGGACCTCGTGCAGATCCAGGGCGTGCGCGACAATCCGCTGATCGGCTACGGGCTCGTCGTCGGCCTCGACGGTACGGGCGACCAGACCACGCAAACGCCGTTCACCACGCAGACGCTCGCCAACATGCTGGCGAACCTCGGCATCTCGATCAACAATCAGGCAGCGGGCTCGAGCAACTCGCAGTCATCGCTGTCGAACATCCAGTTGAAGAACGTCGCCGCGGTAATGGTGACGGCGGTGCTGCCGCCGTTCGCGCGTCCGGGCGAAGCGATCGACGTGACCGTGTCGTCGCTCGGCAATGCGAAAAGCCTGCGCGGCGGCACACTGCTGCTCACGCCGCTGAAGGGCGCCGACGGCCAGGTGTATGCGCTCGGCCAGGGCAATCTCGCGGTCGGCGGCGCCGGCGCCAGCGCCAACGGCAGCAGGGTGCAGGTGAACACGCTGGCCGCGGGCCGCATTGCCGGCGGCGCGATCGTGGAACGCGCGGTGCCGACTTCGGTGTCGCAGGCGGGCACGATGCAGCTCGACCTGAACGAAATGGACTATGACACCACGCAGCGCGTGGTGGCCGCGGTGAACAACGCGTTCGGCGGTGGCACGGCCACCGCGCTCGACGGCCGCACGATTCAACTGCGCGCGCCGAGCGATCCGGAGCAGCAGGTCGCCTTCATGGCGCAATTGCAGAACCTCGACGTCAAGCCGGCGCAAGCGGCCGCAAAGGTGATCCTGAACGCGCGCACCGGCTCGATCGTGATGAATCAGATGGTCACGCTGCAGAACTGCGCGGTGGCGCACGGCAATCTCTCGGTCGTGATCAATACGCAGCCGGTGGTGAGCCAGCCTGGCGCGTTCTCGAACGGCCAGACGGTGGTGGCCAAGCAGTCGCAGATTCAGATGAAGCAGGACAACGGTGCACTGAAGCTGGTGACCGCCGGCGCCAATCTCGCCGAAGTGGTGAAGGCGCTCAACGCATTGGGTGCGACGCCCGCGGATCTGATGTCGATCCTGCAGGCGATGAAAGCGGCGGGTGCTCTGCGCGCCGACCTGGAAATCATCTAAGGAAGACACAGGATGAATTCGGATACGACCAATTCCGCCGCTTCGGCGAACGACCTGACCCAGCGCTTCGCGCTCGACGTGCAGGGTTTCGCGAAGCTGAGCGCGCAGGCCAAGGCCTCCCCGCAAGCCGGGATGAAGATGGCCGCGCAGCAGTTCGACGCGGTGTTCACGCAGATGATGTTGAAGAGCATGCGCGACGCGACCCCGCAAGACGGTCCGTTCGATTCGCACGACAGCGCCACCTTCACCTCGATGATGGATCAGCAGTTGTCGCAGCAGATGTCGCAAAAGGGCATTGGCGTGGCTGACGCGATGCTCAAGCAACTGATGCGCAATCAGGGCATGCAGGTGGGCGGCGGTGCGGGCGGTCTCGCCGGCATGGCCAACTCATTGGGCGGCGGCAGCGGCGGCGATGAAGGCCAGACCGCGGCGCTGAACGCGCTCGCCAAGGCGTACGGCAATGCGCAGGCCAACGGCCAACTGGCGATGGGCAAGGGCTACTCGGCCAACAGCGCGCTGACTCCGCCGCTGAAAGGCGACGGCAGCTCGCCGAAGGTCGACGCTTTCGTCGACAAGCTCGCCGAACCGGCGCAGGCCGCCAGCGCGGCGACCGGCATTCCGGCGCGCTTCATCATCGGACAGGCTGCGCTCGAATCGGGCTGGGGCAAGAGCGAGATCAAGAAGGCGGACGGTTCGAGCAGCCACAACGTGTTCGGCATCAAGGCGACCAAGGACTGGACCGGCAAGACCGTGTCGACGGTCACGACCGAATACGTGAACGGCAAGCCGCAGCGCGTTGTCGAAAAATTCCGCGCGTACGACTCGTATCAGGAAGCCATGACCGACTACGCGAGCCTGCTCAAGGGCAATCCGCGCTACGCGCAGGTGATCAATTCGGCACATGACGTGAACGGCTTTGCCAACGGCATGCAGCGCGCCGGTTACGCGACCGATCCGCACTACGCGAAAAAACTGATGTCCATCATGCAGAAGATGGGCTGAGCTGCCGCGACCGCAGTTCGAATCACCCGATCACTTAACCGAATCAAAACCATGCACGCGACGGGGCCAGGTGCATAACAAGACGGACGAGGCCGGCCGCCCCCGGGCGGCCGGTCCACCCGCGAGAGGCATGGCGTGTTTTAACGTTTGCGGCAAATAATTCATTACAGGCCCCTAAATTTTGGCCGGATGCTGCCGCTAATCAGTTAGACCCAATACCGGAAAGCGTTGTAATGTCTGGTTGGGATGCGCGTGCTGCGGCTTCGATGAAGACCGCGCGAAAGCCCCGGCAGGAGCCCTGGCACGCGCCCGCAAGAACATGCATACCGGCAAGCCCATGGATACTACCCAGTCGAACGGCCAGACCGACACACACGGCCAGCTGCACGCTCAGACCGACGAAGGCGGCAACGATTTTGGCCGTCGCAATCCGCTGGAGATCGGCGTTCAGTTACGCAATCTCGTCAATCGCGGCGATTTCCTCACCGTTCAATACGCAGGCGGACAGCTCGTCACGCGTCTACTCGATGTCGACGTGCGCGGCCGCACCTTCACGTTCGATTGGGGCGCGTTGTCCGATCAGAACAAAGGCTTGCTGAGCGCACCGCGCTGCCAGTTCCACGCGCAGCCGGACGGCGTGCGTGTCGAATTCGCCACCGGCACGCCGCGCGAGACCCGCTTCGAAGGACTGCCCGCATTCGAGGCCGACTTCCCCGAGGTGCTGTTCTACGTGCAGCGCCGCGAGTACTTCCGCGTCGATGCGCCGATTCTCGATCCGTACGTATGCTCCGGCCGTTTGCCCGAAGGCGACACGTTCCGCTTCGAGGTGCACGACCTGTCGCTCGGCGGCGTCGGCATGCGTACTACGGACGAACGCGTGGCCGAATTGCCGATGGGCACGCGCCTGCTCGATTGCGAGCTGGCGCTCGGCGCGCTCGGTCGGCTCTCGCTCGATCTGCAGCTCGTGTCGCATCGCTCCACCGCGCTGCCGAACGGCACGCAGCGTTTTCAACTCGGCTTCCGTTTTCTGACGCTGCCTGGCAGCGCGGAAAACACGCTGCAACGTCTGATCACGCAGCTCGAGATGAAGCGCCGTTCGCTGGTGCGCTGATGTCCGGCACGCATCGGAATGACCTCAATTTTTCCTTGTTGAGGCCGTTAAACAAGATGTTCAAGTAACGCGGCGGCATGTGTACGGTGTCGCCCTTCAGGATGACGCATGTCCAATCTCATCAATCTCGGCCTCAGTGGACTGAACGCAGCCCAGTGGGGACTCACGACGACCGGCCAGAACATCAGCAACGCGTCGACGCCTGGCTACACCATTGAAACGCCGGTGTATGCGGAAAGCGGCGGCCAGTACACGGGCTCGGGCTATCTGCCGTCCGGCGTCTCGACCACGACCGTGACGCGCCAGTACAGCCAGTATCTGACCACTGAGCTGAACAACGCGCAGAGCTCGGGCAGCTCGCTGTCGACGTACAACACGCTGATTTCGCAACTGAACAATCTGATCGGCAGCCCGACCGCCGGGATTGCGAGCGCGATCACCAGCTACTTCACCGGCTTGCAGAACGTCTCGAACAACGCGTCGAGCCTGGCCACGCGCCAGACCGCGATGAGCGGCGCGCAGACGCTGGTGAACCAGATCAACGCCGCGGGTCAGCAATACGACGCGCTGCGCCAGAGCGTCAACACGCAGCTCACCAACACCGTTTCGCAGATCAACAGCTACACGCAGCAGATCGCGCAGTTGAACGGTCAGATCGCCCAGGCCAGCACGCAAGGCCAACCGCCGAATCAGTTGATGGATCAGCGTGATCTCGCCGTGTCGAATCTGTCGCAACTGATCGGCGTGAACGTGGTGAACAGCAACGGCAGCTACAGCGTCTTCATGAGCAACGGCCAGCCGCTGGTGTCTTCCGCAAACAGCTACAACCTGGGCACGGCGCCTTCGACTGGCGACACCAGCGAATTGTCCGTCCAGTATCTCGGCCAGGCGGGCGCGAACCCGGCAGCCGCGCCGCAAAACCTGCCCGACAGCAAGATCGACGGCGGCACGCTCGGCGGCCTGCTCGCGTTCCGCAGCCAGACGCTCGATCCGGGCGAGGCGCAACTCGGCGCGATCGCCGTGAGCTTCTCCGCGCAGGTCAACGCGCAAAACGGGCTGGGCATCACGCTCGCCGGCGCCAAGGGTGGCGCGCTGTTCTCGGTGGGCGGCCCGACGGTCTATGCGAACACGCAGAACACCGGCAATGCGTCGCTGAACGTGTCGTTCGCGGATCCCACGCAACCGACCACCGGCGACTACACGCTGGCCTACAACGGCACCACCTACACACTGACCGACAATTCGACGGGCAGCGTGGTGGGTTCGGCGACCAACCTGAGCCAGCCGATCAACGGCCTGAATTTCTCGACCACCGGGACGATGAACCCTGGTGACTCGTTCACGGTCGAGCCGACCCGCGGCGCGCTGAACAGCTTCTCGACCGCCACCACCGACGCGTCGGCGATCGCCGCCGCCGCGCCGGTGCTGGGCGCCGCCGCCTCGAGCAACACCGGCACCGGCACGATCACGCAGGGCACGGTGACGGCCGGCTACACCATGCCGAATTCGACCACCACGCTGTCCTACGACGGCACGGGCCTGTCCGGCTTCCCGGTGGGTTCGACGGTGACGGTGGCCGGTTCCCCCGCCACCACGTATTCGATCACCAGCGCGACGACCGTGGTGCCGTATTCGTCGGCCACCGGCGCCTCGCTGACGATCAACAACGCGACCGCCGGCCAGATGAACAACGTCTCGGTGACGATCAGCGGCGCACCGGCGGCCGGCGACAAGTTCACCATCGGCCCGAACACCGGCGCGAACAACGACGGCCGCAACGCACTGGCGCTGTCGAATCTGTCCACCGCCAAATCGCTGTCGGGCGGCACGGTCACGCTGACGGGCGCGTATGCGAACTACGTCAACAATATCGGCAACCAGACCAACCAGATTCAGACGTCGAGCACCGCGCAAAGCTCGCTGGTGACGCAGATCACCACCGCGCAGCAGTCGGTTTCGGGCGTGAACATCAACGAAGAAGCAGCCAACCTGCTTCAGTATCAGCAGCTGTATCAGGCGAACAGCAAGGTCATCCAGACCGCGCAGACCCTGTTCCAGACGATACTCGGCATCTTCCAGTGAGGCGTTGACAATGCGCATCTCCAGCACGCAGTACTTCAACATGAACGTCGCGACGATGAGCGATCAGCAAGCTCAGTTGTCGCAGTTGTATGCCGAGATTTCGAGCGGCGTGAGCCTTTCCACGCCGTCGGACAATCCACTCGGCGCGGCGCAGGCCGTGCAGTTGAGCTCGACGGCGACGACCCTGTCGCAATACACGACCAATCAGGGCACCGCGCTTGCCTCGCTGCAGCAGGAAGACACCACGCTCGGCAGCGTCAACACCGTGCTGCAAACCATTCATACGCTGGTGCTGCGCGCCGGCGACGGTTCGCTGAACGACGGCGACCGCGGTTCGATCGCGACGCAACTGCAAAGCTTGCGCAGCCAGTTGATGACGCTCGCCAATTCGACCGACCCGCAGGGCAACTACCTGTTCGCCGGCTACCAAAGCAGTGCGCAGCCGTACACCACGAATTCGGCCGGCGTCGTGACCTATTCCGGCGACACCGGCACGCCCGGCGTGCAGATCACCGACTCGCACGTGGTGCAGACCGGCGACAACGGCATTGCGATCTTCGGCAGCGTTGCGCCGATCGGCACGAGCTCCGTGCCGGCCGCGAAAACCGGCAACACCGGCACGGGCGTGATCAGCACGGTGAGCCTGAACAACCCGACCGATCCGACCAACGCGGACAAGTATTCGATCGACTTCTCCTCGGCGACCACCTATACCGTGAGTCAGACCGATCCGGCTACCGGCGCGGTGACCACGAGTGCGCCGCAAGCGTTCACGGCCGGTTCGGCGATCACGGTCGGCGGCCAGTCGGTGTCGATCACCGGCGCGCCGAACGCGGGCGACAGCTTCACGGTGACGCCGGCCACGCAAGGCAGCATGGACGTGTTCGCGAATCTGAGCCAGTTGATCACCACGCTGCAAACGCCGGTGTCGGGCGGCGCTTCGACGGCCAGCTTCCAGAGCGCGCTGACCACCAGCATGACCCAGCTCGAGAACACGATGAACAATGTCGTGACGGCGCAAGCGGCAGTGGGTGGCCGCGAGCAGGAAGTGCAGGCATTGCAGACGGTCACGCAGACCAACACGCTGCAGACGTCGAGCAACCTCGCGGATCTGACGCAGACCGACATGGTCAAGACGATCGGCAAGTACACGATGACGCAGGCCGCACTACAAGCGGCGCAGCAGGCGTTCGCGAAGATTCAGAACATCTCGCTGTTCCAGTACCTGAGCTGATAGCACGAGCAGTCTGAAACGAGGAAGGGCGGAATCCGGTGTGAGCCGGTTCCGCCCTTCTTTTGTTTTTGCGTGCGCTGTATTCCGCAGTCGATGCTGGTTCGCGAACTCGTCAGCATGTAACGGCCGTCCCGATCATTTCACCGGGTTACTCAATTCACTTAATGCGTTGCGGCGGTTTTACCAAGCGATGTGCTATTCGCCCGGACATCTTCGGCAACATACCGCGCCCCAGGCTGAGTCGATCAGGGTTGCGCAGGCCCAAGCGATGAAAAGCGCTAAGAGCCCGCCGAGATGTAATCAGTCGCATATGACGCGACCGTCAAGATTGATATGGCAAAAAACCAACCGGCCCATTTCGAGGTAGACCAGCGCTTCCATGCAACTGCATTGACAAGACCCAGGAGCACGGCCGGCCCCGACAGGTATGCGAGAAGAAGCACCGCGTCCCACCACGAGACAGCGCATTTACCGAGTTCGTGGCATGTAGCTCCGGACGCATCGGAACGATGTGACCATTGAGTGTGACTGAATGCATATAAACATGCCCATGTCAGGAATAGACCGCAAAAAGAGCCGACCAACGCGACACCAAAGCGCTTCACTTGATCTCGATACAAGCGCGCCCGTACTCTGGCTCATCGATGTTTGCAAAAAAATACGTCGTTTCGTTCTTCTCGTGTCCCGGCATTCTCAATGTCTCCCGTATGGAATAAGCCACATGTACGGAATTGTGTGTCGTGGCTAAGCACACCTATCCCGTAATCCATTTGGGCGGATAGCAGAGAGATCAGGTATCCGACAAGTCCGAAAAGATGGACATTCTTGTAACGATTTGTCGATGTCTGATGTGGGCCAGTCCGGCGACCTGGACACGCGATTTTTTGTCGGAGGCGTGGAAGTCACGACCTAAGGCGGCAACCTATACCGCTAGTGCCGACTCGAATGCAAAATGCCCGCTCCGGGCGGGCATAAAGATTAGCGACTTGCTGCAATGTATCGACGCAAACGCCGCGTGGCGCCCATAGTCAATACCTCACTACCTGAACCCCGCCGCCACGCGCCCCATCTGATCGAGACCGACGTCGAAGAGCCGTATGAAGAACGGAATCATGTTCGGGGTCATCAGTTGCAGAAGCAGCATGCCGATCAGCATGGTCAGCGGGAAGCCGATCTGGAATACGCCGATTTGCGGCGCGGCGCGATTCAGAATGCCGAGCGAGAGATTGGTGATGAGAAGCGCGGCGACCACCGGCAGCGACAGCAGCAGCCCCGCCGAAAACACCGTACTGCCGAAGTTCGCCAGCGTGCGCCAGCCGGGCGCGCCGAGAATGTTCGCCGACACCGGCACCGACTGAAACGTGGCGAGCAGCGCACTGATCATCTGCAAATGGCCGTCGATCACCAGAAACACCAGCATGGCGATGGTGTTCATGTAGCTCGACAGCACCTGGCTCGAACTGGCCGCCTGGGTGTCGAAAAAGGTCGCAAAGCCGAGACCCATGCCGAGACCGACGAAGTCGCCCGTCGCGCTGATCGCCTGAAACACGATCTGCATGGTGACGCCGAGCGCGATGCCGATCAGGAACTGGTTGACGATGATCCAGACGCCCTCGGCGGAAAACACCGTGACTTGCGGCAGCGCGCCGAGCGTCGGCGCGACGATGATCGTGACGAAGGCCGCGAGGCCGATCTTCACGCGCATTGGCAGCGAACGGTTGCCGAGTACCGGCGCGGTGGCGACCAGCGCGAGGATGCGCACGAACGGCCACAGGAACGCGGTGAGCCAGGCGTTCAGTTGCGCGTAAGTGACGGAGAACATCGCGGGTCGGAAGGGAAGGTGAGGACCGGCGCCGCGCTCAGTTGACGAGCGTCGGAATGCTGGTGAGCGTCTGGCGCAGATAGTCGAGCATGGTCGTGAGCATCCACGGGCCGGCGATCACCATCGTGACGGCAATCGCGAGCAGCTTGGGGATGAACGACAGCGTGCTTTCGTTGATCTGCGTGGCGGCCTGGAACAGGCTCACCACCAGACCGACCACCAGCGCGACCAGCAGCAACGGCGCGGCGAGCAGCAGGCCGACATACATGGCCTGGTGCGCGAGCGTCATGACGGATTCTTGATTCATGGCGATGGGACCGGAAGCGTGAAGGGCGCGGGGCGTGGTTAAAACCCGCGGTTAAACGAAGCTCTGCGCCAGCGATCCGAGCAGCAACTGCCAGCCGTCCACCAGCACGAACAGCATCAGCTTGAACGGCAGCGAAATGGTCGCGGGCGACACCATCATCATACCCATCGACATCAGCACGCTCGCCACCACCATGTCGATGATGAGGAACGGAATGAAAATCGTGAAGCCGATCTGGAAGCCGGTTTTCAGTTCGCTCGTCACGAACGAGGGCACCAGCAGCGACAGCGGCACGTCTTCCGGACCTTGCATCGGCGCGGCGTGCGAGATGCGGGCGAAGAGCGCGAGATCGCTTTCGCGGGTCTGGCGCAGCATGAACGTCTTGAACGGGGCGAGGCCGCGGTTCACCGCGGTTTCCATCGGGATCGTGCCGTCGGAGAACGGCTTGTAGCCGTCAGTGTAGGCCTTGTCGAGCACCGGCGACATGACGAACAACGTGAGGAACAGCGCGAGTCCGACGAGCACCTGGTTAGGCGGCGTCGTGGTCGTGCCGAGCGCCTGGCGCAGCAGCGAGAGCACGATGATGATGCGCGTGAAGCTGGTCATCATGAGCACCATCGCCGGCAGGAACGACAGCATCGTGAGCAGCAGCATCGTCTGCACGCTCAGCGAGTAGGTCGTGCCGCCGTTCGGGCCAGGGCTCGTGTTGAAGGCCGGCAAGCCGGCGGCCTGCGCGAACGACACTGTCGGCAGTGCGAGCATCAGCGCCGGCAATGCGACGGGTGCGAAGCGGCGCATAGCGGAAATCACTTTCGAGGTGATACGGGACATGCGAGCGGATTGCGCGTGACGCGTCGAAGGAAGACTGAACTGCATTACCGAACCCCGCCGCCTTGCCCGTTGAAACGTTTGCCCACTTCGCCTTTCAAAGCGTCGCGAAAGCGTTGGCCGAAGGTGCCCGGCAGTGCCGTGCCCGTAGCCGGCGTGTTTGCCGGACCGGGTTGCGTGGCGCCGAGCGGATCGATGGCGGCCGAACCTGCCGGCATCGTGTGAAGCAGACGGACATTGCCGGGCGCCGTGCCGAGCACGAGCCACGTATCGCCGATCTCGACCACCGCAACCCGCTCCTTGCCGCCGAGCGAGGCGCCGCCGACCGACTTCACGATGCCGCCGCGGTTCGCCGGCTGCAAGCCGAAGCGGCGAGCGAGCCATGCGCAACCGAACACCAGACCGATCACGACCAGCAGGCCGACAATGGTTTGCAATACCGCGCCGACGCCAAGCGCCGGAACAGCCGTGCCCGCGCCGACGCCCGAGGCGATCTTCGCGGCGTTGTTGACCGCGTTCATGTCCGCCGCATGAGCGGCCGACGGTGCGAGCAGCGCGAAAATCGACGCCGTGGCGCATAGCGCCGCCACGACGTTCGCCGCCCGTGCAGCGCGAGTCAGAACAGTGCGCGACACGGCGCGACCGGCAACGCGTTTCATCGATTCAACTTCCGGATACGTTCGGACGGCGTGATGATGTCGGTCAGACGGATACCGAACTTGTCGTTCACCACCACCACCTCACCCTGTGCGATCAGGCAGCCGTTGACCAGCACGTCCATCGGTTCGCCCGCCATGCCGTCCAGTTCCACCACCGAACCTTGTGCGAGTTGCAGCAGGTTGCGGATCGCGATCTTGGTGCGGCCGAGTTCGACGGTCATCTGAACAGGAATGTCCAGGATCATGTCGATGTCGTTGCGCGTCGAAGTCGGCTCGACTTTCGACAGCGGCTGGAACACGCCCGCCGTCGTCGCGCTGACTTCCGTATTGTCGTTCTGCTCGGCCAGCGCGCTGGCCCAGTCCGCCATGGCCGCGTCGTCTTCGGCGGCGGCTGCGTCGGCGGCAAATTGCGGCGCGCCAGCGGCCAGTTCGGCCTCAGTCTTTGCGTTCAGGTCACTCATATCCACCTTCCTTCATCGTGTCGGCTGCGCTGATCATCTTCTGGACCCGCAACGCGTATTGACCATTGAAAATTCCGTAGCCGCACTCCATCACCGGCACGCCATCGACCTTCGCCGTGATGTGTTCGGGGATGTTGATCGGCAGAACATCGCCTTTGCGCATGTTCAGGATCTGTTCGAACGTGACCGGCACTTGAGCCAGGTCGGCGGTCAGTTCCACTTCCGCTGCCTGCACCTGTTGCGACAGCACGCGGACCCAGCGGCGGTCGACTTCGAGCGCCTCGCCCTGGATCGGCGACGACAGGATGTCGCGGATCGGTTCGATCATCGAGTACGGCATGCAGATGTGCAGCGTGCCGCCCGTCGTGCCGAACTCGATCGAGAACTGCGTGACGATGACAATTTCGTTCGGCGTCGCCACGTTGGCGAATTGCGTGTGCATTTCCGAGCGCACATATTCGAACTGCAGCGGACGTACGCTTTTCCACGAGGCCGTGTAGTTGTCGAACACCAGGTTCAGCAACTTGTTGATGATGCGCTGCTCGGTCTGCGTGAAATCGCGGCCTTCGACGCGGGTATGGAAACGCCCGTCGCCGCCGAACAGGTTGTCGACCACGAAGAACACCAGGTTCGGATCGAACACGAACAGCGAGGTGCCGCGCAATGGCTTCACGTGGACCAGGTTCAGGTTGGTCGGGATCGGCAGGTTGCGGGTGAATTCGCTGTACTTCTGCACCTTCACCGGACCGACGGAGATTTCCGCCGAGCGCCGCATGAAGTTGAAAATACCGACGCGCAACAGGCGCGCAAACCGGTCGTTGATGATTTCGAGGCCGGGCATCCGGCCGCGGACGATGCGTTCCTGCGTCGCGATGTTGTAGGGCCGTACGCCCGCACGGTCGCTTTGCTCGGCTTCCGAGTCGGTTTCACCGGTTACGCCCTTGAGGAGGGCATCGACCTCCTCCTGGGACATGAACTCTTCGTGGCCCATTCCTTATTCCTCGTGCGTCCCGTGGCGGTTGATGATGGCAGCGCTGATTAACGTCACGACCGGCGTCACTGCACGACGAATTCGGTGAACAGCACGTCCTGGACATGGATCGGCGCGGCGCCCTTGTCGGTGGGCTGCTCGATCAGCGTGCGCAGTTCCGTGGCGAGCGCGCGCTTGCCTTCGAGCGGCGCGAGTTCGTCAGGGTGCTTGTTCGAGAGTGCGAGCAGGATGCGGCTGCGCACTTCCGGCATGTGGTCGGTGAGCTCTTGCTGGGTCTTTGCGTCGGTGAGTTTTAGCGTCAGGCCGATGCGCAGGAAATGCTGCTGCCCGTCGTCTGATTGCAGATTCACGGTCATTGATTCGAGCGGGAAGAATAGTGGCGCGGCGAGGGGCGCTGGCGTGCCGGCGGTTTCGGCTGATGCGGCGGCGGGGGCGCGCTTCGACATGAAGAACCACACGCCCGCGCCGGCTGCGCCCGCGGCAATGATCGCAATCAGGACGATCAGGATGATGCGCTTCATCGGGCCCGGTGATGCGGGCGCGGCTTGCTGAGGTGCGGTTGTGGTTGCCATGAGGTTTGCTTTGCTTTGCCTTTAGTGCTGGTGAGGGTGATTGTTGTTGATTTGCTCGCGGCGCGATGGGTCGAAAAGAAGGGGGATTGAGGGTTATCTCTGGTTTTTGGTTTTTTGTTGGCCTTTCCCTTCAGGTCGTTGTGGGCTGTTGGTCTTTCCTTGAGGTCGCTGTGGGCTGTTGGCCTTTCCTTGAGGTCGCTGTGGTCTATTAGCGTTGCCCCTGTGCGGGGCGGCACCTACTTTCTTTGCCGCGGCAAAGAAAGTAGGCAAAGAAAGCCGCTTCACACCGCTAGCTCATAAGCGGGCCCCTCGCGCAGTCGCAGTAGTGGTGCATCTGGAATCAGTGTTCTCGCGCATTCCGCGTGAGTGACAAGGCGCTCATTCCTCCGGCGGCGCTGCGCGCGCCGTCCCGGTACTGCACCTAACCGCACGATGCAAATCGGCGCCCTTTGGTGGGCGCCGCTGACCAATTATCCGCAAATCAAGTTCGGCAAATGCCTTGGCGCGCGGCGAATGCCAGCGCCTAAGGCATCAACATCAAGCAAATGTGTCGACCAGGCCTACCGTGCGGCGTACCGGTACATTGACCGCCGTGTCGATCGAGTCCGCGCCGCTGCTGCCGCCAAACAATCCGCTCCCGCTGCTCGAGCGGCCGCCGGAACGGCCGGAGTCGGCGCTCTGCTGTTGGCCGCTCTGGCGCGCAAAGCCATCGCTGACGCTCGCGCTTCCCAAACCGATACCGTTCGATTCCATCGCCTCGCGCAACTTCGGCAGCGCGGCTTCGACGGCTTCGCGCACGGACTGGTGTTGCGATACGAACAACGCATGTGCATGGTTATCGGCAACCTGCAAGACAACCTGTAGCGGCCCCAGATCCTTCGGGTTCAAGGTGAGCTCGGCGCTCTGCGAATGTGCGTTCGACAGAAACACGACCTTCTGACTCAACGCGTCTTCCCAGTCGGTCGTGCCGACCTGCGGTGACAGCGCGTTCGCTGCTTCCGCCGCGCCGGCGTTGCCAGTGGTCTGGACGGCCGCCGCCGTGCTCGCGGCGCTCGCCGCGGCTTGCGATGCGGCGAGCGCCGCTGTTGCCGCATCCGTCGCGCTCTTGAAAGAGGCGAGATCGTCGGCTTGCGTGCCCCCGCCTGCCGTTGCCGTCAATGCGTCAGCCGCCGCTTTTGCGGCCGCGGATGGGTCGGCCACGGTCGTCGCCGCCGTCGCCATCGCGGCTTTCGACGCAGTCGATCCCTTGCCGTCGCCGAACAGGCCGGCCGCCAACGTCTTGCCGTCCGCAGTGCCATTCAGCCCCGCGTTCGTACCAGCCAGGCCGTTTGCCGAGGTCGCGGCGTTCGCGCCTGCGCCGCTAGCCAGCGCCTGCGCGGGAACGCCCTGGCCATTCGCCAATGCTGCCAGCGCCGCCTGCAGCGCGTCTTGCAATGACTTCGGATCGGTGGCGGTGGATTTCTTGCCCGGCGTGCCGCCCGTCGTGGTGTCCGTGGTCGTGCCGGGTAACGCGGCCGCGGCATCGGTCAATGCTGCTGCCGGGTCTGTGGTTGTCGGCGTATTGGCGCTGTTCGCGTCGGCCTGAGCTTGTGCCTGGGCCTGGGCGGCAGCGGCCGCCGCCGCGGTGCCCGCGTCGGTCTGGTTCGCCGTGGTGCCGGTTTTCGCCGGCGTGGCGTTCGTCTTGTCGGTCGAAGCCTGTTGCGTATCGCCCGACGATGCCGTGGACGAAGCCGAGTTTGTCGGCTTGCTGGTGTCCTTGCTGCTTGCGTCGTCCGCGCTCTTCGGCGCAGGGTCGGCCGGCGGCGGCGCGTCGTGCACGCTCGACGAAGACGGCGACGATCCAGAAGACGCTGCAGCTGCAGCCTGCTGCTGGCTCGCGCTCAACGCAGCCGCGCTGTTCTGCTGGTCGATGCTCTGCTGCAAGGTTTGCGAGAACGGTTTGGCATTCGCCGCAGCGGCCATGGCCGCGCTGGTGGACGTGCTGCTGGCGGAGCCGAGCAGCGAGCCGATCTGTGAAAGAAGCGACATAGGGAATCCTGTCAATCGGTCAAACGAGGTGTTCAGTCAATCGAGACGGCGCTCGTGCGCCTGATGCACGTCAGGCGCCTTCGGCGCGCATCCTCAGAATCCGGGCGGCATGTTCGTCGGCGTCGCGCTGATCGCGCCGCGCCGTGGTTTTGGCTTCGGCGGCTTCGCCGCGCGCCTGCAGCACTTCGTACGAGCCCAGCTTCTGCTTCTGACGCTGCCAGTCGGGCTTGGCTGCCTCGACGCGCGCGTTGGCCGTCACCAACAGGTTGCGCTGCTGTTCAATGGCGGCGTCGAGCGTGTCGATGAATGCCTGGAAATTGCGCATATTGCCCGCGGGCATGCCGGTCTGGGCAGTCGCGGTGAAGCGCGCGTGGTATTCGTCGCGGTACTGCACGAGGGCGTCGAGCTGCGACTGCACGTCGTTGCGCTCGCGCTGCGCGCGGCCCAGACGTTGCGCGGCGGCGTCCACATCGTCCTGGGCGAGGCCGATGAGGGTCTTGATCGGAAAATGTTTCGCCATCGTCAGCCTCCTTGGGCAAACAGCGCGTCCAGCATTTCGAGACTCGGTTCAAAGTTCGCGCACTCGCGAAAACCTTGCTGCAAAAATGCTTCCATCCGCGGATACAGTGCAATGGCGCGATCGAGCAGCGCGTCGCGCCCGCTCGAATACGCGCCGACGTTGATCAGATCGCGGTTGCGCTGATAGCGCGACAGCATCTGCTTGAACATACGCGTCTTGTCCAGATGGTTATCGTCGATCAGCGCGGTCATTGCCCGGCTAATCGACGCTTCGATGTCGATGGCCGGATAGTGACCGGCTTCAGCCAGCGAGCGCGACAGCACGATGTGGCCGTCCAGAATCGCCCGCGCGGAGTCGGCGATCGGATCCTGCTGGTCGTCGCCTTCAGTCAGCACCGTATAGAACGCGGTGATCGAGCCGCCGCCCGCCGGGCCGTTGCCGGTCCGCTCGACGAGCGCCGGCAGCTTGGCGAACACCGAAGGCGGATAGCCCTTGGTGGCGGGCGGCTCGCCCACGGCCAGCGCGATCTCGCGCTGCGCCATCGCGTAACGGGTCAGCGAGTCCATCAGCAGCAGCACGTGCTTCCCCTGGTCGCGGAAATATTCAGCGAGCGACGTCGAATACGATGCGGCCTGCATGCGCAGCAGCGGCGAGACGTCGGCCGGCGCGGCGATCACCACGGAGCGCGCCAACCCTTCCTCGCCGAGAATCTGCTCGATGAATTCCTTCACTTCACGGCCGCGTTCGCCGATCAGTCCGATCACGATCACTTCGGCGCTGGTATAGCGCGCCATCGTGCCGAGTAGCACCGATTTACCGACGCCCGAACCGGCGAACAAGCCCATGCGCTGGCCGCGGCCGACAGTCAAGAGCGCATTGATCGCGCGCACGCCGACGTCGAGCACCTTGTGAATCGGTTCGCGGTTCAGCGGATTGATGACCGGCGAGGACAGCGGCGCGTCGGCATGCGCGCCGAGCGGACCGAGTCCGTCGAGCGGACGGCCGGAGGCGTCCAGCACGCGGCCAAGCAATTCCCAGCCGACCGGCAGACGTTTGGCGCCCGCCATCGGATCGGCGATCGGCGCGCTTTCAAGCGGAAAAACGCGTGCGCCGGGCAGCAAGCCGATCACTTCGGTGGTCGGCATCAGAAACAGTTTGTCGCCGGAGAAGCCGACGACTTCGGCTTCGGCCATCGGCAGCGAACTGCCTTGCGGCAGTTCGATCATCACTTCGGCGCCCACGGAGAGACGCAGGCCCACGGCTTCGAGCACCAGGCCGGCGGCACGCGTGAGACGTCCGCAAGCGCGCATCGGCTTGGCGATCGCGTTGCGCGCGCGCAGTGCGTCGAGGCGGCCGCGCCAGGCTTGCATGTGCGGATTGCTGTCGAGCGCGGGATCGTACGGGGCGTGGGCGACAGCGGCGGAAGCGGGGCTCGCAGCAGCGGCAACGCGGCTCGCGGCGGCGCCCGTCGTCGGATGGGCATGCGCCGGATCGCGCAAGGCGGCTTCGATCGCCGCGACCGCAGCCGCGGCGGGTGTGACCGCAGCCGGTACTTCCGCGAGCGCCTCGGCGCCGAATGACGCCAGCGCCAGTTCGCGTTCGAGCGGCGTCAGGTCGCTTGCGCGGATCTCTTCGAGCGTCGGCTTCACCATGTGCTCACCTTGCCGAGTGCGGCGGCCACGCGCTCCCAGCGCGTGTCGATGCCGGCGTCCACTTCACCGGTGTTGGCTTGCGCGCGGCAGCCGCCGCGCTCCACCGCCGGATCGGTACGCACAGTCCAGCCGCGCGTTTGCAGTTCTTCCATCAGATACGCTTCGACCACCGGCAGATCGGCGGGACTCACGATCAAAGCCGGTGCGCCGACCAGCGTGGGTTCGGCGGCCAGCACCTCACGCGCGGCGGCGATCAGCGCGGTCGGGTCGTGCTGCACATGCTGGCGCACCACCTGTTGCGCGATGTCGAGCGCGAGCGCGACCAGCGTTTCGGAGATTGCGCCTTGAGCGCCGTCGAGCGCGGCCTTGAAGGTTTCGGCCAGCGCGGCGATCCGCGCGGCTTCTTCGCGTGCTTCGCTCTGGCCTTGCTCGAAACCCTGCGCGTGACCTTGGTCGTAACCGGCCTGATAGCCGAGCGCCTGCCCGGCCACGTGGCCGGACGCGATGCCCTGCGCATGCGCGGCGTCGCGCATGCGTTCGAGTTCGGCTTCGAACGCGCCGTCGTCGACTTCGGGTTCGGGCGGTGCCGGCGGCACCGGATCGAACGAGGCCATCTCCCAGCGCTGGTAGGCCGAGAGGCGTTCCTTCGCTGCGGAGTTCTGATCAGACATATGCATCTTCGGCCTTGCCGCCTAGAACGATCTGGCCGCCTTCGGCCAGGTTGCGCACGATCTGCAGGATGCGGCGTTGCTGCGTCTCGACTTCGGAGACGCGCACCGGACCGCGCGCGTCGAGGTCTTCGGCGAGCAGTTCGGCAGCACGCTGCGACATGTTCGACAGGAACTTCTGGCGCAGCGCGGGCGGCGCGCCCTTCAGCGAGATGATCAACGCCTCGGACTCGACTTCCTTCAGCAACAGCTGGATCGCGCGGTCTTCCAGATCGAGCAGGTTCTCGAACACAAACATCTGATCAATGATCTTCTGCGCGAGTTCCGCGTCGTACTGGCGAACGTTCTCGATGACGCCTTCTTCATGATTGCTCGACATGAAGTTGAGAATTTCGGCCGCCGTGCGGATGCCGCCCATCGGGCTGCGCTTGAGGTTGTCGCTGCCGGACAGCAGGCCGGTCAGCACGTCGTCGAGTTCGCGCAGCGCGGCCGGCTGGATGCCGTCGAGCGTCGCGATCCGCAGCAGCACGTCGTTGCGCAGCCGGTCCGTGAAGCAGGCGACGATTTCGGACGCCTGATCGCGGTCCAGGTGAACGAGGATGGTCGCGATGATCTGCGGATGCTCGTTCTTGATGAGCTCGGCGACCGCCGCGGAGTCCATCCACTTGAGGCCTTCGATACCGCTGGTATCGCTGCCCTGCAGAATCCGGTCGATGATCGCGCCGGCCTTGTCGTCGCCGAGCGCCTTGGTCAGCACCGAACGGATGTACTCGTTCGAATCCAGCGACATGCCGGTGTGCTGCTCGGCCTCGCGCACGAACTCCTGCAGGACTTCGTCGACCTGCTCGCGGGTCACGCTCTTCAGTGCGGCCATCGCGACGCCGATCTTCTGGACTTCACGCGGCCCGAGGAACTTGAACACCTGCGCGGCTTCTTCTTCGCCGATCGACATCAGCAGGAGCGCGCTCTTCATTACGCCTTCAGCGCTCATCGGACACCCAATTTTTCACGACGGTTGCAACGATCTTCGGATCCTGGCGCGCGATGTTGCGCGCGAATTCCAGGTTCCGCTCATATTTGTGCTTGGAGCTTTCGAGGGCGAGCAGTTCGCTGTCGGTTTCCAGTTCGGCGACCGAGCTGCCGCTCGCGCCCGCGCGCTCGGCGGCGGGAATGCCGTCCAGCAGGATCGGCTCGTCCGGCGACGCCAGCGCCGCGACGGCGGCCGGCTCCGGCGGCGGGAAAGCGCGGCGCAGCGCCGGCTTCACCATCACGAAGTAGAGGAACAGGGCGACCGCGCCAATGCCGAGGTAAGTGGCGATCTGCTTGGCGAGCGCGATCATGTCCGGCGTGCGCCACCACGGCAGGTCGGCGTTCGGGTCGACTTCGGTGGTGAACGGGCTGTTGACCACGTTGACCGAGTCGCCGCGCGCCTGGTCGAAGCCCATCGCGTCCTTCACCAGCTGGTTGACCTGTGCGAGCTTGTCGGCGGTGACCGGCTGCATCGTGGCGTGGCCCTTGCCGTCGACCACGCGCAGATAATTCACCACCACCGCCACCGACAGACGCTTGATGCCGCCCATCGGCTGTTCGAGATGGCGCACCGTCTTATCGAGTTCGTAGTTGGTGGTCGCGTCCTTGCGGTCGCTGACCGGCGTGGTCGTCACGCCGCTCGCGCCGTTCGGCGCGTTGATCGGCGCCGAAGCCGGTTGCGGCGGCTGGTTAGACAGCGCGCCCGGCACGCCCGAAGCGCCGCCTTGCGACATTTCGGTGGCGCTGCTCGATTGCTGGCTGCGGATCGCCGCCTGTTGCGGGTTACCGTTCGGGCCGTAGCTTTCCGAGGTCTGCTCGCTGTGCGAGAAGTCGATGTCGGCGCTGACCTGCGAATGCGCGTTGCCCGAGCCGAACAGGGGCGCCAGGATCGCGTCGATGCGCTGCTGGGTGCTGCGCTCGATCTGCTGGCGGTACTTCAGTTGCGAGGCGTCGAGTCCACTGCCGGTGGACGGCTGCGTCAGCAGGTTGCCGTCCTGGTCGAGGATGGTCACGCCCTTCACCGGCATATCCGGCACCGCCGACGACACCATATGGGTGATCGCCAGCACCTGGCCTTCGTCGAGCGCGCGGCCCGGGTAGAGGTTGACCAGCACGGAGGCGGACGGCGCTTCCTTGTCGCGCACGAACACGGACGGCTTCGGAATCGCCAGGTGCACGCGCGCCGACTTCACCGACGAAATCGATTCGACCGTGCGCTCCAGTTCGCCTTCCAGCGCGCGCTGATAGTTGATCTGCTCGGCGAACTGGCTGATGCCGAACTTCTGGTTGTCCATCAGTTCGAAGCCGACCGAGCCGCTCTTGGGTAAGCCCTGCGATGCGAGGCGCAGACGCATTTCATGCACCTGTTCGGCCGGCACGAGGATCGCGCCGCCGGCGTCGGAGAACTTATAGGGGATGTTGGCGGCCTGAAGTGCCGTGATGATGGCGCCGCCGTCGCGGTCCGACAGATTGCTGTAGAGCACCTTGTAGTCCGGCGCCCGCGACCACAGGAACAGCCCCGCCACGATGGCGACCAGCAGCGCCACCGCGAAAATCAGCGGAGCGCGCGGGTTGCCGCGCATTTGCGCGAGGCCTGACAGGCGCTGACCGAAGTTGCCGCCCAGGTTGCTCCCCAAGCCGCCGAGGTCTGCTGCGCCGCCGGCCTGGCCGGCACCGGCCGCACCGGCGCCAGGCTGCGCGCCGGCGAGGCCCATGCGGGCGTCGGGGTTGATCAAAGAGTTGGCTGACGAATCCATGCGTCGGGTTTCTCCGGGATGCCTTTTGCGTTCCGCCCGCTGCCGCACCGAGGGTCGGCGGGCGCACGGACAGAGACTTTCACCATCGAAATTATCCGCAGCGCGGCTCAACCCGATTGCTTGAATAGAGCCGGGTTTCCCCCCTAGTTTCGGGGCTTTCCCGTATGGCCCGCTGCTATGCTTTCGTCCAGATCGGTACGGTTTCGCATGCCGGTCGTCCTTCCCTGGAGAAAACATGACTTTCCCCGTGAACGCGCTTTCGTCGGCGCTGCAACAGATGCAGTCGATGGCGGCGCAAGCGGCCGGCGGCAGCAATGCCATCGCCGACACATCCGGCGCGGCGACGCCCACCGGTTTTGCCTCGGCGCTGAAGGCGTCGCTGGACAAGATCAGCGGCGACCAGACCAAGGCGGTCGGCGAATCGCAGGCGTTCGAACTCGGCTCGTCGAACGTATCGTTGAACGACGTGATGGTCGACATGCAAAAGGCCAACGTGGGCTTCCAGTTCGGCCTGCAGGTGCGCAACAAGCTGGTGTCCGCCTATAACGACATCATGCAGATGTCGGTGTGAACGCGACTCGGGCGGCAAGGCTGTTCCGCCCGCCCGAACGCGTGCATGCCGTGCCGCCCTCGCGGCTCGCATCATCCGGCCCCTTAATCCTCCTTACACCGGCCTAAAGCTTTCCCGCTGCCTATCCGATAACCAGGTACAGGCAGAAATCGGGGTGCGGCAACGTGCCCGGATGGGGTGCCACGACCAACCGCAGTGCAAGAGAGGAGGAGCGCCGATGTTTTCCCCAGGACACTCTGGAGCCAATGCGTACGCACGCGTCGGCGTCGAGACAGGGGTGATGGGCGCGAGTCCGCATCGTCTGATCGTGATGTTGTATCAGGGCGCCCGGCAGGCGATCGCGCAGGCGCGCATGCATCTGCAGCAGGGCAATGTGCCGGCACGCGGAGAGGCGATCGGCAAGGCGATTCAGATCGTCGAAAGCGGGCTGCAGCAGTCGCTCAACGTCGAGGCGGGCGGTGAGATTGCGGAGCGGTTGAACGCGCTATATAGCTATATGTCGCGCCGGCTGCTCGAAGCCAACATAAAACAAAGCGAGGCGATGCTGGTCGAGGTGGATGGTCTTCTGGCCACACTCGAAGAGGCATGGATCGGGATTGCCCCGGAGATCGCGCGGATGGCAGCTCAGCCCGCCGCGGAAAGCATGAGATGACATCGAACGCAGAATACTTCGCCCGTTATGAGGCGATTGCAGCGATTTCCTGCCGCATGCTGATGGCTGCCCGGCGCGCACTGTGGAACGATCTGGTCCACTTGCAAGACGAATACCGCCATCTGGTGGACGGGTTGAAAGACGCTGAAACAGGGGTGAAGCTCGACGAGTCGGAGCGTCTGCGCAAATACGCGCTGATCCGCCAGATCCTCGCCGACGACGCTGCGATCCGCGATCTGGCGAACCCGCGCATGGCCAATCTGTCCGCGCTGTTCGCCGGACGGCCGACGCGCGTGCTCAAGGAGCTGTACGGAGCGCGCTGAGTTTTGCCGCGCGCGCCGAGAGGCGCCTCTATCCATCCGGCTGACTGACTTTATTTGAGCGCGACGCCGCCAATGTGACCAAGGAATCGGCATGAACGGGATCGACACGACTGTCGCTTCGGTGCTCGCGAGCCGGATCGATAGTCTGCTCAATATCGCGCCAGGGAGTGCGGCAGCGTCGCAAGCCGGCGCGGCGGGTGTCGAAACCGCGCCGACCATGCCGGCGCTCATTGAGACGCCCGCGCCGCAGCCTTCCGCCCAGACCGCGCTGTCCGCCGTCGCGCTGACGCTCAATGCGATCGTGCGCTCGGGCGGCGAGGCGACGCCCGCCGTGATCGGCCAGACGCCGATCTGGCCGGCTGCGCCGGCGCTCGATGTCGAAGTCGGCGCGTTGCCGCTGTTCGACACGTCCGCGGCTGCGACGGCTTCCAATGCTTCAACCGCCAATCCGAATGCCGCCGCAACCACGGCCACCGCCAATGTGGCGGCGGCCCAGGTACCGGTCGCGGCGCTCGCGGCCGCGCTCGAACAGACCGTCGGCGGCAGTGGCCTCTTTTACGAAGCGCATCTCGCGCAATGGCTGGCGGGTCAGCGTTCGCCTGCCTCGCTGGCGGGCGAAGCGCAAAACAAACTGGTCGCCGCTGCCGCGCAACTGCCGCTCGACTGGGCGAACGACGGCGGCGAGGCATCTCCCGCCAATCCGTCCGCCCGGCAAGGCATGGGCGCGGCGCCGAATGGTTCACCGAACGGCGGCGCGCCGGACGCAGGTGCCGCCGCTCGCGGGACGCCCTCGATTCCTAACGCGCAAGCCGCGCGTTTCGTAGCCGGCGAAGTGCTGGCCAGTTCCCTGTCCGACCTGAACGGCCAGCCCGCGCGTGCGAGCCTGCATAGCGCGGCGGCGCAAACCGTCGACGGCGGCGCCTCGCAGAATTCGCAGTCGATGGCGGCGGCGGTTCATCCCGCGACCGTGCCGTTGGTGCGTCAGCAGCTCGATCTGCTCGCGACCGGGCAGTTTCGCTGGACCGGCGAAGCGTGGCCGGGCGCCAAACTCGACTGGACCATCGAACAGGACGGCGACGAATGGGACCGCAGCGGCGGCGGCACGGCAAGCGAGGACGACCAGCCGTGGCGCACCCGCCTGACGCTGTCGCTGCCGACGCTCGGCACCGTCGACGCGGAATTGACGCTGACCGGCACGCGGCTCGTCGCGCGCGTGCAGGCGAGTCCCGGCGGCGCCGCGCGTCTCGCCATGCAGGGCGAGAGCTTCCGTCAGCGGCTCGCGGCGGCGGGCATCCAATTGAACGGGCTGACGATTCGCGAGATCGGCGGCGGCGCGCCCGCCACCGCTGCAACTGCCGCCGGCGCGGCGGCCGCTCAGGCGGCGGCGTCCGCGTATGCACGGTCGGCTTCGGCGGGTAGTTCGGCAGAGGCTGGCGGCGCGACCGGTTCGGCAGCGAACCGAACCACGGGCGTGCGCCGCACGGCGCGCGCCAGCCGCATGGAACCCGCGCCGCTCGACGATTTCGATTGGGACATGTGATGAGCCGCAAACATCGCCGCAGCGCGGCCGCGCTCGTCTACGACGCCCAAGGCAGCGATCCCACGCCGCGCGTGATCGCCAAAGGCTACGGCATGCTGGCCGAGATGATCGTGCAGCGGGCCAAGGAAGCCGGCCTGTACGTGCACGAAGCGCCCGAAATGGTCTCCCTGCTGATGCAGGTGGATCTCGACGCGCGGATTCCGCCCCAGCTTTATCAGGCGGTGGCGGAAATGCTCGCGTGGCTGCATCGGCTGGAAAGCGGCGCGGAGAACGAGCCGCCGCAAGCCGCGAATGCCGACGCGCAGGACGTCATCGACGTGGTGGCCACCGAAATCGAAGGTGGCCCGGCGGCGGCGCGCTGAGCGTCAGAACCGCATCATCAGTTTCAGCAGCGCATTCACCCGTTTGCCGTACGGCGGCGAAATCCATCCGCGGGCATTCAGACGCGCCTGCGTCAGCACCGGCTTCATCTTCGAGAAAGTCACGAAGCCTTCGTAGCCGTGATACGCGCCCATTCCGCTTGCCCCGACTCCGCCGAACGGCAGGCTTTCGCACGCCAGATGCATCAGCGTTTCGTTGATCGCCATGCCGCCGGCGATGGTTTCGTGCGTCACGCGGTCAATCGTGGCGGCGTCGTCGGCGTAGAGATACAGCGCGAGCGGACGCGGCCGGGCGTTGATCCACGCGATTGCGTCGTCGAGCGTGTCATACGGCACGACCGGCAGCAGTGGCCCGAAGATTTCCTCCTGCATCAGCGCGCATTCGTCCGGCGCGTTGGTGACGGCGATCAGCGGGAAGCGGCGGCTCGCCGCATCGGGCGAGCTGTCGGTGAGCGCGTGCAGTTGCGCGCCGGCGGCTTGGGCTTCGTCGGCGAGACGTTCGAGGCGCGCGAAGTGGCGCTCTGAAATGATCGAGGTGTAATCCGGGTTGCCGGCGAAGTCCGGATACATCTTCGCCATTCGCGCGCGCGCCCGTTCGACGAACGCCTGCTCCTTGCCGCGCGGCACCAGCACATAGTCCGGCGCGACGCAGGTTTGTCCCGCGTTGAGCGTCTTGCCGGCGACGAGGTTGTCGACCGCGTTGTCGAAGCGCGCGTGCGCGCCGATGATGGCCGGCGACTTGCCGCCCAGTTCGAGCGTGACCGGCGTCAGATGCTCGGCGGCGGCGCGCATCACTTCGTGGCCGACCTTGGTCGAGCCGGTGAACAGCAGATGGTCGAAGGGCTGCGCGCTGAACGCGGCGGCGAGCGCGGCGTCGCCGTTCACCACCGCGACGTGATCGCGCGCGAACGTCTGGCCGATCAACTGCTCGAACAGCGCCGAAGTGCGCGGCGTCAGTTCGGACATTTTGATGATCGCGCGATTGCCGGCGGTCAACGCGCTGACGAGCGGTCCGACCGCGAGCAGCACCGGATAATTCCACGGCACGATGATGCCGACCACGCCGAGCGGCTGCGGCACGACTTTCGCGCGCGCCGGCAGCAGCCATTTGTTGGTGCTGCGGCGCTGCGCTTTCATCCAGCGCTTGCCGTGTCTAAGCGCGCCGTCGATTTCCTCCTTCACCAGCAGGAATTCGGCGAGCAGCACTTCCTGTTTCGCGCGATTGCCGAAGTCGGCGTTCATCGCGTCGGCGAGCGCGTCGCGATTGTCGAGCATGACTTTGCGCAGCGTTTTCAGATGCGCGGCGCGCGTCTCCCACGATGGATACGGCGCGCGCAGATAAGCGTGGCGCTGGTCGCGCAGCAGCGCTGCGAGCGCGGCGACCTCTGGCAGATCGTTCTTCATGTGTCCACTCCCTGATGGATAGCGTTGCGCGTCGAGTCGCGCTTTTATTGGATTTACTGATGCTGCTTCCCGGCGTGCCTGAAGCGTATGTGCCGAACGTCAGGCAGGAAAAGCTCTTTCGATGATCGCCGCATGATCGAACGTGGCTGGCAGCGTGCCGTACACACGACCGCTCTCGCCGCAGCCGTCGGCAAGACGCGTGGCAATGAATGCCTCGGCGACTTCTGCGGGCGCATGTTTGAGCAGCAAGGTCGCCTGCGCGATCAGCACGACCTGTTGCGCGATCCGCCGCGCCGAGGCCTCGCGATGCTCGGCCGGCCCGTTGAGCGTGGCGGCGAGTTTGCCGAGCGCGGCGCTCAATGCCGGATGCGCTTGCGCGTCCGCTTGCCATGCGGCGAACAACGCCTGCGCCGCTTCCGGCTCACGCTCCATCGCGCGCAGCACATCGAGGCACATCACGTTGCCGGACCCTTCCCAGATCGAATTCACCGGCGCTTCACGATAGAAGCGCGCCATCGGACCGGTTTCGACGTAGCCGTTGCCGCCCCAGACTTCCATCGCCTCGCCGGTGAATTCCAGCGCGCGCTTGCAGACCCAGTACTTCGCCGCGGGCGTGACGATGCGGCGCCACGCGCGCTCGGCAAGCGAGGTGGAGGCGGCGTCGGTGGACTCTTCGAAAGCACGCGCGAGACGCATGAACAGCACCGTCGCCGCTTCCGATTCCAGAGCCAGGTCGGCGAGCACGTTACGCATCAGCGGCTGATCGGCGAGATGCCGTCCGAACGCGCTGCGATGACGCGCATGGTGGATCGCCTGCACAAGCGCCGCGCGCATCAAGGCCGCGCTGCCGATCACGCAATCGAGCCGCGTGTAATTCGCCATTTCGATGATGGTCGGCACGCCGCGTCCTTCGTCGCCGATCATGATGCCGAACGCGTCGAGGAATTCGACTTCGCTGCTCGCATTCGAGCGATTGCCGAGCTTGTCTTTCAGGCGCTGGATCTGCACGTTGTTCTTGCGGCCGTCCGGCGCGAAGCGCGGCACGTAGAAGCACGAGAGGCCTTCGTGTTCGTCCGTGCGGCCGAGCACGAGATGCGCGTCGCATTGCGGCGCGGAGAAAAACCATTTGTGTCCGACCAGTCGATAGGCGGCGCCGCGGCCGCTGCCGGCGGTGGAGTAGGCGCGGGTCTGATTGCTGCGCACGTCCGAGCCGCCTTGCTTTTCGGTCATGCCCATGCCGATCATCGCGGAGGTTTTCTGCTTGAGCGGCACGTCGCGCGGATCGTGCTCGCGCGCGTAGAGCTTGTCGCGCAACGTCGCGAATAACGCGGGTTCGCGTTGCAGCACGGGGATGCTCGCGAAGGTCATGGTCAGCGGGCAGAGCGAGCCGGATTCGATTTGCGCATGCAGGAAGTAACCGGCGCAGCGCGCCACCATCGCGCCGCGTTGCGGATCGGAAAACGGCAGCGCGTGGAGACCTTCGCCACGCAGCAGCGAGAGCAGCGTATGCCACGAAGGATGAAACTCCAGCGCGTCGATGCGCTCGCCGCGCGGACTATGCGTGAATAGTTCAGGCGAATGGCGGTTGGCCAGTTCGGCGAGCGCCAGCGTGTCCGGCGTGGTGAGCGCCGCACCGTGCCGCAACAGCGCGCCGCGATGCCACCCGGCGCCGTCGCGTTCGAGGGCGGCCGACAACGCGGCGTCACTGGAAAACAGGTTGTAGTCCGCTAGCGGCGGAACCTGATTGGTCACCTCGTGAGTCTGGCCGAAGCTGTGCCGTTCCATCTGCTGTCTCCATTCAACGCATGCTCGCCGGCGTCGGTCGGTGCTGCGCTGTTTGATCGCCGCGTGCCGTGCCGCGCGCTGAGAGGACGGCGCATACGGCGCCGTGTTTGAATGCTGTGCGCGGCCGCCCGGCGGGCGCCAGCGCGTCTTTCATCATAGGGTCGCGACGCCCGTTCCGTTTAGAGGAATCGCTCTGACGCGAAGCCGCCGCGCCATCCGAACGCTCCCTACAATGCCAATGAAACACACGTAGACAAGTGTGCACGAGACAAGGGTGCGCGAGCAACGCGAGCCCATCAGGAGGAGCGGATGCAATACGACTACATCATCGTCGGCGCCGGCTCGGGCGGTTGTGCGCTGGCGAGCCGTCTTGCGGATAGCTGCCCGGACGCGACGATCGCCCTGATCGAAGCCGGCCCGCACACGGATCGCAATCTGTTCGTCAACATGCCTGTGGGCGTGGCGGCCGTGGTGCCGCACAAACTCAAGACCAATTACGGTTATCTGACCACGCCGCAGCCGGGGCTCGCCGGACGGCAAGGGTATCAGCCGCGCGGGCGCGGCTTCGGTGGATCGAGCGCGATCAACGCGATGATCTATACGCGCGGCCATCCGCTCGATTACGACGAATGGGCGGAACTGGGCTGCGAAGGCTGGTCGTGGTCGGAGGTGCTGCCGTATTTCCGCCGCGCCGAAGGCAACCAGCGCGGCGCCGATGCATGGCATGGCGACAGCGGCCCACTCACCGTCTCCGATCTGCGCTATCAGAATCCGTTTTCGCGGCGTTTCGTGCAGGCGGCGATGGAAGCCGGATACAAGCCGAATAGCGACTTCAACGGCGCGGACCAGGAAGGGATCGGCTTCTATCAGGTGACGCAGCGCGACGGACGCCGTTGCAGCGTGGCGCGCGCCTATATCTACGACCGCGAGCGTCCCAACCTGCACACGATCGCCGACGCAACGGTGCTGCGCGTGGCCTTCAACGGCAAGCGCGCGAGCGGCGTGGAGATCGTGCGCGGCGGCCGCACGGAAACGCTCGAAGCACGCGCGGAGGTGGTGCTCGCCGCTGGCGCATTCAATTCGCCGCAACTGCTGATGTGCTCGGGCATCGGACCGGCGGCGCATCTGCAGTCGCTTGGCATTGCCGTGCTGCACGACGCGCCGGAGGTCGGCCAGAACCTGATCGACCACATCGATTTCACGATCAACAAACGGGTTTCGTCGATCGAACCGACTGGGTTTTCGATTCGAGGCATCGCGCGGATGCTGCCGCAATTCGTCACTTTCATGCGCCACGGGCGCGGCATGCTGTCGAGCAATGTCGCCGAGGCGGGCGGTTTTCTGAAGAGCAATCCGACGCTCGACCGGCCGGATGTGCAACTGCATTTCTGTGCGGCCATCGTCGACGATCACAACCGTCACATGCATTGGGGCCACGGTTATTCGCTGCATGTGTGCGTATTGCGCCCGCACAGCCGCGGTACGGTGACGCTGGCAAGCGCCGATGCGCGCACCGCACCGGTGATCGACCCGCGCTTTTTCAGCGACCCGCGCGATCTCGATCTGCTGGTGGACGGCGCACGGATGGCGCGGCGCATTCTCGATGCGCCTTCGCTCGCGTTGCATGGCGGCAGCGAGTTGTACACGCATCCCGGGCAGTCGGACGCGGAGTTGCGTCGCACGATCGCCGAGCATGCCGACACGATCTATCACCCGGTGGCGACTTGCCGGATGGGCGGCGACGCACGCTCGGTGGTCGATCCGCAATTGCGGGTGCGAGGCGTCACGGGGCTGCGGGTCGTCGATGCTTCGGTGATGCCCACGCTGATCGGCGGCAACACCAATTCGCCGACGGTGATGATCGGCGAGCGCGCGGCCGAGCTGATCGCGGCGGCGCGTCGCGAGTCGCAAGCGGAACTGAAAATGGCGTCGATCAGCAGAGCTGGCGTGGCGACGAACACCGGCTGAGTTTCCGGCGATAGTTCAGATAATGCTGCTAAATATGAGACAACCTGGGCGAACGTCTGCCAATTCGTCATAATTTGTGCCACTTCGTTTATGAGATTTCCCGAAACCTATAATCGCGCCGCAAAAAGGAGCGCGTCAGGTGACGCGTTCGGGAACTCTAGGAAGCGAAGCGATGAGCATCAACGCAATTCAATTGATTCAGTCCGCCATGACGGACGGTGTCGTGCGGCAGCTAGCGGGGCGCTTCGGGCTGCCGCCGGACGCGACTCAAAAGGTGCTGGCCACCACGGCGCCGGCACTCGTCGCCGGCCTGATGCAAAAGGGCGCGACGCTTGACGGCGCGCGTTCGCTTTTCGCTACGATCCTCTCGCCGGAAGTGAACGGCCATATCGCCGAACAGCTGCCACACCTGATCGGCAGCACGAACGGCGTAAGCCAACTGGAAATGGCCGGGCGGCAGTTGCTCGAACGCGCACTGGACCGCCGCGTCGACGCACTGAGCGATGAGGTCGCCTCGCAAACCGGGGTGCCGGCGCACGCCACGCATGCCATGACGGGCATCGTCGGTGCAACCCTGCTCGGCTTGCTGAAGCGGCATTGTCTCGAAGGTCAGGGCAACGCCGGTCAGTTGCCGACGTTGCTGGGCCATCAACTGCCGCTCATTACGCCTTATCTGAACGATCGCCTGATGGCCGCGCTCGGCCTGAGCGGGCTCGGCGCGTTTGCCGGCAACATTCTGGCGCAGTTGAAGGCCGTTTCGTCGCATATCGATCATCCGACGCCCGCGGCCAAACCGGTGGCCGACGCGTTGTCGAACATCCACGTGCCGGTGGGCGCCGTGGTGCGCGAAGAGCGCCGCTCGCACACGTGGCTGTGGTGGCTGCTCGCGGTCGTCGCGGCGGTGCTGGCTTTTCTGTTTCTGCGCGGCTGCCAAAGCCAGCAGAGCGTCAGCCGCGCTGACGGGCACAGCAGTTCCGAAGCAGCGGTCACCGCGCAGCCGGCTTCGGCGCCGGTTCAGGCTTCGGCCGCTTTGGCCGCCGCCAGCGACGCAGCGGCGTTGGCGTCGGAAGCCAGCGCAGTGACGCCCGCGAGCTCAGCAAGCGGCGCAAGCGACGCGCAGCAACCGGCCGCCGCACCCGCGCCGACCCAGGACAGCCAGCTCAGCTTAACCGTCGACACCGCCGGCAAACCGACGCTCACCGCTACGGTCGGCAGTGAAGCCGAAAAAAATCAACTGATGGATGAGTTGACCAAGCGCCTCGGTCAATACAACTTCGTGCCGAACATCACGGTCGATCCGGCCACGAAGCCGGCCGACTGGCTGGTCCATTTCGACGGCCTGTTGCCGCTGCTGTCGCTGCCCGGCGCGGAAGTGAAAGTGGTCGGCACGCACATCGAACTGAGCGGCCCCGCAGCGGACAAGAAGCTCGGCTGGCTCGACAAGCTGAAATCGCTGTTCGGCGCGTCGTATCAGATCGGTTCGTTCGACGTCGCGCACGCTGTCGCCGATGCCAACGAGAGCTTCCGCAGCGCGATCAAGAGCCTGCTCTCGCCGGATAGCTCGTGCGTGACCGCAGACGTGGTCAAGGTGCTGAACCTGCAGGTGATCAACTTCGCAAGCGCCAGCGCGCATGTGCCGACCTCGGCGGTGGAAGATCTGAACCAGTCGGCGCGCGTGCTGAACGCCTGCGCAGGCAACGGCAAGACGGCACGGCTGGAAGTGGCGGGCTATTCGGACAACGTGGGCGGCGAACAAGCCAATCTGCAATTGTCGAAACAACGTGCCGAAGCGGTGCGCGCCTATCTCGTCAAGACGGGCGTGCCGGCTGATTCGCTGATCGCACAAGGCTACGGGCAGGTGCGTCCGGTCGCAAGCAACGACACGGCGAGCGGCCGCTTCGCCAACCGCCGCATCGAGTTCGTCGCACAACAACAGTAAGCACGGCCGGAACGAGCGTGCGAGACATGCCGCCCGGTTCACGCCGGGCGGCATCGTGTCATTTGGCCGGCGGCGTCGGAAACGGCGTCGTGATGCCGCTCACGCCAATGCCCGGCCCGAGCATGAAATCGTCGCCGGCCTGGCCGGGCAACGCCTCACGGGCGACCTCGAGCCACGCGCGCGCGGCGTGCGACAGATAACCATTGCGGCGCCAGCCGATTGCCATTTCCCACGGAATCTCCGGTTCCACCACCGGCCGGCAGGTGAACTGCGCAGGGTCGAGATGCCGACAATACGGCGCCGGCAACAGCGCGATGCCGACACCGGCCAAAACCAGCGCCGCCATGAAATCCCAATGCCCGCTGCGCCCGACGATGGTCGGCGCAAAGCCGGCGGTACGGCACGCGTTCAGCACGACATCATTGAGCGCGAGACTTTCGCCGTAGAACACGAACGGCTCGTGGGCGAGTTGCGCGAGCGGCACTTCGTGCAGATCGTCCCAGTTAGAGCCGGTGCGCGCGACCAACCACAGCAGTTGACGCGTCATGGGCAGCACGTCGATATTTTCCGGGTCGACCGGTTGCAACACGCCGCCCAATTCCAGTTCACCGTTGATCAGCGCCGTCTCGATGGCGCGTGAGCCCTGCTCGAACAGCTTCAATTCGATTTTCGGATAGCGCTGGCGAAACGCGGCGATGGCCGGTGTGAAGAGCGAACCGCCCATGGGCGGAATGCCGATGGTGAGCTCGCCGTGGCCGAGCGTGCCGAGATCGTTCAATTCGGCCTGCAATTGCGCGTGCGCCGCCAGTACGTCCTGGCCGCGTTGGTAGACGATCCGGCCGGCGTCGGTCAACACCATCTGGCGCCCGTCGCGCAACAACAGCGGGGAGCCGATTTCATCCTCCAGTGACTTGACCATCTTGCTGATGGTCGGCTGCGTGACGAACATCTGCTCGGCGGCGACGGTGAAACTCTGCTGACGCACCACTTCGACGAAATACCGCAGCGCACGTAGTTCCACGATCTCAGACTCCGGAATTCCAAATTGGAATGATCTGGACGATTGTAAGTCATGGTGTTTATGTTGAGCGCAACCTATGGGATTGCGCGGACCGACGGTGTCACTGTGGGCAGCGCGGTCGAAGTGTCCGCGTCGGCGACTGCCGACCTGGGGACGCCACATCCATTTCAAGATGGACAGGGCCGCAAGCGGAATAACATCTGCGGATCTCCACCGACGACCCGACAATCGCACCCGTTCATCATGACGCCCATCTCCATCATCATTCCCTGCTACAACGGCGCAGCGACGCTCGCGCGTGCTTTGCAAAGTTGCCGGATCCAGCCTGAGGCCACGCAGATCATTGTGGTGGACGACGGCTCGGCCGATGCCTCCGCGGACATCGTGGCCCAATTCGGCCGCCTCGACGCGCGCGTCGGTCTGCTGCGAATGCCCTATAACGGCGGTGCGGCGCGAGCGCGCAACTGGGGCGCGTTGCATGCGTCGCACGATCTGATCGCCTTCCTCGACGCCGACGACGAATATCTGCCCGGTGCCCTCGCCGCCGCGAGCGCGTTCCTCGCGCAAAACCCGAAGGAAGTGTCCGTGCGGCTCGACGTCGAATACGCGGATTTTCCGCGCGACCTCACGGCTCACCCTGACTTCGCCGCGCACGCTGCGACGCTCAGCAATACGGTGCCGAGCGGCCTGTTCATTCGCCGCGCGGTCTATCTCGCGCTCGGCGGCTTTCCGATGGACGATGCGTTTCGCCGTATCGGCGGCGAAGACGGTGCGTTTTCGTGGGCGCTGCGCGAGATTTTCGGCAACAAGCGGCTGAACGACGTGAAGCGCGTGCGGATGCATTATCACGCGGGCATTCACGCCGAACGCTACTTCCGTATCGCGCTCGGACTGCAGATTCCGGATCCCGCCGATGTCGCCGAAGCGTTCCGCGTTTCCCGGCAGTGCCTCGATACCGCGCGCGCCGGCATCGCGCAATTGCGCACGGCGAACGTGACGGCCGAGGCCGCCGCGTCGTAGGCCGCGCGGCATCTATCGCGTCGGCTTTGCGCATACACGAAACACAAGAAAACACGCGCGCCCCGAAGCCATCTCGATTTGCTACAATCGCCGTTCGTCTCCGAGGAGCGTTGCGACGGGTACCGCGAATCAGCATATTCGCCGGCCGCCCGCCAGGCTCGGAGACTTCAATCGGAGGGCTCGGATGCGCCTAGCGCTTTCCCATCCACCGCATCGAACCGCGCTCACGTCAAATTTCTAGTCACTACTTAGAAAGGAGGGCGTGATGAACGCCGCAGTTATCGATTCCAAAAATTCCCAGGATTTCGTTGTTGCCGACATGTCGCTTGCCGACTGGGGCCGCAAGGAACTCAACATCGCCGAGACGGAAATGCCCGGTCTCGTGCAGACGCGCGAAGAGTACAAGGCGCAGCAGCCGCTGAAGGGCGCGCGCATCGCAGGTTCGCTGCACATGACGATCCAGACCGGCGTGCTGATCGAGACGCTGACGGCGCTCGGCGCCGATGTGCGCTGGGCATCGTGCAACATCTTCTCGACGCAAGACCACGCCGCTGCGGCGATCGCCAAGGCCGGCACGCCGGTGTTCGCGTTCAAGGGCGAGTCGCTCGACGAATACTGGGAATTCTCGCACCGCATTTTCGAATGGCCGAACGGCGAATTCGCCAACATGATCCTCGACGACGGCGGCGACGCCACGTTGCTGCTGATCCTCGGCTCGAAGGCCGAGAAAGACCGCTCGGTGATCTCGAAGCCGACCAACGAGGAAGAAGTCGCGCTGTACAAGTCGATCGCTTCGCACCTCGACGCCGACCCGACGTGGTACTCCACGCGCCTCGCGCACATCCAGGGCGTGACGGAAGAAACCACGACCGGCGTGCACCGTCTGTATCAGATGGAAAAAGAAGGCCGCCTGCCGTTCCCGGCGATCAACGTCAACGACTCGGTCACCAAGTCGAAATTCGACAACCTGTACGGCTGCCGTGAGTCGCTGGTCGACGGTATCAAACGCGCAACTGACGTGATGATCGCGGGCAAGATCGCCGTGGTTGCCGGTTACGGCGACGTGGGCAAGGGCTGCGCGCAATCGCTGCGCGGTCTGGGCGCGACCGTGTGGGTCACCGAAATCGATCCGATCTGCGCGCTGCAGGCGGCGATGGAAGGCTACCGCGTCGTGACGATGGAATACGCGGCCGACAAGGCCGACATCTTCGTGACGGCAACCGGCAACTATCACGTGATCGGCCACGACCACATGAAGGCGATGCGTCACAACGCGATCGTCTGCAACATCGGTCACTTCGACTCGGAAATCGACGTGGCGTCGACCCGTCAGTACGAGTGGGACAACATCAAGCCGCAGGTCGACCACATCATTTTCCCGGACGGCAAGCGCGTGATCCTGCTGGCTGAAGGCCGCCTCGTGAACCTGGGTTGCGCGACGGGCCACCCGTCGTTCGTGATGTCGAATTCGTTCACGAACCAGACGCTCGCGCAGATCGAACTGTTCACGCAAGGCAAGAAGTACGAGAACAAGGTGTACGTGTTGCCGAAGCATCTGGACGAAAAGGTCGCACGCCTGCATCTGGCGCGCATCGGCGCGAATCTGACCGTGCTGTCGGACGATCAGGCCGGCTACATCGGCGTCGACAAGAACGGTCCGTTCAAGCCGAACCACTACCGCTATTAAGCGCGCCGCGTGCGGTTTGACAGCATGACAGTTTGACGACAGGGCGGCGCATCATGCGCCGCTTTGTTTGCCATGCCGCCTCCCGCTCCCTGTTACGCGCTTTTTCCCGCTATCGGACATCCTGCCAAAGGAGCTCTACATGACCGTGCTGCTGACCTGGCTGATCAACGCGCTTGCGCTCCTGATCATCACCTACCTCGTTCCGTCGATTCATATCCGCAGTTTCGGCACCGCATTGATCGTCGCGGTGGTGCTCGGGTTGATCAACACGATCCTGCGGCCGCTGCTGATCCTCTTGACGCTGCCCGTCACGATTCTCACGCTCGGACTCTTCATTCTGGTCGTCAATGCGCTGTGCTTCTGGCTGTGCGCGTCGCTCCTGAAGGGGTTCGAAGTGTC
Organism: Paraburkholderia dipogonis; assembly: GCF_046027395.1. Classification (GTDB taxonomy): domain Bacteria; phylum Pseudomonadota; class Gammaproteobacteria; order Burkholderiales; family Burkholderiaceae; genus Paraburkholderia; species Paraburkholderia dipogonis_A. Next base: position 60,012 of record NZ_JAQQEG010000031.1, on the reverse strand, counting down.
GGGTTTCTGGTCGGCGTTCTTCGGCTCGATCCTGTACAGCATCGTTTCATGGCTCCTGTCCGCGCTTATTTTCGGCAACCGCAGTCTCGGTTGACCCACTGAATCATGAACCCGATCGAACTATCATTCGAATTCTTCCCGCCGAAAACGCAGGAAGGCGTCGACAAGCTGCGCGCCACGCGCGCCCAGCTCGCCACGCTCAAGCCCAAGTTCGTGTCCGTCACGTTCGGCGCCGGCGGCTCGACGCAACAGGGCACGCTCGATACCGTCGTCGATATGGCGAAGGAAGGGCTCGAAGCGGCGCCGCACGTGTCGTGCATCGGCTCGTCGAAAGAGAGCCTGCGCGCGATCCTCAACGAGTACCGCGCGCATGGCATTCGGCATATCGTCGCGCTGCGCGGCGATCTGCCGTCCGGCATGGGCGAGGTCGGCGAGCTGCGTTACGCGTCGGAACTGGTGAGCTTCATCCGCGCCGAGTTCGGCGACTGGTTCTGGATCGAGGTGGCCGGCTACCCGGAATACCACCCGCAGTCGCGCTCGCCGCGTCACGATCTGGACAACTTTGCCCGCAAGGTGAAAGCCGGCGCCAATTCGGCGATCACGCAGTACTTCTTCAACGCGGACGCGTACTTCCGTTTCGTCGATGACGCGAGGAAGCTCGGCGTGGATGTGCCGATCGTGCCGGGCATCATGCCGATCACGAACTTCTCGCAACTGATGCGTTTCTCGGAGATGTGCGGCGCTGAAGTGCCGCGCTGGATCGCGCGCCGGCTGGAAAGCTTCGGCGACGACCGCGAGTCGATTCGCGCGTTCGGGCTGGATGTGGTGACGGACCTGTGCGGGCGTCTGATCGACGCCAAAGTGCCGGGTCTGCACTTCTACACGCTGAACGGCGCCGCGGCGACCAAAGCGATCTGCGAACGGTTGGCCGTTTAAGGCCGAATCACGTTGTTGAGACGAAACCGCGCGGCTCATTCGGTCGCGCGGTTTTTTTCGCGCGGCGAATGGACGCCACAAATGGCGCGGAACGGGCGCCGGGGCTTGCGCGCGAATACTATGCGACTGCCGCGCAAGCCGCGGGCGAATGAAGCAGGCACGACGATTCCGACGCGCGAAATCGGCCGCAACGGCTGCTGCGTCGCAACAAGCGAGCCGGCCCGAGTGAAGCTTGCGGCGCGTAAGCCCGGATTGAACCCGATTTTTGTGCTGTCTATGATCAAAGCGCAGCTGACGTGGCTGCTGTGCGGAGAACGTGATGACGGTATCCAAGTTGCTGTTTGCAGTTCGCCAAACCTGCCTTCCGGCGCTGAGCGTCTGTGCGGTTCTGAGCGCCGGGCTTTCGCCCGCCGTCGCGGACGCGGCCAAGCTGCCCGACAAGACCCTCGTGTTCTGCTCCGAGGGCAGTCCGGCGGGCTTCGACAGTGCGCAATACACCACCAGCGTCGAGTTCAGCGCGGGGTCGTACACGGTCTATAACCGCCTGATCGAGTTCGCGCACGGCAGCACGGATATCGAACCGGGCCTCGCGGAAAAATGGGACGTGTCGCCGGACGGGCTGACCTATACGTTTCATTTGCGCCACGGCGTGAAGTTCCAGACCACGGCGTTCTTCAAGCCGACGCGCGAGTTCAATGCGGACGACGTCGTCTTCACGTACCAGCGGATGCTCGACCCGGAGCAGCCGTTCCGCAAGGCGTACTCGGTGCCATTTCCCTATTTCACCGATCTGGGCCTTTCCAAGAACATCGCGAAGGTCGAAGCGGTCGACCCGTACACGGTTAAATTCACGCTGAAGGAAGTCGACGCGCCGTTTCTACAACAGATCGCGATGCCGTTCGCGTCGATTCTCTCGGCGGAATACGGCGATCAGCTATTGAAAGCGGGTAAAGCGTCGGATATCAATCAATATCCGGTCGGCACCGGCCCGTTCATTTTCCGCAGCTATACGAAGGACGACACGATTCGCTTCGACGGTAATCCCGATTACTGGAAGCCGGGCGTCGTCAAAGTCGGCAAGCTGATATTCGCAATTACCGTCGATCCGGCCGTGCGTCTGCAGAAACTCAAACGTGGCGAATGCCAAGTGATGGCGTATCCGCGTCCCGCCGATATTCCGACGGTGAAAACCGATGCGTCGCTCGTCATGCCGAACGAGGTGGGTTTCAACCTCGGCTATATCGCCTACAACACGACCAAGAAGCCGCTCGACAACGTGCTGGTGCGCCGCGCGCTCGATATGTCGATCAATAAGAAAGCGATTATCGAGTCGGTGTATCAGGGCGCGGGCCAGACGGCAACCAACCCCATGCCGCCGACCCAGTGGGGCTACGACAAGAATCTGAAGGACGCTCCGTACGACACGGAAAAAGCCAAAGCGCTGCTGAAGCAGGCGGGTTATCCGGACGGTTTCGATCTGACATTGTGGGCCATGCCGGTTCAGCGGCCTTATAACCCGAACGCGCGCCTGATGGCGGAAATGCTGCAATCCGATTGGGCAAAGATCGGCGTCAAGGTGAAGATCGCGACTTACGAATGGGGTGAATATATTCGCCGTGCCCATGCCGGCGAGCATGAAGCGATGTTGATCGGCTGGACGGGCGATTATGGCGATCCGGATAACTGGCTTGGGGTATTGCTGGGTTGCGACGCAGTCAGCGGCAGTAACTTTTCCAAATGGTGCTACAAACCTTATGACGATCTGATCAAAAAGGGCCGTAGTACGACTGATCTGTCCCAGCGCACCAGTGCCTATACTCAAGCCCAGGAGATCTTCAAGGATCAGGTTCCGTTCACGCCGATCGCCCACTCCACGGTGTACCAGCCGATCAGCAAGAACGTCACAGGCTTCAAGATCGACCCGTTCGGTCCGACGCAATTCATGAACGTGGGCCTGAAATAACACCGGCAGGTCGTATTTTTGCTGAGACGACCTTCTAAAGCCGCACGTTCCGGCAAGCGCCGGCGTGCGGCTGCTCCTATGCCCGAATGGTTTCCGATCGTCCGCGCTGCGTGGGATCGGAGTAACCGCTAAAGCGCTAACTCCGATCGACACAGGGAATTTCCTCCGCTTGGTGCTGTGAGCCAAGCTCAAGTAATATCGCGCTACGCCGGCGGGAGCCGGCCACGAACCTGGAGGAAACATGAAGCAAAACAATCTGTTGCGCGCCGCGCGTGTTACGACGCTCGTCGCAGCTGCAGCGGCATCGATGGTGGGCGCAAGTGTCGCGCGCGCTGAGATTCCGAACAAAACCCTGGTCTACTGCTCAGAAGGCAGCCCTGCGGGTTTCGATCCGGCCCAATACACCACGGGCACCGATTTCACGGCTAACACGTTCACCGTCTACAACCGCCTCGTCGAATTCGAACGCGGCGGCACCAAGGTCGAACCGGGCCTCGCCGAAAAGTGGGACGTGTCCGCGGACGGCAAGACGTACACGTTCCATCTGCGTCATGGCGTGAAGTTCCAGACCACGTCGTTCTTCAAGCCGACGCGCGAATTCAATGCGGACGACGTCGTGTTCACGTTCCAGCGCATGCTGGATGCGAACTCGGCCTTTCATAAGGCTTACCCGGTCCAGTTCCCGTACTTCACGGACATGGGCCTCGACAAGCTGATCACGAGCGTCGAAAAGGTCGACCCGTACACGGTCAAGTTCACGCTGAAGGAAGTCAACGCGCCGTTCATCCAGAATCTGGCGATGGAATACGCGTCGATCCTCTCGGGTGAATACGGCGATCAGTTGATGAAGGCCGGCAAGGCCGCCGACATCAACCAGTTGCCGGTCGGCACGGGTCCGTTCATTTTCCGCAGCTACACGAAAGACGCGACGATCCGCTTCGACGGCAATCCGGATTACTGGAAGCCGAACACGGTGAAGATCTCCAAGCTGATCTTCTCGATCACGCCGGACGCCGGCGTGCGTGTGCAGAAGATCAAGCGCGACGAATGCCAGGTGATGAGCTATCCGCGTCCGGCCGACATCGCGCCGCTGAAAGCTGAAGCGAACATCGCAATGCCGTCGCAACCGGGCTTCAACCTCGGCTACCTCGCGTACAACGTGACGCACAAGCCGGTCGACAAGGTCGAAGTGCGTCAGGCGCTCGACATGGCGATCAACAAGAAGGCGATCATCGACTCGGTGTACCAGGGCGCGGGCCAGGCTGCCACGAATCCGATGCCGCCGACTCAATGGTCGTACGACAAGAACCTGAAGAGCGCGTCCTACGATACGGACAAGGCCAAGGCCCTGTTGGCCAAGGCTGGCTATCCGAACGGCTTCGACATCACGCTGTGGGCGATGCCGGTGCAGCGCGCGTACAACCCGAACGCCCGTCTGATGGCGGAAATGATCCAGGCCGACTGGGCCAAGATCGGCGTGAAGGCAAAGATCGTCACGTATGAGTGGGGCGAGTACATCAAGCGCGCTCACGCAGGCGAGGACGACACGATGCTGATTGGCTGGACCGGCGACAACGGCGATCCTGACAACTGGCTCGGCACGCTGCTCGGCTGCGAAGCGGTGAACGGCAACAACTTCTCGAAGTGGTGCTACAAGCCGTTCGACGACCTGATCCAGAAGGGCCGCGTCACGTCCGATCAGGGCGCGCGCACGACGGCTTACATGCAGGCGCAGCAGATCTTCGCGCAGCAACTGCCGTTCTCGCCGATCGCTCACTCCACGGTGTACCAGCCTGTCAGCAAGAAGGTGGTGGATATGCGCATCGAACCGCTCGGCTATGCGCGCTTCGATGGCGTCAGCATCAAGTAATTCGTAAAGCTCACGCAGTACGCTTTTCGCACGGTTAGAAAACTGGTCGAAATGGTCCGGCGACCGGGGTCACGAGCCCTCGTCGCCGGTTGCGTTTTTTCTTCACCAAGACCATAGGGACGAACCATGTTCCGCTTTGTTTTGCGCCGCATCGGCATGGTGATTCCGACTTTCATCGGCATCACGATCCTCGCGTTCGCGCTGATTCACCTGATACCGGGCGACCCCATCGAAGTGATGATGGGCGAGCGCGGCGTCGATCCCGCCATGCACGCCGCGGCAATGCACCGGCTCGGGCTCGACGAATCCCTGCCGATGCAGTACGTCCACTACATTGGGCGCGCCCTGCACGGCGACCTTGGCACCTCGATCATCACCAATACCAGCGTGATGGGCGAATTCCTCGCACGCTTTCCCGCTACCGTCGAACTGTCGGTCTGCGCGATGCTTTTCGCGCTGATTGTCGGCTTGCCGGCGGGCGTGTTCGCGGCGTTGCGGCGCGGCACGGTAGTCGATCACGGCGTAATGGGCACGGCGCTCACCGGCTACTCGATGCCGATCTTCTGGTGGGGCTTGATCCTCATCATGGTGTTCTCCGTGAAGCTCGGCTGGACGCCGGTGTCCGGCCGCATCGCGGTCGAATACGACATTCCGCACGTGACCGGCTTCATGCTGATCGACGCGATGATGTCCACCGACGAAGGCGCGTTCAAATCCGCACTGAGCCATCTGATCCTGCCGGCCATCGTGCTCGGCACGATTCCGCTGGCGGTCGTCGCTCGCATGACGCGTTCGTCGATGCTCGAAGTGCTGCGCGAGGACTACATCCGCACCGCGCGCGCGAAGGGCTTATCGCCGGGGCGCGTGATCGTCGTGCATGCGTTGCGCAATGCGCTGATTCCGGTGGTGACGGTGATCGGTCTGCAGGTCGGCACGCTGCTCGCGGGCGCGGTGCTGACCGAGACGCTGTTTTCGTGGCCGGGTATCGGCAAGTGGCTGATCGACGCGATCGGCCGGCGCGACTATCCGGTGGTGCAGGGCGGTATCCTGATGATCGCCACGCTGGTCATTGTTGTGAACCTCGTCGTCGATCTGTTGTACGGCGTGCTGAATCCGCGCATCCGCCATACGAGGTGAGCTGAAAATGGCAGACATCCAAAATACAGTCCCCCAGTCGGTCACTCCTCCGAGTGGCCGCGCTATCGCCGCCCGTGAGTTCTGGGCGAATTTCTCGCGTAACCGCGGCGCGGTCAGCGCCGGCGTCATCGTGCTGGCGTTGATCTTCGTCGCGATCTTCGCGCCCTTGATCGCGCCGCACAGTCCGATCGAGCAATACCGCGACTTCGTGAAGATTCCGCCCGCATGGCTCGAGGGCGGCAACTGGAAGTTCATTCTCGGCACCGACGAAGCGGGCCGCGACATCCTCTCGCGTCTGATGTACGGCGCGCGGCTGTCGTTCTGGATCGGCTTCGTCTCGGTGGTGCTCGCGTTGATTCCGGGCGTCGTGCTCGGTCTGATCGCAGCATTCTTCGAGAAGTGGGCCGACACGCCGATCATGCGCATCATGGACGTGCTGCTCGCGTTGCCGTCGCTGCTGCTCGCCGTCGCGGTGGTGGCGATTATCGGTCCGGGTCTCGTCAATACGATGCTCGCGATCGCGATCGTGGCCTTGCCGGGCTATGTGCGTTTGACGCGCGCGTCGGCGCAGGGCGAGTTGCAGAAAGAGTACGTGACGGCTTCGCGCGTGGCGGGCGCCGGCACCTTGCGTCTGATGTTCTCGCAAGTGCTGCCGAATTGCACCGCGCCGCTGATCGTGCAGGCCACGTTGGGTTTTTCGTCGGCGATTCTCGACGCCGCGGCGCTCGGTTTTCTCGGCCTCGGCGTGCAACCGCCGTCGGCGGAGTGGGGCGCGATGCTGGCCTCGGCGCGCGATTATATCGACAGCGCCTGGTGGATCGTCACCATGCCGGGTCTGTCCATCCTGATCTCGGTGCTCGCCATCAATCTGCTCGGCGACGGGCTGCGCGACGCACTCGATCCCAAACTGAAAAGGATGGCCTAAATGTCTAGCCTATTGACCATCCGCAATCTGGCGGTGAACTTCAACGGGCTGCCCGCAGTCGACCGGATCAACCTCGATGTCGCGCCGGGCGAAGTGGTCGGCGTAGTCGGTGAATCGGGTTCGGGCAAGAGCGTGACGATGATGGCGCTGATGGGCCTGATCGACGCACCGGGCATCGTGACCGCCGACGAAATCACCTTCAACGGCAAGAACCTGCTGAAGGCATCGGCGAAGGAACGCCGCAAGATCATCGGCAAAGACATCGCGATGGTGTTCCAGGACGCGCTCACCAGTCTGAACCCGAGCTACACCGTCGGCTACCAGATCAAGGAAGTGCTGAAGCTGCATGAAGGCTTGCGCGGCAGTGCGCTGGACAAGCGCGCTTTGGAACTGCTCGATCAGGTTGGCATTCCCGACCCGAAAGGCCGCATCGGCTCGTTTCCGCATCAGATGTCGGGCGGCATGAACCAACGCGTGATGATCGCCATGGCGATTGCCTGCAACCCGAAGCTGCTGATCGCCGACGAACCGACCACCGCGCTCGACGTGACGATCCAGGCGCAGATCATGGAGCTGCTGATCAAGCTGCAGAAGGAACGCGGCATGGCGCTCGTGCTGATCTCGCACGATCTGGCGGTGGTGTCCGAAGTCGCGCAACGCGTCGCGGTCATGTACGCTGGCGAAGTGATCGAAACGAACAAAGTGCCGGACATCTTCGCCGCGCCGCATCATCCGTACACGGAAGCGTTGCTGGCGGCGATTCCCGAGCACAATGTCGGCGCCGTGCGGCTTGCCGCATTGCCGGGCATGGTGCCGGGTCGCGACGACCGTCCCAAAGGGTGTCTGTTCGCGCCGCGCTGCAAATATGTGGTCGACGACTGCATGAAGGCGCGGCCCGCACTCGCACCGATGCAAGGTCACGCTGAAGTGGCGCGCGTGCGCTGCATCAAACCCCTGAACCTGAGCGGCGACGCCAACGTTCACACCCATGGAGGCGCACGATGAACGCAGTACTCGAAACGCGGCGCCAGTCGGACCATGCGGGCGATCACGTGCTGGTCGCGGAGCAATTGGCGCGTTACTACACGGTCAAGCGCGGCATGTTCGCGTCCGGCACGGTGAAGGCGCTCAACGGTGTCTCGTTCGCGCTCGATCGCGGCAAGACGCTGGCGGTGGTCGGCGAATCCGGCTGCGGCAAATCGACGCTCGCTCGTCAACTCACCATGATCGAAGCGCCCACGGCGGGCCGTCTGCTGATCGACGGTGAAGACGTGGCCGGCGCCGATCACGCGAAGATCGCGGCGCTGCGGCGGCGCGTTCAGATGGTGTTCCAGAACCCGTTCGCTTCGCTGAATCCGCGCAAGACCGTCGAGCAGACGCTCGGCGAGCCGCTCGCAATCAACACGCAACTGAGCGCGACCGAGCGCGCCGAGCGGATCGCGCAGATGATGCGCACCGTCGGCCTGCGTCCCGAACATGCGAAGCGTTATCCGCATATGTTCTCCGGCGGTCAGCGGCAGCGTGTGGCGATTGCGCGCGCGATGATTCTCGACCCGCAGATCGTGGTCGCCGACGAACCCGTGTCGGCGCTCGACGTGTCGATCCAGGCGCAGATTCTGAATCTGTTCATGGATCTGCAGGAACAGTTCAAGACCAGTTACGTGTTCATCTCGCACAACCTCTCGGTGGTGGAGCATATCGCCGACGATGTGATGGTGATGTACTTCGGCGGCGTGGCGGAGCTCGGCGACAAGAAGCGGATTTTCTCGAACCCGCGTCATCCGTACACGCGCGCGCTGATGTCGGCCACGCCTTCGATCTTCGAGGCGGATCGCACGATCAAGATCAAGCTGCAAGGCGAAATGCCCTCGCCGCTGAATCCGCCGTCGGGCTGCACGTTTCATCAGCGCTGCCCGTACGTGATCGAGCGCTGCCGCAGCGAAGAACCGAAGCTGCGTGAGGTGGATGGCCGTCAGGTGTCGTGTCACCGCGCCGAGGAGGTGGGGGACGTGGATGCCTGATGGATTGGCGGCGCGTCGTCTTACGCGCCGCTTGCGTGATGGCGGCCTCAGTGCTGCTTTCACGTGGCGCTGGAGGGCGCGTGCACTCACCGGTGCCGCGCTCTTCGGCGTTTGTTCCGTATTTCTTCCGGGCATGGGGCCGATCGGCATCGCGCATGCCGCCGGGGCGGCCGCCAATGCGCCCGCGCAGGCGGGGCGTTCGGCGCTCCCGGTGCCCAACATGCCGGCGCCGCCACGCGCCGGCTTGCCTGGCTTCAATCCGCCGCCCGTTGCGCCGCCTGCCTTGCCGGGCACCACGGCGAGCGGCCCGGTGCGCGCGCAGCCGGCGCGCATGCCGTTCTATGTCGCGACACGCGGCACAACCACCATCTACGTGCTGGGCACGCTGCATGTCGGCGATCCCGCCGACTACCCCGCCAATCAGCCTTTCCGCGCACCGATCCTCGGCGCGCTCGCCGCCTCGCCAACGTTGGCGCTCGAACTCTCACCCGACGAACTGCTGGTTTCGCAAGACGACGTCTCGAAGTACGGCGTCTGCCGGCGCGACTGTCTGCCGGGTCTGCTGCCCGAACCGTTGTGGCACAAGCTGGCCCTCCGGCTGCGCGGCAATCCGGCGGCGCTCGACGCCATCAAGAAAATGCGGCCGTGGCTCGCTTCGTTGCTGGTCGAAACCTACGATTCTCTGAGTGCCGGCCTGCAGACCGAGTACGGGTCAGAAGCGCAACTACAAAACGTCTATCTCCGCACGCGCGGCAAGATCGTCGGTCTGGAGACGTTGTCGCAGCAGATGCGCGCGTTCACGGGACTGTCGCTCGCGCAGCAGCGCGAGATGCTGGCGCAGGATCTGGTGCAGACGCCGGCGGAAAACGTCGAGGATGTGCGGACCTTGCACCGTCTGTGGCGCGTGGGCGATGCCGACGCGATCGCCGCCTGGCAGGCGGCGAAATCCGAAAAACTGGCCCGCGACAAACGCATCTCCGATTCGATCGACAACAAGATCGTCTATGACCGCAACCGGCGCTTCGTTTCGCGGATGCTGCTGATCGCCGCGCCGAACAAGCCGGTTTTCGTGGCGATCGGCGCTTTGCATCTGGGTGGCCGCAAAGGCGTACTGCAGATTTTGCGACAGCACGGGTTTGTGGTGGAGGCGGGCTGAGGTTCGTCAGGCCCTAAGACGAAGTACACGCATCGTGGCAAGCATCCTAAGCGGGATCGGCCGTTCGGCCATCATCGGAACCGGTATCTGAAGCGCCCAGTCCGACGCTCACGTGTGCTGCAAAATGCTCGCGGCACACGCAGCCATAGCGGCCTTTGCATGCTATGATGTATGTACAAACGTCAATACAGGTGGCGCGTGCTGTTTGAATGGGACGAAGTCAAAAATCAGATCAATATCCATAAACACGGCGTCGATTTTCAGGATGCCATCGACGTGTTCAACCACCCGGTACTCACGGCGCTAGACCCGCGGGAAGACTACGGCGAAGACCGTTGGGTCGCGCTAGGCTGGATAGCAGCCATCGTGGGCGTGGCGGTGTATGTCGAGCGCAACGTGGATGTGGTCCGGATCATTTCGGCACGCAAGGCAACGCGGCACGAGATCAAACACTACAAGCAGCGCGTCTGGCATTGACTGGCATTGTGGCAATCGAGGCATGAGCAGAGGTGAAATGATGGCTAAAGCATCGGGAACAGACTGGAAGCGGCTCGCCAAAACGGACGACGCGCAAATCGACACGAGCGACCTGCCCGAGTTGGGCGACGACTTTTTTCAACGCGCCGAATTGCACGTTCCGCCGAAGCAGGCAGTGACAATGCGTCTGGATGCGGACGTGTTGAGCTGGTTCAAGGAGCAGGGGCAGGGTTATCAGACGCGCATCAACAAATTGTTGCGCGCCTACATGCTGGCGCATCAGCGGCGGCGTCCTTAAGTCGCGGGACAGCCGCATTTGGTCTGCACCCGGTATGAGCGATGCTGCGCCCAGGCGTCGGGCCTCGGCGCAGCGTGGGCGTTAGAAGCCGCCGTCGCGTAATGCTTGGGTCACTTCCTTGACCACCGGCGCCCAATCCCCCAGCACGGCCTGCCGGAACAACCTCATCCCCGGATACCACGGCGAGTCACGGCGCGCTTCCAGCCAGCGCCAGTCCGAATTGGCGGGCAACATCAACCACACCGGCTTGCCCAACGCGCCCGCCAGATGCGCGACGCCGGTGTCTACGGCGATCACCAGGTCGAGGTTCATGATCAACGCGGCCGTGTCTTCGAAACTGTTCAGATCGGCGGTGAAATCGTGGGCACGGAAAGCCGGCGGCGCGTCGGCCAATTGCGCATGCGCCGGACCTTTCTGCAGCGCGTACCAGGCTACGTTCTCCAACTCGCTCAGCACGCTCAGGTTGGTTAGTGTCATCGACCGATAGCGGTCGTTGCCGAATGTAGGACTGCCGGCCCAGACGAGGCCCACTTTGTGCGTCGATTTGTCGGCTGCGCCGAGCCGTTTGCGCCATGCCTTGATCTTCGCTTTATCGGCGAACAGATAGGGCACGTCTGCGGGAATGTCGGAGAGATCCATGTCGATGCACGACGGCACGCTCATCATCGGCACCCAGAAGTCGTACTCGGCGTCGGGCTTGCCGCTGAAGGCGCGATGCACGCCCGCGATCCGTTCGACCCAAGGCAGCAGCGGTTCGCGCACGCACAGGTCGACCGTCGCGCCCCGTTGGGCGAGCACGCTTGCAAAGCGCAGGAACTGGAAGTGGTCGCCGAAACCCTGCTCGCCGACCAGCAGCAGACGACGCCCCTCGAGCGGTTCGCCGCGCCATTCGACCACGCCTGGCACCGCGATCGCGTCGTAGTCGCTCTTACGCCAGCGCAGCGCGAATTCAGCCCAGCCCTGCTGATAGTCGCCGCGCTTGAGCAACAGCCACGCGAGATTCTGATGCGCGTCCGCGTAGTGCGGATCGAGCGCGAGCGCCCGGCGATAAAAACCTTCCTCTTCGTCCAACCGGCCTTGCGCACCGAGCGATCCGCCCAGGCACACGAGGTGAGTCGGAATCGGTTTGAGTGCGACAGCGCGCCGGTAATGCGCTTCGGCGCCCGCATAGTCGCCGAGCTTGCCGATCAGGCTGCCCAGATTGACGTGCGCCTCCGCATAATTCGCGCGCAGCGCCAAGGCACGCTCGAAGCTGGCGATCGCCGCGCCGTGGTCGCCTCGCGCTTTGTGCGCATTGCCCGCGTTGAAGTGCGCTTCCGCCGATGTCGGATCGAGCGACAAGACCTCGCGATAGCACGCCAAGGCTTCGTCGAAACGCGCGAGTTTGCTGAGCGCCGTGCCGAGATTCAAATGCGCGTCGAGCAGCGTGGGGTTCGAGGCCAGCGCCAACCTGTACTGTTCGATCGCTTCATCCAGGTCACCTTGCGCTTGCAGCGCGACGCCGAAGTTGTTGTGCGCGTCGGCGAAATCAGGCTGGAGTTGCAGCGCCTGGTCGTAGCAAATCATCGCTTCGTCAAGATGGCCGAGTGCGGCGGCCACGAGTCCTCGGTTGCTCCAGCAGGCGGCATCGTGACGGTCGAGTTTGAGCGCGCGGCTCATCAGGCTGGCGGCGTCGTCGTGATTGCCGCGCTGGTATTGCAGCACGCCGAAGTAGTGCAGCGCTCCCGTACGGGCGGGATCGAGCACGAGGGCTTCGCGATAGAGGGATTCGGCGGCGTCGAGCCGGCCGGCCTGATGCGCTTCGAGCGCGGCGTCGATCAATGAGGCGAGGTAAGCGGCGTGCGGCGGCTCGTTGCGCGCGCGATCAGGCTGGGATTGATGTTCCATGGAAATCTGCGGGAGAGCGTCGGCGGCGCGCTGCGCGTACCGGCGCGTGTGGATGGGAGACCGTCCAGCATCGTATGGTCGCCCCCCATTTCCCGACGATCGGACGCATCCTAATTCGGTCGCATCCGTGCCGTGCCGTGAGCCCATTTCATCGACGTATCGCAGAAAGGCCCTGCGATACGTCGGTGTTTCTCAACAGCAGCGGTAAGCGTCTTACAGGAACATCAGGAAATTCAGCAGCAAGATGTTCACGATCAGCAAGGTCAGCGCAGTCGGTATCTGCACCTTGATCACCGCGTTCTTATCCGGCAGCTCCAGCAGCGCGGCCGGCACCATGTTGAAGTTTGCGGCCATCGGCGTCATCAGCGTGCCGCAGTAGCCGGAGAACATGCCGATCGCGACCATCACCGCCGGGTTGCCGTGAAATACGCCCACCAGAATCGGCACGCCAACGCCGCCTGTCATCACCGGGAACGCGGCGAAGCCGTTGCCCATCACCATGGTGAAGAGCGCCATGCCGATGCAGTACACGGCCACCGCGATGAAGCGGTAGTCGAGGCTGATGTACGCCGTAGTCACGTGCGCGACGGCCTTGCCCACGCCCGCATCCGAGAACACGAGGCCGAGCATGCCGAGCATCTGCGGCAGCACCGCAGCCCACGACAACGCGTCGACCAGACGGCGCGTTTCCTTCATCGACTGGCCGACAGTGTCGCGCGTCATCACACAGGCAATCGCGAGCGCGATCACGCAGCCGATGCCGAAACCGATCAGCGTGACGTTGGCCTTCTCGATCAGCGGCATGCCGCCGAACACCAGATGGCTCGCCGATAGTGTGATGATCACGGTGACGACCGGAATCGTCAGCGCGGGCACGAACAGCTTGTTACGCAGACGCGCGGCGCTCGCCTTGCGCGCCTCGAGCGACAGCACTTTCGGCTTGCCGGCAGTCACGCCGCCGAAGCCGGCGATCAGCGCCATTACGATCACGAGCACGCCGACTACGGCGGGCGGCAACTTGTCGCCGATCAGGAAGATCAGCGCGTAGAGAATCCAGAAACCGCCGGCGGTGAAACGGCGCGGGTGATCCTTGTCCGTGACGATCATGCCGCCGACAACCAGCAGCACCACGCCCAGCAGCCAGAAGAGATAGGTAATCGTGAGCGTCATGCTTTGTCTCCCGCAGCGGATTGCGTCGACGAACCAGCGGCGTTGCTCGCCCCGGCATTGCCGCGCAGTTCGCGTTCGAGCTTGCGGTCGAGCAGATACAGGCGGAAGCCGTGAATGATGAACGCGCAGATGGCGGTCGGAATGCCCCACACGGCCACGTGAATCGGCTCGACGATGATCCCCGCTTCCTTCAGGAAGGTGGTCATCAGCACGATCGCGCCGAACGCGACGAAGATGTCCTCGCCGAAGAAGAGGCCCACGTTGTCGGTCGCCGCGGAGAACGCGCGCAGTTTGAAACGCACCGCGTCGCTGATCTTGCCGAAGCGGGTTTCGGTCGCGCCTTCGGCCATCGGCGCGATCAGCGGACGCACCATCTGCGGATGGCCGCCGAGTCCGGTCAAACCGACCGCCGCGGTCAACTCGCGCACCAGCAGATAGACGATCAGAAGACGCCCGGCGGTGGCGGCCTTGATGCCGCCGATCCACGTTTGCGCGCGCTCACGCAGGCCATGCCGCTCGAGCAAACCGATCACGGCGAGTGGCAGGAGGATGATCAACGGGATATTGCGGGTCTTGATGAAACCGGTGCCGATCTCGGCAAGAATCTTTTCAGGCGGGAAGTGCGCGGCCAGGCCGGTGATGATCGCGGCGACCGCCACGATCAGCATCGGATTGAACCGTAATAAAAAGCCGACGATGATGACGGCCACGCCAATGAGCGGCCATAGACTGACTGTTGACTGCATCTGGATCTCCAAACAGGGTTTCAACCTCGCCGCTTGTGACGGCTCACGTGGGCCGGCGCCGGGTGGTCCAGACGCCGTCTTGTTGCCACGGCTCTTGATGGCCGCGTTTGCTTCGCTACACCTGCATCTACACCTGCACCTGCTGATTGACTGCGGGTACTGCAATGCGTCCTGTACCTGGCAAACGCCCCGCGTGGAGCGGGGCGTTCCAACGTGCACCAGGCTTGAATCGCGCTGTCCGGCTCGCGGGTCGGCCGGCGCTTCAGGCGCGGGCGGCGCCGGCTGCGTGGACCTCGATGCCCGCGTCCTGCAGCGCACCGCGGATGCGCCGCGCGAACGCCAGCGCATGCGGACCGTCGCCATGCAGGCAGATGGTCTGCGCATTCAGCGGCACCCATTGGCCGTCCACGGCCTGCACGCGTTGCTCGCGAATCATTGCGAGCGTGCGCGTCAACACTTCGTCTTCGTCGTCGAGCAGCGCGCCGGGTTCTTTGCGCGGCACCAGCGAGCCGTCCGCGCGATAGCCGCGATCGGCGAAGACTTCTTCGATAGCGACCAGACCGACGTTGCGCGCGGCCGTTACGAGACCGCTGTTGGCAAGCGCGAAGACCGCCACCGACGGATCAAAATCGTGCACCGCCGAGACGATCGCGTCGGCGATCTTGTTGTCACGCGAGGCCTGGTTGTACAGCGCGCCGTGCGGCTTGACGTGCGCGATGCGCCCGCCCTCGGCCTGGGCAATCGCCGACAGTGCGCCGAGTTGATACAGCACGCCCGCGTAGATGTCGTTGGCCGGCAGATCCATTTCCTTGCGGCCGAAATTCTCCGGATCGTTGAAGCTCGGATGCGCGCCGATCGACACGCCTTTCTGCACCGCCCATCGCACGCAATCGTGCATCGCGTTGGCGCCGCCCGCGTGCCAGCCGCAGGCGATGTTCGCCGAGCTGACCAGATCGAGCAGTGCCTCGTCGGACCCGCAGCCTTCGCCAAGATCGGCGTTCAAATCGATTTTCATGGTGCTCCTCTGCTCTTCAAGAAAACGCCGCGCCGCCCCAAGTTTTCTTGGGCCCCCTCGGCAGGGGCTGGCGCGAAGCGCCAGGTCGGGGCGTTCATCATTACAGTGCCGCGACGGCCGCTTGCCGCGCGCAGCGTTCCTCATGCATCGCGATCGCGGCGTCGATCTGCCGCAAATACGTGCGTTCTTCCAGTAAAGCCTGACGTGCCTCGTAAGGCGTCGTCGGGATGAAACGGACGGCGGCGTTCAGGCGCACCTGCGCGAGCTTCCAGAGATCGGCCTGGATCACCGCGCCGATCTTCGGATAGCCGCCGGTGGTTTGCGCGTCGCTCATCAGCACGATCGGCTGGCCGTTCGGCGGCACCTGAATCGTGCCAGGCAGCACCGCGTGCGAAAGCAGCTCGGTTTTCCGGGTGCGCTTGAGCTCGTTGCCCGCCAGGCGGTAACCCATGCGGTTGCTGTTCGGCGTGACGAGCCATTCATCGGACCAGAACGACTCGTGGGCTTCATCGGTGAAGCTGTCGTATTCCGGTCCGCGCAGTACGCGGATCGGCACGGCCCACGGCACGCCCGACGGATGACGGCCACGCCGCAGCGGCTCGTGAACCAGCACGAACTTGCACCAGGCGGGCGCCTTCACGCCGAACTCGGGCGCCTCGGGCGTAAAGCCGAGATGGCCGCGCTGCGGCGGCGCGCCGACCGGCAGGCGGTCGCCGTCGCGCAGCGCGCGGCCGCCGAGTCCGCCGAAATGACCGGCGAGATCGGTGCTGCGCGAGCCGAGCATCGGCAACACGTCGACGCCGCCCGCCACGCACACATAGCCGCGCATGCCGCGCTTCGCCGCGTTGAGCACCAGTTCCTGGCCGGCCTGCACCGGCAGGCTCCACCACGAATAGACCGGCTTGCCGTCGAGCGTCGCGCCGAATTCGGTCCCGGTGATAGCGACCCGCGTGGCGCGCAGAAAGCGCAGCACGGTCGGACCGAAGGTGATTTCCAGCCCCGCAGCATCGGGGCGATTGCCGACCAGCCGGTTGCCGACTTCGAGCGACAGACGATCGAGCGCGCCACCCATCGCGACGCCGAGATGACGGTAGCCGTGACGGCCGAGATCCTGAATCGTGGTCAACAGACCCGCGCGAATCACATCGATCATGCGTGTATCCCCGCGATGGTGAAGCGCACCCGGTCGCCCGGCTGCAACAGCGTGGGCGGGCGGCGCGCCGGGTCGAACAGCGGCAGTTCTGTGCGGCCGATCAACTGCCAGCCGCCGGGCGAAGTGGCCGGATAGATGCCGGTCTGTTCGCCGCCGATGCCGACGGACCCCGCCGGCACTTCCAGCCTAGGCGATGAGCGGCGTGGCGTGTGCAGCGCGGCTTCGAGCCCGCCCATATAGGCGAAGCCAGGCTGGAAGCCGAGAAAGAACACGACGTACTCGCCCTGCGAATGACGTTCGACAACCTCGCGCACGCTCAAGCCCGTGTGATTGGCGACCGCCTGCAGATCGGGGCCGAACTCGCCGCCGTACTGCACCGGAATCTCGACTTCGCGGCCGGGCGCGGGCGCGTCGCTCACCGCATCCCAGGCCGCCTGAAGGTGGCCCACCAGCGCGTCACGGTCGGCCTCGAGCGGATCGAAGACGAGCGTAAGGTTGTTCATGCCCGGCACCACCTCCAGCACATGCGGCCAGTCGCGCGCGGCCTCGGCGGCCGCCCACACGCGCCGCTGGCATTCCAGCGTGGCGGGCGGCGGCGCTTCGCAGACTAGCGCGGTATCGCCGAGCGGAAAGATTCTTGGTTGGCTCATGGATTAACAGCCCAGGTCGAGTCGGAGGATTCGGGCACAGCACACCCTTTGAACGGTTAACGGCATCGGGCAGGCGACGGTTGAAGCGTACATTATCAATAAAATATCAACAATTTCTCAATAAGCGTTTTTGCCAGGCTCCCTGGGATCGAACGCGCGTCGTACACTCCCGACACCTTCCCAACCTGTCTCTCGAGAATCGTCACCATGTCGCGCCATCCCACCAAGATCGTCTCCTCGGAACATCTCGTGTCTGAAACCAGCGCGGAACTGTCCGAACTCGAGTACGCGCTCATCATGGCGGGCAATGCATTCAACCGATGGATGGTGCGCTGCATGTCGGCGGCAGGCGAAAAGGACATGACTGCCATCGAGGTCTCGCTGCTGCACCACGTCAGCCATCGCGAGCGACGCAAGAAGCTGGCGGACATCTGCTTCGTGCTGAACATCGAGGACACGCACGTCGCCACCTACGCGTTGAAGAAGCTCGTAGCTAGAGGGTATGTAAAAAGCGAAAAGACCGGCAAGGAAGTGTTCTTCTCGGCGACCGATGTAGGCCGCGAGCTCTGTCTGAAATATCGCGAGGTGCGCGAAAGCTGTCTGATTTCGACGCTGAAGGAAAGTGGCCTGACCAACGAGCAGATCGGCGAAGCGGCGCAGTTGATGCGTAACGCGTCCGGTCTTTACGACACGGCGGCGCGGGCGGCAGCGTCTTTATAAGGCAGGGCTGTATGTTTTGCGGCGGCGCGGCGCGTGCCAGATGCTCAGTCCACCGGGCGCGGGTAGAGCGCCGCCTCTGTGACGATCAGGTCGAGCGGAATGTCGTGGACTTCGCGTAGAAATGCCTGCGTGCGGCATGCTTCATATGCGATGCCGACCGTGATCGGCTTGGTCTCTCCCGGCCAGGCAGCCAGCGTGCGATCGTAATAGCCGCCGCCGTAACCGAGCCGGTAGCCATGCGAATCGAAGCCCACGCACGGCACGAACAGCAGTTGCGGAATCACAATGCGCCCGGACGTGGGCTCGCCGATCTTGTGGTGGCCGATCCTCATCGGCGTGGTGGGGGTCCATGCGTGAAATTCAAGCGGGGCGCTACGTTCCTTGACCACCGGCAGGCTCGCCTCGCGTTGCGCGCTTGCCGCGAGCCACACCGAGATCGCCGCGCGCGCGTCGAACTCGCCGGCAAGCGGCCAGTAAAATCCCACGCTATTCACGCCGTACTGCTTTAACGCATCGAGCAGGTGCCGGGCGAGCGCGGTATTGTGCGCCGGCTCAGAAGCGGCTTGTAGCCTCGCTTCCAATAGCATTTTACGCAGCGCCTTTTTCGATTCCGCGGCAGGGTTGCATGCTATGCTTGGGTTCAATTCGCGCTCCAGAAACAACGATGTCAAAACGCCTTTACCGAGTATATCGCGCGGCCGGTCTGGCGCTTGCCGCTGCGGCACTCGTCGCGTGCAGCACGGCCTCCGCCGTCAAGCCCCTTCCCCTTTCGCAACTCACGAACGACGACCAGACCTTCGTCCAACTGCGCGAGGCCGCCCGCAATAACGACGCGGCGCGCGCAGCGCAGCTGGCCAGCATGATCCCGAGCTATCCGGCGCCTGCGTATCTGGAGTTCTTCCAGATCAAGCCGCAGTTGTTCGATTCGAGCGGCCACGCGCGGATCGACGCGCCGGACGCGCCGGTGCTGGCGTTCCTGCAGAAGTACGACGGCCAGGCGATCGCCGACCGCATGCGCAACGACTACCTCACGGTGCTCGGCGCGCGTCACGACTGGCGCAACTTCGATCAGCAATACGCCCGCTTCGTGCTGAACGACGACACGCAGGTGAAGTGCTACGCGCTCGAATCGCGGGCCTCGCGCGGCGAAAACGTCGCCGACGCGGCGCGCGCGCTGCTGGTCGATCCGAAGTGGTACGGCGACGGCTGCGTCGATCTGGTCACCTCGCTCGCCATCAACCAGCAGTTCAGTTCCGCCGACGTGTGGCAACAGATCCGCCTCGCCTACGAACAGAACTACACCAACACGGGCGCGAGGCTCGTCGACGCGCTCAGCAACCAGCCGCCTGATCCGGTGCTGTTCAATCAGGCCACCACCACGCCGCCGTTGCTGCTGGCGCGCGGCGTCGGGCCGGATACGCAGTCGCATCAGCTGGCGTTGCTGGCCATCACGCGCATGGCGCGCAACGATCCGGCCATGGCCGCGGCCACGTTCGCGTCGGTGGCGCCGTCGCTGAGTTCGCCCGAGCGCGCCATCGGCTGGGGCACGATTGCCTATCAGGCCGCCGCGAAGCAAATGCCGAGCGCGGTGGACTGGTATCGCCTGTCGGTGAATGCGCCGCTGTCGAATCCCGCGTATGAATGGCGCACCCGCACGGCCTTGCTCGCGGGCGACTGGACGATGGTGCGCTGGTCGATCGAACAGATGCCCGCTGCGCTGCGCAATCAGCCGTCGTGGGTGTATTGGCATGCCCGCGCACTCAAGCAGGCCGGCGACACGACCACGGCAAATCAGGAATTCGAGTCGATCTCGCAGGGCTACAACTTTTACGGTCAGTTGGCTGCGGAAGAACTGGGCCAGAAGATCACGGTCCCGCCGAAAACCACGGTGAGCGACGCCGAAGTCCAACAAGCCGGCAACACGCCCGGCTTCGATCTGGCGCAGCGTTTCTATGCGCTGAATCTGCGGCTCGAAGGCAATCGCGAATGGAACTGGCCGCTGCGCACCATGAGCGACCGGCAACTGATCGCGGCCGCCGAATACGCGCGCCGTATCGAGCTGTATGACCGCACCGTCAACACGGCGGACCGCACGAAGAGCGAGCACGATTTCTCGCTGCGCTATCTGTCGCCGTTCAAGGATATCGTCGAGCGCGATGCGCAGTCGAATGGACTCGACGTGGAATGGGCCTATGGCCTGATCCGCCAGGAGTCGCGCTTCATCATGAACGCGCGCTCGGAAGTCGGCGCGAGCGGTTTGATGCAGTTGATGCCGGGCACCGCGCAACTGGTCGCAAAGAAGATCGGTCTCGGTCCGATCTCGCGCGAGCAGATGAACGACATCAACACCAACATCCTGCTCGGCACGAACTATCTGTCGATGATCTACAATCAGTTCGATGGGTCGGCCGTGCTAGCCACCGCGGGCTATAACGCAGGCCCGGGCCGTCCGCGCAACTGGCGGCAGTCCTTGCAGCATCCGGTGGAAGGCGCGATCTTCGCCGAGGCGATTCCGTTCCAGGAAACGCGTGACTACGTCAAGAATGTGTTGTCCAACACGGTCTATTACGCGGCATTGTTCGAAGGCCGTCCGCAATCGCTGAAGGCGCGTCTGGGTTATATCGCGCCGTAAGCGCCGTGCCGCCGCCGCTTCATTCAGAGGCGGCGGCGCGCCACGCCAGCCGTTGCCGCGGCTTCCACCAGGGAGTCGAAAATGCGACACAAAGCCATTGCGATCATCGGCGGCTCGGGTTTTATCGGCAGCCATCTCGTCAACGCCCTCGTCGAAATGGGCAAGGACGTGCGCATCGCCACCCGGCGGCGCTACAACGCCCGTCATCTCACTCTGTTACCCATCGACGTGATCGAAGCGGACGTGTTCGATCCGGTCCAGCTCGCGCGCTTCGTCGAAGGCGCCGATTGCGTGATCAACCTCGTGGCCACGCTGCACGGCAAACGCGGCACGCCGTATGGCCCGGAGTTCGCGCGAATGCACGTGGAACTGCCGACTAAAATCGTCGCCGCTTGCGAGGGCAAGGGCGTGCACCGGCTGCTTCATGTCAGCGCGCTCGGCGCCGACCCAAACGGCCCGAGCATGTACACGCGCTCGAAGGGCGACGGCGAGAAGGCCGTGCACGCGGCTAATCTGGCGTGGACGATTTTCCGGCCCTCCGTGGTGTTCGGCCCGGAAGATCAATTCCTCAACAAGTTCGCCTTCCTGCAACGAATGTTTCCGGTGATTCCGCTCGCCATGCCGGATGCGAAGTTTCAGCCGGTCTACGTCGGCGATGTGGCCAAGGCGATCGTCAATGTGCTCGATCTCGATGCTGCCAGTGGTCGCACCTATGAGCTGGGTGGCCCGACTGTTTACTCGCTCGAAGATCTCGTCAAATATTGCGGCGATGTGATCGGCAAGCATGCACGCATCATCCGCTTGCCGGAAGCGTTCGCGCGGCTGCAGGCGTTGACCTTCGAAATGGCGCCCGGCGAACCGGTGATCTCACGCGACAATCTCGACTCGATGAAAGTCGACAACGTGTTGAGCGGACCGCTTGCGCCTGAACTCGGCATCGAGCCGGCCAGTATCGAAACGATCGCGCCGATCTATCTGACCGGCACGTCCACGCGTTCGCGCTTCGACACGTTCCGCGCCAGCGCGGGACGTTAAATTTCCTCCCTTTCCCTATACAAAGCATGAAGCTGCTTATTGGTGATAAGAACTACTCGTCATGGTCGATGCGGCCGTGGCTGCTGTTCAAACACTTCGGCATTCCGTTCGAGGAAGTGCTGATCCATCTGAATCTGCCGGACACCAACGCGAAAGTGCTTGCGCTTGCGCCGTCGGGTCCGGGCAAGATCCCATGCCTGGTCAACGACGATGGTTCCGCTACGTGGGATTCGCTGGCGATTGCCGAGGCGCTGGCTGAGCGATTTCCTCAACATGCGCTCTGGCCGCGCGACGCCGCGGCGCGCAGCCGCGCACGCAGCGTGAGCGCCGAAATGCACTCGGGGTTCGGCGAATTGCGCTCGAACATGTGGATGAACATTCGCGCGTCGTTTCCGGGCAGGAACGCGACGCCGGGCGCGCTGGCCGATATCGCGCGTATCGAGGCGATCTGGCGCAACTGTCTCGACACTTACGGCGGTCCGTTTTTATTCGGTGAGTTCAGCATTGCAGACGCAATGTACGCGCCGGTCGTGATGCGCTTTAACACGTGGCAACCGGCGTTGTCGGAAGTATCCAAAGCTTATGTGCAGCGTGTGACGGAACTGCCGGCGGTGAAAGCGTGGATCGACGACGCGCTGAGTGAAACACACGCGGTTCCGTACCAAGACGAGTGCCCATGAACATCTACGCAGTAGGCGGCGCGATCCGCGACGAGTTGCTGGGCGTTCCGGTGCAGGACCGTGATTACGTGGTGGTCGGCGCGACGCCGGAGCAGATGGTGGCGCAAGGCTACCGGCCGGTAGGCAAGGATTTTCCGGTGTTCCTGCATCCGCAGACGCACGAGGAGTACGCGCTCGCGCGCACGGAGCGCAAGACGGCGGCCGGTTATCACGGCTTCCAGTTCTTCTATGCGCCGGACGTGACGCTCGAGGAAGACCTGGCGCGCCGCGACCTGACCATCAACGCCATGGCGCGCGAGGTGCGCCCGGACGGCGAGTTGACCGGCCCGGTGATCGACCCGTTCAACGGCCAGGGTGATTTGCAGGCGCGCCTGTTTCGCCACGTCAGCGATGCGTTTCTCGAAGACCCCGTGCGGATTTTGCGGATCGCGCGGTTTGCGGCGCGCTTTGTGGATTTCACGGTCGCGCCGGAGACGTTGACGCTCATGCGCAAGATGGTGGCCGACGGCGAAGTGGACGCGCTGGTGGCTGAACGCGTATGGCAGGAAGTGTCGCGCGGCTTGATGGAGAAGAAGCCGTCGCGCATGTTCGAGGTGCTGCGGGAGTGCGGCGCGTTGGCGCGGATTCTGCCGGAAATCGACGCGCTGTTTGGTGTGCCGCAGCGCGCCGACTATCACCCGGAAGTGGACACGGGCGTGCACGTGATGATGGTGGTCGATCATGCCGCGCAGCAGGGCTATGCGTTGCCGGTTCGGTTTGCGGCGTTGGCGCATGATCTCGGCAAGGCCACCACGCCTGAGGACGTGCTGCCGCGGCATATCGGGCATGAGGGGCGCAGCGTGGATCTGCTGAAGCCGTTATGCGAGCGGCTGCGGGTGCCGAACGATTGCCGGGATCTTGCGGTGCTGGTTGCGCGTGAGCACGGCAATATTCATCGTGTGATGGATATGGGGGCTGCCGCGCTGGTGAGGTTGCTGGAGCGTAGCGATGCGATCCGAAAACCTGCGCGGTTTGCTGAAGCCTTGCAGGCGTGTGAGGCGGATGCTCGTGGGCGGCTTGGGTTTGAGATGCGGGAGTATCCGCAGGCTGAGCGGTTGAGAGTCGCGCTGGTCGCTGCGCGCGGCGTCGATGCCGGTGCTGTGGCTAAGCGGCTTGTTGATGCGCCTGATGGGATTAAGGATGCTGTGCATCAGGAGCGGGTT
The DNA here is from genome assembly GCF_046027395.1 of Paraburkholderia dipogonis. Lineage (GTDB taxonomy): Bacteria > Pseudomonadota > Gammaproteobacteria > Burkholderiales > Burkholderiaceae > Paraburkholderia > Paraburkholderia dipogonis_A. The sequence goes on along the minus strand of NZ_JAQQEG010000031.1, from coordinate 36,339 downwards.
CGGGCTGTGGAAGGGGCTATTGCATGAGGGGTGGGTTTGCTCGGCGGTTTTTTTTGTTGTTGGGGTTTTGGCCTTTCCTTGCTTTGTTAGTGGTCTATTAGCGTTGCCCCTGTGCGGGGCGGCACCTACTTTTCTTTGCCGGCCGCAAAGAAAAGTAGGCAAAAGAAAGCGGCTCAAACCGCTAACCTCTAAGCGGGTCCCCCGCGCAGCCACGGTAGTGGCGCATCTGGAATCCGTGTCCTCGCACACTCCGCTCCAGTGACCAAGGACTCATCAGCTCCCACTCCGCACTGCGTGCGTCGCGGATGGGTATGTTTGGGAAACCTAAGGTTCGATTGAGCCTGCGGGGCAAACAGCGGGCGCAAAAGCGTAGCGGGCACTTTTGACGGATTCGAACGTAGTGGGTGGCGTTAAGAAATACGCTTCGGCGCGCGTAGCGCCGCCGGAAATATGACTGCTTTGTCACTCACGCCGAATGTGCGAGAACGCAGATTCCAGATGCACCACCACCGTGGCTGCGCGGGGGACCCGCTTAGAGGTTAGCGGTTTGAGCCGCTTTCTCTTGCCTACTTCTCTTTGCGGCGGCAAAGAGAAGTAGGTGCCGCCCCGCACAGGGGCAACGCTAATAGACCACTAAAAATTCAAGGAAAGGCCAAAACCCCAGGCAACCAAACAAAGAACCAACACCCGCCGCCAAAAGGCAAAAAACCTCACCTACAAAAGCCTGGCAATAGTCGACAACACCATAGAAAGCACCAACGTCGACATAAACGGAAACGGGTACTCCCGCCCAAAGACCCGCAAGGTCACATCACCCGGCAGGCGCCCAATGCCAATCTTCCTAAGCCACGGCCAGCAAGACGACAACACCGCCACGGCGACAAACGTAGTCAACAGCCAGCGGATCATAGCCAATCCCTGAAGCAAAAATTCACAGCGTATGCGACCGGTCGCCGCTGGAAAACGCTTGCAGCGTGTCATCCAGTCCACGCGAAAACGCGATCACCTTGAACAGTTCGCCCATCTCCGCTTCCGACAACAACTTCTGCACCGCATTCGCCGCAGGCAAATATCTCGCCGTGTCCGCGGGATCGATCCCGGATAACGCCTCGGTAATCCCGGCATTCAGCAAAAACCGCGCTTGCGACGTAAACCCCAGCAAGTCCGCGCCCGTCTCGACACCGGCTTCGGCGATGCCGGTGAATTCCACATGCGCCGTGATGTCCTGCAAGCCCGGATACAGGAAAGGATCGCCATGCGCCCGGTGCCGGTAATGGCACATCAACGTGCCTTGTGCACGTTGCGTATGGTAGTACTCGTGACGCGGAAAACCATAGTCGATGAAGAAAGCCGCGCCGCGTCCGAGCATCGTGCAGATCGTGCGTGTGAATGCGCTCGCGGCTTCGTGCGTTTCGGTCACGTAATCTTCGCCGGCGGTTTCGATCTCCGACAGTAGCGCGACGTCCGCAGCGGCGGACACGGGCCGGTCGTCGAAGGCGAACGCCTCGTCGCGCCATACCACGCCGCGCTCCAGCCACGCCCCGCCGGTGAAGGCGAACAACCGCACCGGCATCGCGTCCAGCACCTCGTTGCCGATCACCACACCTTCAAAGCGCTCCGGCAACGCATCCAGCCAGCGCACTTTGGCCGCGAGCGCGGGTGCAGCGGCTTCGATCGTCTCGCGTTGGCGCTCACGGAGCTCACCCGACAGATCCACGATCGAATAGCTGTCAAATTCCGCATCCAAAGCGTCGAGCGCGTTGAGCAAGCCGGCGGCGAGTTTGCCCGTGCCGGCGCCGAATTCCATCACGTCGCGTGTGCCGCTCGCCTGCAAGGCTTCCGCAACCGGTCGCGCCAGCGTCGCGGCGAACAGCGGCGACAGTTCCGGGGCGGTGACGAAGTCGCTGCCATCGTCGCCGCGCAGCCCGAATTTGCGGGCGCCGCCGCTGTAATAGCCGAGTCCCGGCGCGTACAGCGCACGTTCCATGTAGTGGTCGAACGGCAGCCAGCCACCGGCGGCGTCGAGTTCCGTACGGATCTGCGCGACCAGCGCTTCGGACTGCGCAAGCGCGCTCGGGCCGGGAGCAGGTAAACTATCGGGTTGGTGAGCTTTCGGATTCATCCCCGCATTGTAAATGACCGCCTCTCTGGACACCGCCGCCCCCCGCGCGCTCGAAACGCCGCGCGTCGTGCTGATTACCGGCGCCGCCCGCCGTATCGGGCGGGCGCTTGCGCTCGGCTTTGCCGCACGTGGCTGGGACGTGGCCGTCCACTACGGCGCCTCGCGGGCAGAGGCCGACGAACTGGTCGGGGAAATCGCTGCCTTGGGCCGTCGGGCCGTCGCTTTGCAGGCCGAATTGGGCGATGAAGCGCAAGTCGAGCGGCTTTTGCCGGCTTGTATCGACGCCTTGGGCCGGCCGTCGTGTATCGTCAACAATGCGTCGCGTTTCGAGGAAGACACGGCGCAGACCGTCGGTTACGACTTGCTGCTGAAGCTGACCGCGATGAACGTCGGTGCGCCGCTGGTGCTGGCGCGCAGGCTGTTCGAGGCGACGCCGGAAGCCGCCCGCACCGACGAAAGCCTGCGCAGCGTCGTCATCAACGTGCTGGATCAGAAGCTGTACAACATGAACCCGGACTATCTGTCGTACACGCTGACCAAGGCGGCGTTGCAGACAGCCACGGTCGCGCTGGCGCAGGCGTTGGCGCCGAAAGTGCGCGTGGTCGGGCTCGCGCCCGGTCTGACGATGCAATCCGGCGATCAAACGCCGGACGGTTTCGCAGCCGCTCACCGTACTACGCCTTTGGGCCGCGCGTCGCGGGCCGAGGATATTGTCGCCGCCGCGCTGTATCTCGCGGATGCAGCCGGCGTCACCGGAACGACGCTGGTGGTCGACGGCGGGCAGCACCTTGTGCCGCTGCCGCGCGACGTGATGTTTTTGACGGGCGCCTGAAGTGCGCACGGCCAGCCGTTGTATCGGTGGCCGCCGCGCTGTGAAGCACCCCTTTGCGTGCCCCGCACGCTTTTTTCGACTGGAACGAACATGTTTGCCGCTCTTTCGCATCCCCGGCTCGCCGATTGCCGCCGGCTCTTTCTGCGCAATTACGAAGTGCACATCAACATCGGCGTGCACGACTTCGAAAAGCGCGGCGAACAGCGCGTCGTGATCAACGTCGAACTGTACGTGCCGCTCGCGCTGTCCACGCCGGTTCAGGACAAGCTGGACGAAGTCGTCGATTACGACTTCATGCGTTCCACCATTTCGCGCCGCGTCGAGCAAGGCCACATCCACTTGCAGGAAACGCTCTGCGACGACCTCGTCAAGACCATGCTCGAACATCCGCAAGTGCGGGCCGCGCGCGTGTCGACGGAAAAGCCGGACGTTTATCCTGACTGCGACGCGGTGGGCGTCGAAGTCTTCCGTATCAAAGAGGATTGAGCCATGAATGCTCCGGAAATCCTGAATGGCGCGGCGACCGCCTCGACTGCTGATGCAACCGAGGCCAGGCAAGCCGCCTCGCGCGCCAAGACGCCGCTCACGCGTCGTGAGCAGAAGGAAGCGTACGAGAACAACAAGCTGTTCAAGCGGCTCGCGCGCCAGGTCGGCGAGGCAATCGTCGACTTCAACATGATCGAGAACGGCGACAAGGTTATGGTGTGCCTGTCGGGCGGCAAGGACAGCTATGCGATGCTCGAAATTCTGATGCGGCTGCGCGAGCGCGCGCCGATCAATTTCGACATCGTCGCGGTGAACCTCGACCAGAAGCAGCCAGGCTTTCCCGAGCACGTGTTGCCCGAATACCTGAAGCAACTCGACATTCCGTTTCACATCGAGAATCAGGACACGTACAGCATCGTCAAGCGGCTGGTGCCGGAAGGCAAGACCACCTGCTCGCTGTGCTCGCGGCTGCGGCGCGGCATTCTTTACCGCGTCGCCGGCGAACTCGGCGCGACCAAGATCGCGCTCGGCCATCATCGCGACGACATTCTGCAAACGCTGCTGCTGAACATGTTCTACGGCGGCAAGCTGAAGGGCATGCCGCCCAAGCTGCAATCGGACGACGGCAAGAATATCGTGATCCGCCCGCTCGCCTACGTGAAGGAAACCGATCTGGAAAAGTACGCCGAACTGCGCGAATTCCCGATCATTCCGTGCAATCTGTGCGGCAGCCAGCCGAATCTGAAGCGCGCGGAAATGAAGGCGCTGGTCCGCGATTGGGAGAAGCGCTTCCCGGGCCGCATCGAAAACATGTTCAATGCACTGTCGAACGTCGTGCCCTCGCATCTGATGGATCACAAGCTGTTCCCGTTCGCGGGTCTGCGTGCGACCGGCGAGGCCGATCCGCAAGGCGATATCGCCTTTGACGAGGAGCCGTGTTCGACCGATGCCGGCGAGGGCGCCACGCTCAACGGAGCAAAATCGATTTCAATCGTCCAGTTCGACGATCTTTGACGAAAAACGCTCGCCGTATGGGCGTTTCCGCACATTGCAGTACGCAGCAAGGCCGCCACAGCGGCCTTTTTCGCTAGAGGGTGCGTGTTAGAATCGACGCCTCCAAACTCGTCTATTTGCCGTGCCATGAACATTGTGATTTTGGCGGCAGGCACCGGCAAGCGCATGCGGTCCGCGCTTCCCAAGGTGCTTCATCCCCTGGCTGGCCGGCCGCTCCTCGCTCACGTCATCGATACTGCCCGCACGCTCAAACCCACGCATCTCGTAGTGGTGATCGGCCACGGCGCCGAAGCCGTGCGCAAGGCCGTCGCCGCGCCGGACGTGCAGTTCGCCGTGCAGGAACAGCAACTCGGCACGGGGCACGCGGTGCAGCAGGCGCTGCCACTGCTCGATCCGTCCGCGCCCACGCTGGTGCTCTACGGCGACGTGCCGCTCACGCGCGCCAGTACGCTGCAGGCGCTGACAGATCGCGCGGGGCAGGGCGGCTACGGCGTGCTCACGGTCACGCTCGCAGACCCGAGCGGCTACGGCCGCATCGTGCGTGATGCGCATGGCAAAGTGGCGCGCATCGTCGAACAGAAAGACGCCACGCCCGAGCAGCTCGAGATCGCCGAGATCAACACCGGCATCATCGTTGCACCGACCGAACGTCTGGGCGGCTGGCTTGCCGCGCTGAAGAACGACAATGCGCAAGGCGAGTTCTATCTGACCGACGCGGTCGAGATGGCGATCGAAGCCGGACTCGAAGTCGTCACCACGCAGCCGGACGACGAGTGGGAAACGCTCGGCGTGAACAGCAAGCAGCAGCTTGCCGAACTCGAGCGGATTCATCAGCACAACGTGGCGGATGCGCTGCTGGTCGCCGGCGTGACGCTCGCCGATCCGGCGCGGCTGGATGTGCGCGGCACGCTCGAATGCGGCCGCGATGTCTCGATCGACGTGAATTGCGTGTTCGAAGGCCACGTGACGCTGGCTGACAACGTCACCGTCGGGCCGAACTGCGTCGTCCGCGATGCGAACATCGGCGCCGGTACGCGCGTCGACGCGTTCACACATATCGAAGGCGCCGAAGTCGGCGCGAATGTCGTGCTCGGACCGTATGCGCGGTTGCGCCCCGGTGCGTCGCTGCACGACGAGTCGCATGTCGGCAACTTCGTCGAGGTGAAGAACGCGGTGCTCGGCCACGGTTCGAAAGCGAACCACCTCACGTATATCGGCGACGCGGATATCGGCGCGCGCGTGAACATTGGCGCCGGCACTATCACCTGCAATTACGACGGCGCGAACAAATTCCGCACGATCATCGAAGACGACGTTTTCGTCGGTTCGGATACGCAACTGGTTGCGCCGGTGCGCGTGAAGCGCGGCGTGACGATCGCGGCGGGCACCACGGTCTGGAAGGACGTCGAAGCCGACGCGCTGGTCCTGAACGACAAGACGCAAACGAGCAAAACGGGCTACGTGCGCCCGACCAAGAAAAAGAGCTGATGGGCATGACGCGCGCACGGCGCGCGCTCCCTGAAACGCAGCACTAGCACTGAAAAGGAATGAGCCATGTGTGGCATTGTCGGCGCGGTAGCGCAACGTAATATTGTTCCCGTCCTGATCGAAGGACTGCGTCGCCTCGAATATCGCGGCTACGATTCGTGCGGCGTGGCCGTGCTCGGCGACGGCGGTCCGCGCCGCGCGCGCAGCGTGGCGCGGGTGGCCGATCTCGACGAGCAGGTGCGCGAGAACCACCTCGAAGGCATCACGGGTATCGCCCATACGCGTTGGGCGACGCACGGCGCACCGGTCACGGACAACGCGCACCCGATCTTCTCGAAAGATGCGCTGGCGTTGGTACACAACGGCATCATCGAGAACTACGAAACGCTGCGTGAAATGCTGCGTGGCAAGGGTTACACGTTCGTCTCGCAGACCGACACAGAGGTTATCGCGCATCTGATCCACAGCCTGTATCGCGGCGACCTGTTCGCGGCGGTGCGTGAAGCCGTCGGGCAACTGCACGGCGCGTATGCGATCGCCGTGCTGCATAAGGACCAGCCGCATACGGTGGTCGGCGCGCGCCAGGGTTCGCCGCTGGTGGTCGGGCTCGGCCAGGGCGAAAACTTCCTCGCCTCGGACGCGTTGGCGCTCGCGGGCAGCACCGAACGGTTCATTTTTCTCGAAGAAGGCGACGTCTGCGAACTGGCGCTCGATGGCGTGCGAATCGCCGATCGCGACGGCAATGAAGCGCAGCGCGAAGTGCGTCAAGTGGCGGCGTATGGCGGCGCGGTCGAACTCGGCCCGTATCGCCACTTCATGCAGAAGGAAATTTTCGAGCAGCCGCGCGCGATCACCGACACGATCCCGCAAGCGGATTCGTTCGACGCGTCGCTGTTCGGCGAGGGCGCGGACAAGGTGTTCGCGGAGATCGACAGCCTGTTGATCCTGGCGTGCGGCACGAGCTACTACTCGGGGCTGACCGCGAAGTACTGGCTCGAATCGATCGCGAAGATTCCGACGCAGGTGGAAATTGCCAGCGAATATCGCTATCGCGAGTCGGTGCCGAATCCGAGGTCGCTGGTAGTGGTGATCTCGCAATCGGGCGAAACGGCGGACACCCTCGCGGCGCTCAAGCATGCGCAGGAGCTCGGTCACAAACATACGCTGGCGGTATGCAACGTCGGGACGAGCGCAATGGTGCGTCAGACGGAGTTCTCGTTCCTGACGCACGCGGGTCGCGAGATCGGCGTGGCATCGACCAAGGCATTCACGACGCAACTGGTTGCGCTGTTCGTGCTGGCGGCGACGCTGGGCAAGATGCGCGGTCGTGTGAGCGAGCAGCAGGAAGCCGAATACCTGAAGCAACTGCGCCACTTGCCCGCCGCATTGAATAGCGTGCTGGCGCTCGAGCCGCAGATCATCGCGTGGTCGGAAGAGTTTTCGCGCAAGGAACATGCGCTGTTCCTCGGGCGCGGCCTGCACTACCCGATCGCACTCGAAGGTGCGCTGAAGCTCAAGGAGATCTCGTATATTCACGCTGAAGCGTATCCGGCCGGCGAGTTGAAGCACGGGCCGCTCGCGCTCGTGACGGAAGCGATGCCGGTGGTGACGGTGGCGCCGAACGACGCGCTGCTGGAAAAGCTGAAGTCGAATATTCAGGAAGTGCGTGCGCGCGGCGGGGAGCTGTATGTGTTCGCCGACGCGGATACGAAGATCGTCAATGACGAAGGTCTGCATGTGATCCGGATGCCGGAACACTATGGCTTGTTGTCGCCGATCTTGCATGTGGTGCCGCTGCAGTTGCTGGCGTATCACACAGCGTGTGCGCGCGGTACGGACGTGGATAAGCCGCGCAATCTGGCGAAGTCGGTCACAGTGGAGTAATTGATCTTGTTGCTCGCTTTTCGTGCGGGCTGACAGGGGAGCATTTTCTTTGCGGAAACGGCGCTAGCCGTAGCGCTAAAAAACGTAGATTGAGCTAATGGGGCGCCGAAGCAGTTTTCGGCGCCCCATTTTTTTTCGTCAACGATCGTGCGCTCTCGTCCGTGTCCGTGTGTCGCAGGTGGGCTTCGCGAGGGGCGGCGTATGGTAAAGCAACGGACTCTTCTTACGCTGAATCGACAGGTTGTTCACGCATACGCGTCAATGAAGTTTTTCAATCGGTTATCTGGCACGACTTCAGTCGATCTTGTCGCTGACAGCTTCTCACTGAAGAATGATCGACTCCAGAAACTATGCCAGGTTTCTCGCGTTCGCTGACACACCCGACTTCAAGACGCCAGCCGTGGCGAAAAGCTGATGCTTGATGGTGTCGAGGTTGTGGTGCTAATGGCGCCCGAATCGGAAGCGCCTGCTGAGTTCATGTTTTACCTGCCAAAGTTCGAGGCATTCTGTGCTTCCGAGGACGCGACCCACACGCTGCACAATCTTTACACGTTGCGTGAGGCAAAGGTTCGCGACGCGCTGCAGTGGCTACGCCAAATATTCTGGAGCCGCGAGGTGAGTAAGTCGTGGCCAGTCGATTGCATCGCAGTGCCGACGACGTTTTCCTTGACAGCGTCTGGACCGATCGGTCTCGCGAAGACGGTCCTCAAGGCGCGCTGCGTCAGCGTGAACGCGATGTTCTGTGCGTGACGCGGGATCGCCACCCGCTCCGGGTGGTCCCGTCATTATTGGAAACCGCTAACCTAGGCTACAAAGGAGTGTTCTCCGCGACTCCGCGGGAACGCCAGCACTGACAAGACAAAGCTCCGGAGACAGGCAGTATGACTACGCATAACGCGGCCAGCAACATGGCTGTCCCCTACCGATCGCCCCGTCTGCCGGTACGGCCGACAGTCGTCGAACGCCGCATTGATGGCACGCTCATTCTTCGCTCGGCGACACAACCGGTCGCCATCGAGCAAAGCGGCTTTACCGATTTCGTAGCTACGTGGGCCGAGCGCCGTGCCGATACGCCGGCCTTGCGCGAAAGAGACGGGGAGAGCGGCTGGCGGTCAATCAGTTGGAGCGCGTTGTGGCGCCAGTTGCAGGTGTTCGCCGCGGCGCTGCTTGAGCTTGGTCTGCGGCAGGACCGGCCGCTGATGCATTCGACGACGAAGCCTACTTCCGCCTTGGCGATGCGGTCCGGCTCGTCGACCCCGTCAATCCGTCTCGCGGACTTCGCTTCGCGGGTCGCGTCGTGGAGGACTCAAACTGACCAGCGGGACGTGGATGAGAACAGGGTCTGTGCGGCTCGCGCTGCTCGAACAGTGCGCTCCGCTACTCACCGACGCGGTGATCTGTGGTCACGATCATGACTTTATCGCCGCGCTTGCGTGGCTCAACGTTGCCGCCTGTCAACAGATCGCTCCGGAGTTGGCCACGCTGGATGCGGCTGAGCTGGTTCGTCATCCGATTGTCGTCGTGCGTTTGCAGGCGCGGCTGCGGGATCAGCGCCCAGGCGGGGCGAGCCTGAAGGTCGAGCGTCTACTGCCGATGGCCAAGCCACCTTCGGTCGATGCCAACGAGATCGCCGACAAGGGTTACGTCAACCAGGCAGTTACGCGTGCGCGCCGCGCCCATCTGGTTGATGAGTTGTATCACGCGGGCCGTGTGGCGCATATCGCGTGTGCCTGATGACACTCGTCGGGCGCGGGATGATCGACATGAGACAGATTGCTAGAGGAGATAACAGATGAAAGTATTGGTCGCGGTCAAACGCGTGGTGGACTTCAACGTCAAGGTCCGGGTCAAATCAGACGGCTCGGGCGTCGAACTCGCGAACGTCAAGATGAGTATCAATCCGTTCGATGAGATCGCCGTCGAGGAAGCCGTGCGCCTCAAGGAAAAGGGCGTGGTCAGCGAAGTGATTGCGGTTTCTTGTGGTATCGGTGCGTGCCAGGAAACCTTGCGCACGGCGATGGCAATCGGCGCGGATCGCGGCATCCTGGTCGAAACCGATGCAGACCTCCAGCCGCTCGCCGTCGCCAAACTCCTTAAAGCGCTGGTTGATAAGGAGCAACCGCAACTCATCATTCTCGGCAAGCAGGCTATCGATAACGATTGCAATCAGACCGGGCAGATGCTGGCCGCGCTTGCTGGCCGTCCGCAGGCGACTTTCGCCAGCAAGATCGAACTCGCCGATGGCCACGCGACCATCACACGCGAAATCGACGGCGGTCTGGAAACGCTCCGCCTTGCGCTGCCTGCGGTGGTCACGACAGATCTGCGGTTGAATGAGCCGCGCTACGCATCGCTTCCGAACATCATGAAGGCAAAGAAAAAGCCGTTGGAGACGCTCACGCCCGAGCAATTGGGCGTGGACGTCGCGCCGCGTCTCACGACACTCGGCACGGAAGAACCGCCAAAGCGCAGCGGCGGCACGAGGGTGCCCGACGTCGCGGCGCTCGTCGCCAAATTGAAAAACGAAGCCAAGGTAATCTGAGGGGAAACGGATATGACTGCACGCATCAATGTGCTGGTGGTGGCTGAGCACGACCATGTCTCAATCAAGTCGGCCACGCTCAATGTCGTGACGGCAGCGCTTCAATGCGGGAGTCAAGTGCATGTGCTCGTGGCGGGTGAAGCCGCCGCGAGTGCCGCGCAGGCTGCGGCGCGAGTGGCCGGCGTATCGCGGGTACTCCACGCCGACGCACCCCAACTCGCAGAGGGCCTCGCCGAAAACGTCGCCGCGCAGGTTTTGGCGCTCGCGCCGAGCTATAGCCACATTCTGTTTCCGGCCACCAGCGGCGGCAAGAATGTCGCGCCGCGCGTTGCCGCGTTGCTCGACGTGGCGCAAATCTCCGACGTGACGCGGGTTGTCAGCGCGGATACGTTCCAGCGTCCGATCTATGCCGGCAACGCAATCGTGACGGTGAAAAGCGGCGATCCGGTCAAGGTGGTCACGGTGCGGGCGACCGGCTTTGATGCCGCGCCAGCCGATGGCGGCAGTGCTGAAATCGAAGCCGTGACCGCCGTGGCGGACAGCGGTATGTCCACCTTCGTGGAGCGCGTCGTCGTGAAGAGCGAACGGCCTGAGCTTGGTGATGCACGGATCGTGGTGAGTGGCGGCCGGGCACTCGGCAGCAGCGAGAAATTCAACGACGTGCTGACGCCGCTCGCCGACAAGCTCGGTGCGGCCCTTGGCGCAAGCCGCGCGGCCGTCGATGCCGGCTTTGCGCCCAACGACTGGCAGGTCGGGCAGACGGGCAAGATCGTGGCGCCGCAACTGTACGTCGCCTGTGGCATTTCGGGCGCCATCCAGCATCTGGCTGGCATGAAGGATTCGAAGGTGATCGTGGCGATCAACAAGGATCCCGAGGCGCCGATCTTCAGTATTGCGGACTATGGGCTGGAGGCGGATCTCTTCGAGGCGGTGCCGCAACTGATGTCGGCAATTTAGGCTGGGAGGCTGTAGGCGTCGAATCCGGTTGGCCGGCCTTCGTGACGACTTGTGTCGGAAGGTCGGCCAGGTTATGCAGCCGCACCAGGGAGTCGAATGCCCGATCGTCGCTGGCCGTTCTCTGAAGCGCGATCCTGTCCGCGGGAAACCCTCATTCCCTTACCAACTCCACCGCCGCCGCCGAAACAAACTCCGCCTGCACGCTATCGCCGACCTTCAACCGATCGAGCGAAATCCCCTTTGCGGCCCTGAGCACTTGCTGATGCTTCGGGCCCCGCAGCGTCACCATGCGGCTTTTGCGATCGATCTTCATCACCGTCGCGACCACTTTCACGCTATGCGCCGACGACGCGTAGCCCGCCGAAGCCGGTATCGCTGCGGTTGTCTCCACGCGTTCGCGCACACCTTTGGTCGCCAGCTTGTCGATGTTGACCAGCAGCGCCTGCTGATATGCAACGTTGAGCTTGTCGCCGATCTTGAGCCGGCTGACATCGGCCAAGGCAGGATTGACGTCGACGTCAGCGAGATTGCCGCGCGGACCGCGCAGCGTGACGCTGTTCGTGACGGTATTGATTGCGACCACGCGGACTTGCGCGTGAATCACTTCGGCGCGTCCGAGCGCCTGTTGTCCGGCGGGTACACTGGCGTCCTGCGCGAAGCTGGATTGACAGAGCGCCGCAGCGAGCACGCTCACGAGAGAGGCCGCACGCCACATGACAGCGGCCGATGAACCGACGTTGCGCGCACAGGTCATTCGCTGCTCCCGAAGTAAGCACCACCAACGATCAACGCAACGCTCGCTACGCGCTCGCGCCTACAACTCCGGCCGCGCCAGGTCGCTGATGACGATATGTTCGCCGTACACCTGCGCCGCCGCGACCGCTTCCAGCTTGGTCGCGTACGGCCCGAGTTCGGGCGCGCCGTCGAACGGAAACAGCACGCGTCCGTCGGTGGTTCGAACCACTTTCAACACGCCGAAGAAACGCCGGTAGCCAGCCAGCTTCGACGTGGCTGAAATTTCAAAGTCGTCCTCCGACGTCGCGGGGACGCTGGGAATAAATGCGGTCTTGCTCATACCTGAAAACATCTCTTGTTCGATGGGCCGGCAGCGGCACGAAACGCCAAGCCTACACCCGGTTGTCCCGGGAAGATATTCGCCGGCGGGCTTCATTGTCTCAAATCCGGGCGGATTCAACCGGCGAGCCCACACGCGAACCGAGCGGCGACCGCCATCTTCAGGCGTCTTTGACTGCCGCCGCGTGCTCGGCCGCCAGAGCGACGTCCCGCTCGCTCACGCCCACGAAACTCGGCCGCGTGCAAATGCGTTCGACATACTCGAGCAAGACCGGCGTTTCGGGCACCAGCTTGAACATCATTCCCCAATGCAAAGCGATGCCCCACAAGATATCCGCTGCCGACATCGTGTCCCCGAGCAGATAGGGCGCGGCTTGTAACTGGCTTGTCACCGTTCCGATCATCGAATCGAAATCGCCGTAGGGTGAAGTGGCGGGCGGCGCGGGTTCACGCTTCATCGCTTTGTCGACCAGTGCCGGTTCGTAGCACGCCGCGTAGTACACCAGCCAGCGCAGATACGGCCCGCGCGACGGATCGTCGAGCGCCGGCGCGAGACCGGCTTCAGGAAAGAGGTCGGCCAGATAGATGAAGATCGCGACTTGCTCGGTGACCAGCGCGTCGCCATGGAGAATCGCCGGCACTTTACCGAGCGGATTGATGGCGAGATAGGGCGCTTTGCGCTGCTCGCCGGCCTTCATGTTCAGCACCTTCAACTGGTACGGTGCACCAAGCTCTTCAAGCAGCGTGAGCGCGCTGACGGAGCGGCATTGCGGCGAGTGGAACAGCGTGATCGTGCGGTCTGTGGTCATGGCTCGAACCTTCCCGAATGTGCGTGATGGACGAAAACCGGGCCTGAGGCAACGACGAGGCGCCGGGAATACGTCCATCCTAAGCGCCCATACCTGTCAGTTTGTGTCAGGTATGACTACACTTGTCCGCATGAGAGCGAGCCGCCTTCTTTCCATCCTGATGACGCTGCAGGCGCGTGGCCGCGTCACCGCACAGTCGCTCGCCGACGAATGCACGGTCTCATTGCGCACCATCTATCGCGATATCGACGCCCTGAGCGCCGCAGGCGTTCCCGTTCATAGCGAGCGCGGGGCGGAAGGCGGCTATCGTCTGCTCGACGGCTACCGCACGCGGCTGAACGGCTTGTCCTCGCAGGAAGCGGAGTCGCTGTTTCTCGCCGGCTTGCCGGGACCGATGCAGGCGCTCGGGTTGGGCGCGGTGATGGCCGGCGCGCAGACCAAGCTACTGGCCGCGCTGCCGGTCGAATTGCGCTCGACCGCGGAGCGCATGCGCTCGCGCTTTCATCTCGACGCACCGGCGTGGTTTTCGGACGCGGACGAGCCCGCCCATCTGCCGTCGATCGCGCGTGCGGTGTGGGAGCAGCATCCGCTGGAGATTCGCTATCAGAGTTGGAAAGCCGAGAAGTTTCGCCGGATCGAACCACTCGGCATCGTGCTGAAAAGCGGCGCGTGGTATGTGGTCGGGCGCGTCGGGCCGCACGTGCGCATCTACCGCATTTCGCGCATTCTCCAATTGAGCTTGCTGGACGAGACGTTCGAGCGGCCGCCCGCATTCGATCTCGCCGCCTACTGGCAGGACAGCACGCAGCGTCTTTCCGAAGAAATGCACGCGAGCGAAGCGACGCTGCGTCTATCGCCTTGGGGCATGCGGATGCTCGAAATCTTCACGTCGCCGTTCGCGCGCTCGGCGGCGGTCATCGGCGAACCGGATCCCGGCGACGGCTGGCGCACCGTGACGTTGCCCGTCGGTTCGGTGAGGCAGGCATGCGCGGAGTTGCTGCGCTTCGGCACCGAGGCCGAAGTGCTGGCGCCGCCCGAGTTGCGCGCGCGCATGTCGGAGATCGCGGCGGCGCTGCATCGCCGTTACGCGGAATGACGGCGCGAGGTGATGCGTCGCAGGCATTCCCATACGCCGCGTGAGATGACCGGCATACGGCAACAATGCGACGTGATTGACGGTGACGTCGTACACGCTGAATAAAGTTTGCCCGCGAATAAAACTCCAGTCCCCACGGGCAAAAACATGTCACAACGCAGCGGGTTGCGTGCATTTCTCATGGTCGTTTGCGCGGTCTTAATCGGCTTGATCGTCGCGGCGTGCGGCTCATCGTCCTCGTCGTTGAAATTGAGCGGGCAGCAGCAGATCCGGCACGTCTTCGTCATCACGCTCGAGAACGAAAACTACGCGCCCCCTTTGGGGCGACCAGCAAGGCGCCGTATCTTTCGCAAAGGGTCGCGTCGCAGGGCGCGATGGTGCAGCAGTACTACGGCACGGGTCACGTGAGCCTCGACAACTATATTTCGATGACGTGTTCTTCCACAACGGCCGGTTCCATACGCTGAAGGACGCACTGCGCTTCTACGTGCAGCGCGAGACCAATCCGGCGAAGTGGTATCCGAAGGATGCGCACCGCAAGGGCGACAAATTCAACGATTTACCGGTCGCGCTGCGCGTCAACGTCGATACGGCCGACGAGCCGCTCACACGCAAAGCCGGCGAGCGCCCGGTCTGGTCGGAGCGCGATATCGACGACGTCGCCGCTTTCCTCGCCACGCTAAACGACGACTACGTGCTGAAGCCGAAGCCGTCGCACTGAAACGCGAAAGAAGACCCGCGAGCTCCGATTCCTCAGATGAATTTCGGTGCTTTCTGGGGTTAATTTGGGGGCAGAGCTATAATGGCCGGATCCCCTTTTTTTCCCGTCCTCCGTTATGAGCCGGTTACTTTGCCTGATCGTGCTTTCGCTCGGCCTGATGCAGACCGCGACGGCAGACGAAAACACCGACCGAATGTCCGCGTATCTGACGCAAAAATTCGGTCTGGCAAAGGAAAAGGCTCAAAAGATTTCCGACGCGGTGCAATCCGCCGCCTCGAAATATTCCCTCCCGCCGGCGCTCCTGCTGGCGATCATCTCGATCGAATCCCGCTTCAAGGAAAAGGCCAAGGGCGCCAACGGCGCGACCGGGCTGATGCAGGTCGTGCCCGGCGCGCATCGCGGACTGCTGAAGAACGTCAAGGACCTCACCGAGCCGACCGCGAACATCGAAGTGGGCTCGGCGATTCTTTACGGGTACATGCGCTCGGCCAATGGCGACATGAATGCCGCGCTCAAGAGCTACGGCGGATCGCAAGCGTACGCGCAGAAAGTGAGTTTGCGCGTCGAAGACTTCGCCTCGGTCGCGCCGTCGCAAGACGCTGCCCAGCAATCTGACGGGCAGGCCGGCATGTGCGCGGCACGGCCTACGTCCGACCGCTGCGCGGCGCCGGGCAACTGGGCCAACGCGTTCACCGTCCCGTCCGTGAATGCCACCGGATTGAACGGCGCGGCGACATCGGCGACGGGACTTCCCGCGACGTCACACTAAGCGACATTCCGCTTTCTCGGTTTTATCCGCCGTCGCAGCGTCGCAGCCGCGGCAATGCACGGTCACGTCCTGCAAGACGCTGCGTTGCGCGCTTTTTACGCACAGTTGGCAACCGCTCTACAATGCATTCCCATTCGCGCTGACGCAGCGCCTCTTCCGATCGACCATGTTGACCTCGTTTTCCAGATCCACAGCCGCCGCGTTTGCCGGCCTGCTGACCCTTGCCGCCTGTAGCAGCACGCCGCAGCCGAAGTTCCAGCAGGATTTGTTCGAAACCGGCGCGAGCCCGTATGCGCGCAATTTCAATTCGAGCACCACGGATAGCTGCGAGGCCGCGCGCCGAGCTCTCTTGAGCCAAGGCTATCTGACGACCATGACTCGCAACGACACCGTCGACGGCACCAAGAACTTCCAGCCGACGGGCGATACCCACGTGGTCGTCGAATTTCACGTGGTCTGTACGCCGGGAGAAGAAGCGAGCGATACCAGCATCGTCTATGTCAATGCTGTGCAGAACGGCTTTGCGCTGAAGAAAAGCGACACGTCGGCAAGCGTCGGACTGAGCGTGCTGGGTTCGCTGTCGCTACCGATCCGCTCGAACAGCGATGCGATGGTCAAAATTTCAAGCGAGACCATTCCATCGGGCAAGTTCTACGACCGTTTCTTCGGCCTCGTCGATCACTATCTGCAAACAGTGGTGCGCACGCAGCCGGTCGCCAATAACCGCGTCGAAACGCGCCTGCTGCCGGTGCCAGTCGAAGCGACCGCTCCAGTGCCCGTTCCCGAGATGCCCGATGCGATCGGCAAGGCGGCGTCCGTGCAGCCGGCGAGCGGAGTCGGCGTCGCGCCCTGATTCATCGCGGGAGTTTGCGGGATCGAGGCTGGTCAAGACCTGATCAGCCTTCAATCTCATCGCGAAGCATCACTTATCCTATGTCTTTTACTTCATACGTATACATATGTAGTAATAGTTAACAAGGGTTAACCCCTTCTGTGGATAACTCCCGAAAGTTCCGTCACATCAACGTCATGCAAACTCCATAAGCCTGCGGAACACGTCTGTAGAAAAACTACCAAACCGGGATAACTTTGACGGGGCTTGCCTGACCCGCCGTCTTATCAAGATTCCGCACACAGGCTATTCCATGCGCTATCCCGAAGTTATTCATAGGGAATTGTGGATAACTCGCGTTCGAAGTCATTTCTCCAACCGTTGCCGGGCAAGTTTTTCAAGTCGCCCAAGCGCTCGCCACCGTACAGACCGCCGCCTGCCAGACGCGCACATTGAAGACGGACGGTACAAAGATTGCGTCTCTCTTTTTGCAAGCGCAACTGTTGCTATTTAGTCAAAACCATTTCGGCAACGCCCGATCCAGGCATAGAGTTAAAGTGTTTTCTGAGGTTATTGGTGCAGTGCGGGGGTGTGTAATGAAACGCAGAACAGCACGACAGCTTGTCCGTCTTCTCTCGGATATTCGACATGCCACCCATTGCAGCACGCTGCGGGCGGCAGCCACCAACCGGGCCATCGCGCATGCATCCGCTGAACACGAAGCGGACCTCGCCGACAGCGACGACAACACCGATGCCACGCGCGACGCGCAGCAGGACAAGCCGGCCCGGAGCGGATCATGAGAATGGCAAGCGAACAGTCGCTGCGGTTTCTGGTTGAGAAATGGCTCGCGCCGGAGCCTTCGGCGCCGATTCATGTCACCGAATTCAGCCGTACTCGCCTGGGAGGGCGGCGTTATGTACGCGTTGAGACATCGCTGGGGGCGGGCTCGCGCGGGTTGTTCTTCTTTCGTCACGACGACGGCTGCTGGTGCGTGTTTCCGCCGACCGCCGATACGCCTGCGCTCTATGCGCATCCGCGGGCTGCCTGAAGGGCAGCAGGCAACCCGATTGCGCCGAGCGCGTGCGCAAATGCCTCGCACGCTTCGGCGTCGAATGGGGCGACTGGCTGGATCCTCAAGACGACGCGTGAGGCACGCGTTCACGCCCGCGTTGCCATGCCGGCATCACCTGACACACGATCAAACCAACGAGCATCAACGCGCATCCAAACAGCGCCCGCGCCGACAGTGTCTCGCCAAGCACGAGCCAGGCCGCAAGCGCGGCGAACGCGCCTTCCATGCTGAAAATCACCGCCGCGTGCGACGGCGCCGCGTGTTTTTGCGCGACCACCTGAATCGTGTAGGCGATGCCGACTGACAGCGCCCCGCCGTACAGGATGGTCGGCGCGGCGCGCGCGATCACCGCAAGACTGAACGGTTCGACGGCGAGACCGACGACAAGGCACGCGAGCCCGCACGTCACGAACTGAACGAGCGCGAGCATCAGCGTGTCGTGACGCAGCGCGAAGCGTCCGACCAGCATCATCTGAATGGAGATCACGAGCGCGCCGGCGAGCTGATACCAGTCGCCGTACAGCATCGAAAAGTGCTCGTTGACGCTCAGGAAATACATGCCCACGGCCGCGAGCGCCGCACCGAGCCACGTGCCGATCCCCATGCGATGTTTGAATAGCACGCCCAGCAGCGGCACGATCACTACGTACAGCGAACTGATGAAGCCCGCGTTGGCGACCTTCGTGTATTGCAGGCCGATCTGTTGCAACGAAATCGAGGCGGCCAGCACTACACCGAGCAGCGCGCCGGCGCCGAGCAGCTCGCGTGCACCGCCGGGTTCGCGCTTCGACAGTTCAGCTAGCGCGGAGCGCCGCACGCAGATGATCAGCGTCAGCACGACGAGCGCGCCTAGCAGGAAGCGCAGGCCGGTGAACAGAAACGGTCCGATGGCGTCGAGACTCAGGCGTTGCGCGACGAACGCAGAGCCCCAGATCATCGCGGCGATCAGCATCAGGAGATTGGCGCGCAGGTGTTGGCGGGTTTCGGCTTTCAAGGGTGGTCTTTCTAATTCGGTTGTTGTGAGTTGCGACAGGCAGGCGTCGATTTTATCCGCGTGCGCAAGAAGCCAGAGACGCAGCAAACACTTGAACACGATCGCGCATATATTCCTTCAGCCGGTCCTTGACCGCTCGTTTCTCCGCTGACTCGCGCGATAATCGCGCGAGTCACCCACGATACGCGGCACACGACCGACCCAACCACCAGCCGATTTTCAGGCAAACGCAATGGACGAGAAAGACTGGATCGCCGGCGCCGCGAAAGCGCTGGCGATCATCGAAGCATTCGACGAAGAGCACGCGCGCATGACGCCTACCATGGTGGCCGGCCGCGCGGGTCTATCACGCACGGCGGCGCGCCGTTATCTGCTGACGCTGCGTGAACTTGGCTACGTGGATACCGACGGCAAGTTGTTCTGGCTCGCGCCGCGTGTCTTGCGGCTCGGCCAGTCGTATCTGGACTCGGCGCGCTTGCCGCGCACCGTGCAGCCGTTCCTCCAGCGCATCACCGCGACGGTGCAGGAAACCGCGCTGGTCGCGATCCTCGACGAACACGATGTGGTGTACGTGGCGCGCAACGGCGTGAACCGGGCGATGGCGGTCGGTTTCGTGCTCGGCTCGCGCGCGCCCGCGCCGTTGTCGTCGGCGGGACTGGTCCTGCTGGCGTTCCAGGCGCCGGAGAGCATCGAGCAGTGGCTGGCGTCGTATCCGATCAAGGTGTTCACGCCCCACACCTATTCGACGATCCAACAGTTGCGCGATGTGCTCGGCGAAATTCGCCGCCATGGCTACGTGGTCACCGACCAGCAACTGGAGTTGGGTGTGCGCGGTGTCGCGGTGCCGCTGCGTGACCGGCATGGTTCGGTCGTGGCGGCGATCAGCGTCAGCATGCCGATCGGACAGGAGTCGGCCAATGCCGCGCTGCACCGGGTGTTGCCGACCCTTTTGGAGAACGCCAGCCTGCTGCGCAATCTGGTTTGAGAAGGTCTAGGTAAATCCCCTGGTATGGGCTGCTTAACAAGTGAAAGCGGGTCGAAAGCAAGCTGTCTCCCGGAAAATACATATCGAGTTTTGGGCATGACAAACCGCCTACACTGGGTAATACTCTCCCGCGGGGAGCGGGAAGGCGCCTCAAGCCCTGTCTGCTTCACCGTGCAGCTATTCATTCACATTGACTCAGTCGTCCAGGTTTGGGGAACAACACATGAAAAAAGTTATCGTCTCGCTCGCAGCCGCTTCGATCGCGCTGGTTTCTGTTCAAGCTTTCGCACAAGCGTCGGACGCAGCGCCGGCTGCTGCAGCAAGCGCGCCGAAGAAGCATCACGTCAAGAAGCTGACGACGCACGGCAAGCGCGCTCCGGTTTCGGCAGCCGCTTCGGCAGCTGGCACGAACGACAAGGGCACGCAAAACTAAGCTGCCGCCCGATCCTTCGGGCCAGCTTTACCGGTCGACCGCACGGCGCCGCTAGCCGGCTGGTGCAGCGCGTTCCGGATGAAGGCGTCGCAAGCAAAAAGGCCAGAGCACAAGCTCTGGCCTTTTTGCATTCGGGGCGGTTTTTTTACGGCGATTAGCCGGCCAGGCCGCGCTTGATGACTTCGTTCAGCAATCCGGTCATCCCTTCGGGATGGGTCGCGGCGCGCTCTTTCAGTTCGGTCACCAGATCGCCGTTCAGCTTGCATGCAAACGCGACGAGGCCCTGCGCCTGATCGAGCTTGCGTTGTTCGCGGCGATCGAGCTTCGGCTCGGCCGCGGCGGCTTTGCCGAAACGGTCGGCGGTCGACAGCTTCATTGCGTTGTTCAGCTTGAGTGCCTTGTTCTTTTCAAGGTCGGTTTTTTTCATCGCCATACGGAAGGCCTCTGCCAGATAAGTAATCCCGCATTGTACGCACCGCGCCGAGCGTCGCGCGAACGCATGGCGTTCTGCTTCCGTGCGCGTGGTTTGCCAGGTGCAATGCGAACCGGGATGAATCTCGATTGAAGCTCACTCGGATCGACTCGGCGCGGTAGCCACGCTGTCCATCAGCGCGCGCATTCTTTGCCAATGCGTGCCTTCCCAGAACACGCGGCGGCATACGTCGCAGGTAACGAACTGGGCATGCCGTTCCAGCACGCCGTCGGGCGCGCGCGTGCCGACTTCCTCTTTGGGAATGCGCCGCAGCGGCACATTGCACATCAGACACAGGCGGAACGGTTGCGCGCTACCGGCCAGATCGAGCCGTTCAAACACTTCGCGCAATTGTTCGCGCGGCCTGAGCGTGCGGACGTAGCAGCCATGCGTGATGCTGCGGCGTTTCAACAACTCGCGGTCGCGTGTCAGGACGATGCGCTGCTGCGCGGCGGCGAGCGCTTCGATGTCGGCGTCGGGATAGTGGTTGTCGTAGAGCGTATCGAAGCCGGCGAGCCGCAGGAGCGGCGCAAGGCCGCCCAGATGTGCATCGGCGATGAAACGCACCACGCGCAGCGGCCGCTCGCGCACACGCAGAAGCGGCTGGATATCGAGCGCTTCAAACTTTGGATAGACGGCTATGCGATCGCCGTCTGCGAGAGGATGATTGAAACCCACCGACTCGCCGTTGACCAGAATCAGTTCGACCTCGGTGTGCGGCACGCCGAGCGCTTCGATCATGTGCTTCGCGGAGGCGCCCGGTGCGCAGGCGTAACTGAACGCGCGCCGGCGCAGCGGCCGGGCGAGAAAATCGTTCAGCTCCTCGTAGAAGCGGAATGTCGCGGTCACCATCACCGCAGTATCGCACCGTGTTTCTTTGCGTGCTGTCCTGCACGTGTCGCATGGGTGTGCTTTACTTCGAGTTCTTTAGAAGACGGAGCGACAGATGGACATCGGTTTTATCGGTCTCGGCGAGATGGGCGCCGCGATGGTTGCAAACATTTTGAAAGCCGGGCATCAGGTGCGCGTGTGGAACCGCTCACCGGAGCGCGCGCAGCCGCTCGCCGACGCGGGCGCGCGGATCGTCGCGACGCCGGCCGAAGCGTTTGCGGGCGACGCCGTGTTCTCGATGCTCGCCGACGATAGCGCGTTGCGTGAGGTCATCACCGCTTCACTCCTGGAACACGCTCCGCGCGGGCTGATCCACGTGAACATGGCGACGATCTCGGTGGCGCTGGCCGAGGAACTGGCGACGGCACACGCGTCGCGCGGCGTCAACTACGTCGCCGCGCCGGTGATGGGCCGGCCCGATGTCGCGGCGGCGGGCAAGCTGACCATCGTCGCGGGCGGCCCGGCTGAATCGATCGACCGCGTCCAGCCGATTTTCGACGCGATCGGCCAGAAGACCTGGCGCATCGGTTCACTGCCGCAGCAGGCGAACGTCATGAAGCTCGCCGCTAACTTCATGCTCGGCGCGGCGGTCGAGACGCTCGGCGAAGCGGCCACGCTGGTGACCGGGCACGGTCTCGCCATGCAGGATTTCCTCGACGTCATCACGAGCGGGCTGTTTCCGGGACCGGTCTATTCCGGCTACGGCAAGTTGATCGCGGAGCAGCGCTACGAGCCGGCGCTGTTCAAGGCGCGTCTCGGTCTGAAAGACATTCGTCTCGCGCTGGCCGCGGCCGACGCCGTGACGACACCGCTGCCGATCGCCAGCGTGGTGCGCGACAGCCTGCTCGAAGCCGTGGCTCACGGCGACGGCGACAAGGATTTCGCGGTGCTGGGCCAGGTCGCCGCGCGGCGAGCCGGGCGCTAGGAGCAACTGACCGGCGGCACTGAAGGACGGCACTGACCGGCGCGGGCGGGCATAATAGCCGCCCGATCCCTTATCCGCCCTGATTCCCATGAGTCTGCATACCTGGTGGCTGTTCGTCGCCACTGTCTTCGTCGTTTCCGCGATTCCCGGTCCCAACATGCTGCTCGTGATGACGCACGGCGCCCAGCACGGCCTGCGCCGCTCCAGCGCGACTATGGCGGGTTGCCTGTCGGCGCTTGTGCTGATGCTGGCGGTGTCGGCGGCGGGCCTCGGCGTGTTTCTCGAGGCGTGGCCGGCCATGTTCAACGCGCTGCGGATGATCGGTGCGGCTTACCTCGTGTATCTCGGCATCAAGGCGTGGCGCACGCCGGCTGACGAAGCCGCTGCCGGCGACGCCGACGAACTGGCCGCGAAGCCCGCGCGCTCGCGCTTCGCGCTGTTCCGCAACGGCTTTCTGGTCGCGGGCAGCAATCCGAAGGCGATTCTGTTCGCCGCGGCGCTGTTGCCGCAATTCATCGACGCGGCGCAGCCCAAGTTGCCGCAGTTCGGCGTGCTCGTTGCCACTTTCGCCGTGATCGAGGTGAGTTGGTATCTCGTGTACGCGGGTTTCGGCACACGCATCGGCGCGAAGTTGAAGAGCCGCAGCGTCGCCCGGATGTTCAATCGTCTGACGGGTGGCGTGTTCGTCGGCTTCGGCGCCATGATGGCGCTGGTGCGCCACTGAGCGCACGTCGTAGCGCTGCGTCAATGGAGGCGGCAAGACATTGAGTCGATTGTTGCGTATTTACAACGCTGAGGGTCTACCCTAATTTGCATGTTGCGCCGCACCAAGCCGTTTGCTATAGTTTGTCTTGTCTCCTCCATGTCTCCTCTGATATGGATTCAGCCCGCCCACTTAGGCGGGCTTTTTTTTGCCCTGAATTTCCAGCGCCCCAGAAAAGACAAAGCCGGCTGACCCTTGCGCAGGGCCACCGGCTTTGTTGCGTCTGGACCGAACTCAGAACTTGTACGAGACGGCCAGGAACGAAATGATCGGATCGGCCTTCAGGTCCGCCTTCGACACTCCCAGTTCCGTGCCGTCCGCCGCCTTGATGATCACCGACGAGGTCGTCTTCAGCGGAATGTAGGTGACCGAAGCCACGAGGCCCCAGTGATCGGTGATGTTGTACGCGAGGCCCGCGTTGAACACCGGCGCCCACGACGACGATGCTTTCGCCGACACCTGCGTCTGTCCCGGCTTGCCCGCGCCGGCGGCCAGCACGGCGCCGAGGTTGTTTTGCGTCGATGTCACGAAGTTCTGGCTCAACTGAACGTCGGAGAACCAGTTGTACGACACGCCGATGCCGACAAACGGCCGGAATTTCGCCGTCGGTGCATTGAAGTAGTACTGGAACAGCAGCGCCGGGCTCCACTGGCGCACGCTTTTGACGATCGGGTTGGCCTGCGGATCGCCTAGATCCTGCTGACCAAGCGCGCCGGCCGGTCCCGGTGGTTTGATGGTGCCGTGGCCATAGATCTTGAAGACTGGCGGCACGCCCGCCACCGTCGTCACGGCGATGTGATCGGTGAGGTAATGGCTGAACACGAGGCCCACGGTGTCGGCGCTATTGGTCGACAAGCTCGTGCCGGCCGAGGTGAACGAACTCGGCAGGCGCAGCGGCGTGTTGATCGGCGTCGGCGCGACGTGGGTGGTGAGCGGCGTGCTGGAATCCTGCGGCATCACGTGGAACCAGCCGAGCACGGCGACATTGTCGCCCGCTTGCTGGGCGTGCGCGCCAGCAGACAGGCTGGCGGCCAGTAACGCGAAATAGATTTTTTTCATCTTGTTCCTCCTGAGGCGCGCTGAAACTCATCGCGCGCGGCAAGCGGCGGCAGGTGGGCGACCACGCCGGCGCGCTGCGTATTCGTTGGGCGCCGGCCGCCGCGCGGTTGCGCTGCGCTGCAGCCGGGACGCGAACGCCACGTTGCGGATTGGCGGCGCGTGCTGCGTCCGTTACTGGACGAAAGCGCCGATGGTGAAGTACGGCGAGGCCGCGTTGGTCAGATCGAGGTAGCCGAACACACCGCCCGTGAAGATCATCTTTCCGGTCGGCGTAGTGCCGGTCGCGGCGCCTACTTGCGTCGTCGTCACCACGCCAGGCACGGCTTGCGTGAAGTCCAGATTCAACGCCGTCGCCAGTGATGCCTGGGAGGCGTTGAACGGATCGAGCAGCGTCGCCTGGGTGCCTTCGAGCGCCGTGGTGCGGTAGTCGAACTGACTATCCACGCCGATGTACTCACCGTTTTGCGAGTTCACCGTGATCGCGCTTTGCGGCGACAGAATCGAGATCCCCGATTCATCGTCGGCGTACGGTCCGAGCGCGCCGTTTTGCGGCACAGTCACCGACGAGTTCGCCGCGCCCGTTCTCACCAGGATCGGCACCAGTTGGTTACGCAGCTTGCCGACGATCATGTAGCCGCGCGCTTCCGGCGTCGTCGCGAGTGTCGGTTTCGCCTGGCCCAGGAAGTTGTTGGTCTGGAACGCGCCGCTGCCATCCGCCGACGGCGCGAAGTTGCCGCCCGGCTGCTGACATTTGCCCGCGTTCACGCCGGAGTTGTCGCACGCGGTCCACGTGCCGTCCGCGTTGATGGTGATCTTCGAATCGACCGCGACCGGCGCGAAGTTTTGCGACGGCACCTGGTGATAGCCGAGCTGGTTGTACGTGCCGGCCACGTTCGCGAGATTCGTTTCAATCGACGAGAAACCGATGAACGGGTAGTACGGGAACTTGGTATCCGGCACGGCGCCCACGCCGAGAATTCCGCCGAACGAAATTTCCGCGCCGGGGATCGTGCCGCCCGCCACGCCTTCGCCGACGAAAATCCGCGCCGGACGATTCGGATCGAGACTCGCGCCGTTCAGGCGGAATGCGCACTGGTTGAGCTTGTTGGTCGGCAGCAAGGTTTCCTGAGTCAGCGAGCCGCTGGCGGTCTGGCCCGCGCGCGTCGGGACGACGGTGCCGGTGGTCGCCGGGATCGGCGACTCGATGTAATTGATCTGCCAGGTCATCTTGGTCGTATCGAGTTGCAGCTTGACCAGTTCGCCGTCACCGCCGCCGCCTGTGAATACCGTGCCGTAGTCCAGCGACGCCGGGCACAGGCGGACCTCCGTCACGGGCCCGTCGCCTCCTCCTCCGCCACCACACGCCCCCAGCAACGGTGCAGCAAGAGCGAGCACCGAAAGGATTCTCCATTTCATACCGCCTCCAGAATTTTCTCGTTGTGGGTGGCCGGCTCCCAGTCCCGCCACCTTTTTGCTATTTGTCTCTCGTACTGCCCACTGCCGGTCCGCTGAGGCTTACTTGCGTTGCTCACTTGCTGATTTGCGCTCCGATGCCGAAGTACGGCGCGCTCGAAGCCGTGCTGCTGAGTTGCGACGTCGGCGCCACGCCGCCGTTGACGGTCCCTTGAATCTCGATCGCATACAGCCCGCCGGACGCGATCGCGAGGCCGGTCTGGCCGTTGGCCTGCTGGACACCGACCAGTCCCGGACTCGGCAATGCGTAGCCCAGGCCGAAGCCGTCTTCTCCTGCGGAAGTCGACGGGTTGATGAAGGTGCCGACGCCGCCCTGGATCAACGCCGCGGTGTACTTGAAGTTGGAGTCGGCGCCCACGTAGCCGCCGTCGAAGCCGCCGGAGGCAAGCGGTGTGGCCGCGGCGAGCATCGCGATGCCGGACTCGTCGTCGACCTTGGCGTCGGAGTGGAGCAACACTGGCGTGCCCAGATTCACGGAGCCCGTGCGGATCACCAGCGGTACTGTCGCGCCGTTGATCTGGCCGAGGATCATGTGCGCCTGCGCCGACACGCCGCTCGGCTGATTCAGCGGCGGCAGCTTGAGCTGCGTGCCGATCTGCGGCGCATTCTGGCTGTCGAAGTAACCGCTGCTGTTGGCGGTCCACGCCGTGCCCGTCGTCAGACAGCCGCTCGAACTCGGCGTAAAGGCCGCGTTCGCCGGATTGGAGCCCGTGCAGTTGCCGGCCGCGTCGAAGGTTTCGACCGTGTTGGTCGCGGTCGCCGCGTACGAGCCGGATGGCACCAGGTGGTACAGCAGACCGTTGTAGGTGCCGGCCAGCTTGGTGACGTCGCTCGTCGTGGTGGCGAAGCCGAGGAACGGATAGAAATCGAAGTGCCGGTTCGGCACCGCGCCGACGTGATCGATGACGCCAGGAATGATGGTCAGTCCGTCGTACTCGACGGTCGCGCCCGGAATGCCGCCGCCGGCCACGCCCTGGCCGACCAGGATCATCGGCGGGTTCGGGTTGTTGACGAAGTCCGGTGTCGTGTAGGTCGTGCCGTTGGCAGGCGCGATGCCGGTACCTTTGCCGAGAATGAACGCGCAACGGGTCTGCTCGGCGGTCGGCAGCGTGCCGGTCGGGGGATGAATCACCGCACCGGTGATTTGCGTGCCTTCGCGCGTGATCGTGACGTCGGCGCTGGTCAGCGGGATCGGCGACCTGAGCCACTTCAGCGTGTAGGTCATCGCCGTCGCGTCGATATTCAGTTGCACCACTTCGCCGCTACCCGCGCCACCGAGGAAGGTGCTCTTGACGATGTCGGCCGTCGCCGGGCACAACGCCGCCGCGCCGGCGCCCGAGGCGGGCGGACCTTGCACGCCGCAACTCGCGCCTGAACATTGCGGTGTGTTAATCGCGCCTGGATTGTCGGCCTTGCCACCGCCGCAAGCAATCAGGAATGGGGCCGTGGCAATGGCCATCGCGAGGCCTCGAGTAATGGCGTGCGACATGCAGCTGTCTCCCTTCATGTAATTGTGCGAGCTAATTTCGCTGTCCGGATAATGGCTGTCAATTGAATGAGCCGTCTAAAAAGACCGATTCAAACAGCGCAATTTATGCCGAACGCGCGCCGCGTGGCCACTTGCGGCCCTTTTAAACAAAAAAGGATTTTTTGCTGGGCGTGCGGCATCGTTGCTTCGCCGCACAC
This sequence comes from Paraburkholderia dipogonis, assembly GCF_046027395.1. Taxonomy (GTDB): domain Bacteria; phylum Pseudomonadota; class Gammaproteobacteria; order Burkholderiales; family Burkholderiaceae; genus Paraburkholderia; species Paraburkholderia dipogonis_A. The sequence continues at coordinate 8,957 of NZ_JAQQEG010000031.1, read as the reverse complement.
CCTTGCCAGGCAAGCCTTTGAGCAAAATGGCTCTATCATCTACGAACGACCGTTCGCGAAAAAATCCGGAGTTTCCCTATGCGGAAAACTATGCGCTATGCGTGTGATATCAGGAATGAATTACCGGCGGTTTTTTAGCAGTCCGATTTTTAATTTTTAGGTAATGCGGGCTATCACTGATTAAACGCGGAAAGGGAATTTTGAGTGGCGGACTTTTAAAACAGAAAGGCCGGTCTTCGCAGACCGGCCTTTCAATATATTGACGGTGAATTACCGTCCGTAATGTCGAACTAGATTAGCGTTTCAAGCCGCTTTCCTCAGCGGCGCCGATCGCGAGGTTCATGCACTGGATCGCCGCGCCCGACGCGCCCTTGCCCAGGTTGTCCAGACGCGCGACAGTCACGAAGCGCTCTTCGTTGCCGAACACGAACAGGTCGACACGGTTCGTGTCGTTGTTCGCCTGCACGTCGAAGAAGCCGCTGTCGAGGTTCGCTTCCGCGTCGAACGGTGCGATATGCACGAACGCCTCGCCCGCGTAGTACTCGGCGAACAGCGCCTGCACATCTTGCGGCGTGGCCTTCTTCGCCAACTGGTTCGGCGAAAAGAAGGTGGTGACCGCGAGACCCTTGTAGAAGTCGCCGACGATCGGCGTAAAGATCGGCGCCGACTTCAGGCCCGTATGCGCGGCCATTTCCGGTAGATGCTTGTGCGTGAGACCGAGCGCGTACGGGCGCGGGCTCTTGAGCTTGTCGTTGCCGCCGGCTTCGTAGTCGGCAATCATTTTCTTGCCGCCGCCGCTGTAGCCAGTGATCGAGTAAGCGTGCGCCGCGAACTCGGGCGCCACCACGCCTGCTTCGACCAGCGGACGCATGGCGAGCACGAAGGCCGACGCATGGCAGCCCGGTACGGCAATGCGTTTCGCCGTGCGCAGACGTTCGCGTTGCGAGCGGGCCAGTTCGGGCAGGCCGTAAGCCCAGTCGGCGGACGTGCGGAACGCGGTGCTGGCATCGATCAGCACGGTGTGATCGTTTTCGACCAGCGCAGCGGATTCGCGCGAGGCGACATCGGGCAGACACAGGAACGTGACGTCCGACGCGTTGATGAGACGACGGCGCTCTTCGAGGTCTTTGCGCTTCGCTTCTTCGATACGCAGGATCTCAACGTCGGCGCGCTGCGACAGGTATTCAAAAATCTTCAGGCCGGTCGTGCCTTCCTGTCCGTCGACAAAAACTTTCGTGCTCATCTCGATCTCACTGGCTTGCTGGAAACGGGGCGCGACACCGCGCCGGAACGTCATTTTAAGACCTGACGGCGCCGGACGTGCAAAAGGGGTGAAAAAACGACGATGCCCGCCGAACATGACATCGGCGTGACCCGTTATGCGGCAGATGCACGCCGATGCCGGCCGGATCGCCGCAATCCACGCGTCAGCGGGCGGTGGCGATCCAGCGCGCCGTGACTGCGGCTACGCGTGCGCCGAACATGCGCGCCGTCTCGAGATCGCCGGGAGGCGGTGCTTCTTCCGGCGAGGCGTCGGCCGGTGACTGTGTGAGCAGGCCGGTAGAGCCGCCGACATAGTTCAGGTCATTGCGGGTCGCCGCCTTGGTGTTGGACGGCATCATGCCGGTGCCCGCCCAGATCATGCCGTGCTGCATGGCCAGCGTGACGAAATACTGGATCGTTGAGAACTTGTCGCCGTTCATGGTCGCGGAGTTGGTGAAGCCGGCCGCGATCTTGTCCTTCCACGCCTGCTCGAGCCACGGCTTCGAGCTCGCATCGGCGAATTTCTTGAAGTCGGCGGAGGGGCCGCCCATGTAGGTCGGCGCGCCGAAGATGATGGCGTCGGCGGCGGCCAGTTCGGCCCAGGCTGCATCGTCGACCTCGCCGACCGGCATCAGTTTCGCGTCCGCGCCGGCTTCGAGGGCGCCTGCCAGCACGGACTCGGCGGCTTTCTTCGTGTGGCCGTAGCCGCTGTGATAAACGATGACGATCTTCGACATGACAACTCCAGCAAAGTGAAAAGACAATGGGCCGGGCACGGCAATGGTGCGCTCCTGCAGCGGCGCGACAGCGGCAAGCATGGCGCACACCGCCAGGCTGCACATTAGCGTGCGCGGATGACAGAATTTCCGCGCGGGCGGCAATGCGACGCAAGCCATACACCAGCCCCGGCTCGTGCCGGCGGCCATGCGGTCCGGTTTGCACGCGACGCGCTGCGGTGCGCGAGACTACCGCCCGTAGTTGACCACCATCCGCGCAAAGCCGAGCGTGGCGGTGCCGATCTCGTGATCGAACATCAGCGCGGGACGGCCTTGCGCGAGGCGCAGGTCGGCGGTGCTGAGCGCATAAACGGTGATGATGTAGCGATGCGGTTTGCCTGGCGGCGGACAGGGGCCGCCATAGCCGTCGGTATCGAAGTCGTTGCGCGCTTCGACCGCACCGAGTTTGCTAAGGAAGCCGGAAGAGCTGGCGTTCTCCGGCAAGCTGCTGACCGTGGCCGGAATGCCCGCCACCGACCAGTGCCACCAGCCGCGGCCCGGCGCATCCTGATCGAACATGGTGACCGCGAAGCTGCGCGTGCCGGGCGGCGCGTCGTGCCACGAAAGTTGCGGTGAGCGGTTGCCGCCTTTGCAGTCGTCCTGATTGAAAACCTGAGCGTCCGCCACGGTGCCGCCCGCACGAAAGCTGGCGCTGGTCAGCGCAAACGCGCCTTCGGCGAGGGCGTGTGGTCCGTGAGCGGCCAGTAGGGCGAGGCCCAGCATGGCGCAGGGGAACGACGGCAGACGGCGGAACGGCGAAGCAATCGAAACAACCAGGCAACGCGAGCGCATGTGCCGGTTCTCCTGTGAGGGCGCGAGGCGGTTGTCCTCGCGATGGTTATTGTCCCTATTTTGTGCCTCAAGGTCGATTCAAGTCTAACATTAGCTCTACGACGCATCATTGTCGTGGCCCGCTGGAATTTGCAGACCGGAATCGGCTATAGTCAGAGGAATTGTCCGCGCGGAGATAGGCCGCGTCCTCACCTGTTTCAGTAACTAGAATACATAAGACATGTCGGAAGTTTTGCAGAGTGGTTTATCTGTCGAGGGGAGGGCAATGCAAGATCCAGTCAGGGTCGTGGTCGCTGACGACCATCCGGTTATTCTGTTCGGCGCCGAACAGGCTTTGCTCAAGTTTCCCGGTCTACAGGTCGTCGCGCGTGCGCGACAGTCAACCGAATTGATCAAGGTGCTGCAAACCATTGCGTGCGACGTGCTCGTCACGGATCTGGCAATGCCAGGCGGTCAATACGGCGACGGTTTGCCGCTGATTGGCTATCTGCGCCGCAATTTCCCTAACCTTCCCATCGTCGTCCTGACGATGCTCGAAAACGCCGCGTTGCTCAAGCGGCTGAGCGAACTCGGTGTGACGTCAGTCGTCAACAAGTCGGACGATCTCAGCCATATCGGGCTCGCGGTGCAGCACGTCAGCCGCAACCTCGAATACATGAGCCCGTCGGTCAAGGCGTCGCTCGATACACTGCGCATGAATGCCGGTGGCAAAAACGACGAAGTGATGCTGTCGAAACGCGAACTGGAAGTGGTGCGTCTGTTCGTGTCGGGCATGACGATCAAGGAAATCGCGGAGCATCTCAACCGCAGCATCAAGACCATTAGCACGCAGAAGAACACCGCCATGCGCAAACTCGGCATCGAACGGGATTCCGAGTTGTTTCAATACGCGCAGAGTAATGGCTTGCTGAACCTGTCGTCGCATTCAACGGAAGACAAAGGCGGAGTCTCTTAAGGTCGCATACGAGACTTAAGGCAAAAATAGAAAAGGGCGCCTGTCGATAAGACAGGCGCCCTTTTTATTCGATCCGCGCGAGGCGGAGAGCCTTACTGCGGCGTCGAAGTTGCGCCGCCGTGCGCCGCCGACCATTCAGCCGGCGCGTGCAGGAATTTTTCCACTTCGTCGAGCGTCTTGGTGTCGAAGTACTTGTTTTCCTTCGCGACACGCAACACGTCCCACCACGTGGCGAGCGCGTGCAGATCGACGTCGATGTCTTTCAGCACCGACACGCTTTCCTTGAAGATGTTGTAGTGGAACAGCACGAAGCAGTGGTTCACCGTGGCGCCGGCGGTGCGCAGCGCATTGATGAAGTTGATCTTGCTGCGGCTGTCCGTGGTCAGGTCTTCGACCAGCAGCACGCGTTGACCTTCGGTCAGCAGGCCTTCGATCTGCGCGTTACGGCCGAAACCCTTCGGCTTCTTGCGCACGTATTGCATCGGCACCATCAGGCGATCGGAGAGCCATGCCGCGAACGGGATGCCGGCGGTTTCGCCACCGGCGACCGCGTCGATCTGCTCATAGCCGACGTCGCGCAGAATCGTGGACTCGGCCATTTCCATCAGGCCGCGGCGCACGCGCGGATACGAGATCAGCTTGCGGCAGTCGATATAAACCGGGCTCGCCCAGCCGGACGTGAAAATGTACGGTTTCTCCGCGTTGAAGTGCACTGCTTGCACTTCCAGCAGCATTTTGGCGGTCGTGTCGGAGATCGTCTGGCGATCGAAGCCTGTCATGGGCGGATCCTTGGGTGTGAGCGGGGAGAAGCGGGCGCGGGGCCCGGTGGCGCAGCAAGCGGGGTATTCCGCGCCATGCTGGGCAGAATACGCAGCCGGTCAGTGGAGTGCAGGCCGGTTTTTGCTGCGCGCGTAGGCCGACATTTTACCCGAAACAGGCTCTTCCGAGGAGGCTGTCGTGCGTGGCCGCAGCGAATGACGGTCATAACGGACGCATCGGGCAGGCTTCGGCGGGCATCGAAGGGCGCATCGGGCGCCCGCATCCACGAGCGCTTTTTGGTTCGCTTGTGGGCTGTCAGGGGCGCCTTTACACTCACGCGAATTTCTCGGGCGTTTGCCGCCGCTGCCGCCCATTCGACCTACGGAATGCTTTCAATGAACGCCGCTCCCTCCGCCACCGACCGCCTCGCATCCGTGAGAAATGGCTACGCCGGCCGGGCGCTGATCGCCTCGGTGCTCGGCTACGCGATGGACGGCTTTGATCTGCTGATCCTCGGCTTCATGCTGCCGGTGATCGCGGCCGATCTGCATCTGAGCTCCGCGCAGGCCGGCTCGCTGGTCACCTGGACGCTGATCGGCGCGGTGGCGGGCGGTCTGATTTTCGGTGTGCTGAGCGACTATTTCGGCCGCGTGCGCATGCTGACGTGGACGATCCTGATCTTCGCCGTGTTCACCGGCTTGTGCGCGCTGGCGCAAGGCTATGCCGATCTGTTGACCTACCGGACCATTGCCGGCATCGGGCTCGGCGGCGAGTTCGGCATCGGCATGACGCTGGTTGCCGAGGCATGGCCGGCGTCGCAACGGGCGCGCGTGTCGTCGTATGTCGGCTTGGGATGGCAGCTCGGCGTGTTGGCCGCAGCCTTACTGACGCCGCTGCTCTTGCCGGTGATCGGTTGGCGCGGCATGTTCGCGCTCGGGCTGTTGCCGGCGGTGGTGTCGTTCTTCGTGCGGCGCCGCGTCGAGGAACCGGCGCTCTTCACCGAGCGCGTGGCGCGCGGCATGCGCAAGCTGCCGCTGAAATTGCTGGTGGCCGATGGCCGCACCACGCGCGCCAGCATCGGCGTGGCAATTCTCTGTTCGGTGCAGAACTTCGGTTACTACGGCCTGATGATCTGGCTGCCGAGCTATCTGTCGAAAACCTTCGGCTATTCGCTGACCAAATCCGGACTGTGGACCTCCGCGACGGTTCTGGGCATGGCGTGCGGCATCTGGCTGTTCGGCATCGCCGCCGACCGCTTCGGCCGCAAGCCGACCTTTCTGTTCTACCAGGCGGGCGCGGTGGTGATGGTGTTCGTCTACGCTCACCTGAGCATGCCGATGGCGCTGCTGATCGGCGGCGCGGCGATGGGCGTGTTCGTCAATGGCATGATCGGCGGTTACGGTGCGCTGATCTCGGAGCTCTATCCGACCGATGCGCGCGCCACTGCGCAGAATGTGCTGTTCAATGTCGGCCGCGCGGTCGGCGGTTTCGGGCCGGTGGTGGTCGGCGCTCTGGCCGCGCGCTATTCGTTCGGCGCGGCGCTCGCTTTGCTCGCGTCGATCTATTTGCTCGACATCCTCGCGACACTCTTCCTGATTCCCGAACGACGCGGCGCCGAGCTCGAGTGAGCGCGAACAGCCTGTCCGTGACCTGCAGATGACAAACCCCAAGAGGGCCGCTGGATGCCGCGCTGCAGCATTGCACAAGCGCTGTTTCGCCGATGGTGAGCCGTGTTAACCAGTCAGTCCATCGACTCATGCGGGGTGTACACTAACCGACCCGCGAAGCACTCCGCATCGTCCTGTCCTCCGGCGAGGTTCGACGCGGCGCCCAACCGGCGCAAGCGAAAACCGCCTCAATCGATTACCCATTCGATAGATGCACGCGACGCTGACGGTGCGGTGTGCCGGGCCCAATTTCTTACGTCTCGCAGGCCAAAAAATGGACGAACAACTTAAGCAAAGCGCTCTCGCATACCACCAGAATCCGAAACCTGGCAAGATTTCGGTCACGCCCACCAAACCGCTATCGAACCAGCTCGATCTGTCGCTGGCGTACTCGCCTGGCGTTGCCGCGGCTTGTATGGCGATCTATGACGAGCCGCTCGACGCGCAGAAGTACACCTCGCGTGGCAACCTCGTCGGCGTCATCACGAACGGCACGGCCGTGCTCGGTCTCGGCAACATCGGCCCGCTCGCTGCGAAGCCGGTCATGGAAGGCAAGGGCTGTCTCTTCAAGAAATTCGCAGGCATCGACGTGTTCGACATCGAGCTTGCCGAGTCCGATCCGGACAAGCTGGTCGAAGCGATTGCGATGCTCGAGCCGACGCTCGGCGGCATCAACCTCGAAGACATCAAGGCGCCCGAGTGCTTCTACATCGAGAAGAAGCTGCGCGAACGTATGAAGATTCCGGTCTTCCACGACGATCAGCACGGCACTGCGATCATCGCGTCGGCGGCCATCCTGAACGGCCTGAAAGTGGTCGGCAAGAAGCTCGACGAAGTGAAGCTGGTGTGTTCGGGCGCGGGCGCTGCGGCAATCGCGTGTCTGGACCTGCTGGTGAATCTGGGCCTGTCGAAGAAGAACGTTCTCGTCACCGACTCCAAGGGCGTGATCTACGAAGGCCGCGGCAACCTCGATCCGTCGAAGGAACGCTACGCGGCGAACACCGAAGCACGCACGCTCGCTGACGCGATCCGCGGCTCCGACGTGTTCCTCGGCTGCTCGAGCGCGGGCGTGCTGAAGCCGGAGATGGTCGCCGAAATGGGCACCCAGCCGCTGATTCTCGCGCTGGCGAACCCGGAGCCGGAAATCCGCCCGGAAGACGCCAGGAAGGTTCGCCCGGACTGCATCATCGCGACCGGCCGTTCGGACTATCCGAACCAGGTCAACAACGTGCTGTGCTTCCCGTTTATCTTCCGCGGCGCGCTGGATGTCGGCGCCACCACGATCACGGAAGAAATGAAGCTCGCTTGCGTGCGTGCAATCGCCGAGCTGGCCGAAGAAACCGATCAGGGCGATGAAGTCGCGAAGGCCTACGAAGGCCACTCGCTGGAATTCGGCCCCGAGTATCTGATTCCGAAACCGTTCGATCCGCGCCTGATCATCAAGATCGCGCCGGCCGTCGCGCAAGCGGCGATGGATTCGGGCGTTGCGACCCGTCCGATCAAGGACATGGACGCGTATCGCGAAGAACTCGGCACGACGGTGTATCGCACGGGCATGGTGATGCGTCCGGTGTTCGCCGCGGCGAAGTCGGAGCCGGCGCGCATCGTGTTCGCCGAAGGTGAAGACGAGCGCGTGCTGCGTGCCGCGCAATTCGTGCTGCTGGAAAAGATCGCCAAGCCGATTCTGGTCGGCCGTCCGTCGGTGATCGAGATGCGTCTGAAGAAGATGGGCTCGAAGCTCAAGTGCGGGGAAGACTTTGAGATCGTCGATCCGGAAGACGATCCGCGCTATCAGCAATGCTGGCAGGCGTACCACGAACTTGGCGCGCGCGAAGGCGTAACGCCGGACGTGGCGAAGGCCGCAATGCGCAAGTTCAACACGCTAATTGGCGCGATCCTCGTGCGCCTCGGCGAAGCGGACGGCATGATCTGCGGCATGATCGGCCAGTACCACACGCATCTGAAGTTCATCGAGCAGGTGCTGGGCAAGGCGGACAACGTGCAGAACTTCGCCGCGATGAATCTGCTGATGCTACCGGGCCGCAATCTGTTCATCTGCGACACGTACGTGAACGAAACGCCGACCGCCGAGCAGCTCGCCGATATGACGATGCTGGCCGCGGGTGAAATCGAGAAGTTCGGTATCACGCCGAAGGTGGCGTTGCTGTCGAATTCGAACTTCGGCAGCGCGCCGTCGTCGTCGTCGCAACGCATGGCCGCGGCTCGCAAGCTGATCGCAGAACGCGCGCCGTGGCTCGAGATCGACGGTGAAATGCATGGCGATGCGGCATTGTCGGAAGCCGTGCGCAAGGCTGCGTTCCCGGGCACGACGCTGACCGGCGAAGCCAACCTGCTGATCATGCCGAATGTGGAAGCGGCGAACATCACGTACAACCTGCTGAAGATGATCGGCGGCGAAGGCGTGACGGTCGGTCCGTTCCTGCTGGGCGCGGAAAAGCCTGTGCATATCCTGACGCCGGCTGCGACCGTGCGCCGGATCATCAACATGACGGCAGTGGCGTCGGCCAACGCACGCAAGGCAGTGAACGCGAAGTAATGCGGATGCTTTGAGACTCGGGGTGGCGCTTCGTCGAGGCGTTCGCGACGAGTCTGCGAAAAAAGCCACGGATGCTGAATCCGTGGCTTTTTTATTGGCGCAGTCGTCGCACCGGCGTCACGCGTCACGTCTCATAGGTGTCTCTTATAGACATCTGCCGCTGCCGACGATCTAGGCGCGGTGTAGAT
>NZ_JAQQEG010000030.1:0-112634 GCF_046027395.1 Paraburkholderia dipogonis | reverse complement strand
CGCGCCAGGGGGGCCGGGGCGCGGGCGCCCCGGAAGCGCCGGCGCCGCGCACGTCGTAGGCGATCACGCGGTAGCGCGCATCCAGTTGCGCGCGCACCGGTTCCCACACGGCCGCCGAGTCGGGATAGCCGTGCACCAGCACGATCGGCGGCGCGTCGCGCGGTCCGCTTACGTAGACCGCGAGCCGCACGCCGCCGGCGTCGACCGATAGCGTGTCGCGTATCACGCGGCCGCCTGCACGCCGCGCCGCGCGGCTTTGCGAGCGCTCGGCGTGACCGCGTTGGTGGCATCGACCGCGGCAACCAGGCCATCGATACGCGCCAGTTGCGCGCGGTTGTCGTGATCCCACGGATGAAAGCCGGGCCGGAAAAAGCTCAGCCATTCACCGGCGATGCGCGGAAACACGCCATGACGCGGGCCGTACAGATACTTCACGACACGCCACATGCCGCGTATATGATCGCCGCGTTTGCGGTCGGCGATGAGCAGGCGCACGTGGTAATCGAACACGATCAGCCAGAACGTCAACGTGGTGGCGAGCATGGTGCCGGTGCGCAACAGATAGCGGCTGAGGCCGGGCTTGAGCACGGCGTTCCATACGTCGTAGGAAACGGATTTGTGCTCGGTTTCCTCGAGCGCATGCCAGGTCCACATGTGCGTATAGCCTTCTACCGAACCCCCGATGCGCGACGCGTCTTCCAGCAGCAGGCCGGCGAGCATCGCCGTGTAGTGTTCGAGGCAGACGGTGACAGCGAGCTGATATGAATGCGGCAGGATCCTGCGGCCGAAGTTGAGAATCGCCCACAGCCGTTGGTCGAGCTTGTGCGCGGGCAGGCCGGCTTCCTGCAGCAGATCGTTGTATTCCACGTGCTCGCGCGTATGCATGGCTTCCTGGCCGATGAAGCCGAGCACCTGCTTCTTCAGCACAGGGTCGTCGATCTGATCGCGGTAGTTACGCACGCTGTCCATGAAAAAACGCTCGCCGGCCGGAAACAGCAGCGAAAGCGCGTTGAAGAAGTGTGTCACATGCGAGCCTTGCACGTGCCAATCGCAGGCACGTTCCTGCGGCAAGTTGAAACGAAGGTCGCGGCGAATCGGCATCATGGCCTTTCTCCTTGTGATTCTTGATGTGTTGCTGACGGGCTGATCGAGTGAAGCGCATGGCGCGATGCAAGGGGCCGGCGCATCAGGCGCGCTTGCCGTCCACCTGTGCGGTGCGCCGCGCGCGCTTTTCCGCGATGCGTTTCATCCGGCGCGTTTGCATCACCACCAGTGCCTGATAGGCCGCGGGCAGCGTGCGCGCCAGCCAGTCGGCGGCCCGCGCGTCGCGTCCGATCAGCACGCGCCGCTTGTTTCTGCGCACGCCGTCGAGGATCACGCGCGCGGCTTCATCGGCGGTGGTGATGAAGAACTTCTCGAAGTCGTCCTTGCCTTGCTGTTCGGTTTCCAGCATGAAGCCGACCATGTTCGAGGCGATACGGCTCGATTGCGCGATGCCCGTGCGGATGCCGCCCGGATGCACGCAGGTCGCCGAAACGCCGCACTTCATCAGGTCGAGTTCCTGGCGCAGCGCTTCAGTAAAGCCGCGCACGGCGAATTTGGTCGCGTTGTAGCCGCTCATGCCCGGCTGCGAAAAGAGGCCAAATACGCTCGACGTATTGACAATATGCCCCGCGCCGGAAGACTTGAGATACGGCAGAAATGCCTTCGTGCCGTGCACCACGCCCCAGAAGTTGATGCCGACGATCCACTCCAGATCGGCGTATTCCATCCCTTCGATGGTGCTCGACAGCGCGACGCCCGCGTTGTTGAACACGAGATTGACGCGCTGATGCTGCGCGGCCGTTTCGGCGGCCCAGTCGAACATCGCGGCGCGGTCGGCGACATCGAGCACGCGCGTAGTGATGCGCAGCGGCGAGCCGACGATCGGCTGCGCCGCGGCTTGCGCCAGCTGCGCGGTTTCGGCGAGGCTCGTGGCATTGCGGTCGGCGAGCGCGAGGTGGCAGCCTTCGCGCGCCAGTTGAATCGCGAGCGAGCGGCCCATCCCCGAGCCTGCGCCGGTGATCGCGGCTACGCTGTCGGTAAAGTTTTTCATTGGCTTATCTCCGCTTCTCCCTGAACTGTGCTTTGTCGTTGTCGTTACGTTTTATCAGGTCGCTTCCGCCGATGCCGGCGTCGACGCCGAAGCAGCGCCGCCCTGAGCATGCGCGCCGTGCGCTGAATCCATCGGCACGCTCGCCGCATGCGGCGCGGGCGAATACGCGAGGTAATCGTCCATGCTGAAGGTGCTGGTGGCCTGACGGAATTTGTAGGCGAAGCCCGGCCACAGCGTGGTGTTCTTGCCGGTCGCCGGATCGAGATACCAGCTCTTGCAGCCGCCCGTCGACCAGATCGCGCGGCCGAGCTTCTGCTGGATCTGCTCGTTGTAGGCGCGTTCCACTTGCGGACGCACTTCGATGGCATCGGCGCGTTCCGCACGCATCGTCTTCAGCGCGCGCAGGATGTACTCCACCTGCGACTCGATCATGAACACCATCGAGTTATGGCCGAGGCCGGTGTTCGGTCCGACCACCATGAAGAAGTTCGGATAACCAGGCAATGTCGTACCGAGGTAGGCATGCGCGCCGTCACGCCATGTATCGACGATATCGACGCCGCCGCGCCCGCGCACCACGCCGCGCGGAAACGGATCGGCCACCTGGAAGCCGGTGCCGAAGATCAGGCAATCGGCGCGGTGACGCGCGCCGTCAGTGGTGACGATCGCGTCTTCCTCGATGCGGGCGATGCCGGTGGTCGTCACCGAAACGTTCTGGCGCGACAGGGCGGGGAAGTAGTCGTTCGAGATCAGCACGCGCTTGCAGCCCATCGTGTAGTTGGGCGTGAGCGTGGCGCGCAATTGCGGATCGCGCACGTGGCGGCGCAGATGCCGCTCCGCGGCTTTCTGCGCGGTCTTCATCAGCGAAGGATGAATCGCAAAGCCGACGGCGCGCGATTCGAGCACGCAGTAGAGCGCTGAACGCATGATCTTCTGCGTGAACGGCAGGTGTTTGAACAGCCACTGTTCGAGCGGCGTCACGGCACGGTCGGCCTTCGGCATGATCCACGGCGGCGTGCGCTGGAACAGGTCGAGATGCGCGACGCGCGGCGCGATCTGCGGGACGAACTGGATCGCGCTCGCGCCGGTGCCGATCACGGCGACGCGTTTGCCTTCGAGCGAATAGCTGTGATCCCACTGCTGCGAGTGGAACGTTTTGCCCTTGAATTTTTCGAGGCCGGGAATGTTCGGCACCGCTGCGCGCGACAGGCCGCCCATGCCCGAAATCAGCACGCGTGCCGACCATCGCTGACCGTTTGCAAAGGTGAGTTGCCAGCGGTGGCGTGTCTCGTCGTAGGTCGCTGTCGCGAGTTCGTGACCGAACCGCAGATGTCGCTGGATGCCGAAGCGCTGTGTGCAGTCCTCGAGGTAAGCGCGGATTTCCGGCTGGCGCGCGAACATGCGGGTCCAGCGCGGATTCGGAGCAAAGGAGAACGAATAGACGTGGGATTGGACGTCGCATGCGCAACCGGGGTAATGGTTGTCGCGCCACGTGCCGCCGACGGCATCGGCCTTTTCGGCGACGATGAAGTCGGTGACGCCGGCCTGCCGCAGGCGGATCGCCATGCCGAGGCCCGCGAACCCGGACCCGATGATGGCGATATCGGTCTCGATAGGCGCGGACGCGTCGGGCGCCGCGGCGTGGTGGGGCATCATGCGTGCGTTCATCCGATCCGCCTCCGTTTTTACCGTCTTAACTGTTACATTGGTTGATGTAACGATAGAGGCTGGTAACGGATGACGCAAGCGGGCGGCTAGACGCTCGCCTCTAGCCGCGGAGGCCCGCCGCGAGTTACTTCACGGCCAGGGCCGACGTGACTTCCCGGTTCTGCCAAACGCTGTCTTTCACGGTGATTTTCTGCGGGATCAGGTTGGCGCCGTAGAACGCATCGGCGACGATCTGCTGCGAACGCACGATCTCGTCCGTGACGGCGGTGGTGCCGTACGGATACCGGCGCACCCACGTTTCGACCAGCTTCTGATCGAGACCGACCTTCGGCGCGATCAGCGCGGCGGTCTCCACCGGATGCGCATTGACCCACAGCCCGGCGGTGCGCAACTGTCCGAGAATCGCGCCGATCACGTCGGGATGCTGCTGCGCGAAGTCGCGCGTCGCTTCATAGAAGTTGTATGGGGCGTTGAGCTCGGTGTAGTCGGCGAGTGTGCGCGCCTTCAGCGCCTGCTGCGCGGACGCATAGTACGGATCCCAGATCACCCATGCATCGACACTGCCGCTTTCGAAGGCAGCGCGGGCGTCGGCAGGCGGCAGATACACCGGACGAATGTCCTCGTAGCGCAGGCCCGCTTTCTTGAGCGCTTCGAGTATCAGATAGTTGGAGCTCGAGCCTTTTTGCAGCGCGACGCGTTTGCCCTTCAGGTCGGCCACGTGATGCAGTGGCGAGTCGCTTTTGACGAGGATCGCTTCGGCGTGGCTTCCCGAAGGCTCGGCGCCCACGTACACGAAGCGCACGCCGCTCGCCTGCGCGAACACTGGCGGCGGCGCGCCCGTGTAGCCGAAGTCGATGCTGTTCGCGTTCAACGCTTCGAGCAGTTGCGGTCCTGCCGGGAATTCGAACCACTTGATGCTGTAGCCGAGCGGTTTGAGTTTTTCGTCGAGCGAGCCTTGTGCCTTGAGCACCGCGAGCAGGCCCGATTTCTGATAGCCAATGCGCAATACTTTCGCCGGCTCGTTGCCGTTGCCGCCGGTCTGCGCGGTGGCGCTCAAGGTCGTGAATGCCGCGAGCAAGGCGGCGGCGAGTTGAAGCGAATAACGGGCGTGACGGACCATCCTGCGAATCTCCATTGCGTTCGATTGGTGTGGCCGCCGCGGGTTGTCAGCGTGACTCGTGTTAGTCCGCGAAAAGGCATGACGCGGGCTTGCGGATGCGGCTGAAAACGCGTTGCGGCGACGTTCGGGGATCGTCGCATGGACGTCCCGCCGTTCAAACGAAGCAATGCAGATTTGAATATGACGCGCGCCGGAACATGGCGCGGTCTCGGTGTGTTCGTCTAGCCGCGCAAGCGGGCGTGCGCAAAAGCACGAGCGAGCGCAAAGGGTAAGAGGCGGGCGAAGGTGGGCGCGAGGGCGAACGAAGGCAAGAGGCGAATGCGAATGCGAAGATGGGCGCGAACGACCAAGGTAAGGGCGAACGCGAGGACGAATGCGAAGGTGATAGCGAACGCAAAGTCAGCGCGAGAGCGAGACTACGCGCAGGGGCTACTTCTTCGTTTTGTCCTTCTTCGCAGCGCCCGTAGCGCCGTCAGCAGGATGCCCCAGTTTCTTTTCCATGATGGCCGCGACACGGTCGCCGAGATAATCGCCGGAGGCCTCTTCGAGCGCCCGGTTCATTTCGCTTTCCACCAGCACCATCGCCAGCGGCCGCACGCGCCAGATGGCGTCGACCAGAGCGGGCACATCGGCGGGCGGCGGCAGCGCGTCGGCGTCGTAGCGGTCCAGTTGACGGACCACCAGATCGACCAGCGCCTTGGCGACCGCATGAAAATGCGGCCTCGCGATGCTCACGGCGTCGAGCAGATCGGCAAGCGGAATGCCTTCCTTCGCCATGGTCGCGCCGGCGGCCAGCGCCGTCGGGCTGCCCGACACGAACGAGAGACCGTCGCGCTCCAGCAAACCGAGGTCGACCGCTTTGCCGAGTGCGCTCGGCGAGGCCTTGTCACCGAACATTTGCAGTAGTTCGATCAGCGAGTATTTTTTCGGCCGCTCGCGCGACCAGCGGCCGCCGATCGCCGTTTCCAGACCGAGGATGGAGCGCAGATCGTGGCCTTCGTCGACGGCCATGATCAGGTCCTGGATGTTCGCGAGCGTGTAGCCGCGTGCGAGCAGATGGTTGATCAGTTTGAGACGCGAAGCGTGCGTGTCGTCGTACACGCCGACGCGGCCGCGCTTTTCCGGCGGCGCGAGCAGGCCCCGGTCCTGATAGGCGCGCACGTTGCGCACGGTGGTGTCGGTGACGCGCGCGAGTTCGTCGACGGTGTATTCGTTGCGCGGCGTGGCGCTGGCCGGGTCGTGCGAGTCGGCGAGCAGGGGCGGGACAGGAGGCGGCGTGTTGGGCATGGAAAGGATTTTAACGCGGCGCCACGTCGTCCGGCAGGCGCGAGTCACCCTTGCCGAGCGTGCGCTGCATCAACGTCGTGTCGAGCCAGCGGCCGTGTTTAAAGCCCACCGCCTTCAAGGTGCCCGTCAATTCGAAACCCAACTGCGTATGCAGCGACAGCGAACCGCCGCTGCCGCCGTCTGCGATCACGGCGACCATCTGGCGCCACGGTCCGGTTTCGCAGCGCTCGATCAGCGCCTGCAGCAGCACGCGTCCCAGACCTCGGCCGCGATAGGCGTCGTTCACATAGATCGAGTCTTCGATGGTGTTGCGATACGCGGCGCGCGGCCGGTAAGGCGTGGCGTAGCAATAGCCGGCGACTTCGCCGTCGATCTCCGCCACCATATACGGCAGCCCGTGGCTGCGTACCGACGCGAGCCGCGTGCGCAGGTCATCGACGGAGGGCGGGATTTCTTCGAACGAGGCGACGCCGGTCAGCACGTGGTGCGCGTAGATCGCCTGAATCGCGGGAAGATCGGTTTCGGTGGCGTCGCGGATCAGCGGGGCCGCTGCGGTCGCTGATCCGGAAGTGCCGGGCGCGGGATGGGGGGTGCTCATACGTGTTCCTGTCGTGGCAATAAATCGGCGGATACGTTTTACTATGCCCGCCGCGCGCGCGAATTTGAAGCGAGTCAAAAATCGCCACGACGTATGGCGGGTATTTACCTTTAACCCATGCGCGCGTCAGCAATCTTCAGCGAAGACGACGCGCGCCCACGGTCGCCCGCCTGGGACCGCTCAGCTATGCGAGTACGTATCCGGCTGCGTCACATGCCCACGATGATGCCGATGATGCTTCGTCTTATGTTTCGGCTTGGCCTCGGATGTCGGCGCATGCTGTTCGGCGGGTTGCTGCGGAGCCTGCGCCTGTTGGGCCTGCGCGCGAGGCGCGGGCTGCGCGTGACCGGACGGCAGCGAGCTTTGGCCTTCGCCGAAACGGAAGGTTTGCGAGGTCTGGGCGTACGCGCCGACAGAGAGCGTCAGGGCGGCAACCGCCAGGCAAATTGAAAACTTCATGGATCCTCCTTCTGAACGAGCCGGTGAGGATACCCGTTTTCCTGGCAGTCGATCGATCACATCAGGCGCAGCGGCCCGCTCGCGCTGTTGTCGATCAGCGGCAACGCGCGCGAACCCGGCAACTCGTAGTGCCACCATTCGCTCTTGATGTGCGTGAAGCCCGAGCCATGCATCACCCCCAGCAACAGCATGCGATTGCGCTGCACCTCTGCCGGCAAGCCAGGATGAAAGTGTTCCGATTCGATCGTCATGGCGTCGAAGCCGGTGCCCATGTCGATTTCCTCGCCGCGGGCGTCGAGCAATGTCAGGTCGAGCGCTGTGCCGCGGCTATGGTTCGAGCCGCGCGTCAGGTCCGCCACGTAAGTCGGGTCGGGCAGAAAATCCCACAGCACTTGCTGCGCTTGCGGCGGCCGGTACGCATCGAAAATGCGCAACGTTGTGCCGATCTGACTCGCCAGTTCGACCGCACGGCGCAGCGCCGCCTCCGCCGGCTCGAGCAGCAGACA
Source organism: Paraburkholderia dipogonis (assembly GCF_046027395.1). Lineage (GTDB taxonomy): Bacteria > Pseudomonadota > Gammaproteobacteria > Burkholderiales > Burkholderiaceae > Paraburkholderia > Paraburkholderia dipogonis_A. The sequence continues at coordinate 104,901 of NZ_JAQQEG010000030.1, read as the reverse complement.
ATGCGCGGCCTTGTAGATCGGTTTGCCGGTGAGATTGCGCGCGGTGGCGTAGACGAGGTCGATATCGACGCCATGCGTGGCAGGCGTGATTTCGATAAGTCGATGGTCGGTCATGAGGCAAAGGACGTGGTGTGCATCAGAGGTCGTCGAACTGGTCGAATTCACTTTGCAGTTCCCGGTTGCGCGCGACACGTTCGTCGATACGCGGTCCGAGCCGTTCGACGATCGCCGAAATCAGCAGGTTGAAGAGGCACGTGAGCGGCGCGAGCGAGTCCCAGAACTGGCCGACATCGGTTTTTACCTGCAGCAGATCGCCATCGAATTCGCGCGCCCACGGACAATAGATGTCGGTGATGAGCGCGAAGGGCAGGCCGCGGCGCGTGGCGGCTTCGCAATAACGGCGCGCGACCTTCGAGTAAGCGCGGGTGTCGGTGACGATCAGATAAGGCGATTCGAAGCCGGAGTTCAGCGAATCGACGTACGAGCCCGACATGCCGTCGGAATAGAACACGCGCGGGCGGATGTATTCGAGGTAGCTGTAAAACGCGTTGCTGATACCGCGCGTGGACTGAATGCCGAGAATGTAGACGGCATCCGCGTTCGAGATGCGCTCGGCCACACGCTTGAACATCGGCGATTGCGCGAGTTGATAGACATGCTGGATCGCGCCGATTTCGAGTTCGAGCGAATGGGCGAGCGCGGGGTTGGGCTCGGCAGGCGAATTTACGTCCGGCGTGGTCTCGTCGTGTTGACCGGCGGCGCGGCGGAACGCGTCGAGCCGGTCCGTGATCAGCCACGGACGCTCCTGAGCGCCGCGCAGTTCGCGCTTCAGGTCGTCCAGATTCTGATAGCCGACGCTGCGCAGGAACCGGCCGACCGAGATGCCGCTCGTGCCGGCTTGCTGGGCGATCTGATCGGCGGTTTCGAGGCCGAGCCGGTCGAGGTTGGCCAGCATGTAGCTGGCGACGCGCTTGGAGGTGGGCGTGAGTTCGGCAAAGCGGGCTTCGACGGTTTGAGCAAAAGCGGTCGGCATCGTAGTCGCGGCGCTGGGCAGTGGTTAGTCGATCATGGGAATGATGACATATTCAACCGGCCGCCCGCGCCGCGCGGGTCCGAAAATCGATGAGACGTATGCCAGTCGGATGCCAGTCGGATGCTGGCCGCAAGCGGGACGCAAACAGGAAGCAGGCGACACGCAGTCAAAACACGCGTCAGATGGCCGGGCGCGTTGGCGCCGGTGCCCGCGAGAAGCGCCGAGCGCCCGCCACGCAGCCCACCACGACGACGGTGACCACAATCATCGCTGGCGGCACCTGTTCGTGCAGCAACAGGCCCGCAAGCAGCAGGCCGAAGAACGGCTGCAGCAACTGCAACTGCCCGACGCCCGCAATGCCGCCGAGCGCGAGCCCGCGATACCAGAACACGAAGCCGATCAGCATGCTGAAGAGCGACACATAGGCGAGGCCCCAGAGCGACGCGTGACTGACACCGTCGAATGATGCCGGCCGCGTCCACACCGCGAGCGGAAGCATGAGCGGCAGCGACAGCACGAGCGCCCACGAAATCACCTGCCAGCCGCCGAGGTGGCGCGACAGGCGCGCGCCTTCGGCATAACCCAGTCCGCATGCGACGATGGCGGCCAGCATCAGCGCGTCACCGATCGGCGAGGCATCGAGCCCGTGACGCAAGGCAAACGCCACCACCGCGCCACTACCGAGCGCGGAGAACAGCCAGAACGCCGGTTGCGGGCGCTCGCCGCCGCGCAGCACGCCGAAGATCGCCGTGGCGAGCGGCAGGAGGCCGACGAACACGATGGCATGCGCCGCGCTCACGTGCCGCAGCGCGAGCGCGGTCAGCAGCGGAAAGCCGACCACCACGCCGAGTGCGACGATCACTAGCGGAATCAGGTCGTGGCGGGACGGCCGCGCCTGGCGGAAGACGAGCAGGAGCAGCAGACCGAGCGTGCCGGCGATCGTCGCGCGGGCGACCGTGACGAATAGCGGGTCGAGGCCTTGCACGGCGACGCGCGTGGCCGGCAGCGAGCCGCTGAAGATCAATACTCCTATGAAGCCGCTCAGCCAGCCGTTTGTCGTTTTGTCCATCGGGAGGGTCCGTGCGCGTTGGGGGAGAGAGCCACAGCATCCGCTATCCGGCCATGGACGGTAAGGTACGGATCGATGTAAATCGTCCAAACTGTACCGAAGAATGGGGCGGTACAGCGGTCACATGGCTGGCGATGTGTTCCTCACGGCAACCAGCCTTGTGGTAAGGCGAAACAGGCACGCGCCGGAAGTCTCCCAGGAATACAACCTGGCAGGAGTCGGTTTCGAATGCTATAAATCAGCGAGTTTGTCCACATGAAGTAGTTCAGGGAAAAGGACAAGACGCATGCTGAAGACGCTTGGAACCAGGGTTGGCTTTGCCGTGCTGCTGTACCGGGCGTTTTCTCCATCTGCAATGGCATCGTGCACCGGTACGGCTCCGCCCAGCGGGACAACCGTGGCGTGTACCGGAGCCGGCATCCCTGCAGTGGCTGCCCAGACGGGCAGCACGGGCGTCACGATCAATGTCGACTCGACCGCCGTGGGCAATTTTGCGCGGGCGGCGCATCCGGTGGCGCTGAGCGTCGACACCAGCAGCGCCATCACGAGCAGCGGCAATCTTTCACTCACCGGTGGCGGCGGTACCGGGGGCGCACGCGGGGCGGTGCTGCTCGGCGTGGGCAACGGAAACCTGATCAACAATGCGTCAGCGGGCGTGATCAGCACAACCGGCGCGTTCAACGACGGCATGGCCGCGAACGGCAGCAACAACACGCTGACCAACAACGGTTCGATTACCACCAGTGGTCCCAATGCCTATGGCATATCCGCCGCCTGGGGGCAGACCAATCTCGGACAGGCCGGCAACACGATCGTGAATACCGGCACGGTGTCCACCTCCGGCAGCAATGCCCGGGCTGTATCGATACTCGGCGGAAGCGGCACCGTCAACAACAGCGGCCAGCTGTCCACGACCGGCGCCGCGGGCCAGACCGTCTACATGCAAGGGAACGCCGATCACCTGATCAACACGGGGACGATCACCGCGAGTGGCGCGAGCGTCGGTGGCACCACGGCTGACGCGGTGTTCTCCAACACCGTGGCTTCGACTTTCACGACGCTGATCGAGAACCGCGCGGGCGGGCAGATCATCAGCCAGAACGGCTCCGGTATCCGCACCCTGAACGGCAATTCGACGATCATCAACGCGGGGCTCGTGCAAAGCGGCGTCGGCACGGCCATTACGATGGGCAATGGCAACGACTCGCTGATCCTGCAAAGCGGGTCGGTCATCAACGGCAGTGCGAACGGCGGCGCCGGCTCGAACACGGTGACCTTGCAAGGGAGCGGGACGGCGTCGAACGCATTCACGAACTTCCAGACCTTGCTCATGCAGGGCACGCTGTGGAACTGGACCGGCAGCGGCACCTTCACGCTCGCTCACGTGCAGACCGGCACACTGAACCTCACCGGGACGCTCGGTGCGTCGGCGGCGGCACTCGTCGATGCCGGTTCGACGCTGCAGGCCAATGCGCAGACTCTGCCGCAGACCGTCACGGACAATGGGCTGGTCCGCTTTGCGCAAGACAGCGCGGGCACTTATGGCGGTCTGATCTCGGGTACCGGCTCGGTCGAAAAGGCCGGGACAGGGACATTGACGCTTGCGCCGGCCGCAGCCGGTGGCAACAGCTATTCGGGCGGCACCGTGCTGACTGAAGGGACGCTGTCGGCGTCGGCGGACAACGCGCTCGGCGTGGCGAGCGGCGGGGTGACATTCAACGGCGGCGCGCTGCAACTAGGCAGCAGCTTCGACCTCGCCGCGACGCGGGCCATTACGATTATGGCCGGCGGCGGCACCATCGACACGCAAGACTTCCAGTCGACGATCGCGCAGAACATCTCAGGAGCAGGCGCGTTGAACAAGCTCGGCGCCGGCACGCTGATTCTCGACGGCGCGAACTCGTATGGCGGCGGCACGACTGTTAGCGCGGGCACGTTGGTGGTGGGCGATGCCGCGAGTCCGGGCGCCGCGCTCGGGGGCGGCGGCGCGACGACAATCGCGTCCGGCGCGACGCTCGGCGGCTATGGCAGCGTGACCGGCGATGTCACGAACAATGGCACGCTCAGCGTCGCCAACGCGCTCGCACAGTTCGACGCTCAGCCTAACGGCACGTTCGCCATCAATGGCCAGCTGGTCAACGCCGGCCTCGCGCAAATCGGCAACAGCCGAAGCGTCGGCAACACGCTAACGGTCAGCGACTACGTCGGGCAGAACGGCACGATCGCGCTGGGCGCGGTGCTCGCCGGCGACAACTCGGGGTCCGACAAACTCGTTGTCAACGGCGGCAAGGCAACGGGTTCGTCGACGGTGCAGGTCACTAATGTCGGAGGCGCGGGTGCACCGACGCTCGCGGACGGCATTCAGATCGTGCAGGCAGCGAACGGCGCGACGACGGATCTGTCCGCGTTCAGACTCTCAGGAGGCGTGGTCTCGGCTGGTGCGTACGACTACTACCTCGCTAAAGGGGGCGTCACGAACGGCACGTCGGAGAACTGGTATTTGCGCAATACGGTGCCGCCTGCGCCGAGCACGACGACCGGAACGCCCCCGACGGGAACACCGCCAACGGGAACACCGCCAACGGGAACGCCCCCGACGGGAACACCACCAACCGGCACCCCGCCGTCCACCCAACAGAACGGCCCAATCGCCGCAGCCGGCACGCCGCCGCTTCCAGGCCTGCCACCAAGCGCCGCTCCCATGCCCCTGTACCGCCCCGAGGTTGCGATCTATGCCGAGGTCCCAAGCGTCGCGCGTCAGCTCGGCATTCTGCAGGTCGACAACTTTCACGACCGTCAAGGCGAGCAGTCGTTGCTCTCCGAAAACGGCACGTTGCCCGCTGCATGGGGCCGCGTGTGGGGCGGCCACAGCACGCTGAGTCAAAGCGGCGACGTGAATCCTGAATTCGACGGCTCCGTGGTCGGCGTGCAGGCCGGGCACGACATTTACGCCGACACCACGGCGAGCGGCCAGCGCAACCACTTCGGCTTCTTCATCGGCTTCGCGCGCGCAACCGGTGACGTCAGCGGTCTGGCGGACGCCACACCGAACGCCGACGTCGGGCATCTCGCGATCAATGCATACAGCCTCGGCGGATACTGGACGCATATCGGCGCCGGCGGCTGGTACACCGACGCGGTCGTGATGGGCAGTTCGCTGGTGGTCGATCCGTCGTCACGCAACGGCATCGCAACAACGACGCACGGCAATGCGGTGACCGGCTCGCTCGAAGGCGGCCTGCCACTCGCGATCGGCTACGGTTTGACGCTCGAACCGCAGGCACAACTGATCTGGCAACACCTGTCGATCGACGATCTCGACGACGGCATCTCGACGGTGACGTTCAACAACGGCAATACGTTCGTCGGGCGCTTTGGCGTGCGGCTCGCGGGTCACTACGGTGTCGCGCACACGACTTTACAACCCTACCTGCGTCTGAGCGTATTGCGTTCGTTCGGCAGTGACGACAAGGCGACCTTTGCCGGCGTGACGCCGATCGTGACGTCGGTGGGCCAAACCGCCGGGCAGATCGGCGCGGGAGTAGTGGCGAACCTCACGAAGCAGGGCAGTGCTTTCGCCACGGTCAGTTACATCACGAATCTTGGTGGCGAACATCAACGGACGATCACCGGCAACGCAGGCGTCCGCTGGGCGTGGTGAGGTTTGCGGCGCTGCGTTGAATCACGCCATTCGGATAGGCGTCTATCATGCACTTGCGGGTCCACCGCAGCCGACCGACAGCTAAAGCGCAACGCCGGTTGGCCGCTTTGCGTGGGAGGAGACGAACATGCGCAAACTGACCGCCAAGATCAAGCACGAATTCATGGAGATGCTTCCGCCGACAATCTACTTCTTCGTCATCCTGCATATTGTCGCGATCATGCGCGCGCTGATCAACCGAGGCTACGACGTCACGTTACCGACATCGGTCTCCGTGACCATCGCCGCGCTGATTCTCGGCAAGTCGGTGTTGATCGCCAACATGTTGCCGTTCATCAATCGTTTCCCCGAGAAACCGCTGATCTGGAATATCGGCTGGAAGACGGCGATCTATACGCTGGTGGCCTTGATCGTGCACTACCTGGAGCATCTCTATGAATACTGGAAGGAGACGCCGAGTCTCGCCGCCGCCAATCAGAAACTGCTCACCGATCTGAACTGGCCGCATTTCTGGGCCATCCAGATCTTGCTGGTGACCCTGATCGCCATCTATTGCATGGTCGCCGAACTGGTCCGCGTGATCGGCCGTGACAAGTTCATGGCGATGTTCTTCGGTCCAATACCACCGAAGCCGGCTGATCAGGCTGCCGGCTAGTTCAATCGTTGCCGCTGGCGCGCCGGAACATGCGCCTGCCAATGCGCCGAACTTACTTGCACAGCAGAAGCAAGCGCTCCTGATCCGTACACGTCGGACGCGGTTTCGGCGCGGCCTGCTGGACCGCCGTGGCGCTCATCGCGGCGCTCTTGTTCGCGAGACACGCGCGCAGATGCTTCTCGACCGGCGAGTAGTATTTCCACCCGCGCACGAGGGGCGGCAACTCCAGCTTCACCTGCTTCCATTTCGGATGCCCATGCTCCTGAAGATTGTCGAAGTTGGCGCATAGCGAGTCGGCAAAGTGATTCAGATTGCCGACGGTATCGCGCAGGCCGTAGTCGTAGGTGACGAGAAACGCCTTGACGGTCAACGCGGGCACATCTTCCTTCAGCCAGGTCGGATAGCTGGTCGCGCGAATCGTCGTCGGGAAATAGGTTTGTTTGGCGCGGGTGGTTTCGGGCGCGGCAGGCTCGGCCCTTAGCAGGCGGATCTGCGCCAGCAGATCGGGATTCATGTCGTTGAACAGTTTCGCCGGCTGTCCGACCACGATGATCGCGACGTCCACTTTCTTCACGATCAACGCGGCCAGCGCGTCTTCGTTGCTGAGATGCTGGATGTTCTGCTCGGGAATCGCCTGACCGAACATCAGGTGATAGAGCGTCGTGGCCGACTGCGCGGTGCCGCTGCCGATCAGGCCGACACTGATGCTTTTGTCCTTGATATCGGCGAGGGTTTTCAGCGGCGAGTCCGCGCGCACCACGACGTTGATTTCCTCGTCGTAGAGCGGCATGATGAGCCGCAGCGGCCGGATCGCCGTGCCGGCGTCGGCATTGCCGGCGTTGGCCATGTCGATGTAAGCCTGGTACACGTCGGATTGCACGAGCGCCAGCTTCACGCCCGGCTCGAAGCGCATGCGTTGCACGTTTTCGGCCGAGCCCTTCGACGCCATCACTTCCAGGTCGATGCCCACCGGTTGCGCCACCCATTTCGACAGATCCTGGCCGATCTGAATATACGTGCCCCGTTCCGGACCGGTGACGATCTTGTAATGCACCGGCTCCGCGCAGGCCAGTGAAGATACGACCATCAGCGCCAGCCCCAGCCATCCCGCCAGAAGTCTCTTCAGCATGGTCTATCTACCTATCGGTCAGGTTCGTACGACTTCGCGCGTCGACGCGCGTGAAGCACCAGTGAGCCGGATTGCCATGTCATGTTCTATGTGCCGCGCCTGCCACGTCCGTCTGTTACCTCTCAAACGGCACGCGCTGATTTATACGATTCGGTATCCAAACTATCAGTCACTGGCTCGGTGAACCACCCGCGGAGGGCTTCGCGGCATTCGTCGCAGGACGTTTCCAGCCGGAGTCCTTGATGGCGCGTTCGCGTGCCTCGACGCTATTGCCGTCGGGCGGCGCGGCGGCGGAACGCGGGGCGGCCACCACGACTTCGCTGTTCGGCGGCATGCCTTTGGGCAGCGGAGTCTGTGGTTGAACCGCCTGCTGCGACGCGGGTGCGGCTTGCGCTTGCGCTGACGGTTTGACTTGTGGCGGCGTGCCTGCCGCGGCACGCGGGTTGAGCGGCGCCCAACCGGTCTCGCGAATCACGCGTTCAAGAATCGACTTCGCCGTGTCGTTGCCGGTATCGATCGCGAGCGCTTCGTTGGCGTGTTGACGTGCGCAGGGCCACGACTGCTGCGTGGCGCAAGTCTGCGCCGCTTGCAACGCGGCGTCGCGGCGGGCGGTCAGCGGCTGCAATTCTGTCGCGAGGTCTTGTGCGTCGGAACTGCCCGGTTGCATCGTTTGCGCGGCGCCGAGCGCGGCTTGTGCCGAAGAGAGATCGTTGGCGCGGAAGGCGAGACGCGCCGCCTGCAAAGCCTGCGCGGCATCGCGGAACTGCGGCGCGGGTTTGGCGGGAGCAGGGGCCACCGGCGGCGCGACGGGCGTCACCGGCATCGCCTGAACCGGCCTGGAGGGATTGACGGTCACGCCGGGTTTGCCCGCAGTAGCGCCCTGGTTGGCCGACTGAGCCGGCCTATACAGTGCGATCGTGCCGGTCGTCGTTCTGGCATCCTGAGTAGTTTCGGTTTCGGCAGACTGGTCACTACTGCCACTCGACGAATCGTGATCGCTGAGTAGCGCATATCCGACATACGCCAGGCCGATTACGCCAACTGCGCCGATGGCATAGAGGACCTTGCGAAGCGGGATTGCGCCACGACCCGGCGCATTGGGCAGTGCGGGAAGACGCGGAATCGGCGTGTTCGGTGAAAGGAGTGCGGACGCAGGCAGCGCTGCCTCGCCAGGAGCAGGTTCGCTCGCGAACGTGGCACGCGTCGTGGGGTCCGTCTCGTCGGCTGTTGCCGCATCGAGGCTGTTCTCGGGGCTGTTCTTTTGCGCGGCTTTATTCGTGGCGCTGGCGCGGCTGCCGGGAATCACAGTGCGCTTGTGCGGACCCGCGTCGAGTGGATGCACCGCGCCGCAATACGGGCAATAGTCGACTTGCCGGTACAGTGCGCCGCCACACCGCTTGCAAGGCGTCGGAAAACTGTGGCCGAGTAGTGTCTGGGTGGACATGCTGTGGACCCACCTTTGTATAACGATGCCATTACGGCATGTTCCGGATCATGTTGAAGCGGGAGCAATGTCCGCGGGAATCACGATCCACATGCGCCGGAGAGTCTTGAGCGGCAAGCCCACGCTTGCGGCGCCGCTGCTTGCAATATGTGGCGTTTCGATGAAGACGTCAATCGACGTTGGTACCTATGCTATGTGCGCTAGCGAACATTTGCAGGTACGACGAAATATTCGCTATATCGGCAGGACGAACGGGCGCCACGGTTTTTTCACACGATTCGAACGATATGAAAATAGAACGAGGTCGGCGCGCATGGCGTACGACCTCGTCATTAAGCGCTTGCATCGAGCGCCTGAAGAAAGCGGGAAAATGATCAGTGCTTGCGCAGTGGATGATCCTTCAGCAGCCAGGCGAGCGCGAACGCCAGCACCACCACGCACGCAGCCGAAAGGTACACCGTGTGCAACGCGCCCGCGAATGCTTGCAGATAATCGTCGCGCAACGCTTGCGGCAACTCGTGGATCGCGGCAGGTCCGAGCGCGTGCGGCAATTCGGTGTCGGGCGGGATCAGCTTTTCGAGGCGCGCGGCGAGACCGTTGGAGAACACAGCGCCGAAGCTGGCCACGCCAATCGAACCTCCGATCGAGCGGAACAGTGTCGCGCCTGAAGTCGCCACGCCCATATGCTTGAACTCGACGGTGTTCTGCACCGCGAGAATCAGCACCTGCATCACCATGCCGAGCCCGCAGCCGAGAAGGCCCATATCGATATACATCACATGAATCGGCGTGCTGATCTGCAGGCGTGCGAGCAGCAGCATGGCGACCGCCACGAGAAACGTGCCCGCGATCGGGAACATGCGGTATTTGCCGATCTTGCTGATCACCCGCCCGGTCACCATCGACATCAGAAACAGGCCGCCCATCATCGGCAGCATCTGCATGCCGGCTTCCGACGGCGTCGAGCCTTTGACCACCTGCAAATACAACGGCAGGAACGTCACCGAGCCGAACAGCGATACGCCGATGATGAAGCCGATCAGACTGCTCAGCAAAAACGTGCGTTGTTTGAAGAGCTCGAGCGGCATGATCGGTTCGACCGCGCTGCGTTCTTCGTGAATGAACCCCCAGATCGCCACGAGCCCCATGCCCAGCGTGAACCAGAGTTGCGGCGACGACCACGGCAGGATCGTGCCACCCTGGCTCGTGAACAGGATGATGCAGGTGAGGGCGCCGGCGAGAAACGCGGCGCCCATGTAGTCGATGGTGTGCTTCACGTGGCGAACGTGCGGCTTGAAGACCGCGCCGATCACAATCAGCGAGATGATGCCGAGCGGCAGGTTGATGTAGAAGATCCAGCGCCACGTCAGGTGCTCGACGAGAAAGCCGCCGAGCAGCGGGCCAATCACGGTCGCAAGACCGAACACGCCGCCGAACACGCCCTGATAGCGACCGCGTTCGGCCGGCGGAATCACGTCGGCGATGGCGGCCATCGTCACCACCAGCAAACCGCCGCCGCCGAGACCTTGCAGCGCGCGCAGCACGATGAGCTGCGTCATGTCCTGCGCGACGCCGCACAACGCGGAGCCGACCAGGAACACGATGATCGCCGTCTGCAGCACGATCTTACGGCCGAACAGATCGCCGAATTTGCCATACAGCGGCACGACGATGGTCGAGCTGAGCAGGTAGGCGGTCACCACCCATGACAGATTACTGAGCCCGCCCAGTTCGCCGACGATGGTCGGCAGCGCTGTCGAGACGATTGTCTGATCGAGCGCGGCGAGCAGCATGACCAGCAGCAGCGCCGGAAACAGCAGACGGATCGGCGGGTGATCGGCTGCGTGCGCGCTCGCCTGCGCGCGGGGCTGCGTCAGTTCGGCGGGTTGTGTCGTGGTCGATTGGTCCATGGCATCACGGGTTGAAATTAATTAATTCGGAGATTAATATATGCGACATCGCGTCACCAGTCAAATTGAATGCAATGGCAAGGATTCCGTCAGATGGTCGAAGGGTGAAGGACTCGGTGCCTGATGCGGCTGCGGTGAAGGTTCGCAAGGGCCGTTCCGCGCCCGGCCAGGCTGTTGAAACCCACGCAGGCGCATCGTCGGTGAAACCGGAGGCGGCCGCCGCGCCCGCACGGCGGCCGGGCAGGCCTTCCGGCGCCGCGCGCGGACCGGAGCAGCGCAACCGCTTGCTCGACGCCGCGCTGGTGCTGTTCGCGCGGCAGGGCATCGTCGATACCACGCTCGGGGAGATCGCCCGTGAGGCCGGTTTCACGCCGGCGATGATGCATTACTACTTCAAGACGCGCGATCAACTGCTCGACGTGCTGATCGACGAACGCTTCGCGCCGCTGCGCGCGGGGCTCGGCGTGCCGTTCCAGGAAAATCCCGACGATCCCGTGGCGGCGATCACGCAACTCGCTCAGCGACTGGTGCACGTGGCGGCCGACCATCCGTGGTTTCCGTCGCTGTGGGTGCGCGAAGTGATCAGCGACGGCGGCCTGTTGCGCCAGCGCATGCACGAGCGCTTCGGCAACGCGCATCAGAAGGCGTCGCTGTCGGCCATTGCTCGCTGGCAGAAGGAAGGGCGGCTGAACGCCGGATTGGAACCCGCGCTCGTCTTCGTCACGTTGCTAGGGCTGACGATTTTGCCGCTGGCCACCTCGAAGCTGTGGTGCAACGATCCCGTGCGTCGCAAAATCGGCGGCGAGGAAATCGCGCGGCATGCCGTGGCCTTGCTGGTGCAGGGAATCGGTCCGAAGAAAGCCGATTGATGGCCGCTGCTCGCTGAATCGCGCCGGTGGCACGCGGGTCGCGATCATCCATCGCCGCGTCGCACCGCGCTACCGTGCCTTACGCTTTCCGTTTTTCCTTCCACGCCTCATAAGCGGCTTTCGTCGTTTCGTTCGGCGGGTAAGTGCCGGGCAACGCGGCGCCGTCACGAATCCGCTCGGTGAGAAACGCTTCGAGTTGCTCCTGTTCGGCAGCGGCTTGCACGACCTCTGCCGCCATTTTCAGCGGAATCACCACCACACCGTCCGCATCGCCGACGATCACGTCGCCCGGAAACACCGCGACGCCGCCGCAGCCGATGGGCACATTGATATCCACCGCATGATGGCGAATCAGATTGGGCGGCGCGCTCGCGCCCGCGCAGAACACGGGAATGCCGAGCGCCGCGATCGTCGTGCTGTCTCGCACCGGGCCGTCGGACACCATGCCCGCCACGCCGCGGACCTGCAAGCGCTGCGTCAGGATCGAACCGAACGACGCGCTGCCGCGCTCGCCGCGGCAATCCTGCACGAGCACATGGCCGGCCGGAATCGTTTCGACGCATTTGCGCTGCGCGTACTCGGGATCGGCAAACAGTTCGAGCACGTCGATGTCTTCCCGCGACGGAATGTTGCGCAGCGTGAACGCCGGGCCGACCAGATTCGCGCCGCTGTGCGCGGCGAGCGGCGCGACGCCTTGCATGAACGTATTGCGCAGGCCGCGCTTGAACAATTGAGTCGTCAGCGTGGCGGTGCTGACCTGGCGAAGTGCTTCGAGCGTGGCGGAGTCGAGATCGGACATGATGTCGGGCGGCCTCAAGGTGGGAATCGGAAAACGGGGCATGGCAACCGCATGCCGCGCGGCGCAATGCCCGCTGCGGTCTCGCGCACATGATGATAGCGCCCCACGTAGCCATCGCGGCAAAGCCGCACACCGCGACGTACTCATACGACGCCGAAGCCGGCGAGGCACGCGACGTGCTACTGATGGGGTGGATGTGAATGCAGGCGGCATCAAACAGGTCGCCGGCATCGCACGAGAACAGGAATGTGAAAGGAGACGCCGGGCGGGAAGGGCTGTGCCAATGGGGTTTGCACGAGCCGCCGCGGCGAACCGGGAGTCGGCATCGGTCAGCCATGACTGTGGCGCCGAGGGCCGGTTTTTCATTGGCGTGCAATTTTGGCGCGTTACTGTGCGCGCGTTGGCGCTCGGGCCATGTTTTACAATGTTGGGCCTGTTTGCAACTCGGCGCATGAAATCGAGTCGGAACCATGAACAGCAATATCGCAGCCGCGCAAATTGGCGGCAAGCAGCAGGGCGACACGTTGGCCAAGTCGGACGGCCTAACCGGTTTTTTAGAGCAACAACGGAAAATGAACGGAGCATTGAGACTCGATCAGGCCACGATCGTGCTCGTAGAAGACGACCCGGACAGCCGGGAATCGTTGACCTTATTACTCGAAGCAGAAGGCGCGCATGTCGTCGCCGTGGCGGATGCGGAAGAGGGTGTGGAGGCGGCGCTGCGGTTATTACCCGACGCCGTGGTGTGCGATCTGGAACTGCCGGCCATGGACGGTTTCTACCTGATCCAGCGCTTGCGCGACCACGAGATTCGCGGCGACCACCCGCCGTCGGTGGCCGTGGCGCTCACGGGTCACACTGACGACGCTTACCGCTTGCGCAGCATCGGCGAAGGCTTCCAGCATTTCATGACCAAGCCGGCTTTGCCCGATGATCTCGTGACGCTGCTGCACGACGCGATTCACGCTCGCGCAGCGGGCTGAGTCAGGGCTTCGCGTTGGCCGACGGATTCGCGGCGCGGCTTGGCAGCCGCGTCGCGAGACGCCCGCATCTTCAGATGCCTGGCTTGATGGCAGAGCAGGGTCGAGTGCGGTTCGCGCACATTACTGCTCGTTGCCGCTACTTGACAGCGGCGACAGACGTTCCCGAATCCTTGCTCGCCGCCGCGGCTTCCAGCGCCTGACAGGCAGAGCACAATCCCTTTAATTCGATTTCATCGCTCGCGAGACGGTAGCCCGAGTCTTCGATCTGGGCGACGAGTGCCTGGCGCAGTTTCGGCTGATGCAATTCGGTGACGTTGCCGCATTGCTGGCACACCACCAGGATGCCGTGCTGGCATTGCGTCAGATCGTGGCAGACGGTGAAGGCATTGATCGATTCGATCCGATGCACGAGCCCCGCCGAGAGCAGAAAGTCCAGCGCACGGTACACCGTGGGCGGCGCCGAGCCGGGATGGATCTGGCGCATCTCGTCGAGCAGTGAATACGCTTTGGTGGCGCGCCCGGAATTCAGCAGCAATTCGAGCACTTTGCGGCGGATCGGCGTGAGTTTTTCGCCGCGTTCGCGGCAATACTCTTCCGCGAGGGTCAGTGCGGCTTCCTGCGAAACACCGTGCGTGTGCCCCGGCTCAGCGGCGTGAGCGGAGGCGGCGGAGGTGGCTTTGTCGGCGGTCGCGGCGGGCCTGGCGGTCTTCATGCGTCGATTATAAAGGCCATCGCGTCCCACTGTGCCGGCGTGCGGCGCGCGTAGCCGCCGCCTTGGCCAGGTGCGGCACGATCGGGCAGCAGGGCGCGTGGCCAGAGCCCGGGCCACGCGCCGCCCGATGGCTCAAGTCAGCGGAAAATCGACGTACTTCTTGAACCCCGTGCGCGTCGCAATACGCGAATGCCAGCGCTCCAGATTCGGCAGCGGCGGACGCTGCACGCCGTCCAGCCCGAACCAGCGTTTGGCGTAGGCGCCGATCACGATGTCGGCCAGCGTGAACTTCTCGCCTTCAAGGAAGAAACGCCCTTGCAGATGCGTGTCCAGCATGCGCCACAGCGCGGTCACGGCGTCGAAGTCGGTGGCGAGTTTGGCGGCGTCGCGCTCGGCGGCGGGCGTGCGCACGAGCGTCCAGAACACCGGACGCTCGGCGGGTTGCAGCGTGGACAACGACCAGTCCAGCCAGCGGTCGATGCTGGCGCGCGCTTTCGGCTCCGACGGATACAGCAGGCTGCCTTCGCCGTATTGCATGACCAGATAGCGCAGGATCGAGTTCGATTCCCACAGCACGAAGTCGTCGTCGACCAGCGTCGGGATCTTGCCGGTCGGGTTCATCGCGAGATAGTCGGCTTCGTTGTTACGGCCGAATTGCAGGCCGGCGTCGACACGGTCATACGGCAGCACCAGCTCATCGCAGCACCACAACACTTTCTGGACGTTGACCGAATTGGCGCGTCCCCAGATCGTAATCATCCGGTAAATCCTTTTCTTTACGTTGGCAAGCCGCGACGTTCGCGCGGCGTTCAGCCAGTAACGATACACGATGCGCGTGGTTTTGCGCGCCGCCGGGCGCAGCCGGCCGGGCCGAACGTGGCGGGAAGCGCGTCTGAAAGTGACGCCCGGCAAGCATTCGGCAATGCGCGCGCGTTGCGTACAATGAGCCCACCCGAATACGACGAGGCACGCATGGCCCGCATTGTTCCCGACGACTGGAAGAGCCTCGCCGCCACCGGCGCGGCGGCCCGCGAACGCGAAACGCTGGCGTTGCTCGAAGAGGCGCTGCCCGATGGCTACACCGTCTATCACGGCGTGCACTGGACGCGCCTGAACCAGAACTTCTCGGTGTTCGGCGAAGCCGACTTCGTGATCGTCAGCCCGGCCGGGCGCGTGATGATCGTCGAACAGAAAACCGGCTTTCTGCGCGAAACGCCGAAAGGGCTCGTCAAAGTCTATCTGCAGACCGAGCGCAATGTGGCGATCGCGCTCGCGCACACCATCGAAAGTCTGCATCGGCGCTTTACCGCGGCGTTCGGTGCGGGCACGTATTTCGTCGAGGAACTGCTGTACTGTCCGGATCACATCGTCAAGGACGCGGCGATCGCCGGCGTGAACCCCGCGCGGATCGTCGATGCAACGCGTAAAGACCGGCTCGCGGCGATCATCCGCGAAGCGTTGCCGGCCGACGAACCGCGCCTTGCCTGCGCGCCGAAAATCCACCACTTTCTCGCCGACGAACTGGCGCTCACGCCCGACGCCAGCGCGCTGGTCGGGCAGGCGGGCACGCTCGTCACGCGGCTCGCGGGCGGTCTGGCGACATGGGCGCGCCGGCTCGAGTTCGCGCCGTTCCGGCTGCGCGTGATCGGCACGGCCGGCTCCGGCAAGACGCAACTCGCGGTGCAGGTCATGAAGGACGCGGTGGCGCGCGGACAGACGCCGTTATACGTGTGTTTCAACCGTCCGCTGGCGGATCACATCGCGCGGGTCGCGCCGCCCGAGGCGAAGGTAGCGAACTATCACCAGTTGTGCGACTGGATCGCGCGCGACGCGGGCCGGGAACCGGATTTCCAGGCGGGCGACGTGTTCGACCAACTCGAAACCACTTTCGCCGAAACGCCGATCGATCCGCGCTGGCAATTCGACGTGCTGATCGTCGATGAAGGCCAGGACTTCCAGCAGCCGTGGGTCGCCGCACTCGAGCGTCTGTTGCGCCCCGGCGCCGCGTGGTGGTGGCTCGAAGACCCACTGCAGAATCTGTATATGCGTGAGCCTGTCGCGCTACCGGGCTGGACCACGCTGAAGGAAACCACCAACTATCGCAGCCCGCGCGACATTCTCGATTACGTGCGCGACGTGGTCGGCGCCTCGGTGCCGGTCGCCGCGGCGCTCGCGTCGGGCAGCCCGTTCGACGGCTCCGATATTTCGCTCTCGGTCTACGACGAAGCGAATGCCGCCGAAGGCAGCATCGAGGCCACCAAACGCGCGATCACGCAGGCGCTTTCGCTCGGCTTTCGCAAGCAGGACATCGTGGTGCTGTCGTTTCGCGGACGCGAGGGCTCGGCGATGAGCGCGCTGGACCACCTCGGGCCGCATCGGCTGCGCAGTTTCACGGGCAAGTACGATCTGTTCGGCAACCCCGAATACCGCGAAGGCGACGTGCTGTTCGAGTCGATCTACCGCTTCAAAGGTCAGGCGGCGCCGTGCGTGATTTTCACGGAGGTCGACTTCGAGACTTTCGACGAACGCATCGCACGCAAGCTGTTCGTCGGCGCCACACGCGCGACGATGAAGCTGATCGTCGTCGCGTCGCAGCGGGCCGCGCGGCATCTGCACTTGCGCGATGGCAAGGAGATCAGGGAAGCGAAAGAAGGCTAGCGTTCAGACGCTCAGGTCCACGTACGCGCGCCGACCAGCATGCCGGTTTGCGTGGCCGCGTCCCACCAGATCACACGCAACAGCGGCGCTTGCTGCGCGATCAGCAGCGCCTGCACTGGATCACTCTCGATGAAATGCGTGACGCCACCGCGCAATGCGGCTGCGGCTTTGTGCGCGGCGCTGCCGGTGGGACTTTCATCGTGCGTGTCGGGCGTGCGCATCACCAGTTGCAGATGACCGAAGCCGTGACGCGTCAACCACGTTTCGGTGCGTGCGCGATCCAGTTCCGGCCGGCCGGTGATGATCGTGCGAACGCGCTGCAAGTCGATCTCCGGCAGCACCTCGAACGGCAGCAATGCATCGCGTTCGGCGAGCGCGGCGGCCAGATCCTCGTCATAACGCGCGAGCGGCACGTCGGGCAGCAGAATGCCGTCGAGGTCGATCGCGTAGGTGGCGTATTCGTGATCGTCGGCCATCGCGGGCGCGGCGCCTGATTCGACGCGCGCCCAGTCGTCGCGATAACGCTCGGTGTACGCCTGGCGCTCCCACGGAAACAACGCGAAGTAGCCGCGCGCGTCGATTGCGTAGTCGGGTTGCGTGCGGCTCAGGTCGTCGACGGCGCCGGTCAGCGTCCTGACCACGAGACCGTGCTGCTGAAGAAACGCGATGCAATCGGTCAGCGTAAAACCGCGCCCGGCGATGTCCTCGCACAGCAGCACCGTCGAGCCCGCGGGCGGGATCGGCAGCGTCGAATCCCAGGCCACCGCGCGCGCCTGGCGGTCGTAGCGCAGGAAGGCGACCGGCGTGCCGACGGCATGCGAGACCATCAGCGCGAGCGGCGCGCCGCCGCGCAGAATGCCGATCGCCATCGTGAAGCGCTCCGCCAGCAAGGCAGGCTGCAGCGATTCGATCCAGTGATCGAGTTGTTCGTACGTCAGGGGCAAAACCGGCTTGTTCATGACTCGTAGGGCGTCGCGTGGCGCGTGTGGGGCGAGCGTCTCTGGCGCGGGAGCGGCAAGCGGCGCGCGCGTGGCCGCGGGACCTCGTTTTTGAGACAAAGAATTTTGGCGATATTATGCATGCGGTTCAAAGATCGCGCGTCGGGGTGACGCGCGGCACCCCGACGCGCACCGCGAGACCGCGGCCGGGACAAGAGGCAAGGGGCGGCGGGCCGGCGCCAGACCGTGCCTGCGACTGTCAGGCCGCCCGCAAAAAAATAGATAACGGAATAAGAAAGCAGATGACCCAATCGACCACCCGGGTGAATGACCGAAAACGCGCCGTCGCGGGCGCACGCTGGGCTGCGGGCCTCGCCCTCGCGCTGGCTGCGTGGAGCGCGCAGGCTCAATCGGAGCCGTCGCCTTTGGCGCTCGACGTGCAAGGCAAGATCGGCAAGACCACCGATGCCGCGCACAAGACCTACCACTTCACCGAAGCGCAACTGCTCGCGCTGCCGGTCCACGCGATCACAACCTCGACCACCTGGACGCCGCGTTCCACCTTCACAGGACCGTTGCTGGCGGATATTCTGAAGACCGTCGGCGCGTATGGCGGCCAGGTTGAGATCCATACGCTCGACGACTATACCTACACCATTCCGGTGTCGGACTGCGATCGCTATGGCGTGGTCGTTGCGTACAGCATGAACGGCCGGCGTCTGAAGATCAGTGACTTCGGGCCGCTGTTCCTTATCTACCCGCGCGATGCGTTTCCGGATGAACTCACGGGCGCCTCGGGCGATTCGAAATTCGTATGGCAGATCAAGGCCCTCATCGTCAAATAATGCGCCGTCCGTGGCGCCGTGCGCTCTACGTGCTGATCTGGCTGACCGCGCTTGCGGCGCCGGCCTGCGCGATCGGCTATCTGTTGTACGCCAATCTGCTCAACCCGCGTGCCACCGAACAGCTGACCGGCTCGTACGACGGCTTCTACTGGGACGCCGCGCAACTGCAAATCGCCTACGCGCGCTTCGAAAATCAGTTGCTGCTGTATCAGTCGGGTGTCGACGACGACTATCAGCGGCTCATGCTGCGTTATCAGTTGCTGCAATCCAAGCTGCACGTGATGGCCGGTTCCACGCGCCGGCTAACCACGCAGCTCTCGCTGCTGCAAAGGCAACTGGACGAAATCCATTCGCTCGATCAGTTGCTGGGCGGCATCGAACCTGAAGTCGACGCGCTGCCGAAAGACCGCAGCCAGGCCAACCGGATCGTCGCGCAACTGCGTCAGCACTGGAACGAGGTCAACGATCTCGCGCTGAGCCGCCGCTTCGCCGACGTCGCCGATCGCGAGGCGATGAACCGCGACTTCATCGACAAGCGCCGCATCCTGTTCGCCGGTGGCATGTTGCTGCTATTGCTGTCGGCGGCGGCGACGCTGCTGCTCGTGCTCAACGGACGGCGCCGGACGCGGCTGATGCATCAGCAGCACGCGGCGCTCGAGGCCGAGCACCAGGCGAGCCGCGCCGCGCGCGAGGCGAGTCATGCCAAGGACGCGTTTCTCGGCATGATCAGCCACGAACTGCGCACGCCGTTGCATGCGATCGTGTCATCGATCGAATTGCTGGGCTTCAACTATCACTCCGAAGCGGATCGCAAGGTGATCCAGCGGCTCGAAACCGCGGGCCGGCATCTGGAAGCACAGATGAAAGACCTCACCGACTATGCGCGCCTCGGCGCCGGCAAGCTCGAGTTGCGTCACGAGCATTTCGAGCCGCGCGAACTGCTGGCGTCGATCGTCGACGAACACGCGATGTCGGCCGCCGCGCGCGGGTTGCAACTGGAGAGCGAGACGAGCGGCATGAGCGGCCTCGTCGATTCGGATCCGCACCGCATCCGCCAGATCGTCAACAACCTCGTCACCAACGCGATCCGCTACACCGAGACCGGCACTGTGCGCGTGCAGTTGCGGCAGCGGCCGGCGACGCTGATCTTCGTCGTCAGCGACACGGGGCCCGGCGTGCCGCATGCGCAGATTCCGCTCATTTTCCAGGAGTTCACCCAACTGGATGCGTCGCGCACGCGCCGCTTCGAAGGCGCGGGCATGGGGCTGACGATCGTGCAAGGGCTGGTCAAACTGTTCGGCGGCACCGTCGAGGTGACGAGCAAGGTCGGCGAGGGCACGACCTTCACCGTGACGATTCCGGTTACGCCGGTCGCGGCTGCGCAGCCGCCTGACGTGGCGGCGCGCGCCGAGCCGGGCGGTGCGCGCCCGTGCGTGCTGATCGTCGACGACAACCGTCTGATTCGCGAGTCGCTCAGCGAAATGATCGCGCACATGGAGTTCGACGCGCACGCCGTCGCGAACGCCGACGATGCGCTCGCCTGGCTCGATACGCGCCGCTGCGACGTGATGTTGCTCGATCTGCATATGCCCGAGCGCGACGGCTATACGTTTCTCGCGGACTTCGCCACGCGGGGCGGGCCGTCCGCGGGTGTGCCGGTGATCGTGGTCAGCGCGTATGCGCCGGAGGCGGAAGTGGCTGGAAAGGCGGGAGAAGGAGAAGCCGGCTCGCAGCCGTTTTTCGAAGCGTTATTAAAGCCGGTACATTACGAGGAGCTCCGCAGCGCGTTGCAGCGGGCATTGGCTTCGCGGCATATGGTGTGATGCGAAGTGTGGGCGGCCGGGCGAAGGTGGGCATCAACCTGAGCACACGCCTTCAGCCGTTTGCCGGCGCGGCTAGATCCGCTTAAGGCCGGTTCAGCCGCTTCGACAGATCGGCGACCAGGATCGCCATGCGCGCGGGCTTTTCATAGCACGCGACGTCGTAATTGCGGATCACCTGGCTGATCTCCGATTCGCTGGCCTTGCCGGTCAGCAATTCGCCGGTCAGCACGAAGATCGGCGCGTCCGGATTTTCCGAGGCGCGCACCGCGCGAATCGCGGCCGCCGAGGTCTGCGCGCCGAACAGCCAGTCGATCACGATGCCGTCGAACACCTGGCTTTGCAGTTGGTCGGCAAAGGCCGCGAGTCCGTAGATCGCCACCGCCGCGAAGCCGCTGCGCTCCAGATAGTCGCGCAGGTTGTCGGCGCTGGCCTGATCGTCGTCGACGACGGCGATGGTCGGCTTGTCGGTTTCGGCCCGGCGCGGATAGATCTCGATCTTGTGAACCTCGTACGCGCTTTGGTAAAGCGTGCCGTCGTGGCGCGCCACGCGCCATTGACCGAGCCGGGAGTACGCGACGAATTCCGGGCGGCTGCCCGCCTCGAGCGCGGCGCCGACCCAGGCCGTACAGGCCAGTTCGATTGCGCCGATGCTGAACACGGCTTCCTGGGCGATCGCGCCGACCATGCCAGGATCGAGCGATTGCGCGCCGAATAGCTGGGCGGCAGGTTCGCCGAACACCTCGGCGACCTTCTTGATCTGCGAGAGCGTCCACGGGCTGTTGCCGCGCAACTTGCGGTGCCCCTGTGAAAAACTCAGATCGAGGATGCGGCACAGCTCCGTGGTCTGCTGGCGTTTGCCGATTCCGTGCCGGCTCATCAACTCGCGCACGCGCTCGGCGACTGCGATGGAGTCAGGTGAGTGTGTTTCGTTGGCCATACTGCGTGAGAATCCGCCGTCTTAAAGGGTACTGGGAGTGCGATACGACAGGCGCAGCGCGACCGTGCACATTCAATGCGCAAAGACGCGGCGTCGCAGGGGACAGCAAATGTACCGTAAAAAGTATCGCAGTCTGTAGTTTTGTACGACCGCCGCCGAGCCCGTCCGCGCGAGAGTCGAAAAGGACCGGTTTGGCGATCTTTTTATGCATTAAGCATCAATGTATTTTACCGATGAAACCGCACGGCATCTGTAGAGAAATGTGTCACGCGATGCCAACCGCCCGAAACGCCTAGCCGGCCGACATGGTGCCGAGCTTCGCCGCCGAATTTTTCAGGCCTTTGAAAATCCGCTCGGCGACCTTGGCCGGAAAGCGTTCGGGCAATTCCGCCGAGACCCGCTCGATCACGCCGGGCGTCTGTTCGATCAGCCGCTGGATCAGCGGTTCCGCGTCCGCGCCGTACGAGCACTTCAGCGCCATGGTGTTGAAGTGGCGCCGCTGCACGTCGCGAAACGCGTCGTGCTTGCTGCGCGACCACATGCCCATGGCGAGCCTCGCCTTGAACCATGACCACTGGTTCGGGCCGCTGCCTTCCACCGGCCAGATCGACATCACGTCGTAAAGCGGCGTGAGGCGGTAATGGCCGCCCGCCAGCAGGCGGATGCTGAAGTTCTTCGCGTGGCCGTCCGGCGCCGCCAGCATCCAGAACAGAATCTGGCTCGCCAGCAGCGTCTCGATGTCCTGCCGCGCCTCGACCGATTGCTGCAGAATCCGCGCGAGGTCGAGCACGCCCGGGCCGCCTTCGTTTTCGTATTTGCGATGCGACGGCACGCCGTACACCTGGCAGAAGTCTTCCTGCGGCAGGCGCAACAGCCATTGCCCGCTCGAATGCATTTGCCGGTCGAAGCGTTCGACGCTCAACACCCGCTGCTTGCCGAACGTCATGATCTCCGTATTGGCGACCGGCAGGCCATAGGCGCGCAGAATCCGCAGACAGAGCCACTCGTTTTCAACCGAGGTGCTGAGATCGGCGAGCTTGTTGCCGACGAGACCGAGCGGCAACTTGAAAATGTGCGTGGTGGGCGTGGCGCCATGCGGCCGCTGCCACTTGCCGTCGTGCCACAGCAGCGCGGTTTTCTCCTGCGCGCCGGCGAGCGAGATGCGGAAATCGTCCGTCTCGTCCGGCGCGCCGAGCGCGGGGTTGCTGACCGTGCGCACCAGCATGGTCTCGATCTCGCCGTCGGTGAGCGGTGTGCCTTCGATCCGTTCGACGCCTTGCGGCGTGTCGTCTTCGGCGAGCAGCTGGACGGCGCCCACGCAATCGCGGCCGATGGCTTGCAGCAGATCGAATGCATCGAGCGTCTCGGTCTGGTAGCGTTGGCCGATGCGCTTTCTGATCGCCTCGCTGTCGGGCAGCAGATTGTCGAAATAGTTGAGGACGCGGGGGCCTTTTTGCGCCAGATTGCCCGGCGTGAACGGCAGCGACAGCGACAGCGGCCGCCCCGCTGGCGAGGCGACCCACGCGGGATCGTAGGCGAACTCCATGGGCCCGCGAGCGGGCAGGCGCCAGACGCCGATGCGCTCGCCGTTGGCCCATACTGATAGCGCACGTGTGTGAGTTTGGCGGCCCATGCTCACCACTCGATCAACGGCGCCGGGCCCGGTAGCGCCTGGCTCTTGTCGCGCAACTGCAATTGCAGGCCGTAGACACCGCACAAGGCCAGCAATTGTGCGAGGGTGAGGGCGGCCGCGTCGGTTTCGAAGGCCGAAATGCGGCTCTGGCTGACGCCGATCCGCGCGGCGGCTTCGGCTTGCGTGAGGCCGGCTTGCCGCCGGCTGGCGGCAAGCAACTGGGCGATCTGGTCCGGCGTGGCGATGAGGTGGAGCATGGCAGATTATCCGCGACACGAATAAATGCACTTTATGCGTCACACGGATATTTGTCAAATATTCGTGTGACGCATATTTTGCGAATATCTGTTTGGCGAATAAAATGCAGATATCTGTGTAGCGAATAAACGGCGCGAATGGAAGGAGAGGCCCTGCGGAGGCCCTGCGAACGCGCTTGCACCGTCGGCCTTCAGGCACAGCGGCATTGCGGACAACCGGGCAGCCTGCGAAGATTATGCCCACACTTAAAACCTGCCCGTCCGATGACCACGACTTACCCGCTTCACGCGAGCCTCACTTCCGCCGACCAGGTATTCCCGAAACATGCCGATGTGGTGATCGCCGGCGCCGGCATCATGGGTTGCGCGGCCGCTTACTATCTGGCGCGCCGAGGCCTTTCGGTGGTGGTGCTCGACAAATCGCGGATCGCCGGGCAGCAGTCGTCGCGGGCGTGGGGATTCGTGCGCCAGCACGGCCGTGAATCCGCCGAAGTGCCGCTGATGATGGCCGGCATCCCGATGTGGAAAAAACTCGAGAGCGAACTGAATTTCGATCTCGAATGGCGTCAGGGCGGCTGTCTGTACGTGGCGACCGGCGAGGAGGACTGGGCCTCGTTCCAGCAATGGATGGACGTCGCGCGTCAGCACGGCCTCGACACGCGCACGCTCGATCGCAAGCAGATCGACACGGTCGTGACCGGCATGCACGCTCCCGCACTTGGCGGCCTCTACACGCCGAGCGACGGCCAGGCGGAACCGCGCCGCGCCGCGGCCGCTTTCGCGGCGCGGGCGGCGCAAGCCGGCGCGCTGTTTTTCGAAGGCTGCGGCGTGATCGGCGTCGAACGCGCGGGCGGCGCGATTGCCGGCGTGGTCACCGAGCGCGGCACGCTGCGCACCTCGCGCTTTATCTGCGCGGCGGGCGCCAGCAGCTGGCGTCTGCTCAAAACGCTCGGGCTCGAACTGCCGCAGCAGGCGGTGCGCGGCACCTGCATGCGCACCAATCCGTTGCCACGCATCACCGCGTCGACGTTCTGGGGCCACGGCCTCGGCGTGCGGCAACGCGCGAACGGCGCGATCAACCTCGCCGACGACATGCAGGTCGATGTCGACATGACGCTCGGCCATTTCCGCGCGCTTAAGTGGTTCTTGCCGGAGTTGTGGGCGCAGCGCGAGAAGTTCAGCTTCCATCTGAACGGCGCGTGTCTGCGTGATCTGCGCGAGCGTTTGCCGGGTGGCGTGCCGAACAACGAACGTGTGCTGCATCCGCGCGATCCGCATCCGCAGCCGAATGTGGGCCATGCGCCGCGTGCGTTGAAAAAACTGCGCGCCTTGTTCCCCGCGTTGAAAGACGCCCAGGTGGTCGAATCGTGGGCCGGTCTGATCGACGTGCTGCCCGACGGCATTCCAGTGATCGACGCGCCGCCGCAGGTCAGCGGGTTGACGATCGCCACCGGCTTTTGCGGTCACGGTTTCGCGATGGGGCCGATCGTCGGCAAGCTGCTCGCGGAGTTGAACGATGGCGGCCAGGCGTCGCTCGATCTGTCGGCGTTCCGTCTGCATCGTTTCTTCGACGGCACGATGCAACGGCCTCGCAGCATGCTGTAAAAAGCTTCTGTCTCAATCTTCCTGCCGCACTACCGATGAACGAACCGAACTTGCGCCACGCCGGCGTGCCGTACTACACGCAATGGGGCAGCCCCGAATGGGTCGGCCGGATCGTCGAGCAGCGCGGCGATCCGTGCGACGATCCCGGCTGGCAGCGCAGCGGCTTCTCCGATCCCGAGCGTTACCGCTTCTGGGCCAAACGGCTGTGCGGCCTGACGTGCCTCGAGTCGGCGCTCGACTATTGGCGCATCGAACACGCACCGCGTGCCGCACTGCTCGACGAAGCGTTGCGGCATGGCGTGTATCGCACGCGCGAGGATGGCGGCGTCGACGGTTTGATCTACCGGCCGTTTGCCGATTGGGTAGCCGGCGCGTTCGGCGTTCAGGTCGACGTGCTGCCGCAAGCGTCCATCGAAGATATGGCCGCGCGCCTGAACGCCGAGACGCTCGCGATCGTCTCCGTGAGTCCCGAAATCCGCTATCCCGAGCGGCCCAATCAGCGCCAGGGCGGCCATCTGATCCTGCTGCACGGACGCGGCCGCGATGGCGTGTGGTTTCACAATCCCTCGGGCATCGCGCCGCATCAGGCCGATGTGTATCTACCGTTCGAAACCATGACGCGTTTCTACGCCGGGCGCGGCATGACACTCAGCCGGATCGCGCGCTAGCCGCGGCGGGCGGCGGGTGGGTCGCCCGGTGAGCGCGATGATCGGGCCCGTTTTCTGCTGGATAGCGGGTACCGACTTCTGCGCTACGGAACCGCCATGAATCTAACCTACGCCCTGCTTGCTGCCTGCTTGCTTGCTCTTGGCTCCGCCGCCTCGGCGGACGCTGCCAGCCGCGACGATCAGGCCAAGGCCTGCCGTGGCGACGCCATGCATTTCTGCGCCGCCGACATTCCCAACGAAGACAAGATCACCGCCTGCATGAAGCAGCATGTCGATGAACTCAGCCCGGCATGCCGCGCGATGTTCAAGGGCGGCAAGAAGGGCGGCGAAAAAGACACGTCGCAGTGATGGCGGCGCGGCTGGCTTTGGGTGAGTAAGCTTCAATGTATGGCTTTGCGCGCGGCTGATCAGGCTGTGCCGATACCATCTTCAACCGTTCGCCAGGCCGCTGCTAAGCCGCCCGTCGCCTCGCGACTTACCGTCGCGCTTTCGCGATCCGGCCCCACGGCGCGCCCGGCGTCGTAGAATCGCTTGTCCTCGACTCCTGGAGCCGCCGCGTGCCTGATTCGCCCAAGCCGGAGCCACGTCCGCCGCGCTTCCGGTTGCCGCGCCGCGCCCGCACGCCCTGGCAGGCGCCGCGCGCCCGCACGCTGTTCACGCAACCCGCGGCGTCGCCGCAGCGCATGCTGCTGCATCGCGTCTATCTGGTGGTCGGCCTGTGCGTGCTCGCCTTCGCCGTGCTCTATCTCGATCGGGACGGCTTGCGCGACGCCAACCGCAAAGTCCTCGGCATCGTCGATCTGATGTACTTCACGATGGTGACGGTAGCTACCGTCGGTTATGGCGACATCGTGCCGGTGACCGCCCGCGCGCGGCTCATCGACGCTTTTTTCATCGTGCCGATCCGCATCGTCATCTGGTTCGTGTTTCTCGGCACCGCCTATCAATTCGTCATTCAACGCGTCATCGAGGAATTCCGCATGAAACGCCTGCAAAAGCAGTTGCGCGATCACGTCGTGGTCTGCGGCTATGGATTGAGCGGTTCGGTCGCGGTGCGCGAGTTGCTGGAAAGCGGTTTCGTCGCGGAATCGATCGTCGTGATCGATCCGCTGCAGGCGGCGCTCGAAGCGGCCACGGCGCTGGGCGTCGCCGGCCTGCTCGGCGATCCGTCGCGCGAAGATCTGTTGCAGCAGGCGCAGGTGCACATTGCCCGCGCGGTCATCATCTCCGTCACCGACGATGCGACCGCAATCCTGCTCACGCTGACCGTGCGCAGCGTCGCGCCGCAGACCAAGATCGTCGTGCGGATTCAGGAGCAGACCTATCAGCGCCAGTTGCGCCAGGCCGGCGCGAACGTGATCGTCTCGTCGACCAAGATCGGCGGCTTGCTGCTCGCCGATGCGGTCGACAGCGAATACATCGTGCCCTTCGTGAACGATCTTTTGTCGGCACGCGGCCGCGTCAACCTGGTCGAACGTCAGGCGACGGCGCAGGAAGTCGGCCGCTGGAGCAATGCGCTGCCGGGCGCGGTGGTGGTGGGTCTCGTGCGCGCGGGGCGCGTGCTGTCGTTTTACGAAGACGAGCCGTGTCCGATCGAGGCGGGCGATCTGCTGATGGTGATCCAGTCGTCGCGCCAGCCGAACGAAACGCCCGCCGCCTGCTAGCCCATTCGAACTCAACCTTTTGCCAAGGACTGGAACGACCTGCCCATGACCCACCCGAGCACGCAGACTTTCGACGCCGCCGCGACCACGCGGCTGATTCCCTATGCCGCGCTCGTCGACGCACTCAAGCGCGCGACCATCGACTACGCACAGCAGCGCATCGCGAGTCCCGAGCGGCTCGTGGTGCCGCTCAACGAAGGCGGCATCATGCTGTCGATGCCCGCAACCGCGCCCGATCTCGCGATCCACAAGCTAGTCAACGTGTGCCCGGCCAACGGCGCGCGTGGCCTGCCGACCATCCACGGCAAAGTAATGGCGTTCGACGCCGACACAGGCGAGACGCTTTTCATCCTCGACGGCCCGACCGTGACGGGACGCCGCACGGCGGCGATCTCGATGCTCGGCGTCGACACCTTCGCCGCCGGCACGCCGCGCGAATTCCTGTTGATCGGCACCGGCACGCAGGCGCTCAACCATCTGGAGGCGATCGGCGAACTGTTTCCCGACGCGCGCGTGTGGGTGAAGGGCAGTGCGCCCGCGCGCGCCGAGGCGTTTTGCGCTGCGCATCAGGACAAGGCGCGTGATCTTCAACCGCTGACGCAACCCGGCGCCACGATCCCCGATTCGGTCGACGTGGTGATCACGCTGACCACGAGCAGACAGCCCGTCTACGACGAAGCGGCGCGCGTGGAGCGACTCGTGATCGGCGTCGGCGCATTCACGCCGGCGATGGTCGAGATCGGCGCGCGTACCCTCGGCGGCAGCGCGCTTTTCGTCGATGATGAGGCCGGCGCGCGCCACGAAGCCGGCGACTTCATTCAGGCTGGGGTGGACTGGGCTCAGGTCGGGGGCATTGCCTCGGTGCTCGACGATGCAGCGTTGTTGCAGCAAAAAAAACCGATCGTATTTAAAAGCGTCGGCTGTGCTGCGTGGGATCTGGCGGCGTGCCGCGTGGCGCGCGAGTTGTTGTCAGGTGGTTGAAGGCTTGGCGAAAAAGCGTGCATGAGAGGGCCGCCTGAGCGACCGCGGGCGTGCTTTGCAACAGGATAGGGCGTGCCCGCGAATGCAGAAAAAGGCCTTGAAAACAGGCCTTTACCGCGCCAGGTTGGCATATTGCGCTAACCTGAGGCACATGTTGCCGTGCAAACAATCTCAAAACGTTGCACCATAGGCGTTTGCCAGAAAAAGTGCCGGCCCGCCGGCACGGCGCTGCTGCTTTTTTCTGCCCGTTGACCGACGCCTTATCCATCACGACGCTGCGACCGCGCTATGACGACCCACCACGCTTCTGCCACTCCCGACCTGCCGCTCGACATGATCATCTTCGGCGGCACCGGCGACCTGTCGTTTCGCAAGCTGCTGCCCGCGCTCTACATGGCGCATCTGCACTGCAATCTGCCGCCGGACACCCGCATTCTCACGATCGGCCGCAAGCCCTGGTCGCGTGACGAGTACATCAACGAATTCATGGAGCTGAAGGCGAAGCCCTTCATCGAAAAGAAAGCGTTCGATGCCGGCGCCTGGGACAAATTTCTCGCGCTGTTCGAATACGTGCGCATGGACGTCGACTCGGTCGAGGACTACCACCGCCTGAAAGAGACGTCGCGCGAAGGCGTGCGCCGCGTGTTCTATCTCGCAACGTCGCCGGATCTGTTCACGAACATCTGCGACAACCTCGCTGCAGCGGGATTGATCGACGATAACTCGCGCGTCGTGCTCGAGAAGCCGCTGGGTCACGATCTGGCGTCCGCGCAGGAAATCAACACGGCGGTCGGCAAGCATTTCAACGAAGCGCAGATCTACCGGATCGACCACTACCTCGGCAAGGAAACCGTGCAGAACCTGATGGTGCTGCGCTTTGGCAATCCGATTTTCGGCCCGCTATGGCAGGCGCCGTATATCAAGAGCGTGCAGATCACGGTGGCGGAAACGGTCGGCGTGGGCACCCGCGCGGGCTTCTACGATAAAACCGGTGCGCTGCGCGACATGGTGCAGAACCACTTGCTGCAACTGCTGTGCATCGTCGCGATGGAGCCGCCAGTGTCGCTCGACCCGGACGCGGTCCGCGACGAAAAGCTCAAGGTGCTGCGTTCGCTGCGGCCCATGACGCCCGAGGACATCGCGCGCGATACCGTGCGCGGCCAGTACACCGCGGGCGCCGTGGACGGCGAGGCCGTGAAGGGTTATCAGGAGGAAGACAACGTGCCGGCGGGCAGCCGCGCCGAAACCTTCGTTGCGTTGCGCGCGCATATCAACAACTGGCGCTGGGCGCATGTGCCGTTTTTCCTGCGCACCGGCAAGCGGATGCAGAAGAAGGTGTCGGAGATCGTCA
Organism: Paraburkholderia dipogonis; assembly: GCF_046027395.1. Taxonomy (GTDB): domain Bacteria; phylum Pseudomonadota; class Gammaproteobacteria; order Burkholderiales; family Burkholderiaceae; genus Paraburkholderia; species Paraburkholderia dipogonis_A. The sequence continues at coordinate 75,277 of NZ_JAQQEG010000030.1, read as the reverse complement.
TTGAATTCGCCGAACTGCCGTTCTCGATCTTTCCGAAGGGCGGGCGCAATTACGGCAATCGTCTGGTGATCCAGTTGCAGCCGGAGGAATCGATCCAGTTGCAGGTGCTCGCGAAAGAGCCGGGCAGCGGCATGCACATGCTGCCGGTGAATCTGAATCTGGATTTGCAGCAGGCCTTCACCGAGCGTCGCGCGGAAGCGTATGAGCGCTTGCTGATTGATGTGATTCGCGGACGCCTCACGCATTTCATGCGGCGCGACGAACTCGAAGCGGCATGGGCGTGGGCCGAACCGATTCTGGAAGGCTGGGGCAAATCGGGCGAAAAGCCGCGCGGTTATACGGCGGGCACGTTTGGACCGGCTGCGTCGACGGCGCTCATGGCGCGCGAAAATGCCGTGTGGGCGGAAGAGTCGCAGTAAGCTTTGCTTCATCAGTGCCAAACGGAAATGGCCCGCAAATGCGGGCCATTTTCACTTATTGGTCGGCGCAGGCTTAAGGCAACGAAATCGTCAACGTAGCCGACTGCGGCCCGAGTTTGACCACCTGCGAATACGGCGCGAGCGAGCGCAAGGTTTGATCGCGCAGATACGTATTCAGCCCGAGATAAGCCAGCAATCCAACCAGCGCGAACACCGCGCCGATCGACCACAACGGCACCTCGCGTTTCAGACGATGCGCGACCTGATCGGGCAGCGGCCAACGCGGCGCGAACTGCGCGCGCTTGCCCTTCAAATGCGCGATTTCGTCGCCGATGCGCGCGGTCAGGTAGGCGAGCTTCTCCGGTCCTTCGAGCAGATACTTGCCCTGGAAGCCGAGCAGCAGGCACATGTGGAACACCTCGAGCGACTGCAAACGCGCCGCGCCCTGTGCGCGGCACTCCTCGAGATACTGGAAGAATTTCTCGCCCGCCAGTTGTTCGCCGAACAGCACCAATTGCAGCGGCCGGCGCTCCCATTCCGTGCGAATCCTGAACGTGGACGACAAGACCGATTCGTCGATCGCCGCGCAGAACGCAAACTTCGACGCGTAGACATCTTCGGCCGACGCATTGAGCTTCTTCGCGCCGCGCTCGAAGTCGCCGAGAAACTGCTGGATGCGCTGGCTGAATTCCTGCGCGTCACCGGGCTCGCGGCCATTCTTCAACAGGAACAGCATGAAGAAGCCGTCGTACAGCAGGTCGAGCAGCGAGCGGACCTGATAGCTCGGCTCGACGATCGGTGCGGGCGTGGCGGTAGGCGTGCTGCCGCCAAAGAGGGATGGCGCGTAGCTCATGATGTGACGGCGATCAGTTCGAGTTGAAGATCGTTGATACCCGACGGCGCGTAAATCATTGCCGACTGGGCCTGCAACATACGGTCATACAGCGCGCCGCGCGATTCGAACGAGAAGTAGCACGCGCCCGGACGGACCGGAATGGCGGGCGGCACCTGCGGCGTGTAGACGAGCCGCACGCCCGGCATGGCCGAGAGCACCAGTTTGTCGACGTCGTCCGGCGCGCCGACCTTGAAGCGCGCGGGCACGGCTTCCACGAGTTCGGCGGTCGGCATGTCCGCCGACACGGCGATGTAGAACAGGGTCTTGTCGTCGATCTTGCCCGAGTCGAGACGGCCCGCATGGAACGACGGGCGCACTTCCTCGAGCGAGATCGCGAAGTAGCGCGTGGAGATCACGGTTTCGAGCAGATCGCGCAGGATCGTGTCGAGACGCGCGAAGCCGGGGCCCGGATCGTCGTGGCGATACGCCGGCAAATCTGAGAGCGCATAGCCCTTCGAAAACGTCATCAACTGGCCGGCGAGGCGCAACAGTTCCTGAAACAGACGTTCGGGATGCAGCGCCGAATGCTGGTACAGATGCGCGAGCGAAGCGAATGCCGCGCTCGCGGTATGCAGCAGCCAGAACGACGCGATGTCGCCAGAACGGAACTCGATGATGTTCTTGGTCGGCTCGCGGTGAAAACCGTACAGCGCGTTGACCTTGGCCTGCAATGCGTCGATCAGTTGACGCAAGCGCTGATGCAGGATCGGCGAGGCGTCGATAGCGAGGCAGGGCGGCACGAACGTGTCGTCGATTTCGAAACCGCTCGTAGCGGTGCGGCGTACACGCACGAGCGGCACCGAGAGCAGTTGATCCCGCGGCTCGCTATGTGCGATCAGCTTGACGCTGGTCTTCAGGAAGGTGATGTCGGCTTCGGCGGCATCCGTGAAATGATCGGCCACCGGCGTCTGCTCGCTGACGTAACGCGACACGAAACCGGCGTTGCTGTCCTGCGCATAGTTCGCGCCGGTTTCGCGCAGCGGATGCAGCGCGAGATAAAACGTAAATTCGTTGATGCCGTCGGGCAGCGTATCCAGCGCGATGGGCGGCGGCAGGTCGTCGGCTTGCGGCGCGGAGTAGAGCGCGCCGTCGGGGAACACCAGCGAGAGTTCGCTCACGCGTAGCACGTTGCTGCCGAGCGCGTCGCGGTCGAAGCGCGCCGAACGCACGCCCCAGTTGTACGGCTGGATCGCCTGGATCGATTCGAACAGGCGCGCCTCATGATAGGCGTCCTGACGCTGAAAATGCTGCGGCCTTAGAAACAGGCCTTCCCCCCAGAGCACTTTTGCGGAATAACTCATCTCAAACCTGTTATATGCGTTCAGCGTGTGGCGCACCCGGAGATAACCGATTCGAGCGCCGCATTGTTAATTCTCTAAAAACTGTTAAATCGTATTTGACCGGCATCTTTATCCGCAGCTTACCGAAGAAAGCATATTCAGCGGTTGCGCGGGCAATCCCTGTTCTGGCGGGATCACAGTGCCGTTAGTGACCGTCATTGCACAGTTATGCAGGCCGATCATTATGCCGGATTTCTCCGACTTCGCCGGGTCGAAGGCGAATTTCCAGCGCTGCATCGCCGGATCGCGGAATAGCGCGACGATACCGAATGCCTGCGCTTCACGCGAGACTTTTTCGGTAACAACGTAGCGCTGGCCCGGGATCAATGTGACTTCACGCACGCCCAGCAAATCGCCGCCCAATGTGGTCTTCTCCCTGGCCGGATCGGTAAATGCGTCGAATGGCGCCTGCTGGAATGAAGTCGGGTCTTTCAGCACGTAAAGCCGTACCACCAGCGCCAATGGCCGTTTGTCATTCGCGGCATTCAGATTCGGCGCGGCATATAAGGTAAGGCCGACATCGCGCGGCGGTTTCTGGGCATCCGGCAGGTCTGGCTTGCCGAGGCCGCTTGCCTGCAAAGCCGCGTTGGCAGCGGCTCCGAGCACCGTCACGCCGGCGGCACAGCCGCCCAGCAGCGCGCAGGCCGCCGCATTGGCAATCAATAGCGATGCATAGCGAATAACACGCGAATTCATATACATCGACCGGCTCGGCGCCGTCCCCCGTCAAAACACCAATAACGAAATCATTCCGGCAAATTTGCAGCCACGCTATGCCGCGTAATGCCGCTTTATGCAAAGTGCATGTAACTACCGGTGCTCCTGCGTTTGCGGCCTATGAGTGGAAATTTTTTCCGGTACCCGCATTGCCGCTATTGCAACAGGAAACAATTTCTGCATGTTTCCTTTAAATGATCCACATGCATTTTTTTTGTGCAATCCTTCTTCACACGAAAGTTGAATTATCGAAAATTGGCCTGTACTATACCCGCGCACTTGAAGCAAAGCAAAACTCCGGTTTCTCCTTGAATTAAAAAATTCGCACGTCGGTGAAAAACGATGAATGAGCGTCTGTTAGTAAAAATATCTGGGGTTGTGTTGGCATGCGGCGTGATGGCCGGTTGCGCGACACAAGGCAACGTGGCGACCACACCGGAGGCTTTTAATAAGCAACTCGCGGATGCCGATACCGTCGCAAAGGGCGGTGATCAGGATCGCGCTATCGCGCTTTATCAGCAACTTTCCAAATCCGATCCGACGCGTGAAGAACCGTGGTCGCGTATTGCGCAGATTCAGTTCACACAAGGTCATTACGGTCAGGCAATCGTGGCCGCGCAAGAAGCGCTGCAACGCGACCAGACCGATCGTCAGGCCAAGAGCGTGCTGGCGGTGGCCGGCCTGCGCGTCGCCACGCAATCGCTTGGCGAATTGCGTCAGGACGCGTCGCTCGCGGGTGATGCGAAGTCGGACGCGCAAGCGCTCGCCAAGCAACTGCGCGACACGCTCGGCGAAGCCACGCTGTTCCCGCCCGACCCGAGCGACAAGCAGGCGGTGAAGAAGAAGCGCGTCATTCGTCACGTCGCAAAGGGCAAGCCTGCTGCGGATACGCCGGACGCCACCACCAGCGCCGCGGCGCCCGCCGCCACGCCGGCTGCTCCCGCCGCGCCGGCAGCGCCTGCCGCACCCGCCAAAGCCGCGCAAAGCGGCGGCGCGTCCGATCCGTTCAGCGCGCTGCGCTGATCCACACGCCTGATCCATCAGCACCGGGAGCCGACGATGGCGAAAAAAGAAAGCATCCAGAAACGCTTGCAAAAAGTGCGGCCGCCCCGCGTTCAATTGACCTATGAGGTCGAGCGCGGCGATGCAATCGAGGTGAAGGAGTTGCCGTTCGTCGTCGGCGTGGTCGCCGATCTGGCGGGGCAGTCCGAAGTCGAGCAGCCGAAGCTGCGCGATCGCAAGTTCGTCAATATCGACCGCGATAATTTCGACGACGTGATGAAGGCGATCGAGCCGCGCGCCGCGTTTCAGGTGGAAAACCGCCTGAGCGAAGCCGGCGGCAAATTCGCCGTCGACCTGCGCTTCAAGTCGATGGCCGATTTCAATCCAGACGAAGTGGTCGCGCAAATCGAACCGCTGCGGCGCCTGCTCGAAGCCCGTTCGAAGCTCGCCGATCTGCGCAACAAGCTGGCCGGCAACGACAAACTCGAAGACCTGCTGAGCGAAGTGCTCAACAACACGCAGCAGCTGCAAACGCTGGCGAAAGACCAGAGCAACGCGGCGGACCACCACGGCGGCGCGCCGGACCACGACAAGCAGGGCGAATAAGCACGGGGTGTGAGATGAATCAGCAAACGGCAGCAGCCCAACTCGCTACCGCGCAAAGCGGCACGGAATCCACGCTGCTCGACGAAATCGTCGAGAAAAGCCGCGTGGCGAAGTCCGATTCCGAGCACGCGCGCGCGAAAGACCTGATCGGCGAACTCGTGCATCAGGTGCTCGACGGCACGGTGGTGGTGTCCGACAACCTGTCGGCCACGATTGACGCACGCGTCGCCGAACTCGACCGCCTGATCTCCGCGCAGTTGAGCGCGGTGATGCACGCGCCGCAATTCCAGCGCATGGAAAGCACGTGGCGCGGTCTGGACTATCTGTGCAAGGAAAGCAATACCGGCGCAACGGTCAAGATCAAGGCGCTGCATGCGCCCAAGCGCGACCTGGTGCGCGACTTCAAGACCGCGATCGAATTCGATCAGAGCGCGCTCTTCAAGAAGATCTACGAAGAAGAATTCGGCACCTTCGGCGGCTCGCCGTTCGGCACGATCGTCGGCGACTTCGAAGTGACGCGCCAGCCGGAAGACATGTACTTCATCGAACAGATGTCGCACGTTGCCGCGGCCGCGCATGCGCCGTTCATCGCGTCGGCGTCGCCCGAATTGATGGGCCTCGATACCTTTGCCGATCTCGGCAAGCCGCGCGATCTCGGCAAGGTGTTCGACACGGTCGAATACGCGAAGTGGAAGTCGTTCCGCGACGCCGAAGATTCGCGCTACGTCGGTCTGACGCTGCCGCGTTTTCTGGGCCGCCTGCCGTTCAATCCGAAAGACGGCGCCACGGCCGAGGGTTTCAACTTCGTCGAAGACGTGGACGGCACGGATCACAGCAAATACCTGTGGTGTAACGCGGCGTGGGCGTTCGCCGCACGCCTGACGGCGGCATTCGACGACTTCGGCTGGTGCGCGGCGATCCGCGGCGTGGAAGGCGGCGGTCTGGTGGAAGATCTGCCCACCCACACGTTCAAGACCGACGACGGCGAAGTCGCGCTGAAATGCCCGACCGAAATCGCGATTACCGACCGCCGCGAAAAGGAACTGAGCGACCTCGGTTTCATTCCGCTCGTGCACTGCAAGAACTCGGACTACGCCGCGTTCTTCGCCGCGCAATCGGTGCAGAAACCCAAGAAATACAGCACCGACAGCGCGAATGCCAACGCGGTCCTGTCCGCGCAATTGCAGTACATCTTCTCGGTATCGCGCGTCGCGCACTACCTGAAGGCGATGATGCGCGACAAGATCGGCAGCTTTGCGTCTGCACAAAACGTCGAAGTATTCCTGAACCGTTGGATCTCGCAGTACGTGCTGCTGGACGACAACGCGACTCAGGAGCAGAAGGCGCAGTTCCCGCTGCGCGAGGCGTCGATCCAGGTCTCGGAGATTCCGGGCAAGCCTGGTGCGTATCGTTCGGTCGCATTCCTGCGTCCGCACTTTCAACTGGACGAGCTGTCGATCTCTTTGCGGCTTGTCGCTGACCTGCCGAAACCGGCTAATTCATAAAGCCAGTCAGAAAACCCGGGCTGGCCGCCCGGGTTAGCTGTCAAAACCACCTCTTTGGGGAGTCGATGAGTTATGAAGGATATCTATTTAAAATTCGGCAATCCGGCCATCAAGGGCGAGTCCGCCGATAAGGATCATGCTGGCTGGATCGAAATCGATTCGTGGAGCCACTCGATCACGCAACCGCGTTCGGCAACGGCTTCGACGGCAGGTGGTCACACCTCCGAGCGCTGCGAACATGCCGACATGCAGTTCACGAAAGACATCGACGTGGTCAGCCCGCTGATCTATCAACACGCGTCGGGCGGCACGACGTTCGACGAAGTCACGATCGACTTCATGCGTTCGGATGGCGAAGGCAATCGCATCAAGTACCTGGAAGTCAAGCTCAAGTACGTGATCATTTCGAGCGTGACGCCAAGCGTGGTGGGCGAAGGCCTGCCGACCGAACAGTTCTCGCTGAAGTACGCTGCCGTGCAGTGGAAATACACGCAGCAGAAGATCGGCGGCAACCAGGGCGGCAACGCGCAAGGCGCGTGGAGCCTCACGAAGAACGACAAGACGTACGCGGTCTGATGCACGGGCGCACGCGGCGTGCGCGGCTCGAAAGAGTTGCCGCGCGCCGTTTGTGCCTTGCATCGATCCGTTTCTTCGGACGCTGATGAAACGCTTCGAACCCAGCTTTCTCGACAAGCTGTTCGACGACGAACCGCATCTGCCGGCATCTCCGGCGATGCGGCAATTGTCGTTGGAAGAATTGAAGAGCACCGTCGCGCGCGACGTCGAGGCGATCCTGAATACGCGCATCGCGCTGACCGAGCACGAACTGGCGGCGCTGCCGGAATGCCAGCGCTCGGTGCTCACGTACGGCCTGAACGATTTCGCGGGCTTGAGCCTTGCGAGCCATTACGACCGCACGTTCATCTGCAAATCGATTCAACAGGCCATTGCACGGCATGAGCCGCGCTTGCAGCAGGTAGCGGTCACGCTCGAATTGAACGAACAATCCACCAATGCGCTGAACTTCGCGATTCAGGCGCTGTTGGTGGTTCATCCGGCGGAAGAACCGGTGAGTTTCGATGCGATGCTGCAGCCTTCCACGTTGCAATACTCGGTGACGCGCGCACGCGCGAAGCTGTAGCTTGCGATTTTCAGTCGGTGTTTTTTGAGTAGTGGTGTTGAGTACCGCTTTGCCGCAGCCGTTACGCGCAACGGTGGCGATAGTTTGGGCGGAGAGGCTTCAGGTCCGGGGATAGATCGATGGAAGAATTGCTGCCGTATTACGAGCGCGAGTTGTCATTTCTGCGGCGCTATTCGCGCGACTTCGCCGAGCGCTATCCGAAGATCGCGGCGCGCCTGGCCATGTCCGGCGAGCATTGCGAGGACCCGCACGTCGAGCGGATGATCGAGTCGTTCGCGCTGCTCGGCGCGCGCATCAACAAGAAACTCGACGACGATTACCCCGAATTCACCGAAGCGCTGCTGGAAGTGCTCTATCCGCACTACCTGCGGCCGTTCCCGTCGTGCTCGATCGCGCAGTTGGGCACCTCCGCCGCGTTGAGTCATCTGACCGAACCGGTTCTCGTCGAACGCGGCACCGAACTCAAGTCGCGGCCCATTCGCGGCGTGCAATGCCGTTTCCGTACCGCCTACGATGTGACGCTGGCGCCGATCCGCATCTCGGAGGCGAAGTACACGTCGGTGGCGATGGCGCCGAGTGCCACCGTGCTGCCGGGCAATGCCACGGCGATCGTATCGATCACCTTTGAATCGACGGCGGCGCAACTCGATCTCTCCGCGCTCAAAGTCGGCACACTGCGCACGCATCTGCACGGCGAGCAGTCTTTTATCGCTGCACTGGCGGACTGTCTGTTCATCAACGGGGTGGCCACTTATGTGGAAGCCGATCGTCGCGGCGTGTGGAAGCAATTGCGCGAATCGCCGGTCGTTCAAGCCGGTTTCGACGAAGAAGACGCGCTGATCGACTATCCGGCCAAATCGCATCCGGCGTACCGGTTGCTGACCGAATACTTCGCGTTCCCCGAGAAGTTCAATTTCGCCGACTTCGATCTGGCGGCGATGACGCGCGCGAGCGGCCGCTGCCAGCGTTTGACGCTGCATGTCGTGTTGAAGGAAGTGCGCAGCGACTCGCACATTGCGCGTCTGCTGGATTCCCTGGCCGCGCATCATTTCCGCCTGTTCTGCACGCCGGTGGTGAATCTGTTCGAACAGCACGGCGAGCCGATCCGTATCAGCCATCAGGCGATTTCGTATCCGGTGATTGCCGAAGCGCGTCGCGCTTTCGCCTATGAGGTCTATTCGATCGATTCGGTGAAACTCGTCAGGCAACAGGCGCATGAAGAGTCGGTGATCGAGTTCCGGCCGTTCTATTCATTGCATCACGGCGAAGCAGCGCGTGCGGGTCACTACTGGTTCGCACGGCGCAACGACTGGGTCGCACAGAAAAGCCCCGGCTACGAGACTGAAATCTCGATCGTCGATATCGACTTCGAACCGGCTGCGCCGCAAACCGATACCTTGAGTCTCGATCTGACGTGTACCAATCGCGACCTGCCTGCCGGTCTCGCAGTAGGGCTGGAAGGCGGCGATCTGTTTCTCGAAGGCGGCTCGCTGACCGGCAGCATCTCGATGCTGCGCCGGCCCACGCCGAGCGTGCGCTTCGAGCATGGACGCGCCGCGCATTGGCGATTGATCTCGCATCTGGCGTTGAATCATGTGTCGCTCGCGAATAGCGGCCTGTCGGCGCTCAAGGAAATGCTCGTGCTCTACGACTTGCGGCGCACGGCGGTGTCCGCGCGGCATATCGACGGGCTGGTCGGCATCGAACAGCGCGCCGCCGTGCAATGGCTGCCGGGCAAACCGTTCGCCACTTTCGTGCGCGGCATCGAGATTCGTTTGACGATCGACGAAGAGCATTTCGTCGGCACGAGTCTCGCGTCGTTCGTGCGGGTGATCGACACGTTTTTTGGGCTGTACGTGCATCTGAACAGCTTTGTGCAACTGGTCGTCGTGTCGAAGCGCACTGGCGAGGAGATTCTGCGATGCAAACCGCGCAGCGGCGAATCGATCCTGGCGTAGTCGAGCAGCTTCTCGACGAGCCGCATCGCTTCGAATTTTTTCAGGCGGTGCGGATTCTCGAGAAGTGGTTCGCGCAGCAATCGCCTTCCCATACCGGACGTCCCGGCGAAATCGTCGCGCAGCGGATTGCTTTTCGTAATTCGCTGTCGATGTCGTTTCCGCCGAGCGAGATTCACGGCGCGCAGTCTTACGACGACGCAGGTGCGGCGCTGAAGGACAAAGCGCAACGCGCCGCGGCGCTCGAAGACGGCTCGCTCGACAAAGTCGATATCACGCCGGCCTTCTTCGGCTTGCTCGGCGGGCAGGGCGCCTTGCCTCTGCATTACACCGAGCAGATCATCGCGCGTGAGCAGATCAAGCGGGATCGCGCCGCGCGCGAGTTCTTCGATGTGTTCTCGAATCGTGCGACGGCGCTCTTCTACGCAGCGTGGAAGAAATACCGCTTGCCGTTTCACTACGAACTGGATCGCGACGAACGCTATTTGCCTTTGCTGCTCGCGCTTGCCGGCGTCGCCGACGACGATACGCGCAACAGCCTGCAAAGCGGCGACGGCGCGCTGTTCGACGAAGCGATTGCCGGTTATGCGCTGGCCGCGCGGCATCGGCCGGTATCGGCGGCTTATTTGCAACGCACGCTGTCTGAGTACTTCAAGGTGCGGGTGCGCGTCGAGCAGTTCATCGGCAAATGGTACGACGTGCCGCGCGATCAGTTGACCTTGCTGGGCAGCGTCAACGCGACGCTCGGCGCGACCGCGCTGGCGGGCGAACGCGTCTGGCAGCGCGACATGCGCGCGCGGCTCGTGATCGGTCCGCTCGACAAGGCCGACTACGAATCGTTCCTACCCGGCGCCGATCGCGCGGTGGCGCTCGAGCGCATGCTCACGCTGCTGGCGGGCGTCACGCTCGAATACGAGGTGTCACTGGTGCTGCGCCGCGAGGCCGTCGGACCGAGCCTGTTGAGCAAGGGCCCGCGCCTCGGCTGGGACGCGTTTCTCTGCACGAAAGAAGCCGACCGTGACCGCGCGGATGCCCGCTACGAATTGCACGTGATTCACTGACCATAACGAAAGAACCTGGACCCGGATCGCACGACATGAGCACGTCCCTCAATACCCTGATCGCCAAACTGAATCCGACCTGCCGGCAGGCGGCTTTGCTGGCGGCGAACAATTGTCTCGCGCGCGGTCACTATGAGGTCGACCTCGAGCATTTGCTGCTGGCGCTGCTGGATGAACCGGCGAGCGACGTCGCGCTGGTGCTGCGCGCGAGCAGGATCGACGCGCATGCGTTGCGCGCGGATCTCGAGCGCGAGTTGCAGCGTTTGAAAACGGGCAATACGCGCACGCCGGTTTTCTCGAAGCATCTGATCGAGTTGCTCGAACAGGCATGGCTGATTGCATCGCTCGATTCGCAGATAGGGCGGATTCGCTCAGGGCACCTGCTGCTGGCGCTGCTGAGCGCGCCTGATCTCGCGCAATTCGCCGAGCGTATGTCGCCGTTGCTGCGCGATGTGCGCGTGACCGACCTGAAGCACAAATTCGATGAGCTGACCGCGGGCTCGCGCGAAGTCGAGCGCAGCAACGAGACGCAAAGCGCGGGAGATAACGCGAGTGACCCAGCGGCGTCAGCCATCGCACCGGGCGCGCCGTCAAAAACACCCGCGCTCGACACATACACCAGCAACCTCACGCAGCGGGCGCGCGAAGGCAAGATCGATCCGGTGATTGGCCGCGAAGGCGAGATTCGCCAGACCATCGATATTCTGATGCGCCGCCGCCAGAACAACCCGATCATGACAGGTGAAGCGGGCGTCGGGAAAACGGCTGTGGTCGAAGGTCTCGCGCTGCGCATTGCCGCCGACGACGCGCCCGCGCCGCTCAGAGGCGTCGCGCTGCACGTGCTCGACATGGGTTTGCTGCAAGCGGGCGCAAGCGTGAAAGGCGAGTTCGAAAACCGCCTGAAAAACGTGATCGACGAGGTGAAGAAGAGTCCGCATCCGATCATTCTCTTTATCGACGAAGCGCACACGATCATTGGCGCTGGTGGGCAGGCCGGGCAGAACGACGCGGCCAATCTGCTGAAACCGGCCTTGGCGCGTGGCGAATTGCGCACCATCGCGGCCACCACGTGGAGCGAGTACAAGAAGTACTTTGAAAAAGACGCGGCGCTCGCGCGGCGTTTCCAGGTCGTGAAGATCGAGGAGCCGAGCGAGACGCTCGCCGCGGCCATGTTGCGCGGCATGGCGGCGTTGATGGAAAAGCACTTCAACGTGCGCGTGCTCGACGACGCGATCACCGAAGCGGTGCGCCTGTCGCATCGCTACATCAGCGGCCGGCAGCTGCCGGACAAAGCGATCAGCGTGCTCGACACCGCGTGTGCGAAAGTCGCGCTCGCGCACAGTTCGACACCGGCGGCCATCGACGACACGAAAAAACGCCTCGAACGTATCGACGCTGAAATCGCCGCACTGGAACGCGAAGTGGCGAGTGGCGCGCTGCACGACGAACGGCTCGCTGCATTGCGCGGCCTGCGTGAAGAAGACCTCAAGGATCGCGCCGAAGACGAAGCGCGCTACGACAAGGAACGCGCATTGGTGACGGAAATCGTCCGTTTGCGCGCGGACATCGACGCGGCGCGCGTGAGTAGCGCGGACCCGGAGCAAGCCGACAAGGCACAGCAGGCACGCGAAACGCTCGCCACGCGCGTGACTGAATTGCACGCCTTGCAAGGCGGCCAACCGATGGTGCCGTTGCAGGTCGACGGTCATGTGGTCGCCGAAATCGTCGCCTCGTGGACCGGTATTCCGCTCGGCCGCATGGTCAAGGACGAGATCCAGACCGTGCTGAACCTGCAGCCGCTGCTGGCCGCGCGCGTGATCGGCCAGGACCACGCGCTCGAAGCGATCGCGCAGCGCGTGCGCACCGCGAGCGCGAATCTCGAAGATCCGGACAAGCCCCGCGGAGTGTTCATGTTCGTGGGACCGTCGGGCGTCGGCAAGACCGAAACCGCGCTTGCGCTGGCCGATGTGTTGTACGGCGGCGAGCGCAAGATGGTCACGATCAACATGAGCGAGTATCAGGAAGCGCACAGCGTGTCCGGCCTGAAAGGCTCGCCGCCGGGCTATGTCGGTTACGGCGAGGGCGGAGTGCTGACCGAAGCGGTGCGCCGCAATCCGTACTCCGTGGTGCTGCTCGACGAAGTCGAAAAGGCGCACCCCGATGTGCTCGAAATGTTCTTCCAGGTGTTCGACAAAGGCACGATGGACGACGCCGAGGGCCGCGAGATCGATTTCCGCAACACACTGATCATTCTGACTTCGAACGTCGGCTCGCAGGCAGTGATGCAGGCCTGCCTGAACAAGAGCGCGGAAGAATTGCCCGACGCCGATGAACTCGCCGAGACTTTGCGTCCGCAGTTATACAAAGCATTCAAACCGGCGTTTCTCGGCCGCATGAAAGTGGTGCCGTACTATCCGATCTCCGATGATGTACTGGCCGAAATCATCGAACTGAAACTCGACCGGATTCGCCGCCGCATCGAGTCGAATCACAAGGCCGTGTTCGAGTGGGACGAGTCGCTGGTCGATGCGGTGCTTGCGCGTTGCACCGAGGTGGACTCTGGCGCGCGCAACGTCGATCACATTCTGAACGGCACGCTGTTGCCCGAAGTCGCGCAGCAGGTGCTGGAACGCGTGGCGAACGGTGTGGCGATCGAACGCATTGCCGTGCGCGCGAGGGAGGCGGGCGAATTCGATTACACGGTGGTGTGAACGGACGCGCCAATCTGTTTTAATGCCGTACCGGATACTTATTGCTTTCTTTCATGTCGATCAATCTAGACACGTTGCTGGCTCCGCTCAGCGAGACCTCACCTTGCGGCGAAGATCTGCTGTTTTCAGCGGATTTCGATGCGATTCAACACGCGCGCCGCTTCGAAGACCCGTCGCTGGATCAAGGCGAATGGGTCACGGAGATCAAGGAGGCGGATTGGCCCTTTGTCGTCGAGCGTTCGGTCAGTCTGTTGCAAACGCAGACCAAGGATTTGCGCCTCGCCGTCTGGCTCACTGAAGCACTCGCGATCGACGAGGGCATCAACGGTCTTTCGCACGGTTACGCGCTATTGACGGGGCTTTGCGAGCGCTACTGGGACCACGTTCATCCGCTGCCGGAAGGCGACGACACCGAGTATCGCCTCGGCAACGTCGCGTGGCTGGTTGGACGCACCAGCGATCTGCTGCGCGCCATGCCGCTCACGTCGTCGCAAGGCAACGCGTACAGCACGATCGATTGGGACGTGGCCGCCCACGTCGCGCAAGCCGTCAAACGTGATCCGGATCATGCGGACGATATCGCGCGCGGCAAGCCATCGATCGAACAGATCGAAGCGTCGAAACGCGCCACGCCGCCGGCGTTTTACTCGGCGCTGCTGCTCGATCTGAAAGCGTTCGAAGCGGCCATGCTCGCACTCGAACAGGAACTGGACCGGCGCGCCGCTGACTCCGCGCCGAGTTTCCGTCAGGCGAAGGATGCGTACGAAAACGTCTACCGGTTAGCCGAGCGTTTTGCACGCGAACTAGGCGTCGACGCCGAAGCGCCGCCGCCCGAGAAAACACCTGCGCCGAATGAACACGAACGCGCCGAGCCCACCTTCAAGACTGCACCGCAACGCGAGGAACCTGTGTTGACGACCATGCCGACGAGCCCGATTGCAGGAATCCAGAGCCGTGCGCAGGCCGTCGCGCAGTTGCGTGCGGTGGCCAGGTTCTTTCGCGGGACCGAGCCGCATAATCCTGCCGCGTATTTCGCCGACAAGGCGGCGGATGCAGCGGACATGCCGCTGCATCAATGGCTGTCGACAGTGGTGAAAGACGATGGATCGCTCGCGCATATTCGCGAGTTACTGGGTGTGAAGCCGGAGGAGAACAGCTAAACAAAGCCCTTAACGCAGCAAACAAAAAAGCCTGGCTTCGGTTATGTATCGAAGCCAGGCTTTTTTTCATGCGCGCCGCGCGGGCGCTAACTCGCTAACTCAAGACCCCGCGCGAAACTCGATGCGCCGATTCCGAGCCCGTCCATCGGTCGTATCATTCGACGCGATCGGCTGATCCGGACCGACGCCGGTCGTCGTCATCTGTTGCGGCGGGATGCCCTTGGCGACCAGATAACCCTTCACCGCGTCCGCGCGCGCCTGGCTCAGCGCGATATTCGACGTGCGGTTGCCCGAGTTGTCGGTGTGCCCGATGATCGCAACGGTCTTGGTCGTCATCTTCCCCATCGCAGCGGCCATCTGATCGAGAATCGCGCGGCCCTGCGGCGTGAGCGTCGCGCTACCGGTTTCGAATTCGATCGTGCGATTCGCGAGCGTCTGATCGAGCAGGCCTTGTTCGGAAGCGCTCACGCGCAGGCCGTTCTTGATCGTGTAGGTGGGATTCAGCGCGTTCGCCATGTCGCTCGCGAGCTGCTGGCGCTGCGATTCGTTATGCACTTCGCCTTTCACGTCGATCTGCGTGCCGTCGATTTTCAACTGGCCTTTGCTGATCTGCTTCAACTGCGGGCCGATCAACTTTTGGACATTAGCGGACCAGTTCGGCGGCGTCGCCACATCGGCGACTTCGATCTGATCGACCACATTGGCCGCGCCGTACGTGTCGCGCAAGCGCGCAAGCACGGCCGCCTTGGTCGCTTCGTCCGGCACCTTGCCGCCGACCACGACCTGGCCCGGCGTCGCGTTGACGGGCGGCGGCGCCGCGGTGATCGCGCCGGTGCCGGCGCCCGTCGTGCCGCTTGCGAGTCCAGCCGTGTTCACCGCAGGCCCGGCATTACCCACCGTGGCCGACGAAGCCGGCGGCAGGATCGTGGTGTGAATCGAAACGCCGCTGTTGTCGACCGGCGTGACGCGAGCCGGGCCGTCGTTGTCGGCATGCGCAAACGCGCTGAGCAGAAGACCCGCGAGCAGCACCGTCATGCGCGCGGTGGATGTGTTTTTCAGCATCGTGTCACGCTCCCGTGAATGCTTCGCGGAACGTGTCGATGCTGACGCGCAGCGACAGTTGCGGTTGGTCGAGGTAACTGACGAGCTTGCTGATGCCATGATCGTTTTGTGCGTGTTCGTCGATCCACTCGGGATCGTCGATATCGATGTTATGCGCCGCGTACGACTGCGGATCGACCACGCTGTGCAGCGTCTTGGCCGAGGCGCCGTTAAAGCCGATGATGAGCCGCTCGCGCTCGGCAATCGTGCCGATGAAAATCGCCAGTTCGAAATCCGCCTGCGCGACGAACGGCGCAATCAGTTCCAGCCAGAACGCGGCAACGAGGCTGCGGTAGAACGGATCGTTCGGCAGCGGCAAGGTCAGCCCGCGCTCGAGATGCGACGAGCCGCTTTGCATCACCGGACGCAGCAGCGAGCCGAGCGCCAGCATCGCGCCGCGCAGACGCACCGGATGGCCGCTCGCGAGCAGCATCTGTTCGAGCCCGGCGAGCGTCTGGTGTTCGACGAAATCGTTAAACGTGCCGTCGTGGGGATTGCCCGGACCGCCGCCGATCTCGATCGGCACCTGCGTTTCGCCGAGCGCCTGCAGCGCGCCGGGCGGCTCGCTGGCTGCGAGCAGCGGCTTCATCTGCGCCGCGACGCGCGACCAGAGGCGCGCGAAGGCGAGCGGACTGTGCGCGAGAAACGTCAACGGCTTCTCGACTTCCAGCGCGGTCGCGGCAAGAAATGGAAAGCGCCGTGACGATTGATCGTGGCTCGCCATCATATGCCCGGCGATCGCCAGCTTGCTGCGGGAACCGAGGAACGCGAAGTGCATCGGCTTGGCATTTTCGTAGACGATCTTCCAGCGCGGATCGTCGGTGAGCAGTTCCATTGCTTCGGCGATCCAGCGGTCGAGCGTGGCCAGCAACTGCGGGTTATGCGCGCTCTTTACAAAGTCGCCGCGCGACGGAATCTTGCCGAAGTAGGCGATTTGCGCCTGCACGGTTTGCGTCATTGCGCACTCCCTGTATTCGAAACCGCGGTGGCGGCCGTAGGCGGCCGCGCCGCGGGCGTTGCCGGCGCGGTGACGGGCGGGGCGCCTGGCGTACCCGCAGCCGTCGCGTTGACCGAGTTCGCCGCGGCGCTCACATCCGCCACCGAGGACGGCAACCGCAAGCCGCGCAGGCTCTGCTGTTGCGGCGCATCGCTGCTGCTGCTCGACGCCTGCGACGTGCTGATGATGCGCATGCTGACCGCTACCGTCACACTGCCTTGCGTCCACGACAGATCGAACGTCCCGTCCGGGCGACGCTTGCGCTGCGCCGAGTTGATCAGCTTCTCCAGACCGTAGCGGCCCGGTTCGTTGACCAGTTGCAGCGTGCGGCCGTCGAAGGTTGTGGCGCTCAATGTCGCGCCAGGCGAGCCCGATGGATTCGGCCACACGAAGTTGGTCCACTGCGGCGGTGTGTTGCGGTAGCGCATCTGCTGGCCGTCGATCGCCAGCGTGTATTCCGTCGTGCCGCTGCTCGGCTGCGGCAGGATCTGGAACACGGTCTGCGGTTCGGCGGAACTCTGACCCGACGCACCGGCCGCGCCGCCGGCGAGCGGCGCCACCCAGCGCGCGAAGCCGTTCGTGAAGTCAGGCGTGAGCGCGAGACCCATGTCGCCCCACGTGCGTGCCGTCAGCGTGTCGCCGCGGCGCACCGCAAGCGGCCCGAGCGTGGTGCCGACGAACTTGGCGATCGCGCCGTCCGGGCCGAACACCTGGGCGATTTCGCCGGCGCCGGCTTCGACCTTTGCGTCGCTGGCAAACGGATACTTGTTCGCAAGCGAGCCCTGGAAGCTCTGATACACCTGCGCATTCCACACCTTGTTGACTTCGACGCTGGCCGGCTGGATCACCACCGCATACGCCGCCATCAACGGACGCACGAGCAGCGGACGCAGGGCCTTGCGCTGAGAGTCGGTGAGGCCCGTGAGCATCTGTTCATCGACATACTTCAGCGAATCGGCGAGCTCGGAGCCGCTTCCGTCGAGCGTCTGCTGCATCAACTGACGCGCGCCCGGTCCCGGATCGCCCTGATTCTTGATCACGTTAAAGCGCGTGCGGACTTTCGACAGCGTATCCATATAGCCCTTGAGCATCGAACCGTTGTCGCCGCTCACGACGATGCGGCCGAGCGCCGAGAACTCCTGACCGATCGGACCCATCGGCACTTCAACCGGATTGCCGTTGATGTCGATGTTCGCGTTGATCTGGCCAGTCGGCGCACGCGAGAACCAGTTCTTGAACCAACTCGTGACGCCGGTTTGCGCGCGCTTCAGATTCGCGTTGAAGAGCGACGGGTTGTCCCACGAAGTCTGGTCGTACGCGGTTTCGAGCACCTTGCGGATCGGCGAGTCCTGCGGATCGCCGAGACGGTTCATCGCATCCACGGCCTGGCCGAAGCTGCCGAAGCTCTGCACCGCAATGCCTTGCATGAACTTCTGCCAGTGCATCGCGTACTCGGTCTTGTACATCGCGACGAGCGCTTTCTGGATCTGCTCGGGGCTGCCTTCGAGCGTCAGGTCGTCGTGCGCGGACGTGTTGAGCACCCAGTCCTTCGCCTGCAACTCTTTCGTGGCGGCGTCGCGAATGGCCGGCTGCACGTACTGGAACCACGCTTCACGCGTGAAGGTGCCGGGGATTGCATAGCTGCCCGCCACCAGCGCCGTATTGTTTTCACCGACGATGCGCGCGATCGTCATCGGCGCGAAACGGGTCGACGCACGCGCCTTGATTTCCTCGTAGACGCGCTGACGGGCCGGCATGCCGCGCACCACGCGGCGCAGGTTCTCACGCGTTTGATCGACGAGGCCAAGGTTCTGGTCGATCATCGGCCAGTCGTCGTCGGAGACGCGCGCGAGGTAGAACGTGATCATGCGCTCGGCGCTGCGGATCATCTCGTCGCGAGGCATGTTGCCGCGATTCGTTTCGAGCCAGCCGCGCCAGAAGCGCGCGACCTGGTCGGTGAGGTGGGCCGTTTCCACGTGACGCTTGTCGCTCAGCATCAGGTAGGTCTTGAGCGCGTTGTACGCATCTTCAACATTGGTCGGCGAGGCGTCGCTATACAGACCGCCCTGGCTGTTCGCGATCATGGCCGAATGCGTGGAGACCGGAATCGCGGCGGCGTCCGGCGCGCGGTTCAACGGCGCGAGCTGATCAGGATGCGCGTTGACGTCTTTCAGAAACGACGCGAGATTCTGCGAGACCGGATCGAGCAGGATCTGACGCACGCCGTTGTAGTACTCGGTGAGCAGACGCTGTTCGAGGCGATCGCCCTGGTAAAGACCGAGCGACACCGCGAGCGGCCGGTCGCGGCGGAACTGTTCGAGCTGGTCGATGCGGTCCTCGAGCACGTCCATGGCCTGCAGGCGCGATTGCAGATCGTTGCGGTTCTGCTGCAGGCGCACGACATTGTCGAGGTCGGCCTGCACGTTCGCCGTGAGCTGCTGGTTGTTGACCGTCGACCAGGTCCAGCCGCCGAGCGCCAGCGCGAGCACCGCGACAAAGCCGAAGAAGGTCGCATAACGCATGCGCGTCTTGGCGGGGCTGGCGAATTGCCTGACCGTTTGCCGGTCGGCGAAAATCACCTTCGAGAACAGATCGCGCAGGAAGAAGCCGTTCTTCGAGAACGCGCTATGCGGCTTGGGCAGGCTATCCGAACTCAGGCCGAAACGGTTTGCGATGCGCGTGGCCGCGGCGCTATTGGTTTCACCTTCCTGCAATGCGCTGGTGAAGTAGAAGCCGCGGAAAATCGGCTTGTACTGGAACGGGTTGGTCTCGAACAGCGTGGCGAGAAACGCGCGCAACGCGGGCTTGATGGTCGAGAATTCGAGCGGGAAGCTCAGTTGGCCCGGCGAGAGCTTGTTGCCGCGATTGATCGACATCTGCGCGACGCTGATCTCTTTCAGGCCGTCGTACAGTTCCTCGAAGTGTTCGTCGAAGAGACCCACCACGTCACGCTTCTCGTCGGGCTCGTAGGGCAGGGTGGCGCCCCACACGCGGTCGTATTCGTGACGCTCGCTGCCGCTAAAGAATTCGGTGAAGCCGGTAATCAGGTCGGCCTTGGTGAACATCACATACACCGGCGCGAATACTTCGAGCTTTTCGGTCAACTCCTGCACGCGCTGCCGCAGGTTCTTCGCGAGATTGATCGCGAATTCGGGCTTGCTGTTGGTCAGTTCCGCAATGCTCGCCGTGACGATGATGCCGTTGATCGGTGCCTTCGGCCGGAAACGTTTGAGCAGGCCGAGGAAGCCGAGCCATTCGGTGCGGTCTTCCTCATGCACGGAGTAGCGGCCGGCGGTGTCGAGCAGAATGCCTTCGGTCGTGAAAAACCAGTCGCAGTTGCGTGTGCCGCCAATGCCGTGGATCACTGCGTTGTTCTTGTCGGCGAACGGGAATTGCAAACCCGAATTCAGCACCGCGCTGCTCTTGCCCGCAGCGGGGTTGCCGATCACGATGTACCAGGGCAGCTCATACAACGCCGAACCGCCCGAGACCTGGCCGATCTTCGACGTCTTGATGGTCTTCACCGCATCGACGAGGCGCGTGCGCAGCACGTCGAGTTCGGCCTGGCGCGCGGGCGTGGGCGCGGGACCGGCTTCGGCCTGCTTCTCCGCCTGCTGCTCGAGCATCTCGCCGAGCTTGCGGTTCGCGCGGCGCGCACGCAGACGGCGCGCGATCCACACCAGCAGCCACAGCGCGATCACCGCACCGAGCACGAAGGCCGGCCACATCAGGTCGATCTGCAAGGTATCGGCGCCGATGAACAAAACAGCAGCGAGCGCGAGCAAGCCGATGATCGAGAGCGTGCGTGTGTGGGTCAACACGTTGAGAATGCGTCGCATAAGCCGTTCAGGTCTTGATGATGAGTGTTGTGGCGCGTGGTGTGGCGGACAGCATGGCGCGCGTACGCCGTTTGAAATAAAACGAAAGCATATTCAGGCGAAAGCGAATGCGGCCGAATTGTTAAATCGGCAATAGCCGGCCATGGCGACGATGAGCGGAGCAATGCCGTTATGCGTGCGGCATTGCCGCTTTTTGCCAGAAAAATTGATTGAACACCCCATGTCAACCTCTTTATTACCCGGTTTTACCCATTGCGCCTTAATGACCGCGCCCGAGGACGAAGCCGGGTTTGTGATATTCGACGTGCCCGAGATCCATCATTTTCCAACGGCCACCCCACGTCAGACCGACCTGTTCGGCTGTCTGCCCGTATAACTGATAACCTTGCATGGCCCAGGGATCTTTTTCTGAAATGACGAGCTTGCCGTCGCGCAAAAACGCATTGTCCGTGGCAAGACCGTATTGGTGATAGCTTTGAAACGCTGCGGCATTGGTGACGTTGCCCCCCATTTGCGCCAGTCGGTTTTGCCGCTCCGGACTGCGATAACCTTCCAGCAATGCCATTTCATACCCGTATTGCTCGCGCATGATTTTGTAAACGAGCAATAAACGCGTTCTGAAATCGGCATCGAGCAAATTCCAGTCGCGGCTCGCGTCTTTAAGCGCGGGCCGGATCTGCTCGACTTCCTGCGTTGCGAATACCTCCGGCGGCAACGGCGGCGGGGGCACGAGCTGTTCGCCGTTCAATAACGCAGCAATTTTCTCGTCCGGAACCCGTGCAGTGTCATCGAATTGGAATAATTGCCGCCCGCGTAAAGCCAAAGCCACCAATGGAGGCGTCGCAAGAATACCTGTCGTGGTAAAAATCAGCAAGCGCCGCTTTACCAGTAACTTTTGCATATCGACTGCTGTCGATTGCGAAATTTTTGCCGAGCGTGCTAATTGACCGCGAGCGCGCGATGCGCCACGCGATGCTCCGCGCATAACACGGCCGTGAATAGTGAGCGCCGCGCCTAATAAAGAGGCGCGTACCGCCGGCAATAGCAGCATTGCAGCGATCACGACGGCGATGGCGAAATAGGCGAGAAGTACTACGGCAATCAAAGGCAACCCCGGAAATTGGAAACAATTGTATTTTGTAATGCTTGCTCTTAGAATCAGGCCTGCTCGGAGACGAGCCGGAACGTATTATCACGGCGAAATAATCCAGGATTCAATGAGACAGTGAATGAGTGCGCCGGAAAGTTCGAATTCCAAAGCCCCGCCTAGCCTGTTATCCGATAAGGCTAAAGGCGCCGATGGCAATGGTTCGCGAATTCTTGCGAACCTCGAAGGCCGCGTTGCGCCGCCTACGGAAAAACCACGCCGGTCGAAAGCGCCGCTTCTATTGGTCGCCTTGCTCGTGATCGCAGCGGGCGGCTGGGGTGCGTGGCATATGCAGCAGCGTACACAGAGCGAGTCGCTGGCAGCGGCGACGCCGGCCAGTGGAGAGAAAACTGCTGCGGCGGCGGTTGCCGCGAGCGCCGCGCCACAGGTCGTCGCCAAAGCTGAGGCACCGGCTCCGGCTTCCTCGCAAGCGGCGACGATCGTTGCCGACGATAGCGACAGCAAAGCCGCCGCGGCGTCCGCCACGGCGCCCGCCAGCGACGGCAGCCGTCTGTCGCGCGCGCTCGCCGACGGCGCGGAGTCGAGCAGCGCACCTGCACCGGTTGCATCCGCAACGGCCGCTTCCGCAGTCGCGGTGCCGGCGGCGAAGCATGGCAAAAGCGCAACGGCTGTGGCCAGCAAGGAGAAGCACGAGAGCGCGGTCCACGGCAAGAAGGACAGCGCCACGGCCAGCAATCGTCATGCGAGCGCGCCGACCGCGGTCGCTCAGTCGAAGAAAACGCGCGCGAGTGGTAGTGCTTCGAAAGATGATTCGGATGCCGATCTATTGGCCGCGCTCGTCGCGCGGACCAAACCGGCGGATGCCAAGGCCGCGGAAGGCAATCCCGCGACCAGGATCAGCGCATCGGCAACGCCTGGCAACGCCAAGTTGGCTGAACGCGTGAAAGAGTGCGGACAGCGCGGCTTCTTCGAAGACCAGTTGTGCCGCTGGCGCGTATGTGATGGCCACTGGGGTAAGGATCCCGCATGTCCGGGTTCGGCGCAGCAGGCCCGTCAGCCTTAGTCACGCTTCATCAGGCAAACCGTCGCTCGCCATGCGCGTCATTCGACGCGCATGCGCTCCACCAGAAAATCAAGCAATACGCGCACGCGGGCGGGGAGATGGCCGCCCTGGCCGAGATAGAGCGCGTTGACCGGTTCCGTATCGCCGGGGCTGCACGCGTCGAGGAGTACGACAAGGCGCCCCGCAGCCACATCGTCGCGCACCTGAAACGCGGCGAGCCGCGCGAGGCCCACACCGGCTAACGCCAACTGACGGAGTGTCTCGCCGTCGCTGACCACTGCATTGCCTGCCACCGGCACGTCGATCGCGTTGCCCCTGGCGTCGAGCAGCGGCCAGCCGCTCATGGCTCTTGCAAAACCGAAGCCGAGCCGGTTGTGCGCATTCAGATCCCCAGGCGTTTGCGGTGTGCCATGACGCGCCAGATAGGCTGGCGCGCCCACGATCACCATCTTCGCGTCACCCAGTTTGCGTGCCACCATTTGCGAGTCCTTCAGCGGGCCGCTGCGCAGCGCGATATCGGTACGCTGTTCCAGCAGATCGATGACCTGATCGGTCAGCACGATATCGAGCGTGATGCCGGGATGCGCGTCGAGAAATGCCGGCACCAGTGGCAGCAGGAAGTGCCGGCCGAGCGGAACGTTCGCATGCACGCGCAGGCGGCCGCGCGGCGTGGCGCCCGTGGCTGCGCCGCGCTCGGTTTCGTCGAGGTCGGCAAGCACGCGCACGCCGCGCTCATAAAACACGCAGCCCTCGGGCGTGAGTTGCAGATTACGGGTCGAGCGATTGAGAAGGCGAGCGCCCAGCCGCGCTTCGAGACGCGCCACCAGCTTGCTGACCGCCGAGGGCGTCATGCCCAACGCGCGCGCCGCCGCCGAAAAGCCGCCTAGTTCGACCGACCGCACGAAGACTTCGAGTTCGCCGGAACGGTTCACATCCAAACGTGCCATCGTGAGTTCGATTCACAGGTGATATGCCAACGGGCAGTCTACCGAAAGCGCGCTAGCGCCGATATCTTTCAATCACCGAACGGCACGCGTCGCGTGAACCGTTGCAACGAACGAATGAAATGAGGAGGAGCTTCGCCGTGACCGCAACAAAAAAGGTGGCGCTGGTGGTGGGCGCGCAAGGTGTGATCGGACGCAATCTGGTCGCTCATCTCGCCCCGCTCGACGATTGGGAGGTGATCGGCCTCGCGCGTCGCGGTGGAACTGCAGCGGAACGGGTGCAATACATCGCGGTCGATCTGCTCGATTCAGCCGACGCGCGGACGAAACTGCGCTCGCTCGATCGCGTCACGCACGTCTTCTATGCGGCGTATCAGGATCGCCCGACATGGGCCGAACTCGTGCCGCCGAACCTGGCGATGCTGGTCAACGTGCTCGATGCAATCGAACCGGTCGCCGCAGGTTTGCAGCACGTGAGCCTGATGCAGGGCTACAAGGTGTACGGTGGCCACCTCGGTCCGTTCAAGACGCCGGCGCGCGAGGACGACGCGCACTTCATGCCGCCCGAGTTCATGTTCGATCAGCAGACCTTTCTCGAGTCGCGGCAAGCGGGTAAGCGCTGGAGCTGGTCGGCAATACGTCCTTCGGTGGTGGGTGGTTTCGCGCTAGGCAATCCGATGAATCTCGCAGTGGCGATTGCTGTGTATGCGTCGATGTCGAAGGAACTCGGCGTGCCGTTGCGCTTTCTAGGCAAACCCGGTGCATACGATAAGCTGCTCGAAATGACCGATGCCGGATTGCTTGCGCGTGCAACGGTCTGGGCCGCGACGGAAACGCGCGCCGCGAATCAGGCGTTCAACATCAATAATGGCGATCTGTTTCGCTGGAACGACATGTGGCCGAAGATCGCCCGCTATTTCGAACTCGACGTGGCGCCGCCGTTGCCGATGTCGCTGGACACGGTCATGGCCGACAAGGAGCCCTTGTGGAATGCGCTGACCGGGAAGCACGGTCTACAGCCGGTTTCTTATCGGGACGTGTCGTCATGGCGTTTCGCCGATTTCGTTTTCTCGTGGGATTACGACATGTTCGGTGACGGTTCAAAGGCGCGGCGCTTCGGTTTTCACGAATTTGTCGATACGGAAACGATGTTTGCCGGCATTTTCGACGACCTCCGGCGCCGCAAGCTGATTCCGGGAATTACCCATTTGACATGACGATTTGATTTCATCTGGATTACGTCTATGATGAGCCTCCTTCGCGCGGCACAGCGCTATAAAAAAGGAGACATCAGTGAAGCGACTTCTCGTGGCTTTGACGTGTGTGGCAAGCGTGACAACCGTTATGGCGCTTTCGGCGTGTGGCGGCAGCGAGATCAATGCGCAGGACCCGCCCAAAGTGATTATCGACAGCGACTACAACACGCTGAGCGACGATGGTCAACTCGGCGTCATGGCCGCGCAATTGCAGGCGCAAGGCTCGTTGAAAGTGCTCGGCATTACGGTGGTTTCCGGCAATCAATGGCTGAAGCAGGGCGTGGCGGATGCATTGAAATCGGTCGAACGTCTGGGCGTCGAAAATCAGATCGGCGTGTATGCGGGCGCCAATTACGCTTTGTCTCACGACCTCGCCACCATTCAGGCCGAGCAGAAGCAATTCCCCGGCGGCGATGGCTATCTCGGCGCTTGGAATACGCCCGAGCCGAAATCCGACAGCGACCTCGTCGCGCCGCCTGACGGCTTCGCCACGCACACCAAGGTGCAGAGCAAGAGCGCGGTGGATTTCATCGTCGACTCGGTGAAGCAGTATCCCGGCGAGGTGACGATTCTCGCGATCGGCCCGCTGACCAACATTGCGCTCGCCACGCGTCAGCATCCGGAGATCGTGCCGTTGATCAAGCAGATCATTTACATGGGCGGTGCGATCGACGTGCCGGGCAACACCACGCCGACTGCCGAGTTCAACTGGTGGTTCGATCCGGAGGCGGCGAAGACCGTGTTGCGTCTGCCGATCAAACAGGTGGTGATTCCGCTCGATGTGACGGACACCGTGAAGATGGACAAAGCGCTGTACGATCGTGTCGCGCACGACCCGACGAAGCAGACCATCATCACGCAGTTGTTCAAGACGTTGAACGGTTACGGTTTCGACGGCAAGAACGGCTTCGAGACCAACCCGAACTACACGACGAACATCTGGGACACGCTGACACTCGCGTATCTGATGCATCCTTCGTTCGCCACGCAGACCGTGGATGAGTGGGTGGATGTGGATATGAGCTTCGGTGCGAACGATGGCAAGGCTACCGGTTATACGAGTTCGCCGCCGGCGGGATTGCAGAAGATGACGGTGGTGAAACGCTTCGACAATCCGAATTTCTTCAACTTCTATGTTGATCTGCTGACGCGGCCGGTGCCGGTCAAGTTAGCAAACTGATGCGGTTGTCTACCGCGCTGCGCGCCTGCATTCGACCCGCCTCAGGCGGGATGCAGGCCGCGCAGCAACTGACGGACACGCGAGAGATCCTGATCGACGTGCTCCGCTTTCTCGAACAACTCCGCCAGCCAGTCCACGAACGCGCGCACGCGCGGCGACACGCGGCGATTCTTTACGTAGGCGACCGAGACCGGCATCGGCACGGGTTTCCATTGCGGCAGGACTTCGCGCAATAGTCCCGAGTCGAGGTACGGTTGCGCGGCGATCCGCGCGGGCTGGATCAAGCCGAGACCTTGCAGGCCGCAGGTTAGATAGGCTTGTTCGTCGCTGACCTTGACGAAGCCTTTCACCTTGACGTTTTGCGCTTCGCCGTCCACTTCGAAATCGAAGTCCACTTCGCGGCCGTTGTGGGGCGACATGCAATTGACGGCCACATGTCCACGCAAATCGTCGAGGTCCACGGGCGTGCCGTAGCGGGCCAGGTAGACCGGACTCGCGCAGGTCACATGCTCGAGGGTGCCGAGTTGACGCGCGACCAGATTCGAATCCGGCAATTCGCCGAGCTGGATGCTGCAGTCGATGGCTTCGGTGATCAGATCGACGGTGCGGTTGCTGATGCCGATGGCGAGATCGAGGTTAGGGTAGCGGGTGTGGAAGTCGTCCAATGCTGGCAGCACGATGGCGCTTGCTACGGCGCCGGGCATTTCGATGCGCAGACGACCGGTCAGGTTATCCGTCGCGTGGCGGATGCTGGCTTCCATCTCGTCGATGTCGGCGAGGATTTGCGCGCAACGTTCGTAGTAGGCCGCGCCTTCGGGTGTGACGCTTAGGCGCCGCGTTGTGCGGGCTAGCAGGACGGTGCCTAATAGCGCTTCCAGATTCTGGACGATGGTGGTCGCCGTGGCGCGCGGAATGTTCAATGACTCCGCTGCGCGGGTGAAGCTGTTGGTGTCCACGATTCGGATGAATGTGCGCATTGCAGTTATTCTGTCAATCACGGTTTCATGCTCCAGTCGGGGGTTGAGGTTTTTGATGTTGCTCTGTTGCCTGCGCGGCGGTTTTAGGGGTGCTCTTTGGGTGTTGGCCTTTCCTTGCTTTGTTAGTGGTCTATTAGTGTTGCCCCTGTGCGGGGCGGCACTTACTTCTCTTTGCCGCCGCAAAGAGAAGTAAGCAAGAGAAAGCGGCTCAAACCGCTAACTCTTAAGCGGGTCCTTCGCACAGTTGCGGTAGCGGTGCATCTGGAATCTGTGTTATCGCACATTCGGCGCGAGTGACAAGGCCGTCATACTTCCCGCCTCGCGCTCCGCGCTCGCCGGAGCGGTCCGCTGAAACCATCGGCTTGGATTGTGCGGGGGCATTGGCTTCGCCTCGGCGACACGCCAAGAAAACCAGCGAGGGTAATGAACTACCGCGGGGGCGCGCGCAGCGCCGCCGGAAGAATGACTGCTTTGTCAGTATGGCTAAATGTGCGAGGGCACAGATTCCAGATGGACCACTACCGTGGCTGTGCGGGGGACCCGCTTAAGAGTTAGCGGTTTGAGCCGCTTTCTCTTGCCTACTTCTCTTTGCGGCGGCAAAGAGAAGTAGGTGCCGCCCCGCACAGGGGCAACGCTAATAGACCACTAACAAAGCAAGGAAAGGCCAAAACCCAAAGACCATAGCCAAAAAAACAACCTACAAAAAAACCCACGCCACAAGCCAAAAAAACCGCGGCGCGAGCCAAAAAAAACAACCATCACTTCCGCAAGGAATCCAAATCAACCACAAACCGATACTTAACATCACTCTTCAGCATCCGCTCATAAGCCTCATTAATCCCCTGCATAGGAATCACTTCAATATCAGAAGTAATCCCATGTTCCCCGCAGAAGTCCAACATCTCCTGCGTCTCAGCAATCCCACCAATCAGCGACCCAGCCAACCGGCGACGCTTGAAAATCAGATTAAACACTTGCGGCGACGGATGATCATGCTCCGGCGCGCCAACCAGCGTCATAGTCCCATCCCGCTTGAGCAGATTCAAAAACGGATTCAAATCATGCTGGGCAGCAACCGTATTCAGAATGAAGTCGAAGCTATTCAAGTGCGCTTCCATCTCCGCAGCATTCTTCGAAATCACGACCTCATGCGCACCCAACCGCTTCGCATCTTCGATCTTCGACGGCGACGTCGTGAACAGCACAACATGCGCACCCATCGCACGCGCGAGCTTCACACCCATATGCCCCAAACCGCCAAGGCCGACAATGCCGACCTTCTTGCCAGGACCAGCACCCCAGGTCCGCAGCGGCGAATACGTCGTGATCCCAGCGCACAGCAACGGCGCCACACCAGCAGGATCGAGATTCTCCGGCACACGCAGCGTGAACGCTTCATCCACGACGAGCTGCGTGGAATAACCACCGTAAGTGATCTGACCATCGACCCGATCAACGCCGTTATACGTGCCGACAAAACCGTTCTCGCAATATTGCTCGAGATCTTCTTTGCAACTCGCACACGTGCGGCACGAATCCACCAGACAGCCAACGCCGACCAGATCGCCAGCCTTGTACTTCGTCACGTCCGGACCAACCGCGGTCACGCGGCCGACAATCTCATGGCCCGGCACGACCGGAAACACGGTGTTCTTCCATTCGTTGCGCGCCTGATGCAAATCGGAATGGCACACGCCGCAAAACAGAACTTCCATCTGCACGTCATGGGCGCGCAGTTCGCGGCGCTGGATTTCGAACGGGGCGAGCGGCGCGGTAGCGTCGGTCGCTGCATAGGCATAAGTCGTGCTCATGGGTAGCTCCAGCAAAGAGGGTGAAGTTGCAAGGCGCCGGCGATGGGCGACGTATGTCGCCGATGTGGCCAACCTCGTCATGAACCGGATCACGGCGCGGGCGGTGGCTGGCAAATTCGTCAAACTGGGAATTGGCAACCGAGCCCGGCGCAGCGCGGAAAAGGATGATCCGGCAGGGTTCCCATGATAGGAGCGGCAAGCGACCCCGGGAATACCTGAATGTCTTGAAGATTTGCCTAAAACTCCTGGCGAGGAGCGCGATAGTTCGTTTGGTGCTAAATTTCAAGCATTATTCTCTCGCACGTCACTATACCGTCATGTCAACCCGTTCCGCTGAACCCGTCCCGGTCGATCGCGCCCAGCAGCGCGTGGTCGAATTATTCGATGTGCTCGCGCCCACCCCGGGCCTCACGCGCACGAGTCTCGAAGGCGTCAACCTCATGCGCGCGAATACGCCCATGCCGCGTATGCCGGTCATGTACGAGCCGAGCATCGTGATCGTCTGCCAGGGCCGCAAGCGCGGCTTTCTCGGCGATCAGGTGTTTCAGTACGACGCGCAGCAGTACCTGGTGCTCTCGGTGCCCTTGCCATTCGAATGCGAGACCGAGGCGAGCGCGGAAGAGCCGTTCCTTGCCATCTCGGTGCGCGTCGATCTGACCATGGTGGCCGAATTACTGATGGCGTTGAACGAAACGCAGGGCGCCGCGCAGAATGAACCCGTCGGCATCTATTCGACGCCGCTCGACCCGGCGCTGTGCAATGCGGTGCAACGTCTGATGGACGCGTTGGCTTCGCCGCTCGACGCGCGCATTCTCGCGCCCGGCGTGGTGCGCGAAATCTGTTATCGCGTGCTGACCGGCGAGCAGGGCGACGCGATTCGGGCGGCGCTCACGCATCAGAATCATTTCGGCCGCATTGCCAAGGCATTGCGGCGAATTCATGCGGGCTACCACGGCATGCTCGACGTCGATACGCTCGCGTCCGAAGCGGGCATGAGCCTCGCCGTGTTTCATGCGCAGTTCAAAGCGGTCACCGCCACTTCGCCAATGCAATACGTGAAGACCACGCGCTTGCATCACGCACGCTTGCTGATGGTGCAGGATGGATTGAATGCGGGCGCGGCCGCGGCGCGCGTCGGTTATGAAAGCGCATCGCAATTCAGCCGCGAGTTCAAGCGGCTGTTCGGCCTGAGCCCGGTCGACGAAGTGAAACGCATGCGCGCCGTCTACGATGCGCCGCCGCCGCGCGTGGTCAAGCCGGTGGCGCGTTACGTCACCGCAGTGTGATCGGGCAAGCGGGCCGCGCTACACGTTACAAACCGCTGAACCAGTTGTACCCCTGGTCTTCCCAATAGCCACCGGGATTCGTGTTGGTCACAAAAATCGCCGCGATGTGCTTGGGATTCTTGAAGCCGAGTTTGGTCGGCACACGCAGCTTCAGCGGGTAGCCGTATTTGGCCGGCAGCGGCTCATTGCGGAAGTCGAGCGTAAGCTGCGTCTGCGGATGCAAGGCCGTTGCCATGTCGAGACTGGAGTAATAACGGTCCGCGCATTTGAAGCCGACATAGCGCGCGTTCAGATCGGCGCCGATGCGCTCCAGAAACGTGCGAAACGGCACGCCGCGCCATTGTCCAATCGCGCTCCATCCTTCGATGCAGATGTGGCGCGTGATCTGCGAAGCCTGCGGCAACGCGCGTAGCTGATCGAGATTCCACGTGCGCTTGTCCGACACGAGCCCCGACACTTCCAGTTGATACGTCGAGCCGTCGATGTCCGGCGCGTCGAACTCCGGATAAAACGCATTGAACGGGAACGGGTCGGTGATTTCGCGCGCCGAATAGGTCGGTGCAAGCTTGTTGCGATCGAATAGCCAGCCCTGCACGCGATCGTTCCAGCGCGACATCGCCCAGAGCACCTTGTCGACCGAATCGCCGTCCTGCATGTTGCAGCCAGAGAGCATCGCCAGAGCGCCGATTGAGAGCGACGAGCGCAGGAACAGGCGTCGTTGCAGCCGCTCGATTTGCGGCTGATGATCGGCAAGCACGATGCGGGATCGACGCGCACCGTCGTTGGGTTTGGATGCGCTCATGCCTGGCTCCCTTCGTGCGCCGAATGCCGTGCGCGCCCTGTCAGCATCGGCAGCAACGTGCGCGGCACGAGCAGCACCAGCGCCAGATGCACAACCACGAAACCGACTACGCCGGCCATCGCGATGAAATGCACGCGCCGAGCGAAGTCGAAGCCACCGAATAGCGCGGTGAGCCACGAGAATTGCACGGGTTTCCAGATGGACAGCCCCGAGGCCACCAGCAGCACGCCAAGACATAGCACGAGCAGATACAGCGCACGCTGCACCGCGTTATATTTGCCAGTATCGTGCGGCAACTTGAACTGCAGCGCGAGGCTTGCGTCATGCACCACGTCGCGCGGATGAACCGGCAACAGCTTGCGGCGAAAATGCCCGCGCCCGAGGCCATACGCGAAATACAGCAGCCCGTTCGCGCAGAGCAGCCACATCGCTGCGAAATGCCACGCGATCGAGCCGCCCAGCCATCCGCCGACGGTCGCCCAAACCGGAAATCTGAACGGGAAGAACGGCGACGCGTTATAGATCGCCCAGCCGCTCATCACCATGCAGACCATCGCGAATGCGTTGATCCAGTGCGTGATTCGCACGACGAGCGGGTGAACGAGCAGGCGCGTTTGCGGTTCGGGCATGGTGCAAGGATCGCGAGACGAACAGGAAGTGGAAAGCCGCGCCATTGAAGAACGCGGCTGTTCAGGCAAACAGGAGAGCTGGCAAACGCCGTATTACATCGGCGGCGTCACGCCACGCTCGCCTGCGGAGATGAAGTTGGCGGCCATGGAGCCGTCGGCTTCCTTGTGGGCGAACAGCACGACTTTCGCGCCCGGCACCAGCAGCGAACGGTCACCCGGTTCCAGCGCGACGATAGGCACGTCTTGCGGAATCACGATTTTCTTTTCGCCGTCCTTGTACTTCACGGTGATCGTGCGGCCGTTGCTGACCACGAGCGAACCCACGGTGCCGTTGGTCATCGAACTGTTGCCGCCGAGATCCCACGGACGGTGGCCTTCGCCGGAGCCGCGCATGCTGGCCGGGAATACGTGCACTTCGAGCGCCTTCAGCGTGCCGTCCGCCTGCGGAATCGCGGCGGTGCCGACATAGCTGTCCGGCTTGATGTCGTTGATGTTGGCGATCACCACGCCGCGAATCGGCGTGTCCTTGGCGAGCTTCACGTCGACGTCCTTGCCGTCGCGCGTGTGGACCTTGAGCAGATCGCCCGACAGCGACGTCACCGTGCCACGCACGCCGGTAGGCGCGGCGTTCTGGGCCTGGGCCGCCGGTCCGGCGGCGAGCAAAACAGCGGCAACGAGCGCGGGGGCGGCGAAGGCGCGCAACGCGTGCGCGGAAACGATCTTCATGAATCTGCTCCAGGTGGTGAAGGATGGGGACAGATTAGACCCGGGACCGGCTCCGGCGAGTGACAGGCGGATGACAAAAACGTCATGAATGGCGCGCCGCGGCCACGTAAAATGGCCGGCATATCCACGTCCAGGATTCGGCGAGCGGCAGGGCGAAGCTCTGAACCAAAGCCGAATCGGAGCACCGAGCGCCATGAGCATCCTCGTCATCGAAGACGATCCGAAAACCGGCGACTACCTGAAGAAGGGTTTGCGCGAGAGCGGCTATGCGGTCGATCTCGCGCGCACCGGCACGGACGGCCTGCACATGGCGCTCGAAAATGCTTACGACCTCGTCGTGCTGGACGTGATGCTGCCCGGCATCGACGGCTGGGAAATCATGCGCGCGCTGCGGGCGCGGCGCGATCTGCCGGTGATTTTCCTGACCGCGCGCGATCACGTCACCGACCGTATTCGCGGTCTCGAACTCGGTGCGGACGATTATCTCGTCAAGCCGTTTTCATTTACGGAGCTGGTGCTGCGTATCCGCACACTGCTGCGCCGCGGCGTGATCCGTGAAAGCGACGTATTCGAAATCGCCGACCTCAAGCTCGACGTGCTGCGCCGCAAGGTGACGCGCGAAGGCGTGGAGATTCCGCTCACCAACAAGGAATTCATGCTGCTGCATCTGCTGGTACGCCGCCAGGGCGAAGCGCTGTCGCGCACGCAGATTGCCTCCGAAGTGTGGGACATGAACTTCGACAGCGACACCAACGTGGTCGACGTGGCCATCAAGCGGCTGCGCGCCAAGGTCGATCATCCGTTCGAAAAGAAGCTGATCCATACGGTGCGCAGCATTGGCTACACCTTCGGCGACGGCTCATGAAATTCTGGACCGGGCGCTCGCTCACGGCTCGCACCACGGTGCTGTTCGCGTCGATTGCGTGCGTGGTGATCGGCACGCTCGGCGCGTATTTCTATCACTCCGCGGAGGTGTCGTTGCAGCGCCGCGCCGACGTGGTGCTGACCGCTCGCGTC
This sequence comes from Paraburkholderia dipogonis, assembly GCF_046027395.1. Lineage (GTDB taxonomy): Bacteria > Pseudomonadota > Gammaproteobacteria > Burkholderiales > Burkholderiaceae > Paraburkholderia > Paraburkholderia dipogonis_A. Next base: position 42,029 of record NZ_JAQQEG010000030.1, on the reverse strand, counting down.
GAGCACTTCAGCCGCATCGTGCGCGATCTCTATTCGGTCAGCGAATTGAAGAGCCGGCCATTGCTGTTCGAGACCATGCTCGGCGCGGAACAGGACGTGCTGCTGTTTCGTCGTCCGGGCGAGGCGCCGTTCATCGACGTGAACCCGGCGGGCGTGGCGGTACCCGCGCTGCAAGCCGGCGTGGAGGGCCGCTTGCCGACCTTTGCCGACATCCGCCAGACGCAGTTGGCCAACGGTGTGCCGGTGCATTGGGCGATCGCCACCGCCAAAGCGCGTGAGGACGGCACCGAAGTCGAAGTGATCGCCGGCCATCCGATGACGCAGGAAGTGCGTATGCTGGCCGCGTACCGCGACCGCATCGTGCTGGCCACGCTGATCGGCATGCTGGCCGCGACGCTGCTCGCCTGGTACGTGCTGCGCCGCGCGTTGCGCCCGGTTCGCGAGATTGCCACGCGGGCCGCGCAGATCAGCCCCACAAGCCTGTCCGTGCGGCTCGACAGCGAGGCGGCGCCGCTCGAATTGCGCCAGCTCACGCACGCGTTCAACGCCATGCTCGACCGTCTCGCCGATGGTTATCAACGGCTCTCGCAGTTTTCCGCCGATCTGGCGCACGAGATCCGCACGCCGGTCGGCGCGTTGATCGGGCAGACTCAGGTGACGCTCGCACGGACCCGCGAGCCCGACGAATATCAGCAGGTGCTCGAATCGAATCTCGAAGAACTGAGCCGCCTGAGCCATATCGCGGAGAACATTCTGTTTCTCGCGCATGCGGACCATGCGGCGCTTTCAGTGGAACGCGAGCCGGTCGATCTGCGCGAGGAACTCGTCAGGATCGCAGACTATTTCGAAGGTCCCGCCGACGAACGCGGCATGCGCTTCGTGGTCGAGGCCGCAGGCGTGGCATCGGTCAATCCGATGCTGTGCCGCCGCGCGATCAACAACCTGGTCGTCAATGCCGTGCGTTACGGGGCAAGCGATACGGTGGTGCGTCTGCGTGGCGCACAGGACGAAGCGGGCGCCACCGTGGTGGTCGAAAACGACGGCGCGCCGATTCCCGAGGAGCAACTAGGCCGTCTGTTCGATCGCTTCTATCGCGCAGACGCGGCGCGCAGCGCGTTCACCGAGTCAAGCGGTCTGGGTCTCGCGATCGTCAAGGCGATCATGCATCTGCATGGCGGCACGGCGCGCGTGGTGTGTCCGGCGCCAGGCGTGGTGCGCTTCGAGTTGCGCTTTCCGGGCGTTTAGGCGCTGGCCGCCACGACCGGGGTTTGTGTTCAGACCTTCTTCAGATACGCGGCCTTCAGCATGAAGTTGCCGGCGTCCATCTTGCAGTCCACTTCATGATCGCCGCCGACAAGGCGAATGCTCTTCACCTTGGTGCCCATTTTCAGCGTGATCGACGAGCCTTTCACTTTCAGGTCCTTGATCAGCACGACGGCATCGCCATCGGCCAGCGAGTGGCCGTTGGCGTCCTTGACGACGCGCTCGTCGGCGTCGTCGGCGGACGGGGCGGCGTTCATCGGCCACTCATGCGCGCAGTCGGGGCAGACGTAGTTGTCGCCGTCCGGGTAGGTATTTTCCATTGCGCACTGCGGGCAGGCGGGAATTGTCGACATGATTTTCTTTCCAGACCGCGGCGCCGGGCTGCGGAAAACTTCAGGGTCGGCGAGTATAGCGGACGGGCGCCGGGCGGCCGGCGTCCGGTACGCCGGATGCTGCGCCAGCGCAAACCAGCGAATGCGGATGCCGGCGCGAGTGGCGTGTGGCGACGCTACACTGACAGCGGACTATACTTTTCGATAGCCTCGCGGCCCAGCAAGTTTCGTCACGCCTGGCGAAGCCTCGCAAAGCACACCATTGCTCGAATCTCACAGCAGGAGTTCTGTCATGGTCAAACTCGCACTGTACGTCCGTCTCGAAGCCAAGCCCGGCAAGGAAAAAGAGGTCGAAGCGTTTCTGCTCAGCGGCTTGCCGCTCGTCGAGGAGGAGCCGGGCACCGTCGCGTGGTTCGGTTTGAAGCTGGGGCCGTCCACGTTCGGTATCTTCGATGCCTTTCCGGATGAGGGCGGCCGTGACGCGCACCTGAACGGCAAGGTGGCGGCCGCGTTGATGGCGAAGGCGGGCGAACTGTTCGCGTCGCCGCCCACGATCGAAAAGGTCGATGTGCTGGCGGCCAAATTGCCGGGCTGAACCAGTTGCGGACGGCGCGGCGGGTCGCACGGTCTTCCCGCTTGCTCCCGCTTTCTCCCGTTTGCTGACACTGCCACGCGGAATATGGCGCTTATCGTGCCGGCGCTGCGCTGCGCTGCGCTGCGCTGCGCTGCGATCCTGCGCGCCGCGATCCGGCGCGTCCGCTTTTCAGCCGCCTGCCGCGTCGGCCGCGTTCGCAGCCGGCTGGTTCGCGTAGGTCGCGCGCTTTTCCTCGTACATCAGCAGATCGGCGCGCTGCACGCCCGCTTCGAGCCGGTCGCCGCGCTGGCAGGTAGCCGCGCCCATCGAGAAGCTGAGCGGCGAGCCCGGATAAAACTGATTGTTCAGTTCCACCAGTTGCCTGATCGCATCGACCATCGCGGCGCCGCCGCGCTCGTCGGTGTCCGGCATCAGGATCGCGAACTCGTCGCCGCCGATGCGCGCCGCATGAAAGGGCGCGTCGGTCGCCTTGGCTAACACCTCGCCGGCACGCCTGAGCAGCGCATCGCCCGCAGCGTGGCCGAGTTGATCGTTCACGCGTTTCAAACCGTTCAGATCGGCCATGATGATCGTCACGGGCCACGGGCCCTTGCGTTCGAGCCGGTTCAGTTCGTCCACGTAGAAGGAGCGGTTGCGCAGCTTGGTCAGCACGTCGTGCTTGCCGAGGAACTCGAGATAGGCCTCGGCCTTCTTGCGCGCGGTGATGTCCGTCAGCGCCACCAGCACCAGGTCCCAGGACTTCTCATGCCCCGGCAGGACGGAGAACTGCAGATGCACGTGCACCTCGCTGCCGTCGAGCGAATAGTTGAGCACTTCGCGCTGCTGGAACAGCTTGCCGTCCCACAGATCGACCAACTGCTCGCGGAAATGCGGACGCATGTCGTCACGGAACACGTCGGCGAGATGCGCCAGCAGCGTTTTCTTGTCTTTCGCCGCGAACATGTCGAGCGTGTGCTGGTTCACGTCGAGCACGTGGATTTCCTGCATGCAGCGCTCGACGAACTCGGGATGCACGTCCGTGAACACGCGGAAATCGTTGATGCCGGCCGCGCGCGCTTCGTCGAGCAGACGCTTGACCGCGCTGAAATCCTCCACCCAGAGCGACACCGGCGAATACTCGAACAGGCCGCGCACGTACTGTTCGGCAAGCGTCACGCGATGCCGCGCGCCTTCGAGTTCCGTAATGTCTTCGACCGATACCAGCACGCGGTCCCAGCGCGCCTCGTGGCCGGGCAGCACGGCGCCCTTGAGCAGCACGTCGAGACGCCGTCCGCCGAGCGTGTAGTTGACCGTCTGGCTGGTGAACTGCGATTGCCCGGCCCACAACTGGCATAGCTCTTCGAGGTGGGTCTTGAGCATGTCGTCGCGGAACACCGAGGCGAGATTGCCGGTGAGCGCTTCGAAATCGGCGGCCTCGAATTGCGTCAGCGTCTTCTGATTGACCTTGATGACGCGGATGCTGTGCGCGCATTGCGCGACGCAACCCGGATTGGCGGCGAAATGCGCGCGCAGATCGGTCACGCCGTCTGCCCGCCATGCGTCGAACAAGGTGCGCACGCCGCTGAAGTCTTCGAGCCAGAGCGAGACGGGCGCGAGTTCGAACATCTCGGAATCGTCGTTGGCGGGCGCAGGGCCGCGCGGGAGGATGTCCAGCATGTGGTTCTCAGGATCGGAAGTGCCGCTATTTTAAGACGGGTTGGCCGGTGGCTGAAAAGAAAGACCAGTTATGCATCATTTTCACGTCAGGCCATCCAACAGGATAACGGCGGGGTTCCGATGGACTTGAGGTGCGCCGGGGCCCATCCGGCAGGGCATCCAGCCCTCGGGACGCTTGCCGGCAAGCCTTCTGGAGCCTTGTTACACTGGCCTGAAACTTGTCCGGTCCATCCACGTTGCCAAGAAAACCGCCGCCATGAAGCCATCCCTGCTGGTTCTGATCCACCTCAACGATGCAAGCCGCGCCAGGATCGAGGCCGCGTTCGACGTCGTCTACGCGCCCGACGCCGCCGAGCGAGCCGCCGCGCTTGACGCGCACGGCGAGACGATTCGTGCCGTGCTGACCAACGGCACGACCGGGCTCACCGCCGCGGACATCGACCGCATGCCGCAGCTCGAACTGGTCAGCGCGCTGGGCGCCGGCTATGAAAACCTCGCCGTCGACCATGCCCGCTCGCGCGGTATCGTGCTGGTCAACGGCGCGGGCACCAACGATCATTGCGTGGCCGATCATGCGTTCGCCTTGCTGCTCGCGGTGGTGCGCGACGTGCCACAACTCGATCAGGCCACGCGCGAAGGCGTCTGGCGCGACACCTTGCCGATGCGCCCGAACGTCTCCGGCAAGCGCCTCGGCATCGTCGGGCTCGGTAACATCGGCGAGAAGGTCGCGCGCCGCGGCGCGGGCTTCGAGATGGAAATCGGCTATCACAACCGTAAGCCGCGTGAAGACTCGCCGCATCGGTACTTCGACAGCGTGGAAGGCCTCGCGCGCTGGAGCGACTTTTTGATCGTCGCGACGCCGGGCGGTGCGGGTACGCGTCATCTGATCGGCGCGGCGGTGTTTGACGCCCTCGGTCCGCACGGCTTCGTGGTCAACGTCTCGCGCGGCAGCGTGCTCGACACGGCGGCGCTCGCGCAGGCGCTTACAGCGGGCACGATCGCCGGCGCCGCGCTCGACGTCTACGAGGGCGAGCCCAATCCTCCCGAAGCCTTGCTGGCGCTGCGCAACGTAGTGTTGACGCCGCACGTGGGCGGCCGCTCACCGGAAGCGATCACGGCCTCAGTCGACAACTTTCTGAACAACGCCCGGCGGCATTTTGCGGGCGAACCGGTGTTGACGCCGATCTGACACGGATCGCGCTGCGCCTAACTACTTCTCTTCGTTGCCGCCCGGCCGGTTGCCGATGTATTCGTACTCTTCGGTATTGAGCCGCGAAACGCGCAGCTCGACCACGCTGCGGTGATACGAGTAGGCGATACGCCGGATCTCCAGCAACGGCGCGCCGACCTCGACGCCGAGTTGGGCGCTTTCCAGTTCGCTCGCGAGACCCACGCTCACGCGTTCATCGGTTTCGACCACGTTGATGCCGAAGCCGTCCTGATAGAAGTTGTACAGCGTGTTCGGCCGGTTGCGCAGTTTCGTTTCGGTGAGACCCGGAAAGTGCGCCTCCGGCACGGTGATATGTTCGATGAGCACCGTCTTGCCATGCAACGCCAGGCCGTTGACGAACTGGAACACGCGCGCGCCGTTTTCCACGCCGAGTGCGGCCGCCACTTCGCGCGAGGCGCGGGCCTTTTTGAAATCGATCAGCGTGACGACGGGATAGGCCTTGTCGCCGTCGCGCCGCACGATCCGGAAGAAACGAAAAAAATGCCGGTCGCGCTGATGCATGGACACAAACGTACCCAGGCCCTGATGACGGATCAGGATGTTCTCGGCACAAAGTTCGTCGATCGCTTTGCGCAGCGTGCCGATGGACACCCCGAAGCGTTCGGCGAGCCGCTTCTCCGAAGGAATGCATTCGCCGCCTTTCCATTCGCCTGCCGAGAGCGCGGCGAGAATCGCGCTTTTCACCTCTTTGTACCGCGTGCCGCCCAGCGCGGGCGGATTGATGGCGAGCGTGCTCATGAAAACCTCTGAAATGCGCGAGTCGCGCGACGCCGCTCGCGAAGGTTAAACCTGCTCGGATTTTAAACGACAAACTCATCTAGTCCATCTAGATGACATGGAATCTGTCGTCGCTACTGGAAAACACTCATGTAACACATATAGATGACCTAGTTGACATCGAGCGATAGGCCGCCTAATATCGATTCACAGCAGCGCATCTGGCTGCGCTTTCCCAGCGGCACGACACCGCATTCACTAGACGAACGGAGACGCTAATGAGCAATCCCACGGCAGACATCAAGGGCACCGCGGCAGCGGGCGCGTCGCCCGAACGCAAGACGATTCACATCGTGTTGCACGAGGCGAAGGACACAGTCGGCGTGGCGGTCGTCGAGGGCATCAAGGCGGCCACGCAACTCAACGCGTGGATCATGGACGACGACGAGATCGTGACCTTCCCGGCCAAACAGGACATTCCGATCGGTCACAAGGTGGCGCTCAAGGACATGGCGGTGGGTGACACGGTGTTCAAGTACGGCGTCGATATCGGCAAGGTGGTCGCGCCGATCAGCGCCGGCGAACACGCCCACGTACACAACATCAAGACGAAGCGCTGGTAAGTCGCGCTGGTCAGACTGCCGGAATCGAATCGCCCCCACACCTGAACGAGAGATACACCATGAGCGTGATTGACCTGGATACGACTTTCCGCGGCTATCGTCGCGACAATGGCCGCGTTGGCGTACGCAACCACGTGATCATCCTGCCGGTCGACGATCTGTCGAACGCGGCGGCGCAAGCCGTCGAGCACAACATCAAAGGCACCATGGCGCTGCCGCATCCGTACGGGCGGCTGCAGTTCGGCGCCGACCTCGATCTGCACTTTCGCACGCTGATCGGCGCGGGCAGCAATCCGAATGTCGCGGCGGTGATCGTGATCGGTATCGAGGAAGGCTGGACCAAGCGCGTGGTGGACGGCATTGCGAAAACCGGCAAGCCGGTGATGGGCTTCGGCATTGAACTGCACGGCGACCACGACACCATCATGCGGGCCTCGAAGGCGGCGAAAGAAATGGTGCAGTACGCCACGTCGCTCGATCGCGAGGAGTGTCCGATCTCGGACCTGTGGGTCTCCACCAAATGCGGCGAGTCGGATACGACCTCGGGTTGCGGCGCCAATCCGACCGTCGGCAATGCTTTCGACAAGCTGTACGGACTCGGCACCACGCTCGTGTTCGGCGAGACGTCGGAGTTGACCGGCGGCGAGCAGATCGTCGCCGCGCGCTGCGCCAACGACGGAGTGCGCGAGCGTTTCCAGTTCATGTTCGACCGCTATCAGGACATGATCAACCGCTGGAAGACGGACGACCTTTCCGAGTCGCAACCGACCAAGGGCAATATCGCGGGCGGCCTCACGACCATCGAGGAAAAGGCGCTCGGCAATATCCAGAAGATCGGCAAGAAGTGCATGGTGGACGGCGTGCTCGACAAAGCCGAGGAACCGACGCACGCGGGCCTGTGGTTCATGGATTCGTCGTCGGCGGCGGCCGAGATGGTGACGTTGTGCGCGGCGTCCGGCTTCGCGGTGCATTTCTTCCCGACGGGGCAGGGCAACGTGATCGGCAATCCGATCGTGCCGGTCATCAAGATCTGCGCGAACCCGCGTACGGTGCGCACCATGGGCGAGCATATCGACGTCGATGTGACCGGCATCCTGCAGCGCGAACAGAACCTCGACCAGAGCGGCGACAAATTGCTCGAATGCATGATGGCCACGATCAACGGCCGCTTTACCGCGGCGGAAGCGCTCGGTCATCGCGAGTTCGTGCTGACCCGGTTGTTCGAAAGCGCCTGATTTTGGCGGCGAGGCAAGCGCGCTTGCTTCGCGCTTGCCTGGTAATATCGCAGTGGACCCCCAAATCCCGGCGCGTGCCGGCACGGAGAACGGCCACGACGCCGCCCGTTGCCGGCAAGCCATGCCGCTACGGCGCCGGTTCGACATCTGGCGGCAGCGAGTGGAGGAGACACCATCTTGCGCGTGCTCAAACATCTCTACGTGCAGGTCCTGATCGGACTTGCAGCCGGAATTCTCGTCGGTTACTTCGCGCCCGCGTTCGGCGTCGAAATGAAGCCGCTCGGCGACACCTTCATCCGTCTCATCAAGATGCTGATCACGCTGGTGATCTTCTGCACCGTGTCAGTCGGCATTGCGCGGATGGAAAGCCTGAAGCAGGTCGGCCGCGTCGGCTTCAAAACATTGCTCTACTTCGAGGTGGTGACGACCATCGCGCTCGTGATCGGTCTGATCGTGGCAAACGTGCTGCATCCCGGCGCGGGCCTGAACATCGATCCCGCCACGCTAGACGCCCACGCCATGACGCACTACGTAGCGGACGCGCATTCGGCGTCGTCGAGCTTCTTCGATATGATCGTGCCGAATTCGGTGGTGGGTGCCTTCGCGCGCGGCGATCTGCTGCAGGTGCTGCTGTTCTCCGTGCTGTTCGGCATCGCGCTGTCGATCATGTCGCAGCGCAGCCGGTTGCTCATGCGCGGCATCGAACAGTTCGGCGACACGCTCATGCGCATCGTCGAGATGATCATGCGACTCGCGCCGCTCGGCGCATTCGGTGCGATCGCGTTCACGGTCGGCAGATACGGTATCGGCACCTTGCAGCAACTCGGTCTGCTGATTCTGTGCTTCTACATCACCAGCATCCTGTTCATCGTCGTCGTGCTCGGCGCGGCGGCGCGCTGGGCGGGCGTCGGACTCTGGCCGCTCTTGCGCTACTTCCGCGAGGAACTGCTGATCGTGCTGGGCACGTCCACCACGGAATCCGTGCTGCCGCGCCTGATGGAGAAGCTCGAACGCATGGGCTGCCCGCGGGCGATCGTCGGGCTCGTGCTGCCCACGGGCTATTCGTTCAACCTCGACGGCGCCGCGATTTATCTGACGATGACTTCGCTCTTCATCGCGCAGGCCACCAACACGCATCTTTCGCTGATGCAGCAATTGGGCTTGCTGGCGATTCTGATGCTGACGTCGAAGGGTGGCGCGGGTGTGGCGGGCGCGGCGCTGGTCGCGTTGACGGCGACGCTGTCAACGCACAACATCATTCCCGTGGCGGGCATCACGCTGATTCTCGGCGTCGACCGCGTGCTCAATGAAATCCGCGCGCTGACCAATATGATCGGCAATGTGGTGGCGACGCTGGTGGTCGCGCGCTGGGAAGGCGCTTTCGATGCGCGCGCGGCGCGGGAATTCCTCGCGGCCCCGCGCGAAGTCCGGGATCACGTGCAGCCGCAGTCGCAGTCGAAACCGCAGGCTCAGCCGCCGTCGGCTCAACCTGGTCTCGAGGAAAGACGCCCGGCTGCCGGCACGACGCTGCTGGAAAAGGGCGGCTAAGTAGCACAATCACGACAGCGACCCGGCAGACGATCGTCATGGGCGAGTTCGTCGGCAATACCGCAATCGACGTATTGCGGCATTGCTTCGCGTGCCCGCGCGTGGTGGCGTTGCCGGCTGAACGATCCGCCGCAGCGCCAGACCAACACCAACACAACAACTTGAGGAATACCCGATGGCCCGACTGTCTCCCGACGCGCTCACCACGCTTGCCGTCGACTCGCTGCGCCGCGCCGGCGCGCTGCCGGCCACTGCCGAGTCCACGGCTCGCGCGCTGGTCTATGCCGACCTGCGCGGTTTGTCGTCGCATGGTGTATCGCGTCTGCCGATGTATTGCGCGCAGTTGCGCAACGGTCGCGTCGACCCCACCGCGCAAGCGACGATCGTCGCGGATCGCGGCGCGGCGGTGCTGATCGACGGTGCGGACGGTTTGGCCTATCCCGCGTGCGATCTTGCGGTCTCCACGCTCGCCGAGCGCACGAAGCAATTCGGCAGCGCGGTCGCGGGCGTGAAGCGCAGTCACCATTTCGGCGTGGGCGCAGCCCATCTGGCCGCGCTCGGCGCGGCGGGCATGGTCGCGCTGGCGTTCAGCAATTCGCCGGCGGCGATGCCCGCGTGGGGCGGCCGCCGCGCGCTGTTCGGGACCAACCCGATCGCCGCCGTGTTCCCGCGTCGCAATGGCGAGCCGCTCGTGATCGACCTCGCGCTGTCGCAGATCGCGCGCGGCAAGATCGCGCTGGCCGCGCGCGACGGCAAGCCGATTCCCGAGGGCTGGGCGACCACCCGCGACGGCCAGCCGACCACCGACGCCCGCGCGGCCCTCGACGGCATGATGCTGCCGTTCGGCGGCGCGAAAGGCGCGATGCTGGCGCTGATCGTCGAGCTGCTGGCGGCGGCCCTGACGGGCGCGAACTTCGGCTACGAAGCCGGCTCGTTCCTGACCGAAGAGGGGGAGCGCTCGCGCATCGGCCATCTGTTCTGGGCGATCGATCCGGGCGCGCTCGCCGGCGACGAAACCTATCTGTCACGCGTGGAAGCGCTGATCGACATGATGCTCGCGGACCACGACGTGCGCTTGCCCGGCGATCGAAGAGAGCGTCTCGCGGACACGGCGCAGAAAGACGGCGTGGAGATTCCGGACGCGCTGATCGCACAACTCGAAGGTCGCAGTTAGCCGACGTTGAGGCAAGCGCCACAGCCGGCGCGCCACTGAAAGCCAAACGGAAACTATCGGCGCGGCGGATAGTTTCTCTCGAAAATGGCGATTTCCCTTGTGGGCCGACGGCGCTTAGGATGGGCGGTAACGCATCACCCACCGCTTCGACATAGCCGGAGCAGCGACGGAGATCCCGCATGGAACACCACGCCCGCACGCAGGATGAACGGCTCGACATCAAAACGACCACCTGCTACATGTGCGCCTGTCGTTGCGGCATTCGTGTGCATCTGCGCGAAGGCGAGGTGCGCTACATCGACGGCAATCCGGAGCACCCGCTCAACCAGGGCGTGATCTGCGCGAAGGGCGCCTCGGGCATCATGAAGCAGTACTCGCCCGCGCGCCTCACGCAACCGTTGATGCGCAAGCCGGGCGCGGAGCGGGGCAGCGCGCAGTTCGAGCCGGTGTCGTGGGAACACGCGTTCGACGTGCTCGAAAAGCGCCTCGGCCACATTCGCGCCACCGACCCGAAAAAATTTGCGCTCTTCACCGGCCGCGACCAGATGCAGGCGCTGACCGGGCTCTTCGCCAAACAGTTCGGTACGCCTAATTACGCGGCGCACGGCGGGTTCTGCTCGGCCAACATGGCGGCGGGCATGATCTATACGATCGGCGGCTCGTTCTGGGAATTCGGCGGCCCGGACCTCGACAGCGCCAAACTGTTCTTCATGATCGGCACCGCGGAAGATCATCATTCGAATCCGCTCAAGATCGCCATTTCGAAGTTCAAGCGCGCGGGCGGCCGGTTCATTGCGATCAATCCGATCCGCACGGGCTACGCTGCGATTGCCGACGAGTGGGTGCCGATCAAGCCCGGCACCGACGGCGCGCTGTTCATGGCATTTCTGCACGAACTGATTGCCGCCGACGCGTGGGATCACGAGTTCGTGCGCCGCTATACCAACGCGGCGGAACTCGTCGATCTCGACGGAGCCAGCGAAAACTTCGGCCTGTTCGTGCGCGATCCCGAGCGGCCGGTCGGCAACCCGCTGTTTCCGCAGAATCACCTCTGGTGGGATGCGGACGCGGCGCGCGCCGTGCCGCATCACACGCCTGGCGTCGATCCCGCGCTCGACGGCCGCTATACGCTCGACGACGGCACGCCGGTCACGCCGTCGTTCGCCTTGCTGCGCGAACGCGTGGCCGATTGCACGCCCGAGTGGGCCGCCGGCATCACCGGCATTGCGGCCGACACGATTCGCCGCCTCGCCGGTGAAATGATCCAGACGAGCCGCGCGCACCGTATCACCCTGCCGATCCGCTGGACCGACGCATGGGGCGAGACGCATGAAACGGTCACCGGCAACCCGGTCGCCTTTCACGCGATGCGCGGCCTCGCGGCGCACTCCAACGGCTTCCAGTCGATCCGCGCGCTGGCCGTGCTGATGTCGCTGCTCGGCACGATCGACACGCCCGGCGGCTTTCGTCACAAGTCGCCGTTTCCGCGCGCCGTGCCGCCGTCGGCGAAACCGCCTAACAGCCCCGACGCCGTCAAGCCGAACACGCCGCTCGCCACCGGTCCGCTCGGCTGGCCCGCCGCGCCCGAGGACCTGTTCATCGACGATCAGGGCGGCCCGGTGCGCATCGACAAGGCCTTCTCATGGGAATATCCGCTCGCCGTGCATGGCGTGATGCACAGCGTGATTACCAACGCGTGGCGCGGCGATCCGTATCCGATCGACACGCTGATGATTTTCATGGCCAACATGGCGTGGAATTCGTCGATGAATACGATGAAAGTGCGCGAGATGCTGGCCGACAAGCACGCCAACGGCGAGTACAAGATTCCGTTTCTGGTGGTGTGCGACGCGTTCCAGTCGGAGATGACGGCGTTCGCCGATCTGATCCTGCCCGACACGACGTATCTGGAACGGCACGACGCGATGTCGATGCTCGACCGGCCGATTTCCGAATTCGACGGCCCGGTGGATTCGGTGCGCGTGCCGGTCGTGCCGCCTACCGGCGAATGCAAGCCGTTCCAGGAAGTGCTGATCGAGCTCGCGTCGCGTTTGAAGTTTCCCGCCTTCACGACCGCCGAGGGCGCGCGGCGTTATCGCGACTATCCCGACTTCGTCGTCAATTTCACGACTTCGCCGGATTCCGGCGTGGGCTTTCTGATCGGCTGGCGTGGCAAGGACGGCGACAAGGCGCTGGTCGGCGAGCCGAATCCGAAGCAGTGGGAGCAGTACGCGAAGAACAATTGCGTGTTCCATTACCGGCTGCCCGAGACGCTGCAATACATGCGCAACTGCAATGGGCCGTATCTCGAGTGGGCGGTCAAGCAGGGTTTCCGCAAGTTCGGCGAGCCGATTCTGATCCAGCTTTATTCCGACGTGATGCAGAAGTTCAGGCTCGCCGCGCAGGGCCGCACGAGCGGCAGGCAGCCGCCGGATCACTTGCGCGCGCGCGTCGAAAAGTACTTCGATCCGCTGCCGTTCTGGTATGCGCCGCTCGAAAGCGCGGCCACGGACCTCGACCAGTTCCCGCTCGCCGCGGTGACCCAGCGGCCGATGGCGATGTACCACTCGTGGGACTCGCAGAACGCGTGGCTGCGGCAGATCCACGGCGAGAACTATCTGTACATGAATCCGTTGATGGCCGCCGAAAACGGTATCGCGGACGGCGCCTGGATCTACGCGGAATCGCAATGGGGCCGCGTGCGTTGCATGGCGCGCTTCAGCGAGACCGTCGAGCCGGGCACGGTCTGGACGTGGAACGCGATCGGCAAGGCATCGGGCGCATGGAACCTCGGGCCGGGCGCGAATGAATCGCAACGCGGTTTCCTGCTCAACCACCTCATCACCGACGAGTTGCCCGGCCGCGACGACGACGTGGCGCGACGCCTGTCGAACTCCGATCCGGTGACGGGCCAGGCCGCGTGGTACGACGTGCGCGTGCGCATCTATCCGGCTGAAGCGGACGCGCGGCACACGCTGCCGCAATTTGCGGCGATGTCCGCGGTGCCGGGTGAGAACGGCGTGATCTCGCGGATCGTGCAGACGTATTTCGCGGGACGTGGGGAGTTCGCTGCGCGGCTGCGCGGCGCGACGGGGCGCAAATAGCATCGAGACAGCCGCAAGGAGCCTTTGATGACACAGATGGCATTGGTGATCGACCTGAACGTGTGCGTGGGGTGCCATGCTTGCGTGACGAGCTGCAAGGAGTGGAACACGTCGGGCGAATCGGGCAGTCTCGCCGACCTGAATCCGTACGACGCTAATCCGTCCGGCACCTTCTTCAACCGGGTGCAGAGCTTCGAAGCCGGGAGTTTTCCCAACGCCGAGACGATCCATTTTCCGAAGTCGTGTTTGCACTGCGAGGACCCGCCGTGCGTGCCGGTCTGTCCGACCGGTGCGAGCTATAAGCGCAAGGAAGACGGGCTCGTGCTGGTGGACTTCGACCGCTGTATCGGCTGCAAGTATTGCGCGTGGGCGTGTCCGTACGGCGCGCGCGAGCTTGACGAAAGCCGCAAGGAGATGACCAAGTGCACGCTGTGCGTCGATCGGATCCACGATGAAAATCTGTCCGAGCGCGATCGACAGCCGGCCTGTGTGCTCGCGTGCCCGACTTCGGCGCGGCTGTTCGGCGATATTCATGATCCGGAGTCGGTGGTGTCGAAGGCCATCGAGGAGCGCGGCGGCTATCAGTTGATGCCCGAGTGGAATACGCGGCCCGCGAATCACTATTTGCCGCGCGTGCCGACCGAGGCCGCGGGTTGCGGCAGTGGTTCCTGCTCGTGCAAATCGTCCGGCTCGCTGCAGGAGCCAAGCGAGTCGCCGGAATCGCTCGATGCGCAATTCGAGCGCGGTGAATTGCACCTTGCGTCGATGGCGACGCGCATCTAATGAACCGATAGGACCTCACGATGAATCCCGCATTCTCCGTGGTTTTTCTGACCACCTTGAGCGGCGCGGCACAGGGTCTGCTGATCGCGCTCGTCGGCGTGGAAACTGCCGCGCATCTGGGCCTGCTCGCGTCGCCCGCCGGTGCGTTCTATATCACCGGCGCGGGCGTGTCGGTGGTGTTGGGCGGGCTCGGACTGATCGCGTCGTTCTTTCATCTCGGCCATCCCGAACGCGCATGGCGCGCGATCGCCATGTGGCGGACCTCGTGGTTGTCGCGCGAGTGTCTGTGCCTGCCGGCGTTTCTCGCCTGCGCGTTTTTCTACGGCGTCGCGCATTGGTTCGGCTCGCCGTGGTCGCTCGCGATCGGCTGGCTCGGCGTGCTGGCGAGCGCCGTGCTGTTCGTCTGCACGGCGATGATCTACGCGTGTCTGCGTTTTCTGCAGGAGTGGGCCACGCCGCTCACGCTGGTCAACTTCGCGCTGCTCGGTTGCGCGTCAGGCTTCACGCTGGCGACGGCCTTGAGCGCGTGGTTCGCGCCTGAGTGGACCGTTGGACTCGCTGTCTGCGCATGCGTGCTGACGCTCGCCGGCTGCGCGAGCCGCTCGGCATCGCTCATGCGCAATGCGCGCTTGCGGCCGAAGTCGACCGTGCAGAGCGCTACCGGCATTCACAACCCGAAGCTGGTGCAGGTGTCGCGCGGCTTTACCGCCGGTGCGTTCAATCTGCGCGAGTTCTTTCACGGCAAATCGGCGGGGACGCTGCGCGGTGTCAAGTGGGGTTTTCTAGCGACGGCGTTTGTTGCACCGGTTTTGTTGATGGCGCTGGGGACGGGCCTGCATTCGATCGGCGTTTCACTCGACTTGCTGGCTGCGGCGTGTCTCGTGCAATACGCGGGGTTGGTGGCGGAAAGGTGGTTTTTCTTTGCTGAGGCGAAGCATCCGCAGAATCTTTATTACGCGAGGGTTGGTTAGGACGCTGGATCGCGGGCCGCATGCGATCAACTCAATCGGCAGCGAGCGGGACGCGAGTCGGTTGATGACCGCGCGTGCGGCGCGCTCGGCGATCTCCGGTGGCGCAAAAAAAACGGCCGCCAGGAATAGCGGCCGCGACGTTTTTCAGGCAGAACAATCTACCCGCACGCCCCTACCTCACCGCACGCCGTGCAAAAGTCACACCCGTCCTTGCGAATCACCGCATTCGCCCCGCACGACCCGCACTTACGCCCGAGCATCGTATGGAGCCCTTGCGCTCCGCCGGGCTGCGTCAACGCGAGAGCGTCGGCGTCGGTTTCAACAGGATGCGGCCGGATGCCGAAATCCGCCGGCAATGCCGTCTCGGCCCGCATCTGTCCGCGCGGCAAACGTGCCAACATGCGCGAAGGCACCTGATTGCCTTCGGCATCGAGAAAGCCGCGCCGATGCAGAATCTGCTGGATCGCAAAGGCGAGGGCGGCCACTTCCGAATCGTGCCAGCGCGGCGTGCGATGCCCGTCGAGACGCTGCACCTCGCCGAGCCGGACCTGGCCGCGATCCCACGAAACCTTGCGCATGTCCTGCAAGTTGCGCGCGACAAAACCGCCGCGCGCCGCCAGCGACAGCGAACGCATCGTTGCCGTGATCCATTGCTGCGATTCGTCGCGCTGACCGGTCGGAATGAAGAACTCGATAGGCCGCTCGATGGTGACGTCTTCACCGCCCAGCCGTCCCGTGACCTCGATGAACGACACCGCCACGTAGAGCGATTTTTTACCCGCCTGCGTCAGATATTCGACCTTCTCGATGATCGCGGGCAGTTCGCCTTTGGGCCGGTGATCGATCGCGATACGCAGCGGATCGAGATCGCTCTCGGCCAGCGTGTCGTCGGCTTGCGGCGGACTCACGCTGAGCACCGCGCCGAGCGTTTCGTTGGGCCGATAGGTGGCGAGACCCTTGAGGCCGTTTTTCCACGCATCGAAATAGAGGCTTTCGAACGCTTCGAACGGATAGTCGGCGGGCACGTTCACCGTCTTCGAGATCGACGTGTCCACGTACGGTTGCACGGCCGCCATCATGTCGAGGTGATCGCGCGCCGACATTTCCAGCGCGCTGACGAAATAGTCCGGTAGTTTGCTCGTGTCGCCGCCTAGCTCGCGATAAAGCCGATACGCGTAGTCTTCGACATCGAAGGATTCGCGGCCGCCGTCGGCCATCACCTTCATGCGCGTGTAGGTCCACGAGAAGGCCGGCTCGATCCCGTTCGACGCGTTGTCCGCGAAGGCAAGGCTCACCGTGCCGGTCGGCGCGATGGAGAGCAGATGGCTGTTGCGAATGCCGTCGCTGCGGATCGCCTGTTTGATGTCCTCGGGCAGACGCGAGGCGAACGTGCCGGCTTCCAGATAACGCGCGGCGTCGAAAAGCGGAAACGCGCCGCGCTCGCGCGCCAGTTCCACGGATGCGCGATACGCTTCGTCGCGCATCAGTTGCGCAATGCGCACGGCGAAGTCGCGGCCTTCCTGCGAGTTGTAGCGCAAGCCGAGCATGACAAGCGTATCGGCGAGGCCGGTAAAGCCCACGCCGATGCGCCGCTTGGCGCGCGACTCGTCGTATTGCTGCTGCAGCGGCCACAGCGTGACGTCGAGCACGTTGTCGAGAAAGCGCACCTGCGTGCGCGTGCGTTTGGCGAGGCCGTCCCAGTCGAACGAAGGCTTGCGGCCTTTCATCTGCGCGAACGGGTCGATCACGAAGCGCGTGAGATTCAGCGGGCCGAGATTGCAGCAGCCATACGCGGGCAGCGGTTGTTCGCCGCACGGATTGGTGGCGCGGATGGTTTCGACCGCGCGCAGATTGTTGTCTTCGTTCATGCGCGAGATGAACACGATGCCGGGTTCCGCGACGTCGTAAGTAGAGCGCATGATGCGATCCCAGATCGCTCGCGCGGGACGTTCGCTGTAGACCCATAGCCCGTCTTCGCGCTGCCGGACGTCGTCGGCCGCGCGCTGCGCCGGTGAGGGCTCGGCGCGATGCACGAGTTGCCAGGGCTGATCTTCCTCGACCGCGCGCATGAATTCATCGGTCACGCCGACCGAGACGTTGAAGTTGTTCCAGCGGCCCTTCGAATGCTTGGCCTCGATGAACTCCAGCAAATCGGGGTGATTGCAGTCGAGCACGGCCATCTGCGCGCCGCGCCGCGAACCGGCACTCTCGACGGTGCGGCACGACGCGTCGAACACGTCCATATAACTGCACGGACCCGACGCCGACGAACTGGTGGTGTGAACGCGCGCGCCCTTGGGACGGATCGCGGAGAAGTTGTAGCCCACCCCGCCGCCGCGGCGCATGGTTTCGGCTGCCTGCAGCAAGGCGACGTAAATGCCGGGCAGGCCTTGTTCGTCGACGCCTTGAATTGCGTCGCCCACGGGTTGCACGAAGCAATTGATCAGCGTGGCCGCAATGCCGGTGCCCGCCGCGCTCATGATACGGCCGGCGCCGAGCGCGCCGTGCCGCAGGTTATCGACGAAGAGCGCTTCAACCGACTCGCGCAGCGCTTGCGGTTCGGCCTCGGCGACGCCGCGCGCGACGCGCTTGAACACGTCGTCGGCCGATTGCTCGTCGCCTTTCGCGTACTTCTCGAGCAGGACGTCGAGGGAGAATTGTTGCGGTGCGACGAGTGGAGCGGGAGGCGCGGGGGGCGCTATTGGCGCGCGGGTTTCCGGCGTGTCTTCGGCCATGGTATGCCCTCAATCGGCGCCGCAAGGGGCGCGGCGCGGTGGGTGGAAGTGCGGGTCACTATAGCGCCGTGCGTGGAGCCGGCAGGGTGACTTGACGCAACGACGTCCACCTTAACGCACGTGGCGAAGGGCCGCAATCAGAGGGTGTTTTGCCCACGGCGCGGAGCGGGTCGCGCGATGCGCGTGCCGCTATGTGGGTTGATCCGCCGGGCAGATCGGGCGCGTCAGGCACGTTGGGCAGACCGCACGCGCGACGCCGGCTGGGAGACTGGAGCTCAGGCCTCGACGCACTCCAGCAGTTCAGCGCAAATCATGGCGGAAGCGTTCAAAGGCGCCGGCCGCTCGGCCGGTTTGAACACCGCGTCGCCGCGGCGAATCTTGCGGCGCGATACCGCACAGGTTCCCGACGTATGTGCCGACCTGCGCCGCCACCGCTGCTCGCCGTAATGACATTTACCCGGTTCGACCCACCGAATCACCAGCGTCGTGTCCGAGCGCTCGAGAATCTCGATGCGTACGCCATTGGTACCGTCAAGGGGGATGGACTCTAAGGTCATCGTCGTCGGCTCCGTATTGTGTGGTGTGCCGAATGTAGTCCCGCGCGCGCCGGATAGCCATTGTCCCGCGGTTGAAACACTGTTCTTCAAATAGCAACAATGAAACTTGACATTCGCGCTATCCCGAAAAGACGGGCCTTCGCGGGCCATTGTTAAGTTGAATTTACGATAGGGCGGATTTTTGCAACGCAGTGTTGTACGCAGTGAGACAAGCGTGCCACCCGCAAAGGGCGCCGGTGCTTCCTTTAAGATGTGGTTATTGATGAGCGACCGTGCTATGCCAGTGTAGCGGTTTTGCATTTTTCAGGTCGTCTCGCACACACACCGAAGGAAGTCCCTGGAGGGGGCGCCTTCACAAAATCATAAGAGCTCACATGAATTCACGCCCGCCTGTCGCACCTCCTGAACCGCCTGACGCGTCGGACCGCCTGAAGAAGCAGAAAGCGGCCTCGCTCGTGTTGTACATCGGACTGGTGCTGCTGGCGTTGTGGGTCGCGCGCGATTTCATCGCGGTGGTGGCATGGGCCGCCGTGATTGCGATCGCCCTCTGGCCGCTGTTGCGCAGGGTCGAAGGCAACCGCTGGTTCACCGGACGCACGACGCTGATCGCGGCAGTGTTGACGCTGGCGATCGCTTTGCTGGTCGTGCTGCCGGTGGGCATCGGCATCGCCCAGGCGCTACGCGAAGCGCATGACATGAACGAGTGGTTCAAGGACGCGCAGGAGAACGGCATTCCGTTGCCGGATTTCATCCAGCATCTGCCGTTCGGCGTGCAGCAGGCTTCCACGTGGTGGCAGGCCAACCTCGCTCCGCCGCTGCGCGAATCGGCCGCCATGAAGGGACTGCACAGCACCACGGTGATGACGCTCGGCCGCC
Source organism: Paraburkholderia dipogonis (assembly GCF_046027395.1). Classification (GTDB taxonomy): domain Bacteria; phylum Pseudomonadota; class Gammaproteobacteria; order Burkholderiales; family Burkholderiaceae; genus Paraburkholderia; species Paraburkholderia dipogonis_A. Next base: position 22,629 of record NZ_JAQQEG010000030.1, on the reverse strand, counting down.
ACTTCGGCGCGCGCGCGGTGCATGCCGTGGCGGTGTTCGGCTTCATGTTGATCACGCTGTTCGTGATCTTTCAGGCGGGGCCGCGCTTGTCGGGCTCGCTGCTCAAAGGCATGCGGCGCGGCTTCGGCGACGACGGCGCGCAGCTTCTGCTCCGTATGGCCACGGCGGTGCGTGGCACGGTGTCGGGACTGGTCGTGGTCGGGCTCGGCGAGGGGGCGTTGCTGGGCGTCGCCTATTTCGTAACGGGCTTGCCGCATGTCGCGCTGCTCGCGCTCGTCACCGCGATCGCCGCGATGCTGCCGTTCTGCGCGCCGATTACTTTCGGTCTCGCGGCCTTGTGGCTGGTCGCGCAAGGCTCGGTGGCGGGGGGCATCGGGCTTGCCGTGTTCGGCTCGGTCGTAGTGTTCATCGCCGAGCACTTCGTGCGGCCGGTGCTGATCGGCAACTCGACGCGTTTGCCGTTCCTGCTCGTGCTGTTCGGCATTCTCGGCGGAGCGGAAACGTTCGGCCTGCTCGGCATCTTCATCGGTCCCGCGCTGATGACCGTGCTGATGGTGTTGTGGACCGATCTCGTGCAATAGTTGCATGGTTTTTTTTAGGCCCATCCCATTTCGACCAGTACTGCTGCACCGTTCAGGGCCGCTGATACGAAGGATGTTCCAGCGGCGGCTGCTGCGGTTGCGATTGCGGCTTCACGCAACCGAGCGTGTATTTGAGGGCAGCGGGCAGCAGCGCGCTCCAGACGTCCCACGTGTGGCCGCCGTCGATAATGCGCAGCGCCGCCGGATTGCCCGCCAGCCGCAGGTGCGTATAGAGCGATGATGCATCGGCCTGGATCGCGAGGTCGTCGTCGCCGGCGGCGATGAACATCGGCAGACGGTACGGCCGGCTCATGTAGCGATCCCACTGCGCCGGATAGTTGAGCTCGTGCCAGACCCGCGCGTCGAACTCGCGCTCGCCGAACACGCCGACGCGGCGCGCAGCCGACGCACGCGGCGGCTCGTTCGGATAGATCGCGGGGCTCAGCAGCAGCGCGCCGCAAAAGCGCTCCGGTTGCGTCATCGCATAGCGCAGCGCGCCGAAGCCGCCCATCGAGACGCCGCCGATCATCCGTCCGCTGCGTTGCGTCGAGACCGCGTAGCGCGTTTCGATCTCGGGCAGCAGATCGTCGAAGAACGCGGTCTCCATCTTCTCCTTGCGATCGACGTACCAGTCCGTGCCGCCTTGCGGCATCACGATCACGACGGGCGGCATGTCCTTGTGCTCGATCAGCGCGTCGGCCGCGCTCTGCAGGTGGCCTTGCGTGATCCAGTCGTTGGCGTCGCCGTTGTTGCCGTGCAGGAGATACAGCACGGGCAGGCGGCCGGCGTCATGGCGATAGCCGGTCGGCAGATAGATCGTGTAGGCCCAGTCGCGGCCGAGGGCGTCGGAATGGAAGCTGCGGCCGATCACGGTGCTGGGGAGCACCGGCGCGCTGCTCGAGGCTGCGCAGAGCGCAACGAAGGCGGAACGTAGGATTAGACGCATGTCAGAGTAGGAGGCGGCCACGCGGGTCGCGTGCGGCCGTCATGCTATCAGGATCGGCGGTGGATTTTGAGCACTGGCGAGTTCAGCGGACGCGTAGCGTGGCAAGTGGCCGAGCGGCCCGGAAATGGACCACGGCCGCCAGACGGTAGCGCACGCCTCTGCGTTCGCACGCCGCTCAGGGCGATGTCCGCAGCCGCCCGGCATACAGCCGGCCGGCCAGACGCTTGAGCGGCTCCGCGCCCAACGCCACCGCGAACAGCGCACCGATCGCGATCGCATCCGCGAGCAGTCCGAGCGGATAGTTCAGGTAGCCGTCCGTCGCCGCGTACAGCACGGAATCGACCACGAGCGAGATCACCGCGCCGGCGATAAAGCACAGCAAGCCCTTGCGGCCGATTACGCCGACCCACGGCACCCATTGGGCGAGCTTCTTTGCCCAGCCGAGCTGAATCAGATTCGCGACGAGCCACGCGATGGCGAGGAAATTGACCGCGCGCAGGTACGAGAGGTTTTGCTTGAGGCTGGCATCGAGCGGCTCGTGCTCGATAAAGAGCTTGTAGTAAGCGGCGGCCGCGACTACGGCAAACGCCAGCAGGCTGACGAGCCAGCTCAGACGGTGCGCGCTCACGCGCTGATAGACCGGCTGGCAACGGGCCAGCACGCCGAGCACGAACAGCAATTGCCACGCGAACGGATTGAAATCCCAATGCATGTCCGGCGCGGCGGGCAGGTAGGCGTTGATTGCCGGCGCGCCGGCCCATAGCGCGACGCTGCCGGCCAGCAGCAGCCACGGCTTGCTGCGCGCGAGCGGCAGGATCATCGGCACCAGCAGGGCGAAGAACGCGTACATGGGCAGCACCGAGGCCAGATACGGCTGGCGGCGGAACAGCAGGATGTCGCCGAGAGCCGCGAGCGGGGTGTCCATCAGATCGTCGAGATCGGTGGTGGCGAGATTCGGCCCGTCGATGCTGAACGCGGTGAGAACGGCGCTGACCAGCAGCATCAGCGCGGCGGTGACGAGGAACGCACGATAGATTTCCAGCGAACGCCGCAGGAAGCGGCTGCGCGCGATCGTCTCGTTGCGCCGTTCGGCCAGCGCGGCGTAGGCCGTGGCGGTCGCGAAGCCGCCGAGGAACACGAAGACCTCGGCGGCATCGCACAGCGCGTAGGCGTGCAGCGTGACGCGCGACAGAATGCTGCCGCCGATGTGGTCGACGACGATGATCAGAAGGACCAGCCCCCGAAAAAAATCGAGTTCGATCAGGCGGGATTGCGACTTTTGCATTGTGTTCGCCAAAAGCAAACCCCGTGCGACGGCGCGCTGGTTCAGCGCGGCAGGCGTCTCACAAGGCTTTTAGAAATTGGATTGGGATGCTGCGGCGGATACGCGACCCGCGTCGCCGCTTTCCAACCGGCCGAACGTGGCACGGTTGCAGGAGGCAGTAAAAGTGACCCACATGGCGGCGCGGAGTTCCGCTGCGCCGCCGCAAGAAGCTCGCGATTATATTTCCTTTCGTGACAAATCGGCTTGAGACAGGGCAAGTCAGCGCGCGTGATGCGCCGCCGGTATCAAGTCCGCGTGGCGTTGCGCCGTTTACCTGAATGAGCGCCGCGACAAAAGGGTCCACCGCACCAAGTGGAGATTTCGCAACGTTTTGAGAGATCGACACGACACCCAATGGACGGACGGCTAACGGCGTGTGAGGATTTCCGTAAAGCGCGTCAAGGTCGGTGCAGCACCTTGTGAGGCGCAAAGAACAAAGCGGCCGGATCGAGTTGTCCCATTGCTCGAGTGCAGGGAGATCGTCATGAACAAGCAAGTGTTCGCGCTAGCTGTCTCTGCCGCTGTGTCCGCCGCTTTTGCCGCGCCCGCCCTGGCGCAGACGAGCGTCACGCTGTATGGCGTGCTCGACGAAGGCATCAACTACACCAACAATGTCGGCCGCGGCCATGTCTATGAGCTGGCGAGCGGCTATGCGCAAGGCAGCCGCTGGGGGCTGAAGGGCGCCGAGGAACTGGGCGGCGGCCTGAAGGCGATCTTCCAGTTGGAAAACGGTTTCGACGTGAGTTCCGGGCGGCTCAATCAGGGCGGCCGCATGTTCGGCCGCCAGGCTTTTGTCGGCTTAAGTGCGACCCAGTTCGGCACGTTGACGTTCGGCCGCCAGTACGATTCGGTGGTCGACTATCTGGCGCAGACCACGGCGAACGGTAACTGGGCCGGCTCGCTCTTCTCGCACCCGTACGACAACGACAATACGGACAACTCGTTCAGGCTCGACAACTCGGTCAAGTACACGAGTCCGTCGCTGTCCGGCTTCCAGTTCGGCGGCGTCTACAGCTTCAGTAACGACACCAATTTCGCCAACAATCGCGCGTACAGTTTCGGCGGCCAGTATGCCTACGGCGGCCTGCTGGTGGCCGCGGCCTATCTGCAGGCCAACAACCCCGGCAATGGCGCGAACGGCGCGATCACGGCGAACGACGCCAGCTTCATCGCCGCCCGCATGCGCGTGTTCGGCGGCGGCATCACCTATACGTTCGGTCCGGCGACGGCCGGCTTCGTCTATACCAACTCGAACTATCTGGACCCGACCGGCAACGGCTATCTTGGCGTGACGCCGCTCGTGCCGCCGGGCGTATTGCTGAACTCGCTGAAGTATCAGAACTTCGAGGTGAACGGCAAGTATCAGATCTCGCCGATGCTGTTCGTCGGCGCGCAATACGTGTACACGATGGAGACCTACGACGCCTCGACCGGCGGCGTGAAGCCGAAGATCCACTCGTTCGGCCTGATGGCGGATTACAACCTGTCCAAACGCACCGACGTCTACATCCAGGGCGAGTATCAGCAGGTGACCGGCGACTCGACCTATTCGATTCTGGACGATGCCTTTAACGTTGGTACGCAGTCTCCTTCATCGACCTCGAAGCAGGTCGTGGTGCGCGCGGCGATCCGGCATAAGTTCTGATTTCACTTTACTTAGCCGTACGGCGTGGCGGTTTGTTTTTCGGCGTTGCCGTGGCGGACGCTCTCGTGCCGAGCAACTCCGCCACCCAATCGATAAAAATCCGCGCCCGCGGCGCCAGATGCCGCCCGTGTGGAAAGACCACCGACACCGGCAGCGGCGGCGCTTTCCAGTCCGTCAGCACTTCGACGAGCTCGCCGCGCTCGAACAGCGGCGATCTGGACAGCGAACGCGGCGGGCATTGATCAGCTGACCGGCTATTCGATCAACCCGCAGCGGGAAAGGGAAGAGGTAAACGAATCGCGCGCCCTGGATAACGGATTATCACAAGGCGCGCGTATTGAAGATGGTTAATATCGAGCGGCGAATTAAACCGGATTAACCCTCAATTCATCACGTAATTCTGAAACAGAATGCCGACGATCACGCCGAACGGAATGCCGGCCGTCCGGCCACGCAGGGTGGCGTTGATGTCCTCATCGAGGACGAAGCTGCAGCGGCGCTCGCGCCACACGGTTTTATAGGCCAACGGTTTTGCGTCGACGATCACGATGGAAATCAGCGCGGTCACGATAACCTGTTCCAGCGCATGCAGTTTGGCCATGAATGGCGAAAATTCGCCGGCATTGCACAGGAGCACCATGATGACGGCGGCAATCAGGGTGCCGAAGAAAAAACCGTTCATGAATCGGTTTGCGGAACTGAGAGAATCCATTTGAACCTCGGCTTTACCCGCCGCCTTATAAAAGCGGCGAATTAAAAATATTCTGACGGAAAGGGTTTCCATTCGATAAACCGGCGCCGCCTTGACTGCGGCGCCGGTCGACCTCAATGGGTACGTAAGAATATTTTTATTGCCTTGTCCAACCTATCGTCCTTTTCCTAATGCCGGATAGGATGAGTCCGAAAAGCGCGGAAACTCGCCACGTTTGAACTACGTGCCGAACAGATTCAGCCGGGCGTACTGCAACAGCATGATGGTCTTTCCGTCGACGATTTCGCCGCGCTCGATCATCGCCAGCGCTTCTTCCACGGGCAGTTCCAGCACCTCGATATCCTCACCTTCGTCGGCGAGGCCGCCGCCTGCGCCGACTTTCGCCACCGCATCGTATTCAGCGACGAAAAAGTGCAGTTTCTCCGTGACCGAACCCGGGCTCATGAAGGCCTCGAATACCTTGCGGACGTCGTGCACGCGGTAGCCGGTTTCTTCTTCGACTTCCGCGCGAATCCGCTCTTCCGGCGACGCGGTCTCCAGCAGTCCGGCCGGCGTCTCGATCAGCATGCCGTGATGACCGTTGACGAACGCCGGCAGGCGGAATTGCCGTGTCAGCACAACCGTACGCTGGTGCGGTTCGTAGAGCAGCAGCGTCGCGCCGTTGCCGCGGTCGTAGGTTTCGCGGCTCTGGCGTTGCCAGCTGCCGTCGGCGCGCTGGAAATCGAAGGTGGTTTTTTTCAGCACGTACCAGTCGTCCGACAGCACCTCGACGTCGACAATCCTGACCCGCCCGGCGATTTCGTTCATGGCTCGCATCCTGTCCTGTAGGGAAACGCGGTTCGCCCCGCATGCGAATCATGGTATCGTGCGATATCGTGCAAAAACAAGTAATTTCGTGCAAATCGCCGGAACCCGGTAAGGACGCCGCCGTGCTCACATCGCAAAGAAAGCAGTTGATACTCGAGGCGCTCAAGCGCAACGGGCAAGTGGTCGCCAAAACCTTGAGCGCCGAATTCGAGGTCTCCGAGGACACGATTCGCCGCGATCTGCGCGAACTCGCCGCCGAAGGCCAGCTTCAGCGCGTGCATGGCGGTGCACTGCCGGCGTCGCCGGCGGCGGTGGATTTCGCCGGGCGCGAGCGTATCGAGTCGGCGTCGAAGGCGGCGATCGGCCGGGCGGCGGCGGGCATGATCGCGCACGGCCAGATTGCGTTCGTCGACGGCGGCACGACCGCGGTGCAACTGGCGCGTCATCTGCCGCGTGACTTGCGGGCGACGATCGTCACACATAGCCCGAGCATCGCCGTCGAACTCGCCGAGCACGCCGAGCTCGAGGTCGTCATGATCGGCGGCCGCCTGTTCAGGCATTCGATGGTCAACGTCGGCGCCGCGGCGATCGAAGCGCTCAGCCACATTCGCGCGGACCTGTATTTCATGGGCGTGACCGGCGTGCATCCGCAAGCGGGCCTGAGCACCGGCGATAGGGAAGAGGCGTACGTGAAACGCGCGTTCGCGGAACACGCGGCGGAGACGGTGGTGCTGGCGTCGGCGGAAAAACTCAATGCGGCCTCGCCGTACAAGATCGCGGATGTGACGGCGGCGAGCACGATCGTCGTCGAAACGAATACGGACGAGGCGTTGACCAAGCCGTTCGAGGCGTTGGGCATCACGATCGTGCACGCATAGTTCGGCATGCTGATCAAAAAGTAAAAAAATCGTCAAAACCCGCTGTAAACCCGCGAATATAGCGGTCTATACCAGATTCGTTATTTACGAGATAGGGCACAAAATTTGACGCACCCCACGCCGAATCAGCGCGATAATCCCGCCCCTTGCCCTCTGTGGGGCGAGGAAAGGCAACTCACGGTAGTTCAAGGTCAATCAGATCGACTGCGGCACGACCGAAGTGGTGGTCGTCGCAGGTCGCCGGTACGCCCGGGCGTTAGATAGCGTCCGCGGTTCGAACACCTCCCTCGTGGTGACAGCCGTTCAGCGCAGGTTCGTCGCGTGCCCGCACGCACGCGGCCACGCGCGTGTGACGGTCCGTGCCCGCGTCTTTCTGCCGACGCTCGACGGAAGTCCCCTGCAGCCGGGTTGCCGCCGTATTCACTAAAGGAGAAGTCCATGGGGAAACTCGACCTTTCGCGTCGTAGTTTTCTGAAGGCCAGCGTGTTGGCGGGTGTGTCGGTGTATATCGCGCCGATGGGCAGCCGCGCATTCGCTGCGTTGTTCGAAGAAAAAATCCTGACGCCGGTGCAGTGGGATGCGGCCAACGGTCAGGCCAGATTCCGCATCGACGGCATTGCCAAGGTAACCGGCTCGAAAGTGTTCGCGCGCGACATGCGCGCCGCCGACATGCCGCACTGGCCGCAGCAGCAATCGCACGCCTTCATTCTGCGCACGACGCAAGCCGACCGCAGCTACGAAGGGTTCGACCTGACGCTGCTCGGCGACGAACTGAAGCCGGACCGCGTGATCACCGCTGCCGATCTGGCGCGCGACGGCCTGATCTTCCCAGCCTTCTATGGCGACGACATGCTGCTGCCGCCGGGCAAGACGCCCGCGTATCTCGGCCAGGCGGTGGCAATCCTGATCTATCACGACTTCGCGCGCTTCCGCTTCGCGAAAGACAAGCTGAAGTTCCAGGATCAGATCATCCGTTACGGCGCGCAAACCGGCGCGCCCGAACGCGATCCGTGGGGCACGTTCCGCTTCGTGCGCGTTGGCGGCAAGACGCCGTACGACGACGACACCTTCTCCAGTCTGAAAGACGCACCCGTTTTCCCGAGCATGATGCGCAAGCACCAGCCGGTGTGGCCGGACGGCGTCGAACACGGCAAGCTCGACGAGCAGGGCATGTACCACGCCGCGCGGATCCAGCAGGAATTGGATCAGCCGTCGGCGGACTGGTTGGTGATGCAGCGCGAGTACAACACGCAGTCGATCGACACGGCCGCGCTCGAGCCCGACAACGCGAACTGCTGGTACGACGCGGCGACGCAATCGCTGCATATGGTGGTGCCGACCCAGGCGCCGTCCGAGGTCGCAGACAGCGCCACCGAGATGGTTGCGAAGTGCACGTTCCCGGTCAAGCACCTGTTCATCCACCCGTGCTACACGGTGGGCTACGGTTCCAAGGATCACTTCAATGTGCCGTTCTACGGCCTCGTCTGCGCGATGTATGCCGACGGACGTCCCGTGCGTCTCGCCAACGATCGCTATGAGCAATTCCAGACCTCGTTGAAGCGGCATGCGTTCAAGATGAACTACCGCATCGCCGTCGACCGGAAGACCGGATTGCTGCAATCGTTCAAGGCGGAGATGGAAGCGAACGGTGGCGGGCGCTGCAACTTCTCGCCGTCGGTGGCGATGGTCGGCGCGACGGCCGCGCAGTCGATCTACTACTTCCCGAAGAACGATCTGTCGGCGGTGGCGATTGCATCGCGAGCAATCGACGCCGGTTCCGCACGCGGCTACGGCACGCTGCAGAGCATGGCCGCGACCGAGATGATGGTCGACGAAATCGCCGCGCAGCTCGAACTCGATCCGATCGAGTTCCGCCTGAAAAACGCGCTGCGCTCCGGCATGAAGAACACGCAAGGCGCGGTGCCGGCCGGCGCGATTCGCGTCGACGACGTGTTGAACAAGGCCCGTGTGCATCCGCTGTGGACGAACCGCGCGAAGCGCAAGGGCGAGTTCGAAGCGGCGCATCCGGGCAAGCGCTACGGCGTCGGCTTCGCGTGCGTGCAGAAGGACTTCGGCACCGGCGCGGAGACTTCGTTCGCGAAGGTCGAATTCAGCGCCGACGGCAAGATCAGCCTGCACCATACGGCCGCCGAAATCGGCACCGGCATGTCGACCTCGCAGGCCGTCGCGGTGGCGAAATGGCTCGGCAAGCCGGCCACCGACGTGCATGTCGCCATCACCGACTGGCCCGATCTGCCGGTCGTCACCAGCGGCGATCCGTACATGATGTCCCAAGCGGATCAGGACAGGCTCGCGGCGAATCCGCGCTGGTCGCCGGGCTACGCATCGCCGTCGAGCGCGACGAATTCCGCTTACTACTTCACGCACAGCACGCGTGAAGCGGCGCGCGTGGTGTTCGCGCATGGCTTGTGGCCCGCGGCGATGTCGGTCTGGAGCCAGGGCATCGGCGGCGGTCAGGCCGCGCCGCTGGTGGTGCGTATCGAAGACGCGCGCTGGGTCGACGGCAAGCTCTCCGCGGCAGGCCTCGAAGCGCTGCCGTTCGAACAGCTCGCAAAGAAGGCGCACGAACTCGGACTCGTGACCGGCGCGACCGTGCACGTGTTCAACCGCTGGCAATGGACCGAAGCGGACTTCGAGATCGACGGCGGCGTGGAGCGTTGGCCGCTTGACGGGCTCGCCGTGCGCTATGGCGACAACGCGTCGGCCGACAAGCAGAAGATGCAGACCACGCCGAATCGTTACCGCGTGCTGGATCGTCAGCGCGTGTTCATTCCGCCGGTTCAGCGCAACAACGCGGCCGTGACGTATTACAGCGCGGTCGGCACGCTGGTGGAACTGTCGGTGCATGAAGCGAGCGGCAAGGTCGATCTGCTCGCGCATCACTCGATCATGGAGTGCGGCAATCAGATCTCGCCGCAACTCGTGTCGGGCCAGTTGCAAGGCGGTCTGGCGATGGGCATCGGCCACGCGCTGCATGAATATCTGCCGCTCTATGAAGACGGCCCCGGCAACGGCACGTGGAACTTCAATCGATACCACTTGCCGCGCGCCACGGACGTCGCGGTCTGGACCCAGACCGGCGAAGTGCTGCCGCCGCTGACCGAGACCGATCCGCCGAAGGGCATCGCCGAAGTGGTGATGATTCCCGTGGTCGGCGCCATTGTGAATGGCATCGCGCACGCGATCGGACATCGCTTTACTGACCTGCCGGTCACCCCGCAACGTATTCAGGAGGTGCTCGCATGACGGCCGCCAATCAAATCAACGCTAACCGCGCTAGTGGTGCGGTGAGCGCTGCCGCTGCAAGTGGCGCTTCCGCAGCTTCTGCAAGCGGCTCTCCTGCCGGTTCCGCGAGCGCCGCTGCCGCGGCTTCGGCCGCCGTCGCCGCGAGCGCGCCTGCTGCCGCCGCGGTCGAGCGTCCGCTGACGCATTTCCGTTCGATGCCGCTGTCGATCAAGGTGAACGGCGAGATCGTCGGCCCGACGGATGTGCCTGCCGGGCTGATGATGATCGACTACCTGCACGAGTACCTGCACCTGACCGGCTCGCGCCTCGGCTGCGGCCAGGGCATCTGCCACGCGTGCGTGGTGATCGTCGATAAACCGGACGGCACCAGCGAAGAAGTGCGCACCTGCATCACCGGCGCGAATTTTTTTCACGGCAAGTCCATTCGCACGATCGAAGGCCACGCGAAGCGCAACGAAGCGGGCGAGGTCGTCGAACTGTCGGCGATCCAGCAGAAGTTTCTCGAGCACTTCAGTTTTCAGTGCGGCTACTGCACGCCGGGCTTCGTCAATGCGGCGACCGTGTTGATCGAACGCCTGAAGCGTGAGCCGGTTGCCAAAGACAAGGTCGAGGCCACGATTACGGAAGCGTTGAACGATCACATCTGCCGCTGTACGGGCTACGTGCGCTATTACGAAGCCGTGAAGGAAGTCGTGCTGACGACGCCGGGCCTCGTAAAGGATGCCGCATGATGAGCCGCCCGATGATCTTGCGCCGCGCGCTGCTACTGCTCGGCACGGCGCTCGCGCTGAGCGCTTGCAGCAAGCACGACGACTCCGGCGCGCTGGCCGCCGCCGCCGCATTGGGACCGCAATCCACCGCCGCCGATCCGCTCGCGCGCGGCCGCTACCTCGTCAAGGCCGCCGATTGTGCCGCCTGCCACACCTCCGCCGACGGCGCGCCATTCGCCGGTGGCGTGAAGCTCGCTTCGCCGTTCGGCACCTTCTACGGCACCAACATCACGCCGGATAAGGACCACGGAATCGGCAACTGGAGCGCGGACGATCTGTACAAGGCGCTGCAGGACGGCGTCACGCCCGACAAGCAACTTTATCCGGCGATGCCGTACACGTCGTACCGTCAGTTGTCGCGCGCGGACAGCGATGCGATCTACGCGTACCTGATGGCGCAGAAACCGGCCGCGGTGGCGAATCACGAGCCCGAGCTGTCGTTCCCGTTCAACATGCGTTTCGGTGTGCGTTTCTGGAACTGGGCGTTCCTGAAGGACTCGTTGCCGGATGCATCGGCCGGGACCTCCTCCGGTACGTCAGCGGAGTGGAATCGCGGCCGCTATCTGGCGAGCGCGCTCGGCCATTGCGCCGAGTGTCACACGCCGCGCGGCACGTTCGGCCAACTCGACGGCGCGAAGCCGCTGACCGGCGCGGCACTCGGCCGGATCGCGGCGCCGGATATCACGCCGCACGGTCTCGCGGCGCGCGGCTGGACCGCGGCCGACCTGCAGACGTTCTTCGCCACCGGCATCGCGCCGCAGGGCTCGGCGTTCGGCGAGATGTACCCCGTGGTGCATCTGAGCAGCCAGTACATGACGCACGACGACTTGCGCGCCATGTCGACCTATCTGCTCGGCGATCAGGCGCCCGCGCCGCAACCGCTGCAGTCGGTTTCCGCGGATGCCGCTCAGCTCGAAGCAGGGCGCAACGTGTATCTCGCCGTGTGTGCGGGCTGTCATGGTCTGACCGGCGAAGGCAAGCCGCATGTCGCCGTGCCGATGCATGGCAATTCGACGCTGCGTCAAGGCGATGCCCACAATCTGATCGTGGCGATGCTCGACGGCATCGGCGCGCAGGATTTTCCGGGCCTCGAACGGATGCAGGATATGCCGGGCTTCTCCACGCAACTCAGCGACGCGGAACTTGCGCAGCTTGCCAATTATCTGCGCGCGACGTGGGGCGGCCAGCCTGCTGATGTGACGGCGGATGCGGTGAAAGCGCTGCGCTAAACTCGAGCCGCACTTCTGGTGCTTGCTATCAGGCGCCGGGCAGCGTTCAAAGAAACCGGTGCTCTTTCGTTAAGGGCGCCGGTTTCTTTTTACGCGCGGGGGTTATGCGCAGCAGCAGCGTGGGCAAAAACCGGCAAGGCCGCGCGCGTATGTACGTCAATCGCGATCTTCGATCAACGCCTTCAGCTTGCGCAAATCCCGCTCGACCCATTGCGCGTCGGCGGCAAATTTCTCGTCCGTCATGCCGGGCACGCGAAACAGCGTGAATTGCACATCGCAGCCGCTGCCGTTCGCGATCACCCGCAGCGGTATATAGATCTCGCTACCGTCGGGCAACAGAACGTAGTGGTCGAGCACGCCATACTCGTTCGGCGCGGAAAAGCGCACGGTCGTCGTGCCTTCACTGCCTTCGAAATACCATGTCGCACCGTCATGGCCCAACGGCCGGCCCAACCCTGATGCCCACTCAGGAAATACCGCCGGATCCGAGGTGAAAGCGTAAACCTCGCGCCAGTCGCGCGCGATGTGGGCGCTGATGATTTGCGCCTGGGCAGGATCAGTCATCGTGTCTCCTATCGACCAGTGTTGGTACAAAGCACTTACTCTGGTCCCATGCAAGATGGTTGCTACGAACGGCGCGCAATGAACTCGCGCGCCACGGTCCGCTCAAATGGTATCGCGCCGCTGCCGGCTCGCGGCGCGCCTTACGTTTCGCCGTAGGCAAGACAGATTCCTTTCACGGAGACTTCATGAGCAATCGCGCGACGCAGATCCTTCCGCATCATAGTTATGTTTATTCGCTGGGCGCGCCGCTGGCCTGCGTGCAAGGCACGATCAGCAAGGTGTTCGCCAGCCCGGAGAATCACAACGGCGCCAATCACCAGCACTTCATCATCAAGATCGATACGGTCGTGAAGTTCGAAGGCGGTACGGAAAATCTCTTGGGCACCGAGGTCTTCGTCGCCGTGCGTTTCGGCGACAACGAGGGCCTCGCGCACGAGATCCCCAATTTGCAGGCAGGGCAGCCAATCGAAGCGCAAGGCGAATACATCCCCGACGCCAGTGCCTATCCCACCGAAGACAATCGCAATCCCGTTCTGCCGGTGCTGCACTTCACGCATCATCCGGTCGGCTACGTGAAGTACCAGGGGCAGTACTACAGCTAGCTTCGTTCCATCGACCCGGACGGACGCCGCTCCGTTCGCGCGCCGACGCGATTCTTACTCCACGCCAACCACCGCCGCCGCTGGTAATTCAAGTTTCGACGCCAGTCTGCCGTTAATGCAAACGTTACCGTGCGCTTGCCTGGGCTTCGACATGCGTGCGTCTTGCATGGCGTGCAGACGCGCAGGCTGATCCGCCAGCGGCACATGAAAACGCAGTGCGGTAATGACGGACTTGCGGCGGCCACGCAGATGCCTGAGGGCACGCGCCGCCACCGTACACGTTGCACGCGCAACGATGTTCGCAATACCGTGCGTAAGGTTTGTATCAGAGTGTGTGGGTTGACGCGTTTTTTATAAAACGCACTTTACAATTCCGCTTGAATTTTAATCGGCAGTCTGGCCCTTTTCGCGGAAGATCGGCTGTTTTGGCGGGCGGCATGTACGCGTCCGGGGATCCGTCAGCTTGTGAAGGCGAGGGTTGGGTTGGTCGGCAGGGCATGGGTGAGCGCCGCACGAGGCGGCTTTGCCGTGTCGCAGGGGAACGCAGCGCGCCGTCCGGGCGCGCGCATCGCACGCGACAAGGCGGCATCCGGCTCGCCAATGAACGAGGCAGGAGTCGAACAAGATGGGAAAGCGCTTCGACAGAACAACGATGGCGGGTCTGGCTGGCGTATGGGTTGCGCTGGCGGTCGGCGGTTGTGCGAATGTGGGCCAACAGGGCGCGCAGACAGGCGCGGCGGCCGCGTCCAGCGTGCCGGCGGCAAGCGCGCCGGCATCCGATGCGACGGCAGCCGCCCCGCCCGGCATTACCCCCGACCAGAGCGAGCTGCTCAAGAAATCGCCGCCGCTGGTGTATCGCGTCAAGCGTGGCGACACCCTGGCGCGCATCGCCCAGCATCATCATTGCAGCGTGAAGCAGTTGCAGGCCTGGAATGGATTGAAGGCGTCCTCGCGCTTGAAGTCGGGACAGGTGCTGCACGTCGCGTCGCCGGAAATGGTGCGGGCGGTGAACGCGGCCAATGCGGCGGCGAAGGCCGCGGCGGCGTCCGCGCCGGCGGCTTCGGTTGCGGCGCGGCAGGCGGCGCCGGCCTCCACGCCGGGGGCGACGCCGTCAGCGTCAGCGTCGCCGTCAGCGTCAGCGTCAGCGTCGCAGTCCGCGCAGTCCGTACAGTCGCCCACGCTCAGTGCCGCTGAAGCACGCGAAGTGGCGCAGCAAACCGCGCGGCACGCGAACCGCGTATCACTAGCCTGGCCCGCGGGCGGGCGCGTGGTCGAAGGCTTCCAGCCGGGCGAAACGCGCGGCATCGAAATTGGCGGCAAGCCGGGCGATCCGGTGCGGGCCGCGGCCGACGGCAAGGTGATGTACGCCGGCACGGGCCTGAACAGCTACGGCAGCCTGATCATCGTCCAGCACAACAAGGACTTTCTGACCGCCTACTCGCACAACCGCAAGCTGCTGGTCAAAATCGGCGATATCGTCGTGCAAGGACAGCAGATCGCCGAGATGGGCGACGAAAACAATTCGCGCGTTTCCGTGGGCTTTGAATTGCGCCGCGACGGCAAGCCGATCGACCCCATGCCGTACCTGCCGCAAGGACGCGGCTAATCGTACACCCTTAATCCAGCCACAGCAGCGCCGCGGCAACGATCGCTTCCGGCGCGTCTTCCTGCATCAGGTGGCCGGCTTTCGGCACCACCTGAAAGCGCGCTTCCGTTATGGCCGCGGCCAGTTGACGGCCGCGCGCCAGCGGAATCCACTGGTCCTCTTCGCCCCACAGAATTTGCACCGGACAGCGTAGCTGCGGATAGCGCGCTTCGACCTCGTCGGTGTAGCGCTGATCCATTTGCGCGATCTGCCGGTAAAACGCGGGCTGGCCGGTTGCACCGAGCCAGGGCATCACATAGGGCGCGAGTTCGTCGTCCGGAATCTCGCGCGCGATCGCGCCGCGCACGTATGCTTTCACCACCGCTTCGTGAATGTAGGGCGGCAGTCCGGCAAACGCGTCACCGTGTTCGCGCACATGCCGCACGAACGGCGAACCCCATGGCGCGACCGCCACCGGATCGATCAGCGTGAGGCTGCGGTAGTCGCAGCCATCGATCAGATGCGCGCGCAATGAAGTCGCGCCGCCGAAATCGTGCGCGATGACATCCGGGCTTTTCAGTTGCCAATGCGCGAGCAATTCCGCCAGCAAACCATTCTGCACGCCGAGCGAGACGTCCTGGCCGTCGCGCTGTTCGGATTGTCCATAGCCGAGCAGATCGTAGTAATAGACGGTGCGCGTCTGCGCGAGATGCGGGGCGATGCGGTGCCACACATACGAAGAAAACGGCGTGCCATGAACCAGCACCAGCGGCGGACCATTGCCGGTCACGTTGAAGCGCACGGCTTGATCGCGGAAGGTATAGCTTTCGGGGAGCGGCCAGTTTTGCATAGCGATGAGCGTCGCAAGAAAGTCTGCTTACCTTAGCAGGGCTTCGTGAAGCATGCTGACCGGCTTTTCGTAGCCTGCTCCGCACGCCTCCCGCAGAAGCTCACCTTTGTTTTATTCAGCAAAGCCAGGCAAATTCAATCGTGGCTTGATCGCGCACTCGTTTCAACGGCATAACGAACCGTCCACGCAACACGCACTCTTACGAATCGCGCATAAATTGGCATGAAATAAGGCCTCGTTGTGTTGGCCGCATTCAAAAATGCCTGGTAATCGTCAACGCCGCCGCCGTGCGGCCATCATGCAGACGAGTCCCGCTCGATCGAAACACGCGCTTTCCGATGGTGAGGAAATTCGGGAGCCGAGGTGGCATGAACGCTGCGCACCGCGCTCGCGATCCGCCGACAGCGAATCGCAATCAAAGCGCAATCAAAGCGCAATCAAAGCGCAATCAAAGCGCGGCCCGAACCCGCACCACGCGAGCACACGAAGCCGCGCGCAACCGGCTACTTCGATTCAATCCCGCGCAACAATTGCGACACCTGACCATGCTGATGCAGGATCGCCGGATCGGCCTGCAATAGCGGCAGATAGCGCGGCAGAAAAGCATTGTTTGGCTGGTCGGGCGAGAACAGTCCCATTACCGCTTCGGCCGCGGCGGTGCGGTCGGCGGCTTCGGCTTCCTTATCGTCGAGAATTTCGTCGACGTTCGCAATGACCGTCGAGAGCGGCGTGAGCCAGCGGAACCCCGAACCGTTGATGAGCACCTGCAGGAAAGCCGCCGGCGTGACCGGGCCGAATTCCTTTTCGTACACGGCACGCTCGTGATCGAGAATGGCTTTGTGCAGCGCCAAAAGCGGTCGGCGAATGTCCGAGAGGAATTGAGTGCATTGCGAGTCGTTCATGTGTGCTGCTCCTTCGGATAGTCAGTCAGACCGGATCCATGCTAACAAAATCGCCCGGCATTGATTCAACAAGATTCACTGATCGTATAAAGGCCGGCCCCTCGGGCCGATGCGCGGATAGTCTCCCGCCGATTAAAAACAGCTTTCAGCCGCGCGATCGGCCCCGGCGAAATTCTTCGAGCCGGCCGGCGGCATGCAGGTTCGAGGCGAACTTTTTAATGCGCGTCTACAATTCGCCGGTCAGTATCGGCGCGTTCGCGCCCATGCATTAACCGCCGTTTTCATCGACCGGAAAGCCGCAGCGCGTATTAGTCCGGCTTGTCGAATAAACGCGGCGAGTCTTTACGTTTTGGTTCGACGTCTCTGTCTAAACAGCCTGATAAACAATAATCCCCACTCGGAGCCGCTCAATGACAACGCTGAATATCAATGGCCAGACGCACACCGTCGACGCGCCGCCCGACATGCCCCTGCTGTGGGTCTTGCGCGATCTGGTCGGTCTGACCGGCACGAAGTTCGGTTGCGGCATCGCGCAATGCGGCGCCTGCACGGTGCACCTCGACGGTGTGGCGGTGCGCTCGTGCGTGTTGCCGGCGGCGGCTGTCGGCGACCGGAAGATCACCACGATCGAAGCGGTGGGCAGCACGCCGGCCGGTCAGAAAGTGCAGCAGGCCTGGCGCCAACTGGACGTGGTGCAATGCGGCTACTGTCAGTCGGGACAGGTGATGTCAGCGGCTTCGCTGCTGGCGAGCAACCCCAATCCTACCGATGCCGACATCGACGCCGCCATGGCCGGCAATATCTGCCGCTGTGGGACCTATAACCGCATCCGCGCGGCGATCAAGCAAGCCGCAAAGGGGGCATGACATGTCCCAAGGATTGCTCGATGCACAGCACGGCGCACGCGCCGCAGGTGGCTTTTCACGCCGCACCTTTCTGAAATTCGGTGTGACGGTGGGCGCGGCGGCAGGCGGTGGCCTGTTGCTCGGCTTCAGCATGCCGGCCGCCAGCCAGGATCAGAAGGCCGGCAAATCGGTGATCGGCGGCGACGGTGTCGAAACGCCGCAAAGCGGCGTGTTCGCGCCGAACGCGTTCATTCAGATCGATACCGCGGGCAAGGTCACGCTCGTGATTCCGAAGGTGGAGATGGGCCAGGGCGTCTACACGTCGATTCCGATGCTGATCGCCGAAGAACTCGAAGTGCCGCTCGACGCGGTCACCATCGATCACGCGCCGCCGAATGAAAAGCTCTTCATGGACCCGCTGCTCGGCGGCCAGCTCACGGGCGGCTCGACGTCGATCCGCTATGCGTGGGAGCCGATGCGTAAAGCGGGCGCCACCGCGCGTACCATGCTGATCAGCGCGGCCGCGCAGCAATGGCAGGTCGATCCGGCAAGCTGCCATGCGCAGGCCGGGCAGGTGATTCACGAGGCCAGCAAGCGCAGCATCGGCTATGGCCAACTGGTGACCGTGGCCGCCGGTCTGCCCGCGCCGCAAGACGTCAAGCTCAAGGACCCGAAGGACTTCAAGCTGATCGGCACGGCGGCCAGGCGCCTCGATTCGCCGGAGAAAGTGGACGGCACCGCGATGTTCGGGCTCGACGTGCGCGTGCCCGACATGGTCTACGCAGCGATTGCGAACTGCCCGGTGTTCGGCGGCACGCTCGCCAGCGTCGACGACACCCACGCGAAAAAAATCCCCGGCGTGCGCCAGGTCGTGAAGATCGACAACGCCGTCGCGGTGATCGGCGACCATACGTGGGCCGCCAAACGCGGCGTGCAGGCGCTCGTCATCAAGTGGAACGAGGGCGCGGGCGCGACTCTGTCGATGAAGCAGATCGTCGACGATCTCGCCAACGCCTCGCAGCGCAACGGCGCGGTGGCGCGCAAGGACGGCGACGTCGGCAATGCTTTCTCCAATGCGAAGACGCGCGTCGATGCCGTGTATCAGCAGCCGTTCCTCGCGCACGCCACCATGGAGCCGATCAACTGCACAGTCCACGTGCGCCCCGACGGTTGCGATGTCTGGCTCGGCTCGCAGGTGCCGACGCGCGTGGTGGATGCCGCCGCGGCGGTCACGGGCTTGCCGGCCGACAAGATCGTCGTGCACAACCATCTGATCGGCGGCGGCTTCGGCCGGCGGCTCGAGTTCGATATGGTCACGCAGGCCGTGAAGGTCGCGAAGCAAGTGCCGACGCCGGTGAAGGTCGTCTGGACGCGCGAGGAAGACATTCAGCACGACATGTACCGCCCGTATTACTACGACAAGATCTCAGCGGGACTGGACGCGAATGGTAAACCGGTCGCGTGGCAGCATCGGATTGTCGGCTCCTCGATATTGGCGCGTTTTGCACCGCCTGCCTTCAAGAACGGCATCGATCCGGATGCGGTCGAAGTCGCGTCGGATCTGCCGTACGACCTGCCCAACCAGTTGATCGATTACGTCCGCCAGGAACCGCACGCGGTGCCCACCGCATTCTGGCGCGGCGTGGGACCGACGCGCGGCACCTTCGTGGTGGAGAGTTTCATCGACGAACTCGCGGCGCAGGCCAAAGTCGATCCCGTCAAATACCGTCAGGATCTGCTCGGCAAAACCCCGCGCGCGTTGAACGTGCTCAACGTCGCCACCCAGGCGGCGAACTGGGGCAGCGCGCTGCCGAAGGGGCAAGGGCGCGGCGTGTCGGTCATGCATGCGTTCGGCAGCTTCTTTGCGATCGTCGTGGACGTCGCGGTGGATCACGGCGAGGTGGCGGTCAAGCACGTGGTGTGCGCGGTCGATTGCGGCATGGTGGTCAATCCGAACACGATCGAAGCGCAGGTGCAGGGCGGCATCATCTTCGGCATCACGGCGGCGCTTTATAGCGAGATCACGATCAAGGACGGCCGCGTCGAGCAGAACAACTTCACCGACTACCGGATGCTGCGGATCGATCAGACGCCGCCCATCGAGGTGCATATCGTGAAGAGCGGCGAGGCGCCCGGCGGTATCGGCGAACCCGGCACGGCGGCGCTCGCGCCCGCGCTGACCAACGCGATTTATGCGGCCACCGGCAAGCGGCTGCGGCAATTGCCGGTCGGCAGCCAACTGCAAACCGCCTGACCGGAGCCCGACATGAAAAACACTCTGAAGGGTTTCGGTGCGGCGTTGTGCGTGACGCTGCCGTTCTTGGCACAGACTCCCGCGCGGGCGGCAGATTCAGCGTTGGTGCAACGCGGCGCTTATGTGGCGAAGCTCGGCGATTGCGTCGCCTGTCACACGGCGCCCAAAGGCAAGCCGTTCGCGGGCGGCCTGCCGATGACCACGCCGATGGGCCAGATCTACACCACCAACATCACGCCCGACCGGCAGACCGGCATCGGCGGCTATACGGAAGAGGACTTTGCGCGGGCGATGCGCGAAGGCGTCGCGAAAGACGGCCACAACCTCTATCCGGCGATGCCGTATCCGTCGTACGCGAAGGTCAACGACGACGACATGAAGGCGCTGTACGCGTATTTCATGAGCGGCGTGGCGCCGGTGCAGCAGGCGAATCGCGAGCCCGACATTAAGTGGCCGATGAACATGCGCTGGCCGTTGAAGTTCTGGAACATGGTGTTCCTGGAGAAGGGCGTCTATCAGGACAAGCCGGGCAAGGACGTGGCGTGGAATCGCGGCGCCTATCTGATTCAGGGGCTCGGGCATTGCGGGTCGTGCCACACGCCGCGCGGCATCGCGTTCCAGGAGAAGGCGCTCGATGAAAGCGGCAGCGCGTTCCTGACCGGTGGCCTGCTCGACGGCTGGTTCGCGGCCAACCTCACCGGCGAGCACAACGTCGGTCTGGGCCGCTGGAACGATCAGGACCTGCAGGCGTTTCTGAAGACCGGCGCGAATCGTCATGCCTCGGCGTTCGGTTCGATGACCAGCGTGATCAACAACAGCACGCAGGGCATGAACGACACGGACATCGCCGCCATGTCGACGTATCTGAAGTCGCTACCGCCGGCGGGCGGCAGCGGTGCCCCGCCTTATAAGTACGACCCGCAGGCGACGAAGGTGTCGTTGAACCGTCCCGCGAACGATGCCGGCGCGCGCGTCTATACGGCGTATTGCATGCACTGCCACGGTGTCGATGGACGCGGCTTCGCGCCGATGCTGGCGCCGTTGTCCGGCAATCCGAACGTGCTTGAGAAGGATCCATCGTCGCTGATCAACGTGACGCTGAACGGCACCGAGGACCTGGTGATCGGCGGCATTCCCGCGCCGTATCCGATGCCGAAGTACGCGCCGGTGCTCAACGACCAGCAGATCGCGGATGTGCTCACTTTCGTGCGGGCCGGGTGGAACAACGGCGCGCCGGCGGTGACGGCAGACGACGTGGCGAAGCTGCGCAAGTCGACGCACGCGGCTCGCTAGTCCTGCAAGGCGAGCAACAAAAAGAAACGGCAACCGCTCAACACGGTTGCCGCTTTTCTTCATTCACGCGCCGCAGCGAAGCTCACCGATGCTGGCCCACCTTCTGCCGCTTTTCCAGCGCCCGCGCGTACCACGTCAGCGGAAAGCACATCGCGAAGTAGATCATCGCGACCATGCCGTAGATCGGGAACGGGCGGAACGCGGCGTTGGTGATCATGCTGCCGGTCTTGGTCAATTCGGTGAAGCCGATGATCGATGCGAGCGCGGTGCTTTTCACCACTTGCACGAGAAACCCGACCGTCGGCGCCACCGCGATTTTCCGCGCCTGCGGCCACACGATATAGCGCAACTGCTGGCCGAACGTCATGCCGAGACTCGCGCCCGCGGCCCACTGACCGCGCGGCACGGCTTCCACACAGCCGCGCCAGATATCGACCAGATACGCGCTCGTGTACAGCGTCAAGGTGACGGTGGCCGCGACCCACGGCGACACATCGACGCCGAGCAGCGGCAAACCGAAAAACGCCAGGAAGAGTTGCATTAGCAGCGGCGTGCCCTGAAACACTTCCACGTAGACCACGACGATGCGGCGCAGCCAGGCGATCGGCGACACGCGCATCGCGAGCAGAATCAGCCCGACAATGCCGCCGCCGACGAACGCGATCAACGACAGCAGCACCGTCCAGCGGGCGGCGAGCAACAGATTGCGGGCGATATCCCACAGCGTGAATTCGACCATGATCAACGCTCCGTGGGCAGAGTGCGGGCGCCGCGCCACATCAGGCGATTGCGCCAGTTGCGCGGGGCGCTTTCGTTGCCGCGCGCCACACGGCCGGCGAACAGACCGCGACCGAGCCGGTTGAGGATTTGCCGCAACACGATGGACAGCACCAGATACGTCGCGGTGATGATCAGGTAACTCTCGAACGAGCGGAAGTTGCGCGACTGGATGAAGTTGGCCGCATAGGTGAGATCGGGCACCGAGATCTGCGAGACCACCGCCGAGCCGAGCATCACGATCAGCACCTGGCTCAGCAACGCGGGAAACACGTTGGCGATGGCCTGCGGCAGCACGATGAAGCGAAACACCTGGCGCCCATGCAGACCGAGCGCCTGCGCCGCCTGCACCTGACCACGTGAAATCGAATCGATGCCGGCGCGCACGATCTCGATGGCGTAAGCGCCGAGATTGACGGTCATGGCGAGAATCGCGGCCTGCACTTCATCGATATGAATGCCGAGGCTCGGCAAGCCGAAGAACACGAAGAACAACTGCACGATGAACGGCGTGTTGCGGATCAGCTCCACATAACTCGCCACCACCCAGCGCGCCCATTTCGGCCCGGCCACCGCCGCGCTCGCACCGGCAATGCCGACGATCCCGCCGAGCAAAGTCGAGACGGCCGTCAGCCCCAAGGTCACGGCGACGCCGCGCGCGAGCATCCCCGCATAGAGGCCGAAGCCGCTGAAATCGAACGCATAGGTCATGGCGTGGCGCTCATCGTGAGGTCAAACTCCGGGGGGGGGGGCCCCGCGGGGGGGGGGGGGGCCGCGCGAAATGGGGGGGCGCCGCCG